>CANFLS010000003.1 GCA_947447955.1 Flavobacteriales bacterium | reverse complement strand
TTAATTCAACAGTTGATTCATAATTAGATCCAGAAATAACAATACCCAAGCCCGAAATTTTCTCTTCCAAATTTTTGAATATTACTGGATTTGATTCCGTTCCTTTCACAATTAAAGAACCTTCAACTTGAAGTACTGCACCTGAACCAAATTCAACCACTGTACCAGCTGGAATTGTTAAGGTTTCCCCAGCAGGAACTATCTTAATATCTGCAATTTTTATGACAGACTGTCCTAACAAATTATTGGCAGCAACAGCCAACATAAAAAATAATATTTTATTTAGACGTAAGGTCTTCATGATTTGATAATTTCAATTAATAATGGTTGGGTTATTTTAATTTGTTTTAAAGCAGTTTTAATTTCTACTTCATTGATTAATATGTATTTCAATTTAGCAATATCTGTGCCACCTAAATCAATTTTACCAGACTGAGTTGACTTAGTTTCACGATTCGCTCCAATCAACGTATAATTCACTTTAGAAATGTCATATTTATATGCATTCATATCTGGATGAAACGCACCGATTGAAATTGATTTTGTTTGGGAAATTCTGTTAATTGAAATTTTATTATCAGACGCACCATTTACCATAATTTGCGGTGTTGGCACATCTTGAACATACAATGAATCCAATAATAGAACCTGTCCATTTGAACTTGCAACTTGAAAAGCGCACCATCCAGCAGTTTGTGGAGTAAAATCAATATTTCCCATAGATTGAGAAATTTGTGAGCCATCGGCACAAGTGCAATAAACCTTATCCGCTTTTAAAACATTGGTATATTTTACCGATGCCTTTTTACCAACGAAGAATGTTCTCAATGCATCTGTTTTTTCATCTGTAAAACCAGCAGGAATAACAGTAATACTTAATTTATCTACAACTCCTTTTGAGTTAAATTCAATATTGTATTGTCCGGTAGTTTTTGGAATGAAAAACAACGTATCGCCTTTCCATTTGTAATCGTTTACAACGGTTCCACCCAAATCGATTTTCACTTTGGTTTCAGATTTTTTAGCAATTACAAAAGTTGCAGTATCACCGGGCTTTAACACATCAAGGTTATAAGCCAACAAAACAATTTTATCTGCTTTGTCACCTTTGCTATCCAATTCTATGGCTCCATTAAGTAAATTCAAACGCAATCTCAATTCTGCAAGTAATGTTTTAACAACAGTTGCAGGTGCATGTTTGAATTTCCATTCTGCCCATAAAATTGGTTTGTTATTTTTCAAACCATTTTCCAAATCCCCGCTAAATAAAGTTTCAAACTCTTTTCTTTTGGGGTTTGTTTCAGGTAAACTAGCAAAATAATTTTTTAAGTCAACAAATTTGGCAAAAAGATAATCTGCCTTTTTATTCATAATGAAAAATTGATCTGAAACCGCATAACCTGTTGGTTCATTCATGGTTTTGGTTTTTTCATTGTAGCCTACTGCCTTGGTATAATCTGTTTCAATTTGAGCTACTGCATCTAATGCTGCTTTAATTTGAATTACAGAAACGGTTTTAGAAGTAGTCGAATTCAAATAATCAGCAACGGTTGGGTTAATTCTTAACCATTCAATTGGAATTTGAATAATAGACAAGGAAATAAACAACAAGTATAACAAGCTTATCAAGCGAAAACGCAAATTTTTAGCTTTCGATATTTTTACAAACTTTGCCATCTTATTTCACCAAAATTATAGGCTGACCTATTTTTGCAGATCCGCTTTGTTGTCCAACTAATTTAATATTATCAAATATTACAGTACTTCCAGCAGGCGCTTTAGCCTCCAAATCTCTCAATTCGTTTCTTAAATACCTTGTAGCACTTTTCATTGTTTGTTTATTCCCTAAAGGATCTACAACTGTCATTTGGAAATTTACAACCTGCCAAAAAGTATTGGTAGATTCAAGCCTATTTGCTTTGTCTAAACTTGCCAATTCACCACTTATGTCCATCAATCCAACTTCAATTGCACCTGGATCGCGGGCATAAAGAATCACTTTATCAACCACTTGGTTGTCAACTTTCATTTGAATTTCAAATACACCAGCTTCTGAAGGGGTAATATATAAGGCATTTTTAATTCTTACAACTGAGGCTTGACTTGAAACGAATGTCACTCCCTTGCTTGGAATATATTGTGAATCTACACTTAAAATACATTTAGAACCTACAACAACATCTAAATTAGATCGTTCCATAATAAAACGAAATTCTGGTTTCAACACATTAAACCCACTGAGCAAACGCTTTTCACCAACTATTACTTCTAAAGAATAATTACCTGGTTTTGATGGATTATAGTTAATTGAATAAATTGAATTTGACGTTTGTTTCACATCAACCAATGTTCCATTTATTTTTACCGTAGGAATTAGACCAGTTTTATCTGGTTTGATTGTCAAAACCAATGTTTCACCCAGTACCAATGATCTTCTGAATTTTTCAATAAAGTTTGCATCATTAATGGTAATCAGTTCAAACTTAGGCAAATCAATATTTTGGTGAGTCAATTCCACCAAAGAATTATAGAGAAAAACTGTTTTGAAATGTTCAAAAAGAGTTTTAACCACCCCATTTGGAGTTTCCTTAAAGAAAAACTCAATTGTTTTAAAATTATTCTGACTAAAATCTGTCAAACTAACCAAATCGCCTGATAAATCTTTTTTAGAAAATTTAGCAAACGAGGATAAATATTTATTCAAAATGCCTTGCACAGTAGAAGATAAAGGACCTCTTCTCACTGTTTTTTCAGCGAAATTATTTTCCTTTATCTTATCACCTTTAACCAAATTCTTTTCCGCATATGTAGCATACTCAGCTTCCAATTTATTTAAATCATTAAGACATTCTAAAGTAGTATTCTTTAAATCTAACTCTTGGGGGATTTCAGATTTAAACGACTTTAGTTTGGTTAACAACCTTTCATTCAATTCAGTTTGTGTGGTTGCAAGTTTGGTGTAGTGAATAACATATTGTCCTGGGCTCGAGAAAAATAAAAACAAAATAAAAACCAAGTACAAGAAAGATAACTTCTTGAAAGATAGATTTTTAGAATGCGTTATTTGTATGGTAGATCCCATTGAAAATATTATTTTCCGCCTAAAATGTTGTTGTATTTATCGTTAATTTGACGCAAATTGCCGTTGTATGTCGACATTAACTCATTAAATTCCGACATTCTATTTTGCATTTCAGCTGAATTTTTAGCATTTGCTTCCATTTCAGTTTTGATTTGTTGAACGCTACTGCTCATTGATTTCATTTGGGCATTTAATTCAGTAATGGTTGCACTGAATTGCGTCATTGCATCATTGTAGGAATTTGTATCAGGAGATTCAGTGCCTTGGTTTTGCAATTGAGGAAATACGTTTTCCCAGTTATACTCTTTATCTTCAGTTTTTCTTTCAAACGCTGAGATTAAGAATACAATGGCCTCAATACTCAAACCTAGAATAAATAATTCGTTGGCAAACTGCCAACCCAAGAATTTAAACATGGCACCAACAAGTACCACCGCAGCACCAAATCCATAGACAAAGGTGATTGCATCTAATTTTCCTTTCGGTTTATTATTCATAACTTATAATTTTCGTTTTTTTTGTGAATGGTATTATTTTTTTAACAAATGAGTTTGGAAGTCATTCCAATTGGCAGTATTTTGTTTTAGTGCCTTTTGAGTAGAAGAGCGTGTTACTGTAATGGCTACAATTACCACAGCAATTAACGCCAAAACAAAGTATATCAATTGATTATTGAATCTTTCATCCAATGTATCTTGCACCCCTTTAACCGTTTCATTTTGCTTTTCAAACTTTTTTGCAAACTCATCTAAAGCCAAATTCATTGCACGCTCATTTTGCGCTTGCAATTCTTGCGATTTGGTGATTTCAGCTTGTAATTTATCTGTCATTCCAGACACCGCATCTTCAAGCTTTTTATTACTTTTCTTTACTGAACTTAATTCATTCAATAACTTTTGATTACGAACTTCAAGAGCCTTGATTTTTCTATCTAAATCAATATCCCTTTCTCCTTGACCAAAAGCCAATATAGGAGCAATTAGTAACAAAATAGTAGTTAAAAATTTCATATTTATTTTTTAATTTATACCGCAAATATAGATATAATTCTCGTTTTTTTATCAAATTCAAATTAGTCAAGTTGTTATATAATTGTTAAAAATAATTTACTCCTCGCATAGGATGCCACTAATCAATCAAGCTAAACAATTTGGTTACATTTCTTCCATTAGTCAATTGAATTCTTAAATAATAAATTCCTGATTTAAACGACTTACAATTATATTGATTTTTATCAATTTCAAATTGATCCATTCTTTTTATTAATCTTCCGCAATCATCTAAAATTTCAACCGAATTAATTTTAAATTTATCATTTGATTTAATTGAAAAATTACCATTCGATGGATTAGGGTAAACACTAAAATTAATTTGAGCGAAATCATTGGTTTTTAAAATGTCTGTTGTGTTGAAAAGTCTCGCTGAGTAAATTCCATTTCCGTGCGTTGCCAAAGCAACCGTTCCATCTTTTAATCGAACGTCAAACATGTCGCAAACCATATTTCCAATTTCTCCACTTGCTTGTTGTACCCAAACAGTTGATGTTCCTTTCAACGTATCAGTTGCAAAAAAACCAGTGCTTGTAGCCACCAAATATATTTTGCCGTTTTCAACGGGTACAATAGATACCCAACGTATTGAAGGTCCATTACCCGATCCATTTAAATTTTGTTCCAAATTCCCCGCAGCTTTTGTCCAAGTTTTGCCAGCATCCATTGAGCTAAATAAACTATAAATACCATAATTAGAATAAGACACCATTACATGGTCGCCATTGTTTGGATCAGCGGTGATACAACTCACGTTTCCTATTGGCAAAACCGCATTGCTGGTAATATCAATGGCAATCATTTGGCCTTTATTGGCACTATCTACCCTGTATACTTTTCTGTTAGACGCTCCATAGTAAACCCTATTGGCCGGTGTTTTACAAACATGCAATGCCGTTATTGTTGCATTTGCCAATGAAACCGAATCTTTCGCTTTTGTCCATCCCAAAGAAATTGAATCGTTTTTATTATCTAAAATAATTTCATTCAATTTGTCATTTCTCCATAAGTACTTTCCGCCAGCCAAATACATAATATTGTTGTTGTTTGGGTCTAAAGAAAATGGGTTAATAAACTGATATTTTTCAGCACCAATTGGATCAATTCTTTTGTAAGCCACTCGATTCATTGAATTGTCAATTTGCGCTTTTACCATTTTACCTTGTTGTTTCGACAAGTAAAAATTCTTTGCCCCATTATCAATTGCATTGTAAGCACCATCTCCAAAGTAAACAGACTTCCACGGTGATTTCAAGTCAAACGTATTTGTCATGAGGGAATTATTATCTTGGGCACCGGCAATTAATAGATTGCTCATTTCGGTTTCGTGATCCAAAGCAACGCTATAAAACTGTGTTGTTAAATATCCATTATTTAATGATTCCCATTCCATAGAATCCATTAAACTATTATTGCTTCTGAATACTCCCCCGTCGTTGGTATTGATCATTTTATTTGGATTTGAGGGATAAAAAGCCATGTTATGTTGGTCGGGATGGTGATTTGGGTATGTTCCTACATCAGGGAACTTAGCTCCAATTTTGTATCCACCAATCATTCTCGTTTTTAATGAATCTGCAAACGCCGATTTTGATCGAAACACATTTGTCCCTCCAATAAAAACAACATTTGAATCTGCTGGGTGAACCCTCACAAACATATCGTAAGAGCCTTGAACATTCCAACGTTCAAAAGGACCACCACTTGGTAAATTCAGTGATAAATCATTCCATTTTGCTGAATCGCCGCCGCCTGATTTGTTTGAAAACTCACATTTCAACAATGCATTCCATTCAATATCACCTTTATAATTTGATGTCTTTTTGCCCCAACCTGAAGTGTTCGCCAAGAAATAAACCTTATTTTCATTTTGTGGATCTACCCCTATTACAACCCTTTGATATTTTTGGGTTTGCATAAATTGTGGGGTAATATTTACAAAATCGACTCCGTTTGTAGAACGCCAAATTCCTTTATTTGTTCCTTCCGAACTCATTGTAAAATAAACTGTTCCACTTTTTGTTACAAAAACGTCGGTAAAATATGAACCACCCGATTTTATAGTTTTCCAAGTTTTACCAGCGTCTGATGATTTCATTAAATTGTTATAGGTTGCTGCATAAATTACTGTTGTTGTATCAGGCGCTGATGGATCCAGTGCTACATTCCAAATTAATTGCCAATTGGTTGAAAAGGCAGTTGGCACGCCTCCAGAAGTTGAAGTGATTTGCGACCAAGATTTGGCACTATCTGTAGATATAAACAATCCATCTCCTAAGTAATAAGCCCCAGAAGAACCAGCAGACTGACCGTAGGCTTCTCCAGACCCCATAATCCAAACATTTCTGTGATTTTTGCGAACATCTTGGGCAACACAAGTTGCAGATCTAAGTTCGTTCGTTCCTTGGGTTGGCATCCATGTTTTGCCATTGTCTTGACTCAACCACATCCCTCCTGAAACTGAACCTGCTACCAGTCTATTTTCGTTTGCAACATCAATACCAAATGCCCTCGTTCTACCTCCAATATTAAATGGACCTCTGTGATACCAAGGTGTTCCGCGAAGTGCAATTCCATCGGCATCAGTTGATTTGGGCAAAGTTTGCGCAAAAGCCAATTCCTTCAATCGAATATCCATTGGGATTTTGCCCGTAGCTGGATCATTTAATCGACTCAACTCATACCCCGATCTGCTTGATGCGCCATGTTGCTGGGCATTAACAGAGGAACAAAATAAATTGATTGCTAATAAACTGAGAATAATCTTTTGATGTTGCAATTTCATTCCGTGAAATTGGCACTTTCTTTTCACTTTCGCAAAAAACCGGGTAATATTTAAACAAATACAATACTTTAATGTCCAAAAAACTAAGCAAACGCAAAATTTAATATAGCAAAATACCAAAAAATATGATAATGCATTATTTTTGAAATCTTTCACATGAATTTGAAACGTTTTTTCCTCAGTATAGTTGCATTTATTTCTTTTCAATTTTCTATTGCCCAAATTCAAATTGGGGGTACAATCTTTGAAAATGAAACCAATGAACCTATTCCTTTTGCCGCAGTATTTTGGGGAAACACAACCAAAGGTTTTTATACGAATTTTGAGGGAAAATTTAGCGTCAATGTTTCTGAAATTATTTCCGATACTCTCAATATTGCTTATGGCGCTTATGAAAAGAAATCGATCATCCTTTCAAAACAAAAAGACCTTAAAGACATAACCGTTTTCCTTGACCGAGAAGTTGTAAAAACTGCAAAAGTTGAAATTGTATTGGGTATAAATCCAGCATTAAAATGGATTGAATTGGCTCAAAAAAACGCAGAAAAAAACAACCCCGAAAATACAGGCAATTATGATTGTGAGGTTTTTAGCAAGTCTATTCTGTCTTTAAATAATATTGGGAAAGGACTAAAAGGAAGCAAAATTGGAAAGGAAATTGGTCCGTTGTTCGACACCATGACATTCCTAACTGGCGATTCAACCAAGGCCATATTACCTATATTTTTTAGTGAAGTATTATCTAATTATGCACACCAAAATGATCCACAACGCAATAAGGAAACCATTTTGGCATCTCGCGTAAAGGGTGTTGGTGTTGCTGATGGAACTTTAATATCGCAGTTGGTTGGATCTTCCCTCATTAAATACAATGTATATAATCCAACATTAATTGTACTTGGAAAAGGTATTGTTTCCCCAGTTAATTCTATTTCTAAACTCATTTATAATTTCAAACTTGTTGGAGTTGACAAATTTGGACCTAGAAGATTATTCATGATCAAAGTTACGCCAAAAAACGACAAAGATTTGGCATTTTCAGGAATGATTTGGGTAGAAGATACAACGGGTGCAGTTGTAAGGTTATCGCTTGAAATAGATGGCAATTCAAACTTGAACTATATTGACAAATTGCGAATTTCTCAAGAATACATTCCAGCACCAATTGGTGATGGATATATTTGCAACAATTCTAGAACATTATTAGATGTAGCTGAAATCAATACCAATGCAAGTGGAATGTTGGCTACCAACATTATCAGTTGCCGTGATTTCAAAACAAACATCGTTCACAACGATGATTACTTCAGAGAGCGCATTCAAATTGGCGATGGCGGATTAACACAATCGGATACTTTTTGGGATAATCACAGTCACTTTCAACAAACTGCCACCGAAAAACGTATTTATTCCAGAATTGACTCAGTTAAGAAATTACCCACCATTACCAAATGGGTAGACATTGTTACATTCTTGGCAGACGGATATTATCAATACAAAGATTTTGATTTTGGACCTTATTATCTTTTGGCAAGTTTTAATAAACTCGAGGGATTCAGAAACAGAATTGGCTTTAGAACTTCCAAGGATTTTTCAAAAACCTTTGTTTTCGAAACTTTCTTAGGATATGGCTACAGCGATAAAAAATTCAAGTACGGGGCTAAGTTAGATTGGCATTTGAATAAAATGACAGGAACCAAAATCACGTTGTCTCATTCTAAAGATGTTGAGTTAATTGGATTTTCCGACAACGATGCAGTAGCCTCTGAAGATGCATTAATCAATGCTGTAAATATGATTGGGAGCAGAAGTTTAACCTACTGTACCAGCAATAAAATTGATTTCAATACTGATATTGCCAAAGGATTAAGAACCCGTATTTCATTATCGCACAGGCAATTCGACTATCCTAGAAATAAAGAGTTCAACCTTGGGTGGTATCAAGATGGAACCAACAACATTGAAAATAGTTTAACGAACGCCACAGTAACTATCAAATTAGAATACGAACCAAAAGCATTTCATTTATTAAGCTCCACTAAAAGAAGAACAGTTCATGTTCCGGGACCAGTGTATACTTTGACTTATTTAAGGGGATTGAGTGGAGTTTTTGGTAGTCAATACGATTACCAACGAGTTGGACTCGGATTAAGTACACGCAAAATTTGGTCTGGAATTGGGCGCACCTTGTTTTCTATTGATGCGTCAAAAGTGTTTGGGAAAATTCCATTTCCATTGTTAAATATTCCATTAGGAAACCGATCTCCGTTTTATAACAAAAGGGCGTTTAATCAAATGGATTTATTTGAATTTGTAACCGATCAAAATGTACAAATTGCCATAGAACATCATTTTAATGGCTTGTTCTTAAATAAAATACCGCTCATCAAAAAGTTTAACTGGAGGGAAATCATATCATCAAAGGCCATTTACGGAACTTTGAGTTTGGAAAACAGAAGTCTTATCCCTCAGAATATTCAAGGCGGTCCAAAATTCGAACCTATACATTCCTTTGATAATGTTCCATATTGGGAAACCGCATTTGGCATAGAAAACATATTTAAAGTTCTTAGAATTGATGCCATTTGGAGAATGACACACAGATTAAATCCTACATTTGACAAGCCAAATCCAAGAGGCAATTTTGCAATTAAAGCAAGTTTGGTATTGGGTTTCTAACAATCCTAAGCCAACTCAAAATCAAGCATGTCAATTGCATTGTGATCTGCAACCGATAGGTTGGTAACCGGAACGTTATATTGAACAACCATAAAGCTTCCTGGATTAAATCTCGCAGTTCTATTAATTAGCATATTGCCTAATGCACCCATAATTGGATTATGTCCAACAATCAAAATACATTTCGCTTCTTGATTTTCTTTCAAGACAGCAACAATTGGATCAAAATCCCAACATTCATTTAATTCAGGAACTTCCAATTGTTGAATGTCATTCAGATTTAAATTGCCCTTTTTACAAAGGCTGTTCAACAAAATTTCCTTTGTTTCTTTGGCACGGGTAGCATTGCTAAAAACGCACAAATCAGGTATATAACTTTTGTCAAATAAAAACTCACCTACTGTTTTAGAAGTTTCTTCTCCATATGGTGTCAAAGAACCTGGTTTCTTGGTTTGAGCCATACGGTCATATTCCCCATGACGCATATAAATTACCGTTTGTTTCATTTTTTCTGTTTTTTATGTGTTAAAAAATGATTGCCTACACCAATCCAACCCAATGTCATTAAACTACCGCCCAAGGGAGCTACCATTCCCATAGATTTGAATTTTTCACCTATCAGTTGGTTTAATGAAACCAAATACAAACTTATTGAAAAAATAAATGCGCCCAAAATGATTGCAAAAATTGAAATTCTCAAGTCCAAATTATCTCTATGCTTTACAACCCCATCAACTATCTGTTTATGAGAAGATTTATAAGACGCAAAGGCCATTAACCCCAATGCATTGTATACCAAATACTCAGAAGCAGTTTTCCATGTCCCCAAATAATGCGTAGAAATTTTCTTTTCAAGTCCATGAGCACCAAATGCTCCTAAAATTACTGCTGTGCCTAGCATGAAAGCGCCAAGTGCAAAATAGTTATGTCTGTTGCGAATCATTCCAATAATCTACTATTAAAATTAATTCTTCTGTGACTTCTCAATCAAACTAAACAAATAAGCCCTATGTGCAACCGTTTCTGAATCAGTTCCTGGGTTTAATTTCATCATCTTTTGAATAGACATTAATTGTTGGTACAATGATGCCCTAGTTATAGGATCATAACCCATTTTAAATTGTTCCATCATTGAAATTAATCTTTCTGTATAAATTGTTTGCAACACCCTGCGATGTGAATTCACAATTTTAGTAAGATCTTCAGCAAATATAGACTTGGTTAAATCTGTCAACATTTCGTTTACCGAATACATGTTGCCCAAGTATTTACTATCTGTTAAACGAAGCAATACAGAACTACTTAACAAATGCGACAGAACAGTAACCTGCATTCTCGAAACCCTATTATGCAATTTGGGATCTTCGCCAGTGGCAAAAAAGCCAAAACCTCTTCTTTGTTGTTGTAACCTGCTCGCCAATTCCTCAGGGAACTTCATGGCATCAGGAGCAAATGCATATTTGGTTAACGCTTCCATGGCTCTCTTTTGATCTTTGAATGGAACCGCAGCCATTGGAATTGGAGCATTTACTTGTCCTGCAGCGCTTCTTTGAACATAAACACCGCCAATATATCTCGAAATGATTTCAACATTACTTGCGTAAGTACCACTCAATGAATTAAATGAAGTAACCAATGCCTGATAGCTTTCTTGATCATTTCCAAAACGATTTAACAAATTAGGCATTAAGCTCTGTGCCAATTCAATGCGATCAACACTGAATTTAATTCCGTCGCTGCTTAAATCATTAATCATCACTCTTGGGTCAATTGCTTTGCCCGGAGAGCGCATATCATCGGCATCGTTTCCAAATGCCAAAGTCTTATCAATGCTTCTTTCGGCAATTGTATTCAAACGCGTTTCTTCTTCCGTTTCATTTTTGGCACCTAAACTATAACCATATTCAATTGCCCAATAATCGTAAGGACCTGGTTCAACTTGACAATATTGGACTTTGCGTTTTTCGTCTTTTGAGGGAAGGTTAATCGCGGGATAATCCATTACAGAGCCAATCAAACCAGTTTTCATGGTCAATTCTCTATTCTGTAATTCCTCAGGGGAATGCAGTTGAGAAGCCTTCATGTTGTGCATCAATCCCATCGTATGTCCCATTTCATGCAAAATCAAATAGTGAATGGACTCTTGCAACAATCTAGAAATTTCAGTTTCGTCATTGTTTGAAATTTGCAATAAGTTTTTAGCAAGCAATTGCTGGTGGTGTAAATACAACCCTGCATCGCAGCCGCTATGGTCGTTTGCTGATGCATTTCCTTCTGGTTGGAATAAATTCTCCAATTTCACACGGTTGGTCAAAAACACATATTCAAGCATAATGTCAGCGCCCAAAATTTCACCAGTTCTCGGATTCACAAAACTCGGTCCATATCCCCCAAAAGGAGGCTGTGGAGAAGATGTCCAACGCAACACATTATAGCGAACGTCTCCCGCATCCCAAGTTGCAGTGTCTGATTGTTCAAAAACCTGAACTGCATTGATAAAGCCCAAGGGCTCAAATGCCTTATTCCATTCTAAAGCGGCGTGTTTAATTACAGATTTGATAGCTTTAGGAGTAGTTTTTTCAATCCACCAAGTAATTGGTTTAATTGGTTCAGATTTCGCCAAGCTAGGATCCTTCTTTTCTAGATTCCAACGGTGAATCATGTCTCTGTAATTGGTAACCCCAATGCCAGTCATGTCATTCACTTGTTCAGAAAAATATCCTATACGGGCATCGTCTTTGCGGGGCTTAAAGTTGTTTTTAGGCACAGCAATAAAACTGTGTTGCAATTCTATACTCACGGAACGGGCATCTGTTACTTCCTCAGAACCGCCATCCATTGGCATTGGATTGTCGTATACATAACGAACCAAAATATCTGCATTTTCAGGATAATCTTTTACTGAAACATACTGGGTTTTACCCTTTGCCAAACCGCCAAGTTTGAATCCCTCAGAACCAGGACGACCTGGACTTTTTACTTGGTGCAATTTTTCAGATAAAAACAATTCATCGGCATCAATTAATAAATCACCGGTTTTCTTATCTTCAGCAATGATTTTCTCAAACGCCAAAGGCGAGTTTGAAATATTTGCATTGGCACTTTTCGAAATTGGATTGGTAGAATCAAAATAGAAATTGGTATTCTGTTGTTCGAATTCTAAGTTGTTGTAAGACTTTTTTATTTTAAAAATTCTACTACCTCTGTATGAACCACGGTTATGTCCCGCATCTACTACCCCATTTTCGGTATAGGTAAAATGAATAAACTCTTGATTTAATTGAGCTTTGTTCACAGCCATGAACAATTGACCTGTATTTGTATCTCTGTAAAAATTAAAAATGCCCTTAAATTTGATGCAATTTTTAGTTTTAGATTCAATTGATTCTAGTTTATTCTTATTTCCTGCAGCTTCGGCCACAGGAGCAATTTGAACAGGTTTTGCTTTTTTGAACCACTGGGCAGTTGCAGTTTGTGAAATTAAAACTGCAGCAATTAAAACGTAATCTCTTTGTTTCATAAAAAGATGCAATTTAAAACTTTTAAATTAGATAATTCCATTTCACCTAAAATATTGACCCCACCATTTTCAATTAAAAAACTAAATTGCGAAAAATAAATTATCATTGTGAAAATTTTCACCCATGAAATCATTTTTTAATTCAAAAATTCCGTACCTATTTACAATACTATTTCTTTTTTCAAATCCATCTTATGCCGGAACCACTCCTCCTAAATTTATCCCTCTGGCAATCAATATTGAATTTTTACATTCAATGAGAATGGCGTCCAATGATAATGTTTCGAAAGGCGAATTGGGCATTTTTAATGTTTCGGGAGACATTGAAAAAGAATACCTCAATGGACATAAACATGTGGTGGTGCATGCCAAAAATGAAGATGATTATAGAGGGACATTGATTTGCGTAAGCAAATTTGGGGTTTATGTATACACAGATAAAAGCTTGGGAATTGTATACCTTCCATACGAGAGCATTGAATGGATAAGAAGAGGTAGATCTTATGGAAGTGTACTTTGGAAAGCCGGTGCAGTATTGGGAACTTTCTTTGCCTTTAGAAACAATGAACAAAGTTTTGATGCCATTGCCGATGGCTATATTATGGGAGGCGTAAGCGCCATCACCTTTGCACAAATTTTACTCGCTCCCATTTATAACATCCGATTGAATAACAAGAACATTAAATATCCTGTCAATTATAGCAGCTCAAATGGCTTGGAATATTACAAAATGGTATTATCAAACAGTTCATTGTATTCCAATAAGGTCGATATCAAATCTTTCACAGGATTTGAACCCAGCGAAAATTAATAGTATTTGCCATCAACCATTCTGCATTCTTTTCCTCTATTGGGTTTAATGAAAAATATACCCAAGATAAACTCCAAAATTCTCCAAAATTTGGTTGCCTCTAAAATTGGATTTAAGTAGGGAGTCATGGCGCAAAAATCACATGCGTATGGAGAAATATGATGTTTTGCATGTTGTTTCGGCGATTGTATAATATAATTGCGTTGTAAAAACGTAATAATTTTACCATTTTCCTTCGGTGAGCGGTGACTCCAGCAATGTACTTCATTACCCCAAACGGCAATTGAAAATGTCAAACAAACCAATTGATTCACCAATCCAAATGCCCATAGAATAAGTAATACTATCAATAAAAATACCGCAGACGTCCATATTCGATCAAACCAGTTTCCCTTAACTAAATCTCGCTGTCTATAATGATGCACCAAATTTGGCACCACTACATGTTTCCCCAAACCTAAAAATTTCCAATTTGGATTTCCGTAGGTGTCCTCTAACCAATGCACTACGCCCGACATTAAATCGGCTAAAAATAGTGCTTCAATAAATAAAATTGTTACAGAAATAAAGTTCATATTTTTAAAATTATGTGGCAACAAATTAAAGTTAAACGTATTCCAACTAATAATTGATTTCCGCAAATGCACCATTAATGTTTAAGGCTTTTCCTTAAAAAAAAATTATATTTATCAATAAAAAAGCAAAGTCATAACCTATTGATTATGTATTATTGTATGTGCAAAATCATCAATAAATGAAATCATTAAAATCAATTGCCATATTGCTTTTTATACTCACAGCAACGAATGTTTTGGCAGTTCATAACAATCAAGATACATCTAATAAAAGTGCTGAATTTGAGCACTCAAATTCCAACGATGCAGATCCAGATGAAGTTGAAGAAGAACCATTGACCCGTGATTTTTTATTAGAATTATCAAAATCAGGAAAATACACATCCGTTTATCATCCATTAAAACGCAATCCCGACCTAAAGAATAAAGGAATTGTATATGTATCTTATAAAGTTGATAATTTCAATTACAACCAAAACTATAAACTCTTGTGTTTGTCTGATAGTGGCATTTTTGTTTACGAAAATTACTATATTGAATTCATCCCATTTAACAGCATAAAATTCATACAGCATAACCGCGATTTCAATACCCAACTAAAAATCATGTCCTATTGGGGACTAGGATTGGGCGCTATTGTTTCAGTTAGCATTGGAGAATTTTTTCCAATTATTACAACTCCAGCTGTTATCGACGCCTATTTTATTGGATTTTATGGAACTTATTACTTTTTTGCCAAATATGTAAACAGCTTCAGATTTCGAATCAACTATTTACCAAAAAATGGAATTCCTTTTATTTCAACCGCACTAAAAAAATCGGAATTATGGGGCCAAAATCTTCAATTAACAGATTATCCTTTTGCGAAACAAACAAAAAAAGAACAAGTAAAATCGGAAATACCTGAACCTAAAGTAGAAAAGGACAGCGTAATTTCTAACGAAATTATAATATCCAATCCCACTATATCAAATAGTACCAAAGATTCATTGATTGTTGTGCCAATAAAAAGAAAGACACCTGAATTAAAAGTTGAATTCCCGAATCTAAATAATGCAAAAGGCAAACTCAACCCACAATGGTTATACCTTTCATTCACCAAATTAGATGTTAATGAAAATAAGTTAATGGCGAAATTTAAAAACATCCAAGGCACCCAAATGATTGCTGAAAATTTGCAAAACCTGAATACTTCTGAATTGCAATTTCTAGCAATTACAATTGCTACACTAAATGGTTACAATTTTAGAAATATTACCCGCTTTTCGGAAAGCCAAAGTCAATATCTGCTAAATAATGAACCATATCTCGCATTCGAAATAAAACCAGATTCAGAAATAGATCCTTCAAACTTTCAAGAGCTTGATCTTAACAATATCAAATTAATTTACGCTGTATTAAAAGAAAAAAAAGAACTGATTATTGATTTCTAATACGAACAATCAATAAATTGAAACCATTTGAACAATCCCATTTAGTATGAAAATAATAAAACTTATTTTATTCACTGTTGCGTTTTTATTTGCCAATTTAACAAATGCAAAAAAGGTAGATTTTCAAGAAACCACAGATAGAAGTTTCGATAATATTCAGGTGCAAAGCAGAGTCAATGACGATTCTTCAAACATCCTTACACAAGAAGTTTTGTTGAAACTCTCTTCAACGAATGAACTAGCCCAAATTTATTTGCCTTTATCAATTATAGATATTGGTGAAAAACGTCGTATTTATGTCAACTACAAATATGGAAATATCACAAAGAAATTAGACTGCAAACTAATTTGTATCTCAGAAAAGGGAATTTTTGTTTATTTTAAAAGTACGATTTTATTTATTCCTTATGAAAAAATCAAATTTATTCAACGCGGAATTAGCTTTAATAAACAATTCAGAATTGCTGTTGGTGTTGGAGGAGGTGTTGGATTTCTGTACGGACTTACTGATTCCCATTTTCCAATTTTATTTAGTATTTTATATGGCATAGTAGGAGCAGGAGGCACTGGTTTGTACTATACTGCAATTGGTGGACCCATTAATCTGATTTCTACAATTTCTGATGATTATAGAGCAAAAATCAAATATTCAGTATCAAATGGTTTGGAATATCGAAAAAAAGTATTGGAACAAGATCAATATTATGGAAATCAAATGCAGATTAAAGATTATCCAAGTATTTCACCTAAAATCCAATCCAAAACAATTGTCCCTCAAAATAAAATAGACACAACTTTCATTGTACAAGAAAATTCAAGAAAATTGGATTCTACAAAAATTGCTAATAACACAGTATTAACAACTGTAGAAATTTCAAAAAGCACCAAAGATTCTGTGGTAGCAGAAATTCCAAAAGCAGCACCTGCCCAACTGAAAGTTGAATTTCCGAATTTAAATACTCCGACAGATAAAATCAATCCACAATGGATGTACTTATCATTTAACAAATTAGACGTAAACGAAAAGAAATTAATGTCGAAATTCAAAAACATCCAAGGAATTCAAATGATTGCTGAAAGTTTGCAAAATTTAAATCCCTCAGAATTGCAATTTCTAGCCATGACAATTGCTACGTTAAATGGTTTCAATTTTAAAAACGTTGCTATATTCTCAGAATCTCAATCCCAGTATCTTGAAAATTACGCATCGTATATTTCAAACGAAGTTAAATCAGACACTGAGATTGATCCTTCAAATATGCAAGAACTTGATATTAACAATATCAAGTTGATCTATTCCGTATTAAAAGCGAAGATGAATTAATCTTTGCTTCCTAATGGTTTGAATTTCTTCTTAATCAGTCCAGGTTCACCTTGTGGTTTTGGCTTAGGCTGAAATACTGGCTCTGCATTTCCACCAGAACGCGGTTGAGAATTATTTGGAGATTTCGATTTGAAGTTACCATTTGAAGTTAAAGTTCCTGCTTTCGCTTTCTTCTTTGCCTTTTGGTTTTGCAAAATTTCTGCTTGGCGGAAAAATGGTTTCGCATCTTGCTCCTCTGCTACTTTGGTACCAGGTAAAAACGGATGTGATTCTTCAATGGGAATCATCTGTTGTATCAACTTTTGAATGTCCTTGATAAAAGGAACTTCTTCCCAATCAACAAACGACCATGCCACACCACTATTTCCAGCCCTACCGGTTCTACCAATTCTATGTACGTAGGTTTCAGAAATATTCGGAATTTCATAGTTAATTACATGCGTAAGTTCATCAATATCAATACCACGGGCAGCAATATCTGTTGCTACCAAAACACGGGTTGTTCTATTTTTAAAGTTCGATAATGCAGTTTGACGTGCGTTTTGACTTTTATTACCGTGAATGGCTTGTGCAGAAATTTTCATTTTCACAAGGTCTTTCACCACTTTGTCGGCACCGTGTTTGGTTCTTGTAAACACCAACACTGACGGGATTTCTTCTTCCTTATTTTCCAATAAATGGCGTAGCAGATACTTTTTATTCTTCTGATCTACATGGAACATTTTTTGGGTAACTTTTTCAGCAGTTGTAGAAACGGGTGCAACAGAAACACGAACAGGATTAACCAATATAGAGTTGCTCAATTTAACCACTTCAGATGGCATTGTTGCCGAAAAGAAAAGGGTTTGACGTTTTACCGGCAACTTGGCAATCACTTTTTTTACATCGTTAATAAATCCCATGTCCAACATTCTATCAGCTTCATCCAGCACAAAATGCGTAATGTTTCTAAGGTCAATATGTCCTTGTTGCATTAAATCTAGCAATCGACCAGGAGTGGCGGTCATAATATCAACACCTCTTTTCACTGCTTCTACTTGCGCACCTTGTTTTACACCACCAAAAATCACGGCATGCCAAAGATTTGTATTGATTGAATAGGCTGCAATAGATTCATCAATTTGCAGTGCCAATTCACGTGTTGGGGTTAAGATAAGTGCTTTTATTCCTTTTGAGGGACTTGGGTTTTCGGACAAGTGCTGAATAATAGGAATAGAGAATGCGGCAGTTTTTCCGGTACCGGTTTGGGCGGTACCTAAAATATCACTTTTTGCCAAGGCGGCAGGGATAGCTTGTTCTTGAATGGGGGTAGGTGTAGAATAACCTTGAGCCTCAAGCGCATCGATAATGGGCTGCGCTATTCCCAATTTTATAAAATCTTTCAATACTGCAAAGGTAGGCAATGTTTAAGGAAAGCAAACAAGTAATAATTTGGCATGAATTTGCGCAAACAATACGATTTTATTGAACTTAGTTTGCAATCGAAAATATTTCATTGTATATTTGCACCCCTTTCGGGGTTGTTTCCAACCCTTGCAGCTCCGGAAGAAACGCATGCGTAGCTCAATTGGATAGAGCATCTCACTACGGATGAGAAGGTTTGGGGTTCGAATCCCTACGCGTGCACGATCAAAAGCAAAGGCCTCAACGAAAGTTGAGGCCTTTTTTCATGGCATGAACGAGTCTGCATGCGAAGCATGCAAGCGAGTGAATGCCATGAAAAAAGCCATCGCGCTAGCGATGGACTTTGCTTTTGCAGGACTAAACAGTAGGGATCAGCGAAGCTAATCCCGTTACCGAAACAAAGTGAGGCAATCCGCGACGGAAGAAGATAAAACCCATCGCACCGCGATGAAAACCCGAAACACCGCGAGTGAATGCCATGAAAAAAGCCATCGCGCTAGCGATGGACTTTGCTTTTGCAGGACTAAACAGTAGAGATCAGCGCAGCTAATCCCGTTGCCGAAACAAAGTGAGGCAATCCGCGACGGAAGAAGATAAAACCCATCGCACCGCGATGAAAACCCATTTCTCACCCCGTATACTGCAACACCTTCGCCACCCTACCATTCTTGAAATTAACTTCAAGTACATCCTGACCTTCATCATTAATTACTATACCAGGCAGATATCCTAAATTATAAGTCCACCTGTCGCTTTCGTTGGAATTGCCTTCATCACCTAACAATTGGCGCACTTCTGTTTTAGTTTTTCCAATGAGCATTTTACTTTCAATGATATCTTGGGAAAGTTCATAACGCTTTTCTTTATTCTCGTTCCATTTTTGTTGATCAAAATCAGATTCCGGATAAGATAACAAACCAATTATCCAAATGAAAACTATACCAATATAAATAATTGGCGTAACAATTAATGTTGCAATGATTGACGCTACCTTCCTTTTTCTATCATTTTTGAAATACCTTTTAAAAAACCATTTCCACAGGAAAAACATTGGTATTGCAAGAATCATATATACGAAATAAACTTCAATACTCAGGCCGAAGAATTCTACAATTAGCAACAATGTATTCATTTTAACTTGTTATTATCCCTCCAAATATAGTTCAATTTGCATTATTATCCGGGCTTTTGTACCCATCAAATTCCAATCTCAAACTTCCCAATTACGGAATTTCGCAACTCACAATGTTGCATTTAAGGAAATCACTTAAATATTCCTAATGATTTTCGCCTCATTCACTTATTCTTATCAATTGAATTCCTTAAAATTGCATTCCAATAATTTGCAAATGAATAATCATCAATCATATATTAGAATTTTAAAATTTTTAGTCCTAACGCTATTTGCATTTTTCACAAATTCAAGTAAAGCCCAGGAAAGTGAATTTGAAGATTTCAACAAAATACTTACCCTCGACACTGCACTGTATAAATCAGTCTATGATTCTTCACAAATCAAAGAAAAAATTGGCACTAAAAATTTATATAAACCCAAAACACAGCTATCCTTAAGGCTATTTCTTTACGATAAATCTATTATAAGAGGACAATTAATTGCTTACCATGAAAATGGCCTATTTGTATACAGCAGCGATCAAAACACCTTTGGGTTCTACCCTTTTAATAAAATAAACAAACTAAAAATCTGGCGTTCTCCTGCCGGAGCTATAATTGCGAGTTCTCTAGGGTTTATTGGGTTTGTTATAACCTTTGGAGTTTTAGCCAATAGTTATGGTGCTGGCGTTACATTAGACTTTTCCCTAATGGCAGGAATTGAAAGTGCGATTGCCTTCCATGCCATATTTTTACCGCTAAATGAACTATTTCGATATTATGCACATTTTAATTGGTTAATTAACCAAGACAAAACCATCGGACAAAAACTATACAAAGAAATCTTAACAAAAAAGTATATATGGCCTGACCCGAAAAATTTAACAGGCATTGTTAATTAATCATCCCCCAAAAAAAAAAGCAAAAACCAGCATGAAGTACAAAGTTTTGTTTCTGTTCGTTTTGTTAATTCAATTGGCTTTTGGACAAACGAATACACCTGAAACAAAATCTGTGTATTTCGAAATTGCCGGCAGCGGAGGTTTAGGTTCCATCAATCTTGAAAAAGCGTTTTGCAGGAAGAAGTTCACAGATTTTACATGGCGGGCGGGATTGAGTTTGGCACCCATCGACAATAACAATGGAACTGGAATTGTATTTCCGTTGATGATCAATTCCATCATTGGCAAAAATGCACATAAACTTGAAATTGGGGCAGGACAAGGCATCACCGTGACCACAAAAGGAAGTTTTTTTGCTTTAACAACGGCTGCCGTTGGATATCGCTATCAGCCTCAATCAAAAAATTGGTTTTACCGGATCACCTATACCCCATTGATTTCCTACATTGTAGATTTTCAAATCCAACATTGGGCAGGATTTAGCATTGGCTATAAATTTAATACCAAACCCCATGAATAAGTTTTGTTGGTTGATTTTAATATTTCTAAGTTTTACATCTTGTAACAAGGAAAAACATTTCGATGGTCCTGATTTTTTTCAAGACAATTTTGAAAATTACGCAACACTCAATGATTTACTCTTAACCAACAACCAACTTTGGTCTTTTACCCAAAACACAAGGGCGGGAAACTCCATCAACGTTGATACAATCAACGTTCATTCCGGACGTAAGTCTTTGAAATTCATGGCCAAGAAATCCGATGCCGATGGTTCTTCCAAAGCGAGTATTGCCAAGCAAAACATGGCGTTTTGGGAAGGAGAAATAGTAAAAATGTCTGCCTGGTATTTTATTGAAGGAATAAGTTCGCTGGAGTGGTTATTTTTGATGGACATAGAAGAGCAAACTGCTATTGGTGCTGGCCCGGGAATGCGATTGGCACTGGTGAATAATCAACTTAGGGTTGAATATAAATTCAACGAAAAAGACATTATACAAAGTGCTGGAAAAGAAATTGATATCCCAAGAAACCAATGGGTTCAGATTGAATGGGAAATTAAACTCTCAAAAAACAAAACCGGTACTGTGAAAATTTGGCAAGACGGAAATTTAATCATCGATAGCAAAAACAACACCACCCTCCCCACCGATTTTTTATATTTTCAACAAGGCACAAAGGGCATGTACAGCAACTTCGAAATTGGAATCACCGCCAACTCAAAAGACAATGATTTGAGTATTTGGATGGATGATGTTAAAATTGAAAAAGTGCCGTAAGGTTACTATTTTAAATACCTGTCAATCTGATTGAAATTACGGAAAAACCCAAATGACACAATTTAGTTTACGACAAAACAATAAACTCCAATTGACAAATTATTCATTTTAGGGAAACAATTAATTAAAAAATATGTAAAATTGCATTCATCTCTCTCACAATATGAAGACGATTTTAAAATGTGTAATTTTATTATTTTGCCTTGTTGCTTTCAAAGTAAATACGCTAAAAGCACAATCTACTGTCAACATCAAATCTGATGAATTGCTTGTTGCATTTGATTCTAATAATGTGAAAATTACTGAATGCGATTTGCCATATAACGAAATTAAAAAAGGAAGATTTGCACGAATTCAATTGAAGTCCGGATTCACACCCAGAGGACGCATTGTTGGCTTTCATAAAAAAGGCGTTTTCTTGGTAAGCAAAGATTTTTTAAGCAAACAAATGTTACTCGGATTTTATCCATTTTCAGAAATGACCAATTTCTCCTTTGGTCGTTCTTACGGTAATTTTGTGCTACTACTAACTGGAACAATTACAGTTGTTTCAACCATCATCATCGCTGCTGATGATCCATCGGATGCCTCAATTGGATTGGTAATTGGGGGAATTACGGCTTCTTATTTACAACCATTTTATGGCATACCATATTGGATATCCAAATCAATCCAAAATACCTATTGGAATTCTAAAAAAATCAAGCAAAAGCAAAAAAATCTCTATCAATTCATGGCCTCTCATCCTAAAGTGATCCATGGAGCAACAAATGTTACATTGATTTCAAATCCTTAATTCCACGAAATGGCTTTTCACAAAATAATATCCCTCATGAAAAAATCAATCGTCATTCCGTATTTACTTGTATTTAGTCTTTTCATGTTTACATCACCACTTATTTCACAAGTGAGTGAATATTCTGTAGATAGTGATATTAGCATCAATGAATACAAATCTATTTTTGATACCACCAAAATTAAAAGCTTACCAAAGTTATATTCACATGCAATATTTAATAATTACAAATACGTTAGAATAACCTTAAATACGAAAAAAAACCTCCGCGGACGTATATTGGCATATCACAAAAATGGCATCTTTTATTATGACAATTTCTCTGCAAAAATATCATCCATTAACTTTTCATTTATCAAGAAAATCAAAATTGGACATTCATATGGAAGAACATTTTCTGTAGGATTGGGGGTATCTGCCATCTTGGGAGCAATTTTAGGATCTAGTTATAATGCTAATTATGCGGCTTTGGGATTTATAATAGCACCAATAATCACTTCATTTTATGGTCATGCCGCTTTCTTGCCTGCCCACCTTTATGTAAAATCGTTAACCAATGCAAATTGGGAAATCAACATGAGACGTGAATCATTCAATCATTTTTATCAATACATTTCGAATATTCCCAACAGATTGGGTGATGCTGAAAACCTTACAAATCAATTATTTATAATTGATACTACTTCAAAATCAATTTTGCCAATTAAAATAGCAACAACACAAATTGATACAAATTTATCAGTTAAAAACGAGTTGAAGGAACCTGAAAAAATAAGTACAATTCAACAAAAGGAATTAGAAAAACCATTGATTGAAAAGAAACAAAATGAGATTACAAAAATTGAGTTTGGAAAATCCGCAAGTATCAATGCAGGCTGGATTATCAATAATTTCAATGGCAAAGAAGTAAATGAAAATGAGTTAATTCAAAAGTATAAAAATATTTCAGGCATACTGTTAATTGAATCAGAATTGAGAAAATACAACAGCAGTAGCTTGCAATTTTTGGCAATGATTATTTGTACTTCTCCAGGTTATGATTTTAAAAATACGGAATCATTAACCGATAATCAGAAAAAAAGCCTCGGACTTTATGAACCCATGATGACCGACCAAATTACGAGTCAATCAAAAATTATCAAAATCAATTTGGATGAGTTTGCTATTAGAAATTTGCAAACCATTTATAACGTAATTATGGAGAAATTTTAAATTTCTAAAATCGATTTTTTTTGCATCTTTGTAATCTATGAATTCAAAGAAAATCGCAATCATTATTTCAGTTGCAGTTATTGCAATTCTTGGTTCAATTTGGTTTATCAAATCTCGCCACTCAAGCTTGCCAAAATACATTCCCAAAACTGCTTCAGGCGTAATTAAAATAAACCCATTGTCGATGGGGCGAAAAATTGATTTTGATGCAATTAAAAAAATGCGCTCATATCAGCCAGTTATAAAAAGCTTTGAAAGCGAATTCAAAAACATGGCAAAGTTTCTTGAAAATCCCTCAAAAATTGGAATGTCTTTTACCGATAACATCTATATTTTTGGGTCAGACTTGATTGAATCTACCGAGAAATCGGTAGGACTGGTTTTCAGCGTATCAGACGCAGAAATGCTAAAAACTTTTATCGAAAGTTTTGCAAAAGATGCAAATCTTGAGTTTGAAAAATCTGGAAACTTAAATATATATAAATCCAAAACTACAAATAATACCGAAGAAGAATCAGAATTCAACAATGACAACGACAACCAAATTGCCATTGTTTGGAATGACGAAGCCTGCCTAGTTTACTATGCAGGAACAAAAACCCTATCTGGGGCTAAGAAAATCATGATCCAATCTGAAACTAATTCTATTCACTCAATAGCAAGCTTTGAAAATTCAGAAAGCGAAGGGGGCGATATTGCAGTATATGTGAATTATAGCAAAGGACTTAATTCAATGACCGGATATATTTCTATCCCTCAAAAATTAAAAAAACAAGTTGAAAATGTTGATGCAGCTGCTTTTGTTGTTTCATTTAACGATCAAGACATTACCACAAATTTTATTCAGTACTATAAAGACAATTCTCTGGCTCAAGAATTTCAAATATTGCAAAACGGAGGACTTTCGAAAGAAAGCCTGGAATTTATTTCGCCAAACGGCAAAATATTGCTTGGCCTTGCCTCAATGTTAGATATGCCAAACATAATTAAACTGTTAAATTCATTGCCAGAAGCCAAAAGCACAATGAAAGAATTGGCTTCAACCACAGGAATGTCGATACCTGAATTAGAATCACTTTTAGACGGTAGCCTTTCCATTGTATTAACTAAATTGAGTTCAAAAGAAATTGAACAAACCGTTTACGATTATGAAAACATGAACCCAGAAACAGGTGAATTTGCACAAACTACCCAAAAAGTTAGCCAAATAGTTCCTATTTTCACCGCCCAACTTGGATTTCAAAACGAAAAAACACTGAATAAACTATTGAAGTTTATCGAAACCAAAGGCAATGGAATGATTCAGACAAATAACAATATCATGTCGGCGCCGATTGGATTTTTTGGTACAATGCACTGCGTGCATATAGGTAACAAATTGGTATTTACCAACGACGATGAAAATGCCAAAATATTGGCAAAAAATAAAACTTGGAACAACCAATTAGACAAAGAAATATCAGCAATTTTCGCAGATTATCCGTCTTCGTTTTACTTAGACCTCAATCCAAAAAATTACGGAGTTTCTAAAATCTGCACGGGTTTACATATTCCTGAAGAATCTCCTGAAATGAAACTTTTCATGGAGGTTATGTCGAACTTCAACAATATGCAAATCAAAGGAAATAACAAAACAGCTAGCATGAGCTTGAATTTTACCAAAAGTTCAGACAATTCAATCATGAAGATTATGAGAATTGCCGATCAAATTTCAACCACCATGCGCAAACGCCAAGTTGAAAGGGAAGCTTCTCAAAGACAGTTGGAAATGGAAATGGAACAAGCGGCTATTCAAGCAGAAACTTCGGGAATAGAAGAAATGCAATAAACAATGGACATTGAATTCAATGGCATAATTCCCCTCCCACTTGCTGAATTTGTTACAGAAAACAGCATTTGGAATTCAACTTTTACATTTACGCAAGGAAATAAATACCAAATAGTTGCACCCTCCGGAAAGGGCAAGTCTACATTAGTTGGACTCATTGCGGGTACCCGTGGCGATTTTGAAGGCAATCTTCTTTTTGAGGGACAAAATAGCCGCCAATTTTCTCCAATACGTTGGAGTCAATGGAGAGCCAACGAATGCAGCATCGTTTTTCAAGATTTGCAACTTTTTCCTAAACTTACAGTTTTGCAAAACCTCATGTTGATGTCCGAAATTCAACAAGCGCACAATAACAATACATCCCCCAAAAACCAAACAAAAGAAACGCTTTTTGAATGGGCAAAACAACTGGGCATAGAAAGCAAAATGGACGTGCTTGTTGGGAATTTGTCTTTTGGTCAGATGCAACGCGTTGCTATTTTGAGGGCGCTAAACAGACCTTTTCAATGGATTGTTTTGGATGAGCCCTTTAGCCATTTGGATACAGAAAACGCCAAAATTGCACTGGATTTAATTACCAGTATTGCGGCAAGCCAAAACGCAGGAATTATTGTAACCGCCCTAGATAGCCGGTTTTCAATTGAAGGATTTACCCCCGTAAATATTTAAGATGAGTCAGAAAATAGTTTCCCGCATTTTTATAAAAACGCAAAAACCGAGTCAACTCATTGGTGCAATTATTGGCTGCTTTTTGGGGTTTTTCTTGATATTTATTGCTGCACAATTATTTGCAGACTTTAAAACCATGGTGAATAGCCAAGAGCAATCAATTGGAAGTCAATTTTTGGTTGTGAACAAGCAAGTTTCAGTTTTAAACTCACTCAAACTTGGGAAAAGCACATTTAGTAAAACCGAAGTTGATCAACTTAAATCGCTTCCCTCCGTAAAAAGAATTTCAGAATTTACCGCAAACCAATTTGAGGCGGTGGCTTCGATGTCGATACCCAATGGGGAATCTTCTGCAGCATTCCGAACAGAGTTGTTCATGGAAAGTGTTGGGGATGATTTTTTGGATGTAAAACCCGACGATTGGTATTGGGAATTGGGAAACGAAATGATTCCCATGATTTTACCCACCGATTTTATCAATCTTTACAACTTTAATTTTGCACCAGGCAGAGGATTGCCTCAATTATCGAAAGCTACCATTCAATTGGCCGTTTTCGATATCGATGTTCGTGGTGCAAAAGGAACAGCCCATTTTACCGGTAAAATAGTTGGATTTAGCAACCGCATTTCGTCGGTGTTGGTGCCAAAAAGCTTCATGAACTATGCCAATTCGCATTATGGGAATAATCAGACAGCGCCTGAGTCGTACAGAATTATTGTTGAGGCCAAACAGCAAGAATTGCCTAAAATTCAACAGTATTTTAAAGATGAGGGATATGAAACCAACGAAGAACTTTTAAAAAATGGCAAATTTGGAAGTCTTTTGCAAGCCATTTTGGGCATCTTAGCGGTATTGGGAATTGTGGTAATGTTTGTATCTGTGAGTTCATTTATTTTGTATGTTCAGTTGGCAATTTCCCGTTCGAAATACGAAATCGAAACCATACTCAGACAAGGCTATCCACACATAAAAATTGTGCAATGGTATTCAAAACAGTTGGCATTGATATTTACGATTATTGCCGTTGTGAATTTAATATTGGTTTGGGGCGTCAAAAACATTACGAATGCCTACCTCGAAAATTTCGGATTTGAAGCACCTGCGCAATTGAATATTTTTGTAATTGCCGGAGGATTTTTACTCATTGCCTTGTTATGGATCGTTCAAACTTTGAATGTGCGCAGTCAAATTTATTCGTTGGCATTGCCAAATAAAAAATAGATACCATGAAACGATTTATTCTTATTCTCTTAATCATTCATTCCTATAGTTCCCTTAGAGGAAACAACCTAACTCATTCCTATGAATTGAGCGACACAACTAATAAAGACACGTCAAATTCTTTTTATTTAACTTCACTTTTTGAAAGTCAGTTAAATCAAAATGGAAGAACATTTGGTACCACCCAATTTGCATTGGGACAAACTGTAGGTTATGAGTTTTGGAATTCATTTGACGTATATGCGCAATTGTACTCATGGAGCAGTGAATTAATTCCAATAAATATGAAAATATTGGGCTTGAATTATGAGAAAGAAGTTTCAGATTATTTAGATGTATTTGTGAATTATGAAAGATGGAATTATTTGCCAAAAGTAAAAGCGTTGAATAACTATATTGATTTTGGAGGGAAATTGTATATTCAGAATTTTGAAATACAATCAGATGTAACGATTTTATTTAAAGGAACAGAATCGGCAAACCAATTAAATTTTAGTGCGTTATATACTTTAGAACAACCTTTATCTTGGGGAAATATAACCATTGAGCCAACAGCTTCCGCAACATACGGAAACTTAAATTCCATTTATCAAGTTTATCGGGCGAGTTCAAAATCCAAAAAGTCAACGCCTTCAATGCCTTCAACAGATAATAAAATAATCAATTATGAATTTTCAGTCCCTATAAATATTGAAATAAAAAACCACAACTTCGAAATTTGTCCAATTTTCACCAAACCAATTGCCTATTCAATTGAAACAGATGTAACAAATTTATTTTGGTTGCGATTTAATTATTCTTATGAATTCTAGAAGTATGCGCAATGATTGGACTACCAATCCACGTCGAATTTTCACTTAGTTTTTCACCCTTCATTACCAAACTTAATGCTTTTATATCCACTTGATCTTTTAGTTCGGTGTTATATAAAATAATTGATCTTGCACCAATATTACAATGTTCTCCTATTTTTATTAGTCCCATTTTCATCACCCTATCCTCAAATAAATGTGTTTGCGGGCCAGATTCAAAGTTCAAAGCCGAATGACTACCAATTGAAACCAAATCAAACTCGGTAAAATCTGCAGTATCTAAAAATACACGTTTACCCATTTTTACACCGTAAAATTTCATAAAAAACGGCAGAAATGGTGTACCCTTTAAGTATTCCAAGAAAAATGGAATTGCAAGTGCTTCGTAAATAGAAGTAACCATTTCACTGAGCCAAACAGGCAAACTCCACAATGGATGACTCACAGACTTATATTTGCCAACCAAAGCCCATTTTAAGATTACTGTAAATAAAAATGCAGGGAACCCAATAAATAATAAATAATAAAGAGGGAATTTTATGACCGATAATAAAATGGAATCTTCAAACAGCAAATCATGTGAATAGGCAATAAAAAGCGAACTCAACGCAAGTACAATTGATTGAGGGATAATTATTCTAATGAATTCTATCATTGCCCTTGTGAATTTTCTCAACTTTGAAGGATTCCACGTTAATTCCATTCCGAATTTATCACTCTCTTGTCGTTTTGGTAATTCAATTGCGGGAGACCCAAACCAATCTTTCCCAGAATGCTTTCTTAAGTCATTATTTTCTGGAGGGATTGATAACACACCAATTAACACATTGTTGCCAATTTCATACCCTTGAGGAATTAATGCGCTGTTTCCAATGAAAGTTTGATTGCCAATTTGCGTAGTTCCAATTGTGAGAATATTATTTTTGAATTCTGCTTCCCCTAAAATAACTGCGTCTGCAATAAATGCGCCTTCTCCAATTTCAAGTAAATGATGTGAAACATTACTTGCCGTGCTAATTTCTGTGTTTTTTCCAATTTTTGCCCTTAACGATTTATAAAAATAGGGTGCGTAAATTGTTGCGAACAAAGGGTGTATGATTCCTAACGAAAGGTCCATAATTTGATCGTAAAGCCATTTTTTCAAATAGGTTACAGAATACAAAGAATAATTTCCTGGCTTAATTGATTTCTGTAGCCACCTTCCAATGACTATTACTTCAAAAATATAAATACAAATATAAATCAACCCCATAACTGGAGAAAATACCAAATAATAAAACTCATAATCGCCTGCTGCATTATCGAATTCGTTCAATAAATAAATAATTGGCCATAACGGAATCAGAATCAAAAAAGGAATAAAAACCAATAACAACATAAATATGATATTATACCTTAATTTGACATTTTTCGGTGTCTTTTCAATTACATCTTCCTCTATTTTGGTTCTTATAAAAGTAGCCGGACTTCCTCCAAAAATTGAATTTTCAGGAATGATTTGATTTTCGTCTAAAAAACTTAAATCTTGCAATTCTGAATTTTTGTTAATGACAGTATTCCCCGCAATCACAGAAGCACTTCCAATATTTACATTGTCATGAATTTTGATTTTACTCAATTTTAATTGCCCATTTTCAACCACCGCATTATTGAAAACCACATGTGCGCTTACACTCACATTTTCGCCAATTTCCAACAAATCTTCTGCACCAATATAAATGTTACTTAGGATGGAGGAATTCGGAATTTTAACACCTAATTTCCTCAAGAAAGAACTATATAAAGTTGTACCGTTCAAAACATTCGTTGCCACAATTGAATTTAATCGCTTCACAAACCACCATCTCAAATAGTAACTTCCCCACAATTCATAATTTCCTTCTTTGAATTTCCCTATTACAATACATTTCAAAAGAACAGTTATCATAGTAATTAAGGGTGGAACAATAAAGAACATTGCAAAGGCAGTGGTCAAAGCCAAATCATGTTGTTCATATTCAATTTGAACAAAATAATATCCCAGATAAGGAATGTAAAACTGAGCAGAAAACAAACCAAAAATAAGAACGAGCAAAAGCGATTGAATCATTCCAGCAAGGAAATATTTTGTTCCACTTACCTTGATATTTATTTTCTCACTTTCTTTAGTCTGATCATTTTGAGAGATCAATTTATCTTCCCAAAATTGAATCAGTTTCCCTATTGGACGATGCTGATAAATGTCCTTAATTGAAGCTACATTGACAATGTTTTCAGACCTCAATTGACTCACTAGATTTGCGGCGAGCAATGAATGTCCCCCATAATCATTGAAAAAATCTAGGTTCGTATCTACATTATCAATTTTAAATACATTTTTTATTACAAATTCAATTTTTTCAAAATTACTGGCAGAGGAATCCAAAACTGATGGACTTGAGGTTTTGTTTCGGAAAATTTCGGGAGGAATTAAGGCTTTCCTATTGATCTTGCCAGAAGGCAATTGAGGAAAATTATCAATTTCAAATAAATGATCCGGAATCATATAACTCGGAATTTGAGTTTTTAAAAACTCAATTAATTCAGTTGCTGAAATTTTAGGGTGGTTTTTGTTTTTTTCAAAATATCCAATTAAAAGTACTTGATTAGAACTATCCGTGAACAAAGTGACTGTCGCATTTTTTATTCCATCAAATCTAAGTATGTGTTCTTCAATATCTCCAAGTTCAATTCGATACCCCCTAATTTTCACCTGATCATCAATTCTACCATGAATGATTATTTGACCTTGTTCATTGATACTTGCCAAATCGCCACTTCGGTATATTCTATCGCCATTTAAATCAGACAGTTCTGAAGGCTTTTCTAAGAACTTTTCTTGGGTTAATTCAGGTCTTTTCAAATAACCACCACTCACTCCATATCCAGATATAACCAACTCTCCTTTTTCACCGATTAAAACTGGTTCAAATTGAACATTAACAATTGCCAAATTATAATTAGGCAACGGGCTTCCAATGTGAATATTGTCTTCAAATTTGAGTTCTGCAAACGTTGCACTTACCGTTGTTTCTGTAGGACCATAGCTGTTAAAAAAACGAATTGGCAATTTTGTCCATTTGTTTTTTATTCCCTCCGAACAAGCCTCTCCCCCCGCATTTACAATACGCAAAGTTGAAATGTCGGTATCTAAATAACCCAACAATGTTGGAACAGCATGCAATACCGTTATTTCCCATTTTTTCAACATTTCCGACAAATCATCAAACGATTTAGAAAGAATTGAATCTGAAACAAATAATTCAGCTCCTACAAAATAGGCAATCCAGGTTTCTTCACACCACATGTCGAAGGATACTGAAAACCCTTGATACACCTTGTCATTTTGATTAATCCCTAAAACGGACTGTTCACTTCGAATTAAATGGCAAATTTGCCCATGGGTAATTGGAATTCCTTTGGGTTTCCCGGTACTTCCCGAAGTGTAAAGTATATAAGCGTAATCGTTGACTAATGGTCCCTCAAAATTATTTTCAATCTGCTTTACTTCTATATTCGAAGGGTCAAAAGTTTGAATGTGCGTTGAAATTAATTTATCAGTGATACAAAGAACTGCATCAGATTCGTCAATAATTGAATGAACTCTGTCATTGGGGAAATCATAATCCATGGGCACATAGCAAGCCCCGATTTTAACAACCCCTAAAATTACAGCATGTAACATGTAGCCTCTCGGCATTAAAATACAAACCTTATCGCCCCGCTTTACTGAATGTTCTTTTAATTTACTTGCAATATTGTTCGATAATAAATTGAGTTCACTATAAGTCAAACTTTTATCTAAAAAATTAATGGCAATTTTAGATTCGAATTTTTCTGCCGTCAATTCAAACATAGATTTTAATGTTTCATCTTTTATCAATTCGGGTATTGATATTCCATTTAAAATACTTCTATTTGAATTAAACATACATTTCTTTGACGAATAGATTCACAAAAAGTTATGAATTCGCAGTCTATTCTGCTAATTTAAATGAAATAAAACCAAATTAACATGAATTCGAAAGAAGTAATCATTTTATTAGAAAGAATTGAAACCAATCCCAATTCAAAACTATTTGAAACCATCCCATCCAAAATAAAAAATGAGGTTTTACGGTATCAAAAAAGTATCGACATAAATACGCGACTTCATGGAAAAATAATGTTGGTTGAAATCGCCAAAATTTTAAATACCTCATGGAGTTGGGAGAAATTTCAATATGTGAAAGGAGAAAAACCATCTAACCCTTTCTTTGAATTTAGCACGAGTTATGCTGGAAATTTAGTTTGTCTAGCAGCAAGTAAAAATTTTAAAGTTGGAATAGATGTAGAGGTAATTGATGAACAGGCCGACTATAATTTTATTCGAGACTATTTGCATGCAAATGAAACCGATTTCTTGAAATCAGTTTCTAATTCAACGAACGAACTTTTGAAAATATGGACAAAAAAAGAAGCCTATCTAAAATTGATGGGGACAGGGATTCAAGAAGATTTGACACAAATTGACACTACAAACAGCCAAAATAACGATTGTTTTTTTACCGAAATAAAACATGACCAAAACTTAGTCATTTCTTTGGCTACGGCTGAACAGTGCACATATAAAATTTATGAAAAATAAGAAAATAACAACATACAGATAAGTTTGTATTTAATTGCAAAAAGATGACATTCTGCAACTTATAATTCACACTGACACATGATCGAATTTTTGCAACCTTCAGATTTACACGCATAAAAACGGTCAATTTTAGGCATAAAAAAACCCTTGAATGAGAACATTCAAGGGTTTAAATACAACCAGTTTCAAAACAAAACTGGCAATTATAAATATTGATTAACGCATTCCCCCCATCTTTGGCATTGCACCAGCTGGAGATGGTTTAGGAGGCAAACCTGGAGTTACTTTCAAAATTTGAATTTCGAAAATTGATACGCCATACATATCTTCAAAAGTAGCTGCTGAACGAGCCAACGCAGGATGTAATTCATTAGAAATGGTTACTTCACAAGTTCCACCCTCTTGGGTTTTTTGGAAAGCTTCTTCTAATGGAGCCAAGCCCATCATTGCCACAGTGCCTCTGATTGGTTTTGGGCTCTTGGTATTGTCTTCGATTACTTTACCTTTTCCTGTTTTGAATACCCATTTGAATTCAACAGTATCGTAAGCTTGTGGTGCTGCACCATTACCTGCTTTGATTACTTTGTAATATGCTTTGCTTGGAAGTTGAATAACACCAGATTCTTTTGCTTTGTCGTTCATGAATTTCTTGGTATCATCTTGCACTTTTTTCATTTTTTTACCTTGAACGCTTTTCACGAAATTGCGTTGAACGCCATCCATTTGCGCTTCAGAAATTGCAAATCCACTATCTTTAGCCATTGCATCTTTTACACCGTGAATGAACGCACCAAATGCCAATCCTTCAAGACCTTCTTTTTTCAAAGATTTACCAACACTCAAACCAACAACATAACTGAAAGAATCTTCAGATGTTTTTGGGGCAGCTTTCGTATCGAACGATTCACCGCAACTTGCCAAGGCCATTATCAACAACCCAGACAACGCTATACTTAATTTTTTCATTTTGATTTTCAACAAATTTTAGTTATATTTATGATAAATACAATTCTTTTTTACGCTCCTTGATTTGAGCATCTTCAGCAAATTCCTCGTATTTCATATGTTTATCAATCATACCGTTTGGTGTAATTTCAATAATTCTATTTGCAATAGAGTTCATTACTTCTTGGTCATGAGAGTGGAACAATACAACGCCTGAAAATTCCATCATGCCATTATTCAATGCCTGAATACTTTCCAAATCTAAATGGTTAGTAGGTTCATCAAACAATCCAACGTTAGGATTTTCCATCATCATTTTACTCAACATACAACGTACATATTCTCCCCCACTTAAAACGGTACATAATTTTTGAGTTTCTTCTCCGCTAAACAACATACGCCCTAAGAATCCACGAATAAACGTTTCATCTTTTTCCGTAGAGTATTGGCGCAACCAGTCTACCAAATTTATTTTCTCATTAAAGAACTTTTCGTTTTCATTAGGCAAATAACCCATAGTTACGGTAACACCCCAAGAATATTCGCCAGTATGCGGTTGAGCATCCCCCCAAAGAATTTTGAATAATGTATTTAAGGCCAAGGTATTTCTAGAAACAAAAGCAATTTTATCGCCTTTGTTTACGGTGAAATTCAAGTCTTTAAATAGGTATTCACCGCTATCCGTTTTGTAAGATAAATTTTCGATGGTTAAAATTTGATCTCCCACTTCGCGGCCTTGTTTGAAGAAAATACCTGGATATTTACGTGCACTTGGTTGAATTTCTTCAATATCCAAACGCTCCAACATTTTCTTACGCGCAGTAGCTTGGCGGCTTTTCGCCACGTTTGCACTAAAACGCGCAATGAAATCTTGCAATTCCTTTTTCTTTTCTTCCGACTTTTTGTTCTGGTCGGAACGTTGGCGCAATGCCAACTGAGAACTTTGATACCAGAAAGTATAGTTACCAGAGAAAATTTTGATACGGCTAAAGTCAATGTCGCATACATGTGTACACACATTGTCTAAAAAGTGACGATCGTGACTCACCACCAAAACGGTGTTTTCAAATCCCGCCAAGAAATCTTCCAGCCAACGAATGGTATCTACGTCCAAGTCATTGGTAGGTTCATCCATTAAGAGAACATCAGGATTACCAAATAGCGCTTGGGCAATCAATACCCTCACCTTTTGGTTACCATTTAATTCTTTCAACAATTTCTCATGCCATTCCTCTTCAATACCCAAACTGCTTAATAAAGTTGCGGCATCACTTTCAGCATTCCAACCGTCCATTTCTGCGAAATCGCCTTCTAGTTCAGAAGCGCGCATTCCATCATCTTCAGTAAAGTCTTCTTTGGCATACAATGCATCTTTTTCAGACATAATGTCCCAGAGTTTTTTATGACCGCGTATAACTGTTTGCAGCACTGGGAATTCATCAAATTCAAAGTGATTCTGACTAAGAACCGTCATACGTTTGCCTGGTTCAATATCTACTGAACCTGTGTTGGGTTCAATTTCACCTGATAAAATTTTTAAAAAGGTAGATTTACCAGCACCATTGGCACCAATAATACCATAACAATTACCACGTGTAAACTTAAGATTTACTTCGTCGAACAATACCCTTTTACCAAAGCGTAGGGAAACATTAGAAACAGTTAGCATTCAATTAAAAAATGAGGTGCAAATTTAGTTGTTTTTTGAGTATGTTCCTCAAAAAATGTTTACATTGTTAGTTAAACAAGGTAAAACTTCCATCCATACGCAAATTAAAGATACTGCTAGGATTAGATTGGGCAAATTCACGGTTGTAAACATAATAGCGCGCTGGTTTATTACTCACACCAATTTGCTTCTCTGTGAGTGGTGAAATTACCCCACTATTAATCATTTTGCGGCGGAAATTACGTTTGTCAAGATCACGCTCTAAAATGGTTTCATATAATGATTGGAGTTGGCCCATGGTGAATTTTTCAGGCAATAGCTCAAAACCAATAGGTTGCATTTGGACCCGCTCTTTTAAAGCAGACAAAGCCTGTTCATAAATTTCATTGTGATCAAAAGCCAATTCAGGAACTTCATGAATCGGCACCCAAACCGTTTCTTCAGAAAAAGAACCTGGCTGCAAATTCACTTTCTGACTATCAATTAACGCCATGTAAGCCACAGTAATTACACGGGCATCAGGATCTTGTCTAACACTTTCTAACCATGCACGATCCTTGGATTTTGCAATACGCAATGGATCACCAAATGTTTGAAATTGAGTTAAGTAAATCCCTTTTAATCCAGTCAATTCTGCCAATACCCTGTTCGCAGATGTATCTAAATTTTCATCATCTTTCACCAAATCGCCAGGCAACGCATATAATACGTCATTTACTTCCGTTAATCTGTTGGGAATATTCCTACGAATCAACAACAAACGCAAGGTTTCTTGACTAAACCCAAAGATTACACAATCGGTTGATACGTGGGGATTTAATGATGGTGTTGATGACATTATCGTCTGCAAAAGTACAAAAGCAATTTTAATTTTTATTACACATTTACAATGTTTTCGAAGTTATTTATTAAGTGTGTATTTGACACTTACTGATTTTTCATTATATTGCAACAAATTTTATAAAATGATATTAGTAGCAGATAGCGGAAGCACAAAATGCGATTGGATTTTCACCGATGGTGCAAATACCCGATTAACATTTCACACAATGGGTTTCAATCCGTTTTTTCATAATTCTGAGCTTATTGAATCGGAAATACGTAAAAATGAAGCGTTGGCAGAATTGGCTTTAAAAGTTGACCACGTTTTCTTCTATGGTGCAGGCGCAAGTCATGCTTCAAGAAATGAAATCGTAGCTATTGCATTGCGCAAAGTATTTACAAAAGCTGAAGTTATGGTTGACCATGATTTACTTGGTGCCGTTCGTGCAACTTGTGGTGATGATCCTGGAATATCTTGTATTCTTGGTACCGGTTCTAATAGCTGCTATTTCGATGGAGCCGATATCCATGAAGTAGTACCTGCTTTGGGCTACGTACTTGGAGATGAAGCAGGTGGAACTTTTTATGGTAAAGAATTGCTAAGAATGTTCTTGTACCATGAACTTCCTGATAAAATTCACCAAGGATTAATCGATACTTTTGGCTTAACCAAAGAAGGCATATTCGAAGCCGTTTACAACAAACCAAATCCGAATGTTTATTTGGCATCTTTCATGCGCTTTTTGAGCGATAACCGCGACGATAAATGGGTGAGAGATTTTATTTATAACGGTTTTAGCAAATTTATCAATATCCACATTTGGAAATATCCCAATCACAAAGATGTACCTGTACATTTTGTAGGTTCTGTGGCTTTCCATTTTAGCGATCTATTAAAAGAAGCTTGCAAAATTCACAGATTAAACGTGGGAGTGATTACCCGCGAACCAGTTATAAACTTGGTTGAATACCATTTGAACAAAGTACAGTCTGCTGTATGATTCAAGGCATCATCTTAGACCTAGATGGCGTAATTTGCGATACCGCAAAGTTCCACTTTGAAGCTTGGAAACGCTTGGCCGAAGATTATGGTTACGAACTTACAGAAGCCGACAACGAAGCCCTGAAAGGCGTTTCACGCGTGGATTCGCTCAAATTCATTTTGCAAAAAGCAAATACTACCCTTTCTATAGAACAATTTGAAGCCGATTTAATTAGAAAAAATCAGTGGTATTTAGAATTGGTTGAAGAAATGGACAACTCATTCCTCATGGAGGGGGTTGCCGATTTCTTCGAAAAAGCAATATCCCTCAAAATCCCTTTGGCTCTTGGTTCTGCTAGTAAAAATGCAAATCTGGTACTTGATAAAGTAGGATTACTCAATAAATTCAATGCCATTGTTGATGCCAATCAAGTTGCAAATGGAAAACCACATCCAGAAACTTTTTTAAAAGCAGCCGAAATGCTGAATATTGCCCCGGAAAATTGCATCGTTTTTGAAGACAGTGCTTCGGGAGTTCAAGCTGCCGTTTCTGGTAAAATGTTTGCAGTGGGTATTGGTACTCAAAACGACCTACCTTTGGCTAATTATTGCATCCCTAATTTGGGTGCATTCGATTTTAATACACTTTAATTTATGATAAAATATTTCAAGGCCGATCCATGGAAAGTGATTGAAGAAAGTTTCAATCCAGAAATGAATGAAATTGCTGAAAGCGTTTTTAGCATTGGAAATGGAATGATGGGTCAACGTGCAAACCTGGAAGAAACTTATTCAGGACATACTTTGCAAGGAACTTATGTGGGTGGTGTTTATTACCCAGATAAAACCCGCGTTGGTTGGTGGAAAAACGGCTACCCTGAATATTTTGCAAAAGTTATAAATAGCACTTATTGGTCTGGATTGCGTATTTGGATCAATAATGAATTGGTAGACTTACATGAAGCATCGGTGAATTGCTTTCACCGCGAACTCGACATGTACAATGGCCTGCTCTATAGAAAATGTAATATTACATTAAAAAATGGCATTAGCATTGAAATTGAGTCTACTAGATTTTATAGCCTAATCAATAAAGAATACAGCGCTTTGCGCTACAAAATCACCCCAAATACTGCCTGTGAAGTTAAAATTGAAAACTATGTAGATGCAGATGTTTCAAACAAAGACAGCAACTACGATGAAAAGTTTTGGGAAGAAATCAAACAAGAAAGTACTGAAAACAAACTCTTTGTAACTGTTAAAACAAAAAAATTAAATTGGCACCTTTGCACAGGGGTTAAGTTTTCTCTTTTTTCGGGGGACGATGAACTGTCTGTAACCCCCATACACAACCAACATCCAAAATTCGCCAGCAGCATTTATACCATAAATGTAAATGGCGGACAAACCATAACGGCGGTGAAGCATGCCATTTCGGCAAGTAGTTTCCACCACCCTATTGAAAGTTTAGAACTACATACCAAGAAAACTTTAGAAAAAATGGCCGCTTCATCTTTTGAAAGCCATTTGAATATGAGTGCAAAAGCTTGGCAAGAAAAATGGAAATCGAGCGATGTTGAAATTGAAGGCGATGTTGAAGCACAACAAGCAGTTCGTTTCAATATTTATCAATTAAATCAAACCTACTGCGGAGATGATCCACGCTTAAATATTGGTCCTAAAGGATATACCGGCGAAAAATACGGCGGAAGTACCTATTGGGATACTGAAGCTTATTGCTTGCCTTTCTATTTGGCAACCAGCGATCCAGCCATTTCAAAACAGCTGTTGGTTTATCGCTACAAGCAATTAGTTAAAGCCATTGAAAATGCAGGGAAACTAGGATTTAAAGACGGCGCAGCGTTGTATCCTATGGTTACCATGAATGGCGAAGAATGTCACAATGAGTGGGAAATTACCTTTGAAGAAATTCACAGAAATGGAGCCATTGCCTATGCCATTCACAATTATATTGAACACACCGGCGACAAATCTTATTTGTCAGAAGGTGGATTTGAAGTATTGCTTGGAATTGCCCGTTTTTGGGCACAACGTGTACATTGGAGCCAAAACTTTGGCCGTTACGAAATGCACGGAGTTACTGGTCCAAACGAATACGAAAACAATGTAAACAACAACTGGTATACCAGTTATATTGCGTGTTGGTGTATGATGTATGCGGCAGAATGCGCCGAGTACTTGCAAATCCAATATCCCTCAGAATTTTCTAACATCGTTAAGAAAACCAACTTAAATATTTCCCTCGAAATTGAAAAATGGAACCACATCAATGAAAACATGTACTTGCCTTATGATGAAAATCAAGGGATTTTTGTACAACACGATGGTTTCATGAACAAAGAGTTGATTCCTTGCGATGAATTGCCTTCTAGCGAACGCCCTATCAACCAAAAATGGAGTTGGGACCGTATTTTAAGAAGTGTATATATCAAACAAGCAGATGTTTTGCAGGGTCTTTATTTCTTTGAAGATCAGTTTGACATAGACACCCACAAACGCAATTTTGAATTTTACGAGCAATTTACAGTTCATGAAAGTTCTTTGAGTCCTTGTGTTCACAGCATTCTTGCTGCCAAAATTGGACTTACAGAAAAAGCGTATGAAATGTATTTGCGGACGGCACGACTTGACTTAGACAATTACAACAACGACACTGAAGATGGTTTGCATATTACCAGTATGGCCGGTAGTTATTTGAGTATTGTTCAAGGTTTTGGGGGATTAAGAATCAAGAACCAATCTTTGTATTTAGATCCGCATTGTCCAGAACAATGGCATGGGTATAAATTCAGAATTTTATACAAAAATAGTCCTGTGAGTATTTCTGTAAATCATTCTGGGACCAGCGTTCAAAATCACGGAGAAATTGAAATTGAAGTGCATTTCAAACAGCAGCGAATTATGATTAAAGCGGGTGGCGTTGTGAATTTATAAAGTAAATTATTCATTGCAATTGATATATTTCGTCAAATTTAAATTGCTATGTATGTAATCAAGAATATATCGTACATCTCCTGAAATTACAACTAAAAATCATCATTATAATTGAATTCAAAATGCATCATTTCATTGTTTTGAATTCAAAATGTCTTAGAAATGTAAAAAAACCATCATTTGAGTTGATTAAATATTAACAAACCATATTTTATTTATTCACAATAGATATATTGCTTTTTTTATAAAAAGCGAATGAAAAAAATATTGTTAATACTCTTAAGTATCATCATTATTCCCAGAATAATTGCTTGTACTGGAATAACAACAAACTTAACCACTACCTCTTCTAGCGCTCAATGTTTACGCAATAACTCATTCTCTTTCCAAACATTCAATTATGGAACGGCAGTTGGGAATAGTTGGAATTTTGGTGATGGTTCAGCTGTAGTAACAGGAACAAAAACACCTACACATACATATGCTACAGCAGGGCTTTTTAAGGTAGTTGAAACAATAACAAACTCTGCGGGTTGTTCTGATACCATCTCAACTTATGTGAGGGTTTATCCGCAAGCTACTAGAAATATCGCCTTTAATACCCAACGACAATGCTTAAAAACAAACAACTTTGTTTTTACCAATACCTCTACAGTTGCGTCACCCGGGAATATGATGAAGTGGTCATGGGATTGGGGAGACACCAAAACCGATACCGCGAAAAGCCCTACACATGTTTATACAACATCCGGAACATACAAAGTTATTTTATCAATCACCACTGCCAACAATTGTACCGATACCATTTCTAAAACAGTTGTGGTAAATCCAAATGCAAATGTTGCGTTTACAATTAACAATTCAGCTCAGTGCCAAAGAGGAAATAGTTTCACATATACTTCTACAAGTACAGTGACTACAGGAACACTCACCAACGCATGGAACTACGGTGATGGTGGAACTGGGTTTGGTAGCCCTGTTACCAGAACCTATGTTGCAGCAGGTACTTATAAAGTATTATTAACCGTTACAACAAACGCTTTTTGTATAGATACCCTTTCAAAATTTGTTCGGGTTTATCCGCAAGCTACCAGAAGAATTGCATTCAATACCCAACGTCAATGCCTTAAAAATAATAGCTTTATTTTTACCAACACATCTACCATCGTGGCACCTGGCAACATGATGAAATGGGCTTGGGACTGGGGTGATACAAAAACCGATACAGCAAAAAGCCCTACCCACGTTTATACTGCGGTAGGAACATACAAAGTAATCCTAACCATCACAACTGCAAACAATTGCACCGATACAATTTCTAGAACCATTGTGGTTAATCCAAATGCAAATGTTGCGTTTACAATTAACAATTCAGCGCAGTGCCAAAGAGGAAATAGTTTCACCTACACTTCTACAAGCACGGTAACTACCGGAACATTAACCAACGCATGGAATTATGGCGATGGCGGAACAGGTACCGGAAGCCCAGTTACCAGATCTTATGCAGCAGCAGGACCGTACAAAGTAATATTAACCGCCACCACCAATGCCGGTTGCATTGACACAATCTCAAAATTTGTGCGGGTCTATCCACAATCAACGAGAAACATTGCATTCAATACCCAACGCCAATGTCTTAAATCCAACAGCTTTGTTTTTACCAATACATCTACCATAGTGGCACCTGGCAACATGATGAAATGGGCTTGGGACTGGGGTGATACAAAAACCGATACAGCAAAAAGTCCTACCCATGTTTATACTGCGGCAGGAACGTACAAAGTTATTTTAACCATCACAACTGCAAACAATTGCACCGATACCATTTCTAGAACCATTGTGGTAGGATCAAGTCCAACGGTTGCATTTACCATCAACAATGCTGCACAATGTTTACGAGGAAATAGTTTCACCTACACTTCAACAAGTACGGTTACCGCAGGTACTTTAACAAATGCTTGGAACTACGGCGATGGCGGAACAGGTACAGTAAGCCCTGTAACAAGATCTTATGCTACAGCGGGAACTTATAAAGTTTTATTGACAGCCACTACAAATCAAGGTTGTATCGATACCCTCTCCAAATTTGTGAGGGTATATCCCCAAGCAACCAGAAACATTGCATTCAATACACAACGCCAATGTTTAAAATCAAACAGCTTTGTTTTTACAAACACAAGCACCGTTGTTGCGCCAGGTAACATGATAAAATGGGCTTGGGCTTGGGGAGATACCAAAACCGACACAGCAAAAAGTCCTACCCACGTTTATACCGCGGCAGGAACCTACAAAGTAATCCTAACCATTACAACTGCAAACAATTGCACCGATACCATTTCTAAAACCATTGTGGTAAATCCAAATGCAAATGTTGCGTTTACAATTAACAACGCGGCGCAATGTTTACGAGGAAATAGTTTCACCTACACTTCAACAAGCACGGTTACCGCAGGTACTTTAACAAATGCTTGGAACTACGGCGATGGCGGAACAGGTACCGGAAGCCCGGTTACTAGAGCTTATACCGCAGCAGGACCTTATAAAGTTTTATTAACAGCCACTACAAATCAAGGTTGTATCGATACGCTTTCGAAATTTGTGAGGGTATATCCCCAAGCAACCAGCAACATTGCATTCAATACACAACGCCAATGTCTAAAAACAAATAGCTTCGTTTTTACCAACACAAGCACCGTTGTTGCACCAGGTAACATGATGAAATGGGCTTGGGCCTGGGGTGATACAAAAACCGACACAGCAAAAAGCCCTACCCACGTTTATACCGCGGCAGGAACCTACAAAGTAATCCTAACCATTACAACTGCAAACAATTGCACCGATACCATTTCTAAAACCATTGTGGTTTCGCCAAGTGCAACATTGGGATTGGCAATCAATAATGCTGCCCAATGTTTAAAAAACAACAGCTTTACATTTACCGGTTCAAATTCAAATGCAGCGGTAACCATTGCTACTTACTCTTGGAGTTATGGCGATGCATCTGCAGCAACAACAGGAAATCCAAAGACATATTCCTACACAGCAGCGGGCACTTACAAAGTGCTTTTAACCACCACCTCTACCATTAACTGCATAGATACAATTTCCAAATATGTCGTTGTGAATCCCAATGCCACTGTAAGTTATACCGTAAATACCCGTAACCAATGTTTAACTGGCAACAGTTACACATTTACTTCAACCAGTACCGTTTCTTCTGGTACGATGACATATTCTTGGAACTATGGCGATGCGAGTGCCGCTGTAACTGGTAGTCCTGTTACAAAATCATATGCAGCTGCAGGATTATACAAAGTAATTTTAACAGTCACTACAAATAAAAACTGTATCGACACAGCTTCGCAATTTGTACGTGTATTCCCACAAGCTACTAGAAACTTTACAGTAAACAATGTAAAACAGTGCTTCAAAAACAATAATTTCATTACCACCAATTCATCTACAATTGTTTCTCCTGGAAATATGCTGAAATGGTCTTGGGATTGGGGCGACGCCAAAACAGATACCGCAAAAAGTCCCTCACACAACTATACCGCGGAAGGAATTTACAAGGCCATGTTAACCATTACATCGGCCAATGGATGTAAAGATACTATTTCGAAATATTTAACCGTATTAAATAAAATTAACACCGCATTCAGTATCAATACACCGAACCAATGTTTAAAAAACAATAGCTTTACCTTTACTTCAACCACCACAATCAGTTCAGGAACACTTACCTATGCTTGGAGTTATGGTGACGCAACATTTGGAGTAGGGTCACCAGTTACAAAATCTTATACTAATCCCAATACATACAAAGTATTATTCACCGCAAACTCTAGCCAAGGTTGTACAGATACCCTTTCTAAATTTGTTAAAGTATTTCCACAAACAGCCTTGAATATTGCAGTTAACAATTTAAATCAATGTTTGAAAGGCAATTTATTTAACATTACCAACAATTCTACTACCATAGCGCCGGGCAATCCAATAAAATGGTCTTGGGACTGGGGTGATGCAAAATATGATACGATCAAAGCACCAAGTCACAATTTTATTAAAGAAGGCATTTATTTACTCAGATTACAAACCACTACTGCCAATGGCTGTATTGATACCATCAGCAAATTACTCAGTGTATATCCCCAAACATCGGCAGCATTTGCAATTAACAATGCTTCACAATGCATAAAAGGAAATGCCTTCACCTTTACTTCACAAAGCACAATACCGTATGGCACAATTTCTTATTCTTGGAACCTAGGCGATGGTGGTCCCCTAAAAACTGGATCTGTTATCAATTATTCATATTCTTGGCCAAATAAATACAACATCACTTTTATTACGCAAACCGACAAAAATTGTAAAGATACTGTTCTTGGGTTGGTGAATTTAAATCCCCAAACCGCGCCAAGTTTTACACTCAATCAAGCCAAACAATGTTTCAAAGGCAACAGTTTCGTTTTAAAAAGTACAAGTTCAATTTCTAAAGGAATCATTAAAACCCAAACTTGGTCTTTGGGGGATGGTTATTCAACATCGGGCAATTCATTAACATACAAATACAATGGACCTGGCCAATATAATTTGCAGTTATTTACCACTTCTGATAGTGGCTGCCGAGATACCGCTTTGCAAGTTGTGAACGTATATCCTCAAGCAAATATTGACGCAACCGTAGATAAAAATATTCAATGTTTTAAAGGAAATAAATTTGGATTTACAGACCTTTCATCCATCTCTTCTGGCTCAATTAGCCAATACACTTGGCTTTTTGGAGATGGTGGAATTTCAAATCTTAAAAACCCATCTTATTCTTATGCTAACTTCGGAATTTATAATGTAACACATATTACACAATCTAATTTTGGATGTTTAGATACCATAGTGAAACAAGTTACCATTAACGCTACACCTATTGTAAATGTTTCACTCAACCTCAAACAGCAATGTTTGAAAAATAACATGTTCATTTTTACAAATAAATCAACTTTGGCCAAAGGCAAAATGACACAACGTTGGTTTTTTGGCGATGGACAAATGGACACAAGCTACCAAACACAGCACAGTTATTTCAGTGATGGACTATTTAATGCCATGCTCGTTGCATATTCATCAGATTTTTGTAACGATACATTTAAAACTACTGTAGACCTCAAACCAATGCCAGTTGCCAACTTTAGTTTTGGATCAGTTTGCGAAAAAAACAACCTCGATTTCACCAATTTAAGTTCAATTAAATCGGGCAAAATCACTGCCTATAATTGGCACTTTGGCGATGGGAAAACCGCTTACACTCAAAACACTTCTCATTCATACAATACCGCAAAAATTTACCCTGCACTACTCGTGGTTGTTTCAGAATTTGGCTGCGACGATTCTATTATCAAAGACGTTAGGGTTGACAAATTACCAACCATCAAATTTGTGTATCAAGATACCTGCTTTGGTAATATCACCAAATTCAAAAGCATTAGCCAAGGTGGCTCTGGTGGCATTACCTCTGAAGTTTGGCGATTCTACAATGGAAACATTGTAAATGCAACCGCAACAACTCAGAAATTTGCAAATCCTGGCAACAATGGGTTCACCTTATATGTGAAAAATTCATCGAATTGCCTAGATTCTTTGAGCTATTCTATTACCATTGAAAATCCACCGGTTTCTGATTTTACATGGGATAAAAATTGCGTTTCAAGACCAGTTGATTTCCTCGATAATTCTTATACAGACTATGGCATCTTAACCAATCATTTTTGGAATATTGGGGGACTTGCGAAAGGCAATACCAACAATATTACATATACCTTTAAAAACAGTGGCACATACCCTGTAACTTTAATTACGCGAAACAGCTTTGGTTGCTACGATACCACAACCAAAAACATTACCCTTCTGCCAAAAGTTGTTGCCAATTTTAGCTATACCCCAGACCGACAAGAAATGTTGGAAGATGTACTCTTTAAAAACCTATCACAAAATGCAACAAGTTATGATTGGGATTTTGGCGATAATGACATTTCAAACCTATCTGATCCCGTTCATCAATATCCGCTTGGAGGTGATTATAAAGTTACATTAATTGCAAGTAACGCCGATGGTTGCCCTGATACAATTACCAAACCCATCCACATCAAAAACAAAGCATTGTATTGGGTTCCCAATGCATTCACTCCGAGAAAGTCTGAAAATATGAACGACAAATTTGGATTAGAAACGCCATTACAAGTCCACAGATTTTCAATGCTCATTTACAACCGTTGGGGTGAAATTATATTCAGATCAAATGATGTTGCAGACCGCTGGGATGGAACTGTTGATGGACAACTTGCAATGTCGGATGTGTATAGTTATATCATCACTTTTTACGACATTGACGGTTACATTTTCAAATACAATGGAATTGTAACCTTATTGGATTAACCATTTTAATCTATTTTTGAATTGGCACTAATTGTTGTGCCAATTCATTTTTGTTGCCATATTTTAAAACGTTTCAGGTTTTTTACTTATTTTCGAGAATTAAATAACACCTATAACATTGAAATCTCTCAGATTCATCATCATATTATTCTTTTGCTGCTTTGCTAAATATTCATCTGCGCAAACAGATGTTGATGGACTCATGATGGGCAAAAAGAACCTCTGCGGTGGTTTGGTTTATGGCTATGGCTCTTGGACAAATTATTGGGAAGGACAAAATTTACGCATCAATGAAAATCTTGGAACTGTAAGTTCCCAATCGGCTTGGGTAATGGCTAATTATGGCATTACCGATAAAATTAATTTTATTGCCATGGCGCCGTACATATCAAACAAAGCATCTGCAGGCACTCTCATTGGCAATCAAGGGATGCAAGATTTATCCATGCTTTTAAAATGGGAATTCTTTGGCAAAGCATTTGGCAAAAACTATGTGAGCTTACTTGCGTTTGCAGGATACTCAACCCCACTCACCAATTATGTTGCGGATTATTTGCCCCTTTCAATTGGCATGCAAAGCAATAATACCATGGGCAAAATCATGCTCGATGTTCAACGTGGAAAATGGTTTGCAACCGCTTCTACAAATATGATTTACAGAAGCAATGTTACCATCGACAGAGATGCCTACTACACCACCAAAATGATTTATAGCAACCAAGTTGAAATGCCATCACTTATGGGGTATAACGTAAGACTAGGATATAGAAAAGATGCAGATCTTGTTCTCGAAGCAGTTTTGGATGGTTTCAACACAATTGGCGGTTACGATATGCGAAAAAACGAAATGCCATTCTTGAGCAACAAAATGGATGCTACCAGAATTGGCTTCAATGTCAAAATCCCAATTCCTAAAATAAACGGACTCAGTTTCACGGGTAATACAATGTATACAATTGCAGGTCGCAATATGGGGAAATCAACCATGTTCATGGCTGGAATTTTGTTTCAAACTGATTTTACAAAAACAACAAATTAAGCATCATGAAGTTTGTCAAAACCATTTTCGCCACATTTACAATCATTTACATCTTGTTTTCTTGCGAAAAAACAGAACTTGCTAACAACATGAATTATCAGGCTTTGAATCCCATCAACGCCGATACTGCTGCAGGAAATTGGAAGCCCATTTTGTTAACAAAAGCAAACGAAATAGCACTCACTGCGCCAATTGCAACTACTTCAGCCGATTTTAAATTGGAATTATTAGAAATCAAAAGTTGGCAAAATAACATCACCTCATCTGAAGAAGAGTCTTTAAATTATTGGAGTGCAGGGGTAGTTCTCCGTTGGAATGAAATCATGAGAGAACTGGTTGCCAAGTATAACATCCCTCCATATCAAAATGCGGATGGAACCTACCCCATACCAAGTTCAGCCAATCCTTTGGCATACCCATTTTTTCCCTTTTCAAATCCACCATACGCAGCAAGAGCTTACGCTTATTTGTCTGCTGCACAATACGATGCAATGGTTTCGGCATATTATTACAAAAGCTTATACAAAAGACCCCGTCCATCAGTTGTTGATCCTACTATCAAAGAACTCATTCCTGTTACAAAAGATTACGCTTATCCTAGTGAAGAAGCTGTTGCAGCGGGCGCTTCGGCGGCTATTCTTACATTGATGTTTCCTGGAGAACAAGAGTATATTCAACAAAAGCTCACCGAATGCAAAAACTACCGCATTCTTGCAGGTGCCAACACCCGCAGCGATGTGGAAGCTGGTGCAACTTTAGGAAAAGCGGTTGCAGCCAAATTTATTGGTCGTGCCAGAACCGACAGGGCTGGCAAAGCTGTGGGTACACCAACCGATTGGGCCAATTTGGTTACCAACACCGAAAAGAAAGGTGAAATAGCATGGCTAAGTCAAGAAAGTCCAAAAAGACCTCCCATGTTGCCCCTTTTTGGCAAAACCATTGGATTTCTAGTCGATACCATTGAAGTTGTGAACGGACGTCCTTCCCCACCCCCTTCTACCAATTCAGAGCAATTCAAGAAAGAACTCGCAGAGGTTTTATACTACAGTCAAAACCCAACCAGAGAACGCATAAAAATTGTTCATTTTTGGGGGGACGGAGCAGGTACTTACACACCTCCTGGCCATTGGAATGCCATTGCTTGTAGGGATTTTATTTCCCTCAAAATAAGCGAAGCCCGTTGGGCCAGAAACTTGGCCTTGTTAAACATGAGTATGTTTGACGCAGCCATTTGCTGTTGGGATGCCAAATACTTTTATTTTAATCCCCGTCCATCTCAAATGGATCCAAATTGCAAAACGCTGACAGGACTTCCTAACTTCCCAGCATATGTCAGCGGACACAGCACTTTCAGTGGTGCCGCTGCTACCATTTTAGGGCATATGGTTCCATTAAGATCAAACGATTACATGACAATGGCAGATGAAGCCAGCAAAAGTCGTTTGTACGGAGCAATCCACTACCGCAGCGACATCGAAGTGGGTATGCAAATGGGAAAAGCCATTGGCCAAAAAGCAATTATGCGCGCCAAAACGGATGGTGCTGAATAGTGCTTTTCCTTAAGAATGAATATGTTAAAACGCATTTTAATCATTTCCTTTATTTTAAACATTGGCAATTTATTTGGCCAATTAAGCAAGGTTGATCATCCGCTTTTATTCAAGCAATTGAACTTGGTTTATTACGATAGTGGATATAAACTGTATCAGCAAGAACAATTAGAAGCGTTTTTCAACAAGGGTTATGCATATAATATAAGAACCCTTTTAAACCTGGGAACTACGTGTTTCACCATCGAATCCGCCCCTATTCGGTTAGGTAGTAACTTCAAATTATCTAAACCACTAAAGCAACATCTTGGCGTTGGAACTATGGTTTGGATAGTGGGTTATGATTCAACTTCTGATTCGGTAAGAATTTCTCATGAGCAATTTGAGTATCATATCAATTATCAGGTTTATATCCCATCCCTCAAAAAAATGGGATTTATAAATGGCCAATACCTACCTGATTGTTGTATTTCAACCCGGAATTATTCGAATTTAGATTCAACACAGCCACAGAATACACTTGATTTCCAATCGTTTCATTCTTTTTATAAGAATGTTCCAAGAGACATATTTGGCATCTATTATGGTTCCGACTCTATTATATACGTTGCTGAGTTTATGAATAACTGGATTCACATTGGCGACCGGGTTTTTCAATTCTACAAAAGGAAATTTATTGATTCATCCAATTATGAAATCGTAATTGAAACGGGAATTATCAATAATAAGTTTCAATTGCAAGAGATATTTAGCCAAACAAGTGAATATTTGGGATCTCCAATTCATCCATGGGTTCATGGAGCGAAGGGACTGATGGGCGTTCGAAACATTGTTGAGATTCAGCACGTGTCAGAATCCTGTGGATCAGAGGGGGGCAGCAGTTATTTGCTATTTATGGAACATCAAGAACCAGCATTGACTTTGCATAAATTGGGTCATTTCCATGCTTTCTATGATGCCGACATTTATGCTTCCTCTGAAAATTTGATTTTCCCAAGTGATACATTCACTGGCATGATGTATCCAATAAAAGCCGAATCTAAAATCACAGGTCGCCCAAATTACATTATCCAGTTCAATCACACATTGGAAAACATATTGGATGAAGAAACTGAAAATTTAATCACTTTTGAAAACGACGAAATGGAGTATGCCCACACCAAATCGAATCAAGAAATCAAATACAACAAGTGGGACCGCAATCCGACGAACTTCAAAAAGATAGTTCCGCAATAATTGATTTTCTTTAAGGCGCCAATTTGGCACCTTAAAGAATAGTTAAACGAATTGCATTTGATATATTTATCATACCCAAACTTGAGGTTCCAAATTGGCACCGCAAGTTTGGAAGTGCAGTAAAAGTCAGATTATTTCCCCAAGAGCAAAGGAGATAATAAATGTAAAAATATTTAATATTCAACCACATAGCAGATTTTCAAAGTAATTATTATGAGTTAACATTGCGGATTTTGCAAATCTTTCACACCTTATTTTTATGCTGTTTTTTCGGATTTTGATTTAAATTAAATAATTTCACCTTTTAATGAGGGATAATTATAGCTGTAATTAAACATATTTATATGCATTTAGAAATGAGTCAAATTGAAAACAAAATATACACCATAAGAGGTGTTCAAATAATGTTAGACAGTGATTTGGCTTGGTTGTATCAAACTGAAACAAAGTATATCAATAGGGCAATTATAAGAAACCAAAATAGGTTTCCCATTGAATTCGCATTCCAACTTACTGAAGATGAATGGACAAACTTGAAGTGCCAATTTGGCACCGCAAGTTCACAACATGGTGGAAGAAGATCATTGCCAATTGTATTTACAGAACAAGGAGTTTCAATGATGTCGGCATTATTAAATTCAGACAGCGCCATAGATGTGAGTATTCAAATCATGAAGGCGTTTGTTGCAATGCGCAAAACGTTGGGGCAATTGCATAGTGTAATTCAGCGGTTAGAAAGTGTTGAATTCAATCAATTGCAAAGCGACAACAAACTAGAACAGGTATTGAAAGCTCTTGAAAAGGAAAGTAAACCCCAACAAGGTATTTTTTTCGAAGGACAATTATTCGATGCACATGTATTTGTGAGTCAATTAATAAAACAAGCAAATGAAAGTTTAACGCTGATTGACAATTATATAGATGAAACCACTTTGTTATTGTTGAGCAAACGAAATCCAACCGTCAACTGTAACATTTATACAAGAAGCAATGCTGCGTTAAAAAAAGATATAGAAAAATACAACTTACAATACCCCATTATTGATATAAACGAAAATCGTACTAGCCATGATCGATTTTTAATAATCGACAATATTCAGCTTTATCATATTGGTGCATCAATTAAAGACCTTGGAAATAAGTGCTTTGCATTTAGCAGAATGGATCAATTATTACCAGATGTTCAAAGCAAATTATTGAAGAGATAATAAAATTCAGGCAAATAAAAATTACTAATTGCAAAATTGATGATAATTAAAACCTCTTTAAGGTTCCAATTTGGCACCTTAAAGAAAAGATAAACGAATTGCATTTGAAATATTTATCATACCCAATCTTTAGGTTCCAATTTGGCACCTTAAAGATTGGAATTGATTTCTCTTTTAGAGAATCAATTTATTTCGTATATTTGCACCCTCAAAAGGGGCCTATAGCTCATTCGGTTAGAGCAACTGACTCATAATCAGTAGGTGCTTGGTTCGATTCCAAGTGGGCCCACTAAAAAGTCTCTCAACTCTGAGGGACTTTTTTTATGCCTTGATCTGTGTTTTCAATGGTAGTCAGATTAGAACAGAGGCGAATTTGTTCAAAAAACCGCTTTTTCTTAATTAACCTAAAATGTTAAGATTTTCACTCTTTTTTACCCTTTTTTGACCTTTCAGTTCGCAGTACGGTTCGTACTTTGGGCAAGTTCTTCCTCAAAATCCCTCACCCCACCATCATTTCATATACAAATGACTGCGGGGGTAGACTAATTGATACACCCTATCTCTAAAAAGGAAACCGACTATTCCCCCAAAAGGCGGGATTCTTGATATCCATTCAAAACATAGTGGGAAATTCTTTTACTAACTAGAGCAAAATTACACCAAGGCAAAATGAAGCTGATTAAAATACGATTTGAAATTTTCTTTGGTTTCTATTATTGTACATTTCTAGCCCATATGAGAAATAAATAACCAATGAACATAATTGCTAAACCAATTCCTGCGATAAGAAGACCAAAACTATAAGCGCCTGTTCCTTCGGCAATACCCATTAAAACAATTATAAATCCGAATATGCCAATTGACAGTGATATAATCGTTAATAGCCATTTGCCAAAGCTTGAGTCTGAATTTGGCCATTTAGAATCGCTGATTTTTTTGGTGACCTTTTGAAGGACTTTTGCCTTTACATGGTTGATTTTATCACTAATATAATTGCCAGTTGGCTTTGAAACGTTTGATTGTGTTTTTGAAAGAATCTTAAAAAAGATTTTCGGTTTGTCAGAATTATTGATCTGAATCTTATTGTTTTCAATTGGTTCCTGTAAATCAATTTTCGCATTTTGCCACTCAATTGCTCTGGTTGCCGGCAACGATTCATGGTTTTTATTTAAAACAGTCTTTGACGATGATTTAAATGACTTAAAATCTCCGCCGCCAAAACCCTTGTCTTGATATTTGGTGGTTCCACATGATCCGAGAAACAACGTTCCAACAATTGCAATAGACACAACATAATTCAATTTTTTCATAATTTTCAAATATATCACAAATCAACTTTTTTTTGCAAAAATCAGTAACCCCCAAATAAAATTTACGGAAAATCCTCAAAAATCAAATCTTATAGGTTGCGGCAATGAATTTAAAATCTCGAGTAAAAAATCCAAACACAATTACACTTCTGTTTCCTTCAAAAAGATTTGCAATAAACGCAAATAAAAAACACATCATTTTCAAATTTTATCAAGTGTAATTAAAATGGGATTTTAGTATATACCTCAATCGAAATAACCATAAATAACTACAATTCAATACCATAATTAAAAAAACGAAACATCTGCCACAAAAAAAAGACCAATCTTTCAATGGGTCTCAAAGTCTCTCACCTAGTTACGTTATCACAAGTGACAAGAGGCTAGACTAGGTATCACACTACCAATATAATTAAATTATTTCAACCAATTCGAGATTTTATCATCAAAAAACTAAAAAGCGAATTAGTGAAATTTATCAAAATTAGTTCAGAAGTTGTCCTTTATTCTAAATTTACGACTCCGCAGCTTGTCAATATGATTGACATGAATAATTTGTTTTTGTCTTTCATAATTTTGATAGGTTTTTTATTTTAAAATTTTACATTTATTTTGAATTATATCTTTGTCAATCAAATCGTTTAATTGATTTTGTAAATTCAAATTAGGATTGTTTACCTTGCAATTACGGAGTTTTATCAACGGTTCTTTATCAATGATTAAATTGTATAATTCATTGAGCTATGGTACCGTTTTTGCTAATAATCGTTCGGGCCTGGTTGCCCTTTGTAATGGCCTTTGGGCTTGCATTGGTTTTGTATCTTCACTATTTTTAATAAGTGGGCTAATCCAATGGCCAGGTTTATGGCTGTAGTTGTTTTACCTACGCCGCCTTTATGGTTTACGATTGGTATTATTTGCGCCTTTTTCATTTGCTTTGTTGTGCTTTCATTTTTTGAATTATTTGTTGTTTTCGTTCTTGCGTTGTGGCACCAACGTGGGTTATGTCGTCGGCTTCTCTTATTGCTAATTCGCTAACATCATACAAATAATTTACGTTTTTATTAAAATGCGCGCTTTCAAATTTAACCTTAAAATGACATAATGTCTAAGAAGAAAATCACACATCTTATTCTTCCAAAAAGATTTGCAATAACCGCAAATAAAAACCACATCATTTTCAAATTTTATCAAGTGAAACTAAAAGGAGACTTCGGTATATAGCCCTATCGAAATTCAAATAAGCCATTACAAATCAATACTATAATTAAAAATAAACAAAACATCTGCCACAAAAAAAGACCCATCTTTCAATGGGTCCTAAAGTCTCTCACCTAGTTACGTTATCACAAGTGACAAGAGGCTTGACTAGGTATCGCACTACAAATTTAGATAAATTTGTAAACAAAAACAAATTGGATGAATTATTCAAAGATTCAATATTATTTTTCTCATTCTAGGATTAATAGATACTATGAAGCATCTAATAAATCGAAAAACCATGCAGTAAATTTATATTTCCTCAATCTCAACGTTTCAAAGTCTTTCAATCCAGTTTTAAGTATTTTTGAAGTAATTCTTAGAAATAAATTGAATTACACTCTAAGTTCTTTATTTAATAACACCAATTGGATAATAGATGAAAAAGTTGGATTTATGAATGATTTGAGTTTAATAAATTCAAAAAACAGAAATGAGAATAAAACAAATTTTTATCTATTGCAAGAGATATTAAATTCAGAAAAGAAGCTAAAAAAATCGAACATCCCTATTACTAGTTGCAAGATAATTTCTGAACAATCTTTTGGATTCTGGACATGTTTTTTTGACCTAAATTATTATAAAATCCTCAAAGGATCGCCAATTAAAATTTTCAAATATTTACCTTCAAACGTTGGACGCAAAGAAATTAGCGACAACATAAACAAAATCCGTCGTTTTCGTAATCGTATTAACCACAATGAACCCATTTGTTTCAATAAAAATAAAATAGATTTTTCAGAGGCAATTGAAGTTCATAACTCAATATTGAATTTGCTACAATGGATTGATCCAGAAATTATAGATTTTATAAATCCAATTGACAACATTCTAGATACAATAAATAAAAAAGACCCATCTTTCAATGGGTCTTAAAGTCTCGCACCTAGTTACATTAACAAAAGCAATAATAGATTAATGTTAAAAGGATTTAACAGGGCGAACTGATTGAGTATTGTCGCCTCGAAGAGAAATTGTATTATTTGGAGAGCTTGTTCCACTTTGGAAGCTGAAAGTTAAAACATAACCCTGAGTACCATAAGGAGATCCTGTCCAATACGCAGTTGCTGGTATTTTTAAAACCGAGTTTATTTTGTACATAGCGATACATTCTTGTACTGTCGGCAATCTCCAACCATTGCCTAAATTTGTAGTGGCTGTTTTTGCATCCTTGTGATTAAGTGCCTTAGAAATATTCGACTTTTGCATAATCAGTCCGGTTTTTCCATCCGAATTTAAAACAGCTACAACACCGTCCAAATGCGCATCACCAACTTTTAATTGGGCTTTGGTAGAACCAACCCACAGCATACTGCATAGGATGGTTAATAATATTTTAGTTTTCATATTTTATTTTCTCGCAAGTTAGACCAAAATAATCGTTTCCCTAATCACAACACCTCAAACATTTAATCGTTTCTTTATACCATTTTAACCTGATCTGGTAAATACAATTACTAATTTTGAAACATGAAAAAACGCTTCTTGGATTTTCTAGAACGCCAAGGAATACAAAATATAAATTCTCGCCACTTGAACGTGGCATTCATAATTTGGTTGCTTCCAATAGGAACCCTATGGCTTGGAATCTATATAATTTGGCTGGTATATTTCAAAAAGAATTTGAAAGTTCCCGTATCTAAATGATAGTGTAAAGGATATTGAATTACATTTTAATCCAATTTCCATTTACCAAAATATACCCCATCACTTCTATGTATTCTTGGTTGTCAATTATTGCTATATTCAACATGATTATTGTTTATACAAAGAATCATTTCAAATGTAAACTTATAATTATCGCAATATTATTATTGGTTTATTTACCGGGTAATTATACGCTACAATAGTCGCCGTAATGGTTTTAGGAAACAACAAACCACAAAAAACATCATATATACTTGCAAATGAATCATTTATTTCATATGTTTGATTTATGAAAACGAAAAGCTTCATCACCGTTTTAACTTTTGTTTTGCTGTTTTTTATTACCGCATGCGAAAAAAATAGTACTACACCTGCCAATTATAGTTATATCAAATATGAGTATAGTTTTCTTCATTCACCTATTGGTATTCGAGTAACTACATATGCTAACAATTCAGACAATAACACATATGTCTATAGTCTTTCTATGGGCAAAGCGGATTTTTATACTGGAATTGTCAAAAAAGGGTTTGAAGCAAAAATGAAAACGATTATCACTGAAAACATTAGTGGGGTAAAAGAATTCTATATTACACAAAATATTTATGGAAGCAACGATAACAATAACTTCAAGCTTATAAAATCGAACTTCAAAACCTTATCACTAAACGATTCAGCAGAAATAAGCTATACCGTAGAATAAAAAAAGACACAATAATCCCTACTTTTTTAGTTCCATTCAAAACCTTATTCCATAATAATTGAATTATATGCGTATCTAATAAAATCAATACCTGATTTCGAACCACAAAAAAAAAACATCATATATACTTGCAAATGAATCATTTATTTCATATGTTTGATTTATGAAAACGAAAAGCTTCATCGCCGCTTTAACTTTTGTTTTGCTGTTTTCTATTACCGCATGCCAAAAAGATAATCCTACAAATGCCAATTATAATTACATCAAATACGAGTGTAGTTTTCTTCATTCACCTACAGGTATTGTATTAACTACATACGTTAACGACTCAGCCAATAATGAAAACGTTAAAAATCATAGTCCTATCGGGAATTTTGAATTTTTTACTGGAATTGTAAAAAAAGGTTTTGAAGCGAAGATGAAAACGATTATCACCGAAAACAAAAGTAGTATAAGTGAATTCTATATTATTCAAAATATTTATGGAAGCACAGATGGCAATAACTATAAGCTTGTAAAATCTAAATCAACAACCTTATTGCCAACAGACTCAGCACAATTAAGCTACACGCTTGAATAAAAAAAAGACCCATCAAATGATGGGTCTTTTTTTTATAAATTAAATTTACCAAAGTTATCAATACGCCAACCTGTTTAGGTAATAAATTGAGCGGCGGCGGCCAAATAATCCACTGTTTTTCTCCTTTAAATACTGATTTCCGTATTCAATAAAATAGTTATCGTACCAGTATTCAACAAAACTCGTATTCTCTTTTACTGTCTCATTTGATTCTGTTTCCTTAGGAATTGTATAAGTTTTTTCATCCTTAATTTGACCATCAAAACTCAACTCTTGAATGGCAATTTTTCCTTTCTGTGGTAAGAAAAACGAAACACTCTTTTCATTAACCTTCTCAGTTATAAATTGATATTCCATCATTGGCCAATATGAAGAATAAATGTCCAACATATGATCCCATATTACCGACCCATCTTTATTGAATTTTACACATAACCCATCTGTATATTGATTTCCATCAAAAACTTCGCGTGTTCGCATATTATTGCCGGTACCATAAGTTTCAGTATGATACATTGGCCAGTACAACTCACCCAATAATATGAATTCGTTTTCGTTTAACACAATCAATGGATGAATGGTAATGTGATTGTTAATCATCATTTCTTTCCCTTTACTTTCCAACTTTTCTTTTTTCTTTAACATTTTTGATGCATATTTCTCGCTATAACGCGTTAAGAAATTTTGCATTTTCCCGTATCCAACAAGCGTCGATTTTTCAATTTTTGATCCATTAATATTCACAATGTAAATTCCTTGCGGAATTATTTTATTTGTGAACATCCCACAAAATACATATTTATCAGTTCCCACTTTTGCTCCAGTAACAATCGACGTAGTGAATTGAGGATTATCATCTATGCTTATCGAACGCAACAATTCCAATTTATCATTATAAATAAACACCGACTGATCAACCTTTCTTGAAAAAAAAGATTTCTTTACACCTACCATACAAGCAAACTCATTGGTTCCTTGCAAAGGCATAAATGAACCAACGTAAATCTTTCCAGGTTTAACACCATCAACAGATACAGCTGCAGTTTCAAATTTGGCAGTTTTCAAATCTAGAGACACAATGGTAGGCTCTTTGGCTAATCTTCCTTCAAGCAAAAGATTATTTCCAAAAATTTGCGTTCTGCGCGAAGAACTATTGTACAGAGCATACCTATCAAAACGGAAGTCATCAGGCATATTACTCTCCAAAATGTTTACCTTGTTAGATAAAATATCATAATTACACAAAATAAATTCGCTACTAGAAAAACCCTTTATAAAAAGCAAATGTAAAAATTGACCATTTTCACATTTAGTTAGTAAAATTAACTTTTTCGAAAGTTGAATTTCAGCAGTTTTGTCTTCTTCTAACTTGCTGTTATATTTGGTAAAAACATATGTAAAATCCCCATCAGCCGCTTTTTCTGATTTCCTTAAAACCATCAAATTGCCTGAGTTATGCTTAAATACATGTACTTCTTGAAGTCCATCGTTTAATTCCGTTTCAAAATGAGCAGCATTCCTTATACTCTGCCCCCACACATTGCCAATACTTAATGCGGCAATTACCAAAATGTAGATTAATTTTTTCACCCTAATTGTCTATTTGATTGCAAATTAGACATAATTTTTAATTTTCATGTTACCATTGATCAAATCTTCTTAAATTTGACTATTGCCTATGCCACAGTTGAATTATAGATTTTTTACATTTTCCTTGCTCGTTTTCACATTCTCAAACTGTGGTTACAAAATTTCTGAGTCTTCCTTTGGTGGGGGACAATTTGCCGTCCCTCAAAATAAAAAAAGTCAAATCCAATTGAACGTAGTCAATGAATTGGCTCCTTTAGACAACACCGACCCATCGCCAAAAACGAAACATTCCAATGCCACCGATTACATAGAACCAATTCCAAATACTCAAAAATATTTTCATTGTGATGCCAAATCAAAATCTTTGAAAACATTTCCAAATCATGCATTTAAAAAAATAGATTATAGAAAAAAAAGTCCCTCAAAATTATCAGAAATAAAACCAGAAGGACCCATGAACCTATGGCAAACGGTTGAAACAGTTTTGGGATTTATCATTGGAATGGCGGCATTGGTATTGGGTACCAATTTTTTCATGAGCATGCTCACCATTTGGTCGGGAATCATTGCATATAAAATGAATACTTCCATTAAAAATTTGAGGTATTACAAAAAAGAAAGTGGCCTGAAAACATTGTCTATCATTACCATAATCATAGGAATAATGACCATTGCATTAAATCTTCCTCAATTATCACTTTCACGAATTTTCGGCATTGCAGGAATTACATTGCTCACGGCATTGGTATTATTGGGATTAACAAAGCACTTCATTTTCAAGTTTGTAAAATAAAAAAAAGGCATCCCCTTTCGAGAATGCCCTTCCATATAAATTAAACTTTTGCTTATTTCTTTACGAAGGTTTTTGTAACACCATTCACAGTGTAAGTACCAACATTGTCGCAGGTTCCGTTGCCAAAATCAACTTCAATTTTGCGGGCCGCATTGTTTGCATCTACAATTTCAATTTTACCTTGCGTTATGTGATATCTGCAACTAAGTTCTACCAACAAAGGCGACAAAATAGAAACATTAAAAGTAACTCCTTTTCTGTTTGTTCCTGTGTAAGATCCTGTGATTTGGTATTTATCGTCAAAGCGAATTAATTTGGTTGATTCACCAGCAATCCAAGTTCTGTATCTCAAAGAATTCCAAGTAAATGTAGCGCCAGAAACATCAGTAATCTTACCGGCAACTTCAATTTTCCAAGTCAAATTCATGTTGTCTTTTCTACCCAAATTGGTCACGATTTTTGTTCCCTCAATGTGATTGTCGTTTTGATAAAAATTCACAGGCGTAATGGTAATTACAGTTCCAATATCTTTATAACGACCGGTCCAAGTAACCACAATTTTACCTCTGCGATAAACGTAATCATCACACAATACGTTTGAATCGCCATAATCCAGGGTCATAACCCTCGGCGTAACAGAAGTATCAATGGTAACAGTGTATTTTCTTGCACGTGAACCAATGCCCGAACTAACCGAAGCATCATCAACTTCGTTATACATCAAATCGAAATGTTTTTCAGCCAATGAATTGTCTTCAACACTTGTGGCATCAACTGTATCATTATCTTTATTTCTTTTACAAGCAGAAAAATTAAATACAGTGAATACAGCAATAAAAAGCACTGCGGTAGTTAAGAATATTTTTTTCATGAGGGATATTTTTTCGTTAGACGCAATTTACTGCCACTTTGTTGCAAAAAGTGCAATAAATTTTGCAAATTAATCATTCATAGTTACACAATTGAACGATAAATTACAATCGCTTAACGTTAACGCAAACCTTGTGCCTGTTCATTTGTTTATCTTTGTAACATGGAAGCTATCCAACATCTACAATGGCGTTATGCCACTAAAAAATACAACGGAAGTCAAATAGATCAAGACAATTTAAATACAATTTTAGAATCTATAAGATTAACACCTACATCATTAGGAATGCAACCTTTCAAAGTTTTGGTAATTGACAATCCAGAATTGCGTGAAAAAATGTTGCCAATTGCACACAACCAACCTCAAATTAAAGATGCTTCACATCTTATTTTATTTGCTGCAAACACACAAATTTCTGAGGAAAGCATTAATAGCTACATGAACAATGTAGCATCAACCCGCCAAATGCCAGTTGAAAACCTTGCAGGATTCAAAGGCATGATTGCAGGTTTTGTTGGATCAAAAAATGAAGCACAAATTGCTGAATGGGCTTCTAGACAATGTTATATTGCTTTGGGTATTGCCATGGCAACTGCTGCAGCGTTAAAAGTAGATACCACTCCAATGGAAGGATATAAAGCAGACGAAATGGATGTCTTGTTTAATCTAAAAGAACAAGGTTTTACTTCTGCGGTTTTATTGGCAGTAGGACATCGTGATGAAGAAAACGACCAATTGGCGAAATTGGCGAAGGTTCGTAAAACTTCTGAATCATTATTCGAATTTTATTCATAATTAACTAGTTTCTTTTGCGCTTTCTGCAAAAGTTTCTCTCATTTCATAGTGTCGTTGTTTCGTTAATTTCAAACAAAACAACGACATTTGTATTTTAGAACTGTTGTAAATCTGATTTTGAATAAGCTAATTATTTTTTCGGCGCCCTCTGGCTCAGGCAAAACTACCGTGGTAAATCATTTGCTTGAAACCATGTCTAACAAATTGGCTTTTTCAATTAGTGCTACAACACGGTCGCCAAGACCAGGTGAAACTTCAGGAAAAGAATACCACTTTTTAAAATTAGAAGATTTTCAATCTAAAATTAACAACAACGAGTTTTTAGAATTTGAAGAAGTATATGCCGGAATTTTATACGGCACCCTTTACAGTGAAGTTGAAAAAATTTGGGCTGAAGGAAAAGCTGTAGTTTTCGATGTAGACGTGAAAGGCGGATTGGCCTTAAAACGCCGTTTTGAAAAACAGGCCCTAGCGGTGTTTTTAAGACCACCAAGTGTTGAAATTTTGCTTGAACGTCTTACCAAAAGAAGTACCGAAGTTGAACACCAACTCAAAGAAAGAATTGACAAAGCCAATTATGAATTGAGCTTTGAAAGCCAATACGATGTAATTGTGGTAAATGATGTTTTGGAAGATACTTTCAAAACGTGTGAAGAATTGGTATTGAATTTCCTCGATAACAATGGCTAAAATTGGTTTGTACTTTGGATCATTCAATCCAATTCATGTTGGCCATATCCAAGTAGCCTTACTCATTTGTGAAAAAGCAAATTTCGATGAGGTTTGGTTTGTACCATCACCACTGAATCCCCACAAAAGCGAAGAAACATTAATACCCGCCGAGTTCAGATTGAAATGGGTTTCAATGGCCTTGACGAATCAAGATAAAATGTTGTGCTGCGACATAGAATTTAGTCTTCCAAAGCCTTCTTACACCCACAAAACTGTGGTTGAACTCTATCAAATTTACAAAGAGCATCAATTTGAACTCATTATGGGCGCTGACAATTTGCATAGTTTCCATAAATGGCAACATGCCCAAGAATTGGCTCAGATGTGTCCACTCAACGTTTACCCAAGACCAGGTTACCCAAAGCCAATAGGCGATATGCCATTTCAAGCAACTTGGTACGAAGCACCACTCCTTGAAATCAGCGCAACACAAATAAGAGATATTTTGTGGAATTCATCCACGTCGGAAGATGCTAAAAATGAAACATTAAGTTCATTGGTACCAATAGAAATATTGGATGATTTAACTGCGTTTTTTCAAACGGTATATCCTGAGTCGCATCAGTAAATAAGCAATTGTAAACGTTACAAAAAACGAATACAAAGCATAAACCAAGGCTGGCTTTTCCATTACAGTATTTCCTAATTTTTCACCGGCAATTAACAAAGCCAATGCGGTGTTGTGAAGGCCTACTTCTACCGAAATGGTAATGCGGTTTTTGAACGACAATCCAAAAGGGGTGCCTACCAAGAAACCAACAACCATACTTGCAATGTTCAACCCAATTACCACCGGAGTTAGCATCAAAATATCGGCTTGTTTCATTTCTGTGCCTCCATGTTGATTTCCTGCCAAAAACTTAAAAGCAAAAACCAAAAGCAACAAAATTGGCAATATGATATTGATGATTTTTTGAAATTCTAAAATGCGTTTGCCAAGTTTATAACGGAGCAACATTCCCAATGATGCAGGGACTATGGTAATTGCAAAAATTTCTAACATGGTTCCAACAAACGGCAAATGAATATTCGCATTCCCCTGCCCTTGTCCCCCAAGAAAATAATGAATAAAAAGATTCACCATCAATGGTATTGAAAACAGTGATAAAAATGCGTTTGAAACAGTCAAAGAAACCGCCAAGGCCACATTCCCTTTTACAAAATAACTGATAAGATTAGAAGTAATTCCACCCGGGCAAACCGACAAAATCATGATCCCCACTTTGAGTTCGGGATCTAAATTCGCATTGTGAACCAATAAAAATGCCACCAACGGCAAAAACAGCATCTGGGCCGTAAGCCCTATTGCCAAAGGCTTCGGTTGATCAAATAGTTGCTTAAAATCTTCCTTTCTCAGGCTTATTCCCAATCCCAACATAATCATACCAAGTACAATATTCAGCACCAAATTGATATGTTGTCCTAGGAAATCCAACTGATTTATTTAAAATGTAGAGGAATATTCATCAATACAATGAGTTTGATAAAATGATATAAAAAATAAGCGCCAATGGCAGTAAGAATAATACCAAAATACCGATTTACAAAGAAGTACATTCTCTGATTGAGCCTTTTACCTAAGTAATCTGATAGATACACTTTACCCAAATCTAGGGTAAAAATTGTAATCAACATAGATAAAATCTGAACCAAAATGGTATACCTTCCTTCAAAAGTATCATCATGTCCCACACTCATTGTAGCCGTTAATGAAACCCAAAGAATAATCACAAATGGATTCATTAAATTTACTACAAATCCTTTTAACAGATTGGTGCTTTTCCCAATTGGTGATTGAATATTTTTTATAAATTTCTTGTAGCCAACACTAATACCTTTTACCCCAATGAAGATAATTCCAAATGCAGCAAAACCAGCAAAACCAATTTGAAACATTGGCATGGTAAAAAATCCCGCAAGTCCAAAAAAGCAACCTAATGCAATTACCAAATCACTTAAGAATATCCCTAAAGCCATTCTCAATCCAGCCATTTTGCCTCCTTGAATACCTACTTTGATCAAGGCAAAAAAGCTTGGCCCCAAGCTAATTAAACCCAGTAGCAGCCCTCCCCCAATTCCTTTCAATACTGCAAACAACCAAACCATAGTATTGTGCAAATTAAGACATAACCCTTAAAAGTACAAGGTTATTGACGTTTTACTGAAATAAAATCTGTAGATTGAATTAATTCGATGTGCGTCTTTAAACAAGATTTGTTAACTCGCTTAAAAATACCGGATAAATGGGTTTGCTAGCAGCAACAATTTGATTCTTAAAAATCACGTTGGGTTCACCGCTGAAATCAGTTACAATTCCACCTGCTTCCTCAACCAACAATATGCCTGCGGCAATGTCCCAAGGACTTAAGTTCATTTCAAAAAATGCATCAAATCTACCACAAGCGGTATAGGCCAAATCAATGGCAGCAGATCCCATCCTGCGCAATCCATGGGTTGTTTTCATGAGGTTGCTCAGCACACCCAAATATGCGTCAATTTTTTCAAATTGATAATATGGAAAACCCGTAGCAATGAGGGTTTGATTCAAGGTTGCGTTTTGTGCAACATGAATTCTGTTTCCATTCAAAAAAGCTCCATGGTTTTTGAGGGACGTGAATGATTCGTTCAATGCGGGGCAATACACAACTGCCACAATAGGAGCGCCGTGGTGCAAAAGCGCTAGGCTAATACTAAAAACGGGCAACCCGTGTAGAAAGTTTGTGGTGCCATCAAGCGGATCAATTACCCACGTGTATTCTGTAATTTCTCGGTTATCTGGCGCTTTTTCCTCGCCAATAAAGGTGGCAGAGGGCAACAAAACACGCAACCCATCAATGAGTTGTTGTTCACTTTGTTGATCAACAAAGCTTACAAGCTGATTGAGACCTTTGTCTTCAATCGAATCTTGTTTTACTTTATTCCAATGTAAAAGTTGAAACCGTCCCACTTCAATGGCAACGGTTTCAACATTTGATAAAAATTCTAAATTTATTTCAGGCATTGCAGCCTTAAATTAACAATATTGTTGGTAAGCTGCCGCCAAATTATCGGCAACCATGTCGGCTGTACGTCCTTCAATCATGTGACGTTCAACCATGTGTACTACTTCGCCATTTTTAAACAAGGCAACAGCAGGCGACGATGGAGGGAAAGGCAACATAAACTCACGTGCTTTGGCAACAGCATCTAAATCTTGACCTGCAAAAACGGTCAATAATTTAGCTGGTTGTTTGTCGCCGGTTAAACTTTTTACAATTCCAGGGCGTGCACTACCAGCGGCACAACCGCACACTGAATTGATTACAACCAAGGTAGTATCATTGTTACCAACCATTGCATTTTCAACTTCTTCAGCAGTTTTCATTTCGGTAAAACCGTTATTTGTCAACTCTGCGCGCATAGGCGCTACTAACATTTCTGGATATGGCATAGGTATTTATTTATAATTATTCAAAATTACAAAAAAAACATGGATTACCACGAACCTTTCGGTGAAAATAGCAAATCAACGGGTGTATCTAAATCGTACAACCACTGGTAGCTTTTTAAATCGCGTTTGGTAAAGGGTTCCATGAGTGAGAGCATTTTCTCATATCCCTCAAAAGTAAGCCCACAAACAAACCCTACCTTTTCAACGTATTCAATGCCAATATCTTCGGTTGCTAGAACAAAGATTAGATTGCAATTCAGGGCTTCAACAAATGTCAATCGGGTTACATCCAATTTTTCTTTTTGTTCCAATACAAAATACCGAATGGCCTTAGAGAGCAAATCGGCTTCATTCATTGAAAATTCAAAAAACCTTACAATTTCCTCAGAGTCAACCCCTTCCAATTCCGATTCCTCATACAAGTCTGATATCCACTCTAATTTCATAGAAATGCAAAGGTAAAAGAGTTTGATGTAATCCTTCGAAATTATTCCATCAACAGACCAACAATCAACATGATTATACCCAATACAACAACTACCAATCCTAAAGTTCTCATAAATGTTGCGAACGCAGTGTTTACCGTATTGAAAAAGCCAGCCTGATAAACAACATTATACTTTGCATAAATTGACAGCCCAAGGATAACGCTAAGAATTCCCAAAATTAACAACACCAATTTTCCCGCCGAAGAATTGCGATCAATAAATGACAATTCGTTTTGCTTTACCTTATTTAATGGTCTAAAAAGTGCTTTAACACTTTGATTGAAAATGCTGATTTTTTGAGATTTCACTTTCGCAAGCTTTGTATTTCTCGACAATGGCTTTTTGTTTTCGTACTGAATTTCTTGAAAAGAATCTTTGCTAATTAAATTCTCAATTGCGGTTTCATAAACTAAATTATTATTCGGCTGATGATCACTTTTGGAATAGATTTTTGTCAATTTTTTCTCATTAAATTCTTTATTTGAAATTCCACCACCAAAGCCATGGTCGTTTAATTCGGTAAACTTTGGAGAGCAAGAACCCAATAATAAGATTATTGCGAAAATATTTATCAGTTTTTTCATTTTATAAAAAGCTTATATATCTTGTTCAGGGTTATTCAAAAAGTAAAAAATCATTACGAAAGTGATACCAACCAAGAAATTAAAAATATCAATCCACCGATTATTGTAATAATACTCCAAACAATAATTAAGAAAGCAATTAAACAACCATCCGGAATTAACATAACACCTTGTTTGAGATTTCCGTCTATGTTATAATTCCCCATCTTATAAATTGCTATAAAAAACAGAGAAGCAATGAGTCCATACATGAAAATATTAAACCCTATTGTCATGCCGTTGTTCTCTCCCTCATAACCAAAAATGGAAGCCCTAGATTCCATTTTTTTATCAAATTTCCCTTTTAATAAACTCGGCACCATTGGACGTAATATATTATTTAATTTCTTCAAGGTTTTACGAGTAACAGGATTGTGTTTCCTATCATTTGAATGTGTAGCTCCGAATTCAAACGTATCTAAAAAAACAGTCTGTTTGTTTTCAGATTTCAAAAGGCTTTCAGCTTTTTTTGCTTTAGACAAAAAATTCAACTGTGCTTCGCTATTATTCGCTTTCTTCAATTTCTGTGATTGCATTCCCCCACAAAAACCCAAATCATTGAATTCATTATACCTAAGAGAGCAAGAACCCAACAATAGGATTATGAATAAAATAGAAAAAAGTGGTTTCATAATTGCATTATTTATTTGCAAAATAATTAATTGCAAACGGATAAGCATTAAGGTTATACCTTAAACTGAAAAATATTTTTAAGGAAATTCCATAAAAACAGGAGTGCTATTTAATTGGACCCAAAGCTACTACCTCAAAATCAGTCGCTTTCACTTTTTTAAGATTTTGCAAATCAGTGTCGTTCCAACGCGAATCTGGGGCACCGCTAATGAACATATCTGAACCTATATCGGCTAAAATAATTCCGTACGTTTTCATTGCTTTTAATATCACTTGATTTTCAGCAGAATAGCCGCTGATATCAAAGCCAGACTTCAATCTCAATCTCGCACCCATTGGCAATGAAGTTCCCAAAACACCTGTTCCACTTACTTTATGCAACGCAGGATAAACATAGCCTTTGTAAACCTTTGGTTTACTGAGCGTAAAGCGAATAGCATGGTCAATTTTGCCGGAACTCACTTCGTCATAGCGCAACAAACATGGCAAAATAGGCAATCCCGCCGCATCGGCAGACGTCCATCCCTCCGTACGATAAGTATTGGTTTTCAAATGGAAAATAGCACCGCAAGAGGCTTCCCAACCGGTTCCAATCTGACTTGCGTTATACAATTCGTAAAGGATATTGTTTTCAATATCAACCGTAATTACGTGGCTATCGCCATTTCCATTTCCTTCAATACCCGCATTCAACGGAATTGGGAAGGGACCTGGCTCGCTTTCATTGCCATAATTTCCATCATACCCATTAGACCTGTAGGTTATTGAAACTTTAGATTGGCTGCCACAAACCACCGAAAAAGGAATTCCAATGGGGGCACCTTGCCAAAGCCCACTGCCAAAATCTGGATGTAGACTGGTTGCACCAATCGCCCCGAGAATAGCCGATGAATTTGCATCTACGGCACTTAAAGAAATATCTTTATTTAAAAGATGATCTGCGGGGAACACCTGAATTTTCTCAAAATCAGCCCTAGTTACATTGCTACAAACTGAGGTATTATTGCCGCTATCGGATTTTTTACTACACGCAGCAATCAGGATTACCGCCGAAAAAAAGCTTAGGAATTTATTCATGATGGAATTTGATTTTGACAAATGTAAAGGAAAATTTGGTTTTGGGCTAATTGATATATATTTTCAAGTTGCAACAATATCAACAATTTGGAATAAATCCATTAAATCAATGAACATTTACTTTAGGGATTGTCATTGCAATGCCACAAATGTAAGAAGTTCAACAAATAAGGAAACATAATACAACGATTCTTACACAAAAAATGTCTAACTTCGTGTTAGAGAACACAACTCATGAAAAAAACATTACAATTTTTAACCTTGGCTTTTGCTTTTCTTCTTGGAAATTCAGCCCAAGCCCAATCTGCTACTCGCATGAAAGTTGGCGCAACCACCAGCTGCTTGACTGCTGTATTTGTTACTGAAGGAACATTGGTTTCTGACTCTTGTGCAACTGTTAAATGGACAGTAAACAATGGAACCTCAGCTGTTGCCTCAGGAAACAAAGTGACTTATACTTTTTCAGCCGCCGGAACCTATACCGTTTGTGCGAAATTGGTTAACACTTGTAAGAAATTTGATACATCAGTGTGCATGTCGGTTACCGTGGCATCTTGCGACTGTAAATTGACCACAGAATTTTCCTTCAAAAACGATTGTAAAAAAGGAATGTTCATGGCCTATTCAAACCAAAAAGGCGCAACTTACACTTGGAATTTTGGAGACAAAACCGAAGGTAAAGGAACAGACCCAACGCATACTTACATGTCAGAAGGTGTTTATAAAGTTTGTGTAACCGCTTCATGGAAAGATTCAACAACAGGCAAAGTTTGTACCGCAACATTCTGTAAAGAAGTGAAAATTAGCTGTGGAAATCCTTGCGATTTGAAAGGGGAAATCGGATTCACTAATACAGGTGGAAAAGTTCGTTTCAAAGCAAGCAGCAATACTGGATACACTTACGAGTGGAGTTTTGGAGATGGACAAACAGGCAAAGGCATTGATCCTTACCATGAATATACAAAACCTGGCACATACACAGTTTGTGTTACAATCATTGACAAAACTGGCAAATGCAAAATCAAAATCTGCAAAATTATTGTAATTGAAAAACCATGTAATTTGATTGGTTCATACACTTGGAAAAAACTAAACGACAGTACCTATAAATTCTATGCTACATCGAATGGCGGAACCGGAACTACCTACACTTGGTCATGGGGAGATGGAACAAGCTCTACCGGTAGCGATCCTTCTCACGTTTACAAGAAATCTGGCGTTTATGAGGTTTGTTTGAAAATTTACAATTCTACAAAAAAATGCTATTCTGTTATTTGCAAAAAAGTTGAAGTAACAGTTCCAACTGCAACGAAGACTTGCAAATGGGAAAAAAATGCCATCAAAGTTGGATATAGCAACAAATGCAATGTTTATTCATTTGAAATGACAATGTTCGCAGATTCATGTATCACATACCAATTGGGTGTTTACGATATGAAAACGGGCAAATTGGTTTCATTGCCTGCTGGAAGAACCGGAACATATACGTTCTCTGATACTGGTAGATTTGCAATCATTGCCAAATACTCAAACATTTGCACAGGTTGTGATACCCAAACATATTCTATGTTTAACGTAACTTGCAAACCTACCGCCGCCAAATGTAATTGGGCCGCGACGGGTGCAAGCTTAACCTATTCAAATAAATGTAACGTTTATACTTTCGAAGGAAAGAACTTAAGCACTACGAGCAATTGTTACAAATACGCAATCGTTGTTGGAAATAGCGGTGCAACAACTACTTACAATGGAAGGGTTGCAACCCATACTTTCAAAACAACTGGAACATATACCGTTTGTATTAAATATACAGATTCTTGCAAAGCTTGTGATACCAGCATTTGTGCTACTATCAAAGTAGATTGTTCTCCATGTAATGCAAAAGCAGGCTTTACTGTTGATAGCGTTGCAACTAACGGAAAAATGTATGTGAAGAATACAAGCACAGGTGCAAAATCATACGTTTGGAATTTCGGTGATAGTTCTGCAACAAGTAAGGATAAAACTCCACTCCATCAGTTCCCAGCTTCTGGTGCATATACTGTTTGCTTGACTGCTTACGATTCATCAGGAACATGTTCAACTACCTATTGCTATACAGTGAAAATTATCAAATCACGCTCTAACAATTCTAATAACACCGGAAGTATCGGCAACAGTTTCCCAAATCCAGCAGATGCAGGATTCTATATCAACTTGGGCAGTGATAAATCAAACTATGTTGTATACAGCAGCACAGGACAAATTATAACACAAGGCAATAATTCTGGTATCTTATATTTAGATTCTAAGAATTGGGCAAACGGCAACTATATGATTGCAATCAAAAACGCAAACGGTAATAGAACCGAAAGTGTAATAATCACACATTAATAAAAAAATAAAACTCATTAATAACGGGCGGTGAATCTTTCATCGCCCTTAATTTTGCCCACAACTCATGAATAAAGTTACAACATTAATATTGTTTGTTTTTGGAATTGCCTTTAACGATTTAACGGCACAAGAAACTATCGTAAATGGCGGCTTCAACAATTGGAATCAAACCCAGTATAAAGTTCCAAACAAATGGATGGTTATAGGTTCCGTTGGTATGGATTCATCTAAAACCGCTGGCAATTCTCGCGGAATTAAATTATCGAATAACGTATCAAACAAAACTATCAGTTATGCATTGGAAGTGGGCGCTGAATATCCTAAAGTTTTAAATGGTGGATACCCAGTAAGTGGCACACCAACCAGCATCAAAATAAACTATAACAGCAGTGCCTTGGGCAACGATACAGCGATTATTATCGTTGGATTCACCAAAGGAGTAGATCCAATGCCATTGATATTGCAGCAGTTTTATATAACGGCGGATGCTTCCGGTTCTGCCGACAATTCCATTACTGTTCCTTTGACATATATTCATCAGCTACCTGGTTTGGTTGCTGATTCAGCATTCATCTATATTGCAAGCAGTGTTGCTTCGGGAACGCCAAATTCATCGGGCAGCATTTCTATTTATAACATCTCTTTTCCCGATGGTAAAACAGCGAATACTGCTAACTTAGATTTTGAATCTTGGGGGGGACTTAGTGTTTTGAAACCATTGTCATGGTATACATCGTTTGACGCCTATGAGGAGAAAGTAGGCAAAATGTCTGGCGTACAACAATTTGTATTACAAACGCCTTCAGCTCGCTCAGGAAATGCCGTAGTTCTGAAACAATGGCCTGTTGCCATGCAAACAGGTACAGAAATCTACCCAACTTGGCTTGTCTCTCAAAATCCTTCTCTGCCTGTTGGAGCGATGGATATACCAAGTTTCGCAGTAAATCAGCGTTATGTAAGTTTACGTGGTTTTTGGAAAGGAAATTTATCAACCGGTGATCGCGTTTCTGTGATGGTCAACTTTTTTGATGCAGATACATTGGTAGGTTCGGGAATGTTTTCACAAAATAGCACAGCTACAATTCCAAGTACTTATACCCTATTTAATGAGAATATTGTTTGGGTACCGGGTTATACTGCAACACCAAAAAAAGCTACTGTAGGTGCATTCTTAACTGACTCTACTTTTCAACGCGCCAGTGCCGCATCAAGTTTGGTTTACTTGGAAGATTTGAGTTTGAATATGTATTCAGCACAAGTCAATCAAATTAAAAGCGACGTTGGTATTACGCTCTTCCCGAATCCAACCGATGGAGAATTTACAATTCGCGCATCACAGCCAATCAAAAGAATTACCATGATCAACACAGTTGGTCAGGTTGTTTATCAGAACAAAGTTGCCGATTTGAACGAAGTACGCTGTACTATTCCAGCGGGTGAAAACAAATTACTTTGGGTTGTTATTGAGGGAAATGATTTCTGCATAACCAAAGGGTTGTCGGTTAAGTAAGTTTCAATTACAATCCACTTCTGGCATTCAACCATTGTTGAAAAAGATATAATGGAATATTCTTCATCCAATCTTGTTGAATGTAACCCGACAAAGAAGTTCTAACACATTCCTCGGGTTGATATTTATCGTAATATACCCTGAGGCTGCGTGATCGAACATTCTCTGCAGATTTCACTTCAATTGGAACAACGCGATTCTCCTTTTGAATGATAAAATCAACTTCTGATTTCCCTTCGGAAGGAGACCAATAATAACAAGACTGCATTTGATTTATAATAGATTGACAAACGAATTGCTCGGTTAAAATTCCTTTAAACTCTTCAAATATTTGATTTCCCTCAATAAGCGTTTTGGCCGACAATTGCGCCATTGCTCCCAGTAAACCAACATCATTTAAGTAAATTTTAAAATCGTTCCAATCGGTGTACGCGGTAATTGGAAGTCCCGCTTTATTTACTCTGGTAACTTTGTGAACAAGTCCAGCATCTTTTAACCAGGCAATTGCCAATTCGAATTCCTTGGCCCTAGCTCCTGTTCTCAAAACACTATATACAAATTTTGAATTTTCCTTAGCCAATTGTCCAACAATTGACTGCCAAACCATCCGAATTCGAGGCAATTGCGAAATTGGTGCATGTTTAGAAAAATCATTTTCATAGGCCGTCACAATCTGATTTTGAATTTCTCTAACCGTATTAAAATCATTATTCACAATGAAATCTGCAACAACAGCCGGCATTCCCCCAATAAAAAAATACTTTTTTAAATGCTCAGTTAGCGTGGTATGAAATGGAGTTAGACTATCAATTTGCTCATGAAGGATTGCATTTAGAATGCCGTTGGCACCAATGGCAGCCAAGTATTCATGAAACGACAAAGGATAAAGCGTTAAAAATTCGGTTTTCCCAACCGGGAAATTTACTCCTTGGTGAATTGCAACCCCAAGCAATGATCCTGCCGCGAAAATATGAAATTGGGGAGCGTTTTCTTGAAAATATTTGAGGGAAGTTATCGCCTCAGGGCAGGCTTGAATCTCATCAAAAATAATTAAGGTATTCTCAGGATTTATTGTATTTCCAAAATGAATTTCGAGGGATGTAATTAACTTTTTAATATCATATCCCTGTTGAAATATTTGACGCAATTCTGCAGAAGATTCAAAATTAAAATATGCGGTTTGTGCATATTCGTTTTTACCAAAATCCTTCATCAACCAAGTTTTACCAACTTGTCTTGCACCTTGAATGATCAAGGGCATTCTATTGGATTTATTTTTCCAATTTAACAAATTTTGATAAGCGTCTCTTTTCATTTGAAGAATTATTTCAAACAAAAATAACACTTATCTTCCGAAAAATGTAAAACTTAACACTTTTAGGCGCCTAAAAATGTATAAATTTACACTTTTAGGAAGTTGAATTTGAAAAAGGGATGTTTATTCCTTTTCCTCATCTCTGCTTTTTATCATCGCTGTAGCAATTAATCCAGCTGGAATCGTAATAATTCCAACCCCAACCATTAACACAAAAAATGTAAATATTTTACCTCCAAGCGTAATCGGATAAACATCACCATATCCAACAGTTGTTAAAGTTACCACACTCCACCAAAATGAATGTATAATAGATTTGAATACTTCCGGTTGAGCCTCATTTTCAAAATAATAAATACCAACTGACGTTAAATATACGATAAAGAAAGACGCTAAGAAAAACAAAACAAGTTCTTCCTTGACTGTATTAAAAGCATATTTAAATCGATTAATTGCTTTATTATACCGAACTAATTTGAGTATTCTAAAAACCCTAAATAATCGAAAAACTCTTAAAGCTCTTGAACCGCTGCCAAGATTCAAAAAAAATGGCAATATCGAAATCAAATCGATAAAACCCATAAAACTGAAAACAAATGTCCATTTATTCTTTGCATAGAAGAACCTAACCAAATATTCTAAGGAAAAAATAATGACACATATAAGTTCTGATATTTCAAGAAACCTATGTTGACCAAAAGTTAAATTAGGTAATGTTTCAATTGTTAAAGTAATTACTGAATATGCAATTACAATTTGAATAATTTGTTCAATCCGTTTACTTAAATCAGATGAAACTTTTAATGAAGGTAGCATGAACAATTTATTCTGAAAATTTAAAAATACTAAAAAAAGCAAACTCAGGGTTATACTTCCAATCAAAATCGGTATCATTCATTGATATCAACTTTGAAAATTCAATAACATTAAAAATTGCAGGAATGAAAGTCCAACAAAATAAAAGTTGAAAAAATCCTTGTCCCATTTTTCCTAAATAAAAATTATGAATACCCAATAATCCCCAAATTGGGAAAGCCCAAATTAATAGCTTTTTCTTTGTAACTTTTTTTTGATTCCATATTATCAGTTGTTCATCTACGAATTGCTTACATCCTTCATTGAAATCATCCACGGTTTGTTTTAATTCATTTCGCTTAACCTCTAATAAATCCATTACTTTATCTTTAAAATCCGTTGAAATCAAAACGGAACCATGAGTAAATTTATCATTGTATATATCTGCTAAAATTGAATAATCATTTATATTCAATAACGTATCTACTCCATTGAATTTATTCACATTAATGAATTCATCAGTAATGTCAATCAGTCGAGATGCATTCGCTTTATCTTGAATTACAAACTCTACCTTTTGAATAGTTTTTATAGCTCTAATAACACTTGAATCCGATGTTTTTATTCGACCGATATAATTTTCAGTTAATTCTATTTTTTGGCTATTTTTACCCTGTAAAAGAGAATTCGCCGCGGCACGTCCAAATTCTCGCCCAAATTGGCTCAAAGCTCCTTTTGCAATAGTATCAAATGCTCCCATATTGAACAAAACTAATAATTAAAATTTGAAAAACTAATGAATCTAATTAAATAATTGATTAAAAACACAACTAGAATTTACAACTTTTTAAAAGAGCAATAAAATGAGGAAAAATATAATAATTGAGTTTCCTCCAATTACCTAAAATCATATTCGTATTTCAAATAGAATTTGATTCCTTATGACTAAGCCACAATCATGGATATTAAATAAATTAACCCACCCAATATCACACTAATAAAGCCCGTTATTATTAATAATACAGTGAAACAACCTCCATCTGAAATATTAGATTCCGGATTTGTGGGAGGATTAAATATCACTAATACTAAAATTCCAAATAAGATTGCAAACAGCCCATACATCAGCATGTTGTAACCAATAGTCATTCCATCATTATCGCCTTGATATCCAAAAATAGAAGCCTTGGACGCAACCTTTTTATCAAATTCACGATGCATTGACTTTGGCAACACCCAGTGAAATATTTTATTCATTTTTTGAATCGTCTTGGTGTGATTTATTTTTGGCTTTTTAACCCGAGAATCTTTGGCAAATTGATTTTCTGAATTAGGCAAACTGGGCTCAGTGGCCATATCCATTAAAACAGATGTGTCATGTTTAACATCATTAGATAATCCAAATTGTGCCACTTCTTTTGGCTCGACCTTTGTTTTCGTCGTTTTGATACCGCCACCAAAGCCATTAATTTCTGTGTAATTTAACTGGTTACATGAAACTACAAAGAACCCCAAGAACAATATAAAAATTGCGATTGATTTACTATTTAACTGAATCATAAAAAGTTTATCAAATGTAAGAGGTTTCAATAATTTTAAACAATGAAATGATTTGCAAAAAACAATCATCAGGCAATTATTTTTAAGGAAAAATAATAATTCAGAACATTTTACTCTTTTGAAGTAAAACGTGAAACGCACAAATAAATTAATACAAATTCTGCAATTCCTTCTAAAAGCTGTGTAAGATCAACATCAATCTGCGAACCTATTTTTGTTGTGTTAAAATATTTAAAAACAACATAGTATGAAAGGACAAGAAAAAAATATTGAAGTGTTAAATTCACTTTTATCTGATGAATTGACAGCAATTAACGAATGCATTGTACATTCTAAAATGTGCGAAAACTGGGGATACAAAAAACTTCATAAAGCGATCATGATGCAGGCAATGGATGAAATGCACCACGCCGAATGGTTGATTGAACGCATTATATTTTTAGAAGGCATACCGCCCGTAAAACTAAACAAGGTAATTATTGCCTCAACGATTCACGAAATGATTGAAAACAATTATACGGATGAATTTATTGGTGTCCGTTCTTACAATGATGCAATCAAAAGTGCACGCGATTTGAAAGACCAAGGAACGGTTGATTTGCTAACCAAGATCCTAAAGATAGAAGAAGGCCATGTTGATTGGGCAGAGTCTCAAAAAGCGCAAATTGAACAAATGGGATTAAAAAATTACTTAATTACTCAAGCATCCGAAATATAATCAAATTCATTCTATCCGTTTGAATCTAGAAAATTCAAGCATAAAAAAAGCCTCACAAGTGAGGCTTTTTTAGTTGTGGTATCGGGCGGAATCGAACCGTCGACACAAGGATTTTCAGTCCTTTGCTCTACCAACTGAGCTACGATACCATCTCCAACTTCGGATTAATTTTGCCAATTTCTTGGCCTTTTCTTTCCGTAATGGGCTGCAAAAATACAACTTTTCGGCTATCTTGCAAATTAATTTTTAAAATATGTCAAAAACAGTTCAAGAATTCAACGAATACCGCCAAAAAATGAATGAAAAAATACTTGGTGCAGACAATCTCGTGCTCAAGCGTTTATTCAATCTCGACACCCAAACATACTCGGAAGGCGCGCTTCCCTCAAAAACAAAAGAAATGTTAGGACTGGTTGCATCATTGGTATTGCGTTGCGACGATTGTGTAAAATACCACTTAGAAAAATGCCATCAAATGGAGGTTTCAACTGCAGAAATGTTCGAAATTTTGGCTGTAGCAAATATTGTTGGGGGAACAATTGTAATTCCACACACCCGAAGGGCGGTAGAATTCTGGGAAGAGTTATGTGAAATTTAATTGGTTCTCACCAAGGTTCTATGTATCCAATAAAATACGTAGAAGTGAATCAACACCACAACCTCTAATCCAATGATATAATAAGGCCAAGCGCCAAAAATCAATGGATTGTTTGCACTTGGACGTTGGCATAGAAACATATAATTGGATTCTAACAACCAATTTATAAACCCAATAACGGGCAATATGAGTTGAGAATATCCGAAAACTTTTAACCAACTAAATTTAGTCGGTACCATTTTTAACCTGAAGGTGGCATAAAATGCTGCTATAATTACCATTCCATGGGCAATTCCATATTCCCAAAAGTTATATAAACCACCACCTTCTGTGATTTCAGGAGTTAAGAAAGAATGGATTGCTCCAGCACTCCAATAAATTAGAAATTCATATGACCATTGTTTTCTGTAAACCAATAAAATCATGGCCAAAATTTCAGAGAATGAACACAAATGAAATGGCAAATGAACGGCCTTGTCCCAGGTATGTGTTGCAACAGCAAATATTTGATTGACGATAAAATTGGCTGCAAGTATTCCGGCCATGATGTAACCAATGATTACGCGGCCGCGCTCATCTAGTTTCCAACTACCAATAAAAAACACCAAAAAGCCAATTAGCAAACCTGCATTTAAATAAATCCATGGCAATGACCCAATGTCAAGCATTTTATGAAGCGCGTTTCTATCCATTATTTTAAAAATTATGATTTAGTGCAAACTAAATGTGTTGCAAGATATGCAAAATTTTGGATGTCAAAAAAAAAGCAGATATTGCAACTTCAATCAAAAGTATGAAAATCCGTTTTTTATTGGCAATCGCTGCCCTTTTAAGTTTACAATCTCAAGCGCAAATTATTCCGAAACCAGTTTCTGAAATTACATCTGAAGAAACCTTTGTCCTTCCAAAGAAAAGTACAATTCTATTAAGCCAAGAGCTTATCAATAATCAACCGCTGCTTGATTTAATCAATGAAATATTTCCTACCAAACTTTCATATCAGGCAATAGAAAACAAATCAAATAACCAAAACGACAAAGCCGTTCAAATTGAACTTATAAAAACCACTTTTCACAAAAATGCATCAAATATTGATGACCAAGCCATTCAAAAAGAAGCCTATTCCATCAATATTCGTCAGCAAAAAATTAGCATTGAATACGCCGATTACCCTGGGCTTATCCATGCCCTGATGTCGATTGCGCAAATCAATACATCCAAAACCCTTTTTGGTAAACACAAATACAAATGCACTGCCATTAACGATTACCCGCGCTTCCAATACCGTGGAATGCACCTCGATGTTTGTAGACATTTCTTCCCTGCGTCCTTCATTAAAAAATACATCAAAATGTTGGCATTTTACAAATACAACACCTTCCATTGGCACCTTACCGAAGACCAAGGATGGCGCATTGAAATTAAAAAATACCCAAAACTTACCCAAGTAGGTGCATTCAGAAATGGTTCACAAACAGGACCTTGGGAAGCACAAACTTTTGACACTGGCACATACGGTGGATTTTATACCCAAGACCAAGTGAAAGAAATTGTTGCCTATGCAAAAAGTTTAGGAATCACCGTAATTCCTGAAATTGAAATGCCCGGACACTCATTGGCTGCACTTTCTGCCTACCCACAATTTAGTTGCAACGGAGGGACATTATTAAGCTACCTACGAGCAAACGCGGCCAAGCAAGGTAAAACATACAAAGTTGATGCTTCTAACGTATTTCTGAACCGCAAAGGCGATTCAGTTGTCAATTACAACGTAGCCCCAGGATGGGGCGTTTTTGACGACGTTTATTGCGCCGGAAACGACAATACCTTTCAATTTCTTCAAGACGTTTTGGATGAAGTGATTGCTTTATTTCCCGATGCACCATATATCCATATTGGCGGCGATGAATGTCCGAAAACACGCTGGAAAACTTGCGATTTATGCCAAACAAGATTGAAATCATTGGGATTAAAAGACGAACATGAATTACAAAGCTATTTCATTCAACGGATCGAAAAATATATCAATAGCAAAGGAAAACGCATTATTGGTTGGGATGAAATTCTTGAGGGTGGATTGGCGCCCAATGCAATCGTAATGAGTTGGAGAGGAAATGCAGGTGGTATTGCCGCTGCAAACCAAAACCACAACGCCATCATGACACCCGGAAGACCCTGTTATTTCGACCATTACCAAGGCAATAGAAAAACTGAACCAAATGCCATTGGCGGATTTAACCCACTCGATACAACATACTACTACAATCCAATTCCAGCTGATCTTGATGCTTCAAAACACAATTTCATTTTGGGTTCACAAGCAAATGTTTGGACAGAATACATGCCCAATGAAAAACAAGTGGAATACATGACCTTACCCAGAGCCTCTGCCCTTTCAGAAGTTTTGTGGTCTCCACAATTTAATTTCCCAGCTCCAAAAATTCGTCCAAATACAGCAACTGGAGACCAAGAGTTTAAAATGTATCAAGGAGTGCGATTCCTACAGTATTTAGATTATTTGAATCGTGTACAATCACACGAACGCATTTGGAAGAAATGGAACTGGAATTATCGTCCTGTTGAGTACAAAAAATAGTCCATTAAATTTCGTCGATTACTGTTCCTGACAAATCCGTCAATTGAACATGTACGGTATTCCCTGATTTTAAAATACCAGGTTGAACTTTTAAAGTAAATTCAGCAAATCCAATTAATGCTATTGGTTTTGCATTTTGATAAACCTTCATTTTATTGGGGGACAATACATAAACCTTAGCGAACATTTTTTGCGTTTTCAAGGATATTGATTGCGCCGAAACACGGATGGTTGAATCGGTGCAACGGGCAAAAACAATGGTAGGCTTAAAAGAAGATTTCAATTGATAAAATGCAGGTTTCTTGTTTTCATCTATATCTACAACACTCCAAGAAACCACCCTATCTATATCGTTCCACTGCCAGAATAAACATCCACCAAAATCTGCCGACGAAGTTCGATAAGCCCTAATTGCCCTATCCAAAAACAAAGCTTGCGTTCTTCCCGAAATGGAGTTCTTTGTGCTATTCACAACCGATATAGATAATGGAGGAAAAACCAGGTATTTGTTTCGGTTGTTCAACTCAGTTTTTACATAGCGATTCAACAATGATAATCCCTTGTAACTCCTAAAATCCAGTTTGAAATATTTAAGAGAATCTACTGATTCTTTATATCCTCGAGGCAATGAGGGGAATCCAAATTCACTCACAAAAGGAGCATTCATCGAATCAACGTGATTGAAATTTCTTTCGCCATGCCATATTCCCCAATCGTGATTGTCTCCAATTTTCATTTGCTTTAAGTTGCCCCAATTTCCAATGGGTGAACTCGGAAGGTAGAAAATAGTAGAATCAATGTTTTGCAGTTTTCGCGGAATAAATGTGTCAAATAAACGTCTGTAATTTTGCCATTGCTGCACAGAATCTGTTCCGTGAATCTGGTATTTCTGTTGCCATCCCCAATTTTTAAGTGCCACATCAATTTCGTTATTTCCACAGATTAACGCCAAACTAGGATGGGCTTTCATCCATGTAACTGTATGATTTATTTCATTTCCAACAGATTCAACCCATTCATTGTTGCTCGGATAAGTTGTTCCTGAAAACATCAAATCTTGCCAAACCAAGATTCCCAACTTATCGCATTCTTGAAACACTTCTTCTGGAGGATAATTGCCACCACCCCAAAAACGAATCATATTTAACCCCAATTTGAACATTGTTCGAAATTGCTTATCTTGAGGTTTTACGTATTTTGAATGAGTATTATAGACAAAGAAATTCCCATAAAACGAATAGTCGAAAGGTTTGTTGCTACTTAAATAATACGGGGTAATTCCGTGATAATTAAAAGGCAAAGAAGGACTTTCCCCGTCTACCCATTGCGATAAATCTTGTCTATCCCAAACAACATTGGTGCCCAAAGCCATGATTTTCTTTTTGTTTACCACAAATTGAAATTTGCCTTTTTGCGTATCAATCTCCATGGTTCGGATACCAGTAGCGGTAAAAAACGGAGAGTTTGCAAACAATGAATAATTCCCCACGCCATACGATCCGTTGCCATAGGCATAAGAAGTACGTTTGGTGTAATTAATTCCGAATCGATATCTGCTTGGAAGTGCATCTTTGGGATAAAACTGTTTAAAATATCCGTTGGGATACCACAATTTAGGATTATGAATCAAAAACCTACAGTCAATGACCAATTTACCTACAGAATCATATCTCAACCCTTGAAAGTCATTTTGTATCAAATCAAAAGTGGAATCATCCATTCGCTCCCAATCGTTTGGATTTTGAATAATGGTTATTGCTTTTTTGCCTTTCTTTTGCGACAATAAACTATAGTTTTTCGGGTAATTTTTTTCTGTGTAATTTCGCTCTACAACATAATCAAACGATGGGTTCCAATAATATCTATCGGTAGATTTACAAGAGGTAAAATCTGCATCAAATTCAGAATGAAATGTCACATAGGCTTGAATTGGATTTCCTTTTGCATCGTAAATGATAGAATCTGTTTTTACATGTGAGTTCAATGGAAACAAATCATTCCACGCTATTACTTCAATTCCACCACCCAATCCGAAACGGATATTGGGTTTGGCAAAATCCCATCCAAAATCCATGATTGGACGTCGGAAGTAAGGTGATATTTTCACACGGCCATCGTAATCAACGTTTTCAAATCCCCCATAAAACAACTGCTCAATAGAATCTGAAGTATTTTCATTGTCGGCGGTAAACTTAGCATGCTCCAGTTTTTGCAACGTGAGTCCTTGTGTCATTTGCGATATAAATCCCACAAAAATGGTGTCTTTGCCGTTGCGTTTGAGGTAAGGCGTTATGTCAATTAATTGATCAAGGAATGTTTGACCAAAGGTGGGATTTGCAATATTCAACTTATGTTCGTTGATATACACTTCCAATTCGGCACATTCCAAGCGGTTTAACCGCAATTTATAATGGGGATACAATCCATTTGCATTGGTTACAGAATCAAACAACGGCGCTTTTAATAGCCAGGTGCTCCATGGAATTGTCCAAGATTTAAACTGCAGATTGGCCTCAATTCTTGCCCAATCAGCAAAGTTAGAGAGCAATGAAGTTTGTTTCACAGTTGTCCATTTCCCATCGAGTCCTTTGGGCATGAATTTCCGCAGCAATGGATGGTTGCTCAGTTTGTCGGTTGAGCGCATTATTTGCCAATTACTTATCTGATTCGGATAAATTTGGGCCTGAACAGTATTTGTAAAAATGAGAAAAAACAGGGTTAAAAACCAAATCCTTTTTACCCTGTATTTATTCAGAAATTTCAATTCAACTGAATTATTTTTTCAAAGGAATTTCAATCGGTGGATTGATCAATATTTCGTCAATAAAAATGAAAGCAGTTCCGCCATAAGGATATCCCAAATGCCAAGTAGGCAATTTGCCATAATTGGTTGCTTTCACTTTCACATATCTTGCTGTTTTCTTTGGAATTAATGTTTCAAACGGAAGTGCAACGGTTTGTTCCATGGTATCCGCAACCGGAGATATGATTTTTGCCACCGATTCGAATTTTTGTCCATCGTTTGATACAAAAAACTCTGCATCTTTTGGAAACAAAATCCAAGCCCTAGAATCTTGCAAAAATCTCGCTCCAATTGAAGTCAGCTCTGTTGGTTTTCCCAAATCAATAACCGCTTCAAAATCTTGATCTTGGTATCCTTGCCAATCTCCGGCTCTCCATTCGGTAGCCCCCAAAACGCCATTAATTAGGGCTTCATCTCCACCGCCTGTATATTGTTTATTATATTTTCCCGCAATTGAAACTACTTTGTAGTTATTGGGTTTACGCACAAAATACGCTGCAGTAAATTCTTGGGGTTTGTCGCCAACCCTGTCATACGATCCAGCCCAGACAATTGAATTATCCTTGATTTCTAATTTGAAAGTATCTAATGTGGTTGCAAATGACTCTACTTTGTCTGTAACTAAATTCTTAACATGAATTTCAGTAAATGCCTTATCGGAAATAAGTTTGTGATAATCCGGATTTGCAATAACCAGAATTTGTTGGTTATCGTCTTCAAACATTCGCTTGCCTTTGATTGTTGGCAATGGCAAAACAGTTTGGGTTCTTAACCCTTTTGACAAATCGCTGTTGATAAGCTTTTGAGCATCGGTAAAATCAAATTTAAAATAATTATTGGTGATCTTCACATTTACCATATTTGGCAAATAAGCAAAACGAATAAAAGGGTAATCCAATAGTTCACTGTGTTTTAAACGGTTTTTGTATTCGCCTTTTCCTGCGCCGTTATTGATGTCAGAAACCAAAAATCTACCTTCGGTTGATCCAGTTGCATCGGCAATTTTGCCACCCATATAATCTGGAACATTGTCGCGTGTAATTTTCAACACATGATTGTCTTCAAAACGCACTTCGATTTGAGGAAACATAGGCATTCCCAAAGAATATTCATTTGATGCCGGCGCCACTTGATAAATACCCATAGCCGTCATCACCGCCCAAGCACTCATTTGACCACAGTCCTCATTTCCAATGAGTCCATCTGGTTTGGTGGTATAAAATTCATTCCAAATTTTCTCCAAAATGGCCTGTGTTTTTTCTGGCTTTTTGCAATAATTGTACAAATAAGCCATGTGGTGACTAGGCTCATTTCCATGGGCATATTGACCAATTAAGCCTGAAATATCTGATTGATCGCGGCCAGTAGTTTTGCTCGAAGTATGAAACAAACTATCTAAATGCTGTTCCAATTTCGATTCTCCCCCAAGTATATTGGTAAACGTTTTTATATCATGAGGGACATAAAAGCTATACTGCCATGAATTTGCCTCCGTAAAGTGATTATTTACTTCGCTTGGGTCAAAAGGACTGAGCCATTCCCCATTTACTCTAGGACGCATGAAATGCGTTTCAGGATCTAACATATTTTTCCAACGCTCGCTCCTTCTCAAATAAATTTGGGCAATCGAATCTTTCTTTTCTTGAAACAACACCCTTGAAATACACCAATCGTCATAGGCGTTTTCGAGTGTTTTTGACACAGATTCGGCATCGTTCTTCACATCAATATACCCCAATTTAAATTTAGGTAGTTTTAATGCATTGGAAATGGATGGATTTGCATACATGTATTTTTCCTCTTTGAGGTCAGAACTATGTCGCATTGCTTCAATTGCCAAAGGAATATCAATACCCGGAATACCTTTCATAATTGCATCGGCAATCACTGAAACACTGTGATAACCAATCATACAATCGGTTTCACATGAACCCAATTCCCAAACTGGCAAACGTCCCCCCTGTTTATATTGCAATAAAAATGAATTAATAAAATCTGCAGTGCGTTGTTTGTCAATGATCGACATCAAAGGATGCAAGGCACGGTAAGTGTCCCACAAAGAAAAAACCGAATAAATATTGCCATTCGAATAGTGTATTTTCTGATCCCTACCTCTGTATTTAAAATCAACATCTGACGACAAGCTCGGATGGATCATGCAATGGTACAAGGCGGAATAGAACTTCACCAAATCGTCATTTTTTACTTCATTGTTTTTATTTGGGATATTGATTTTGTTCAATTCTTTATTCCAAGTATCTTCTGCATTTTGTTGCACTTCTTTAAACCAATGGTTGTAAAAATTACTAAGTGCCATAACTTCCACATTGGCACTGGTGGCGTTGACTTTCTTTTCGTAGGCGGAAAGGGAATGTCCCTCAGCATCCATTTTTCGCAAATAATAATCTGTTTCTACTTGGCTATTTCTTTGAGCACCATCTTGTGAAGTAAATGAAAGTGCTACATTGCAAAATATTTCATTGGTTTTGACTTTATCTTGCTTGTTATATCCAAGGGTTTGACCAAAGTATAAAATAGCGATTGATTTTTTTGCATTGTATCGAACCGACAAAACTGGCAATGAAAAATTGGCCGTAAAGTAAACCCATTGATTGTTTGCCCAAGCTTTGCTTTGTCTGAAACCTTTCACTTTGGTTGAACCAATATTCACATCCAAATTATGCGACAATAGTTGATCGCGGTGTTCCAAATCAATCACTACAAACATGCTATCGCTGTTATTATTTTGGAAGGTATATTTATGAAATCCAACACGGTTTGTGGCGGTTAATTCAACAGCAATTTGCGGTTGGGTGAGCATGACTCTGTAATATCCAGGTTTTGCTTCTTCAGAAACATGATTAAAAAGTGACCTATATTTTTTAGGGTCACAGCTCGAAGAACCCGACATTGGTTGAAAAAGCACATCGCCATAATCGGAAACCCCAGTACCACTTAAATGGGTATGTGAAAAGCCATAGATATAAGCGTCGTTGTAATAATAACCGCCGCAACCATCCCAAGAAGCATCTGTTCGGGTGTCGGGACTTAGTTGCACCATACCAAAAGGCATCACTGCACCTGGAAAAGTATGTCCATGCCCACCGGTTCCAATAAAAGGATTTACGTATTGGGCAAGATTTTCAATTTTATAATTTGGGTCATTATTTGGTGGCGATTCTGCATATCCCTTTGCTGAAATAGGATCAACTTGGGTATTCCCTCTTATTGATTTTGATTTTTGCTGAGCAGGTTTCTTTTTTGAATTTTGAGCAAAAAGTGTTGAATTTGCTCCACAAAGAATATACGAAAAAAGCAGGATAAATCCTAATTTATGAGTGTTACGCATAGTTTAATATTACGAAGATAACAAAAAAAGAGGCAAGTAAACTTGCCTCTTTCTCTATAAAATTTCTATGAAAGATTAATTGCAATTGATACTCACCATTACGCGGCGGTCAATGTCGTTTACTTTTGAAAAAGCTGGTTGTTCAGTAACAACGCTAATTGCACCTTTATAACCCAATACATTCACAATAAAGTTCTTTACTGCATTGGCTCTGTCGGCACGTAATTTAGCATTTCCTTGTTTGCTACCAGATTTGTCGGCAGACGCAAAAACAGAAACATTAAAATTATAGTGTGATGCACCTTGATCTAATGAAGATTTCCAACGATACAATTCTTGCATTCCCAAAGCACTCAATTTAGATGAACCTACTTCAAAAAACACAACAGAGTTATTAGATCTTTCGAATTCCATTTTAGACTCTTTTTCAAGGGCGTCCATTTCATCGAGTTGCTTTTCTAATTTGGCAACCATTTCTTTTGCTTTAGAGTTATCCGCATCAATGGCACTGATTTTTTCTGTATGCTGAGCAACCAATTTATCTAAGTTTGCATTATCTGCTGCAGGAACTGCATTTTTCTTAATTAATTCAGTAGTTTGATTCGCAACAAATCCAGATAATGGCGCTTTGTTGTAGGCATCTTGAGAACTAATTCCGCAACTTGCTAATAATAAAGCACCTACTAAGATTGGTGCAACGTTTAAAGAAAACTTACTTTTCATGTTTTGTTCTGTATAAATTGTACACAAATTTAACGTCGATTTCTATTGCTTTATTGGTAGCATTCGACGAAATACCCACAATGTCCAATGAAACACACATTAAGCGTGTTTCACCCCGTTTTTCATATCCAAAGCCACGTCTACAATCATGTCTTCTTGACCCCCAACCATCTTTCGATTGCCTAGTTCTTCAAGAATACTTCTTGTATCAATGCCATATTTATTACCCGCCTTTTCGGCATGTAATAAGAAACTTGAATATACACCGGCATACCCTAAAGACAAGGTTTCACGGTCAACCCTAACTGGTCTGTTTTGCAATGGTCTTATCAAATCATCTGCAGCATCCATCAATGCGTACAAATCGCAATTGTGTCCGGTTTCACCCATTCTGTTTAACACTGCAATTAACACTTCCAAAGGAGCATTTCCCGCACCTGCACCCATACCCGCCAAAGAGGCATCCAACCTAGTTGCACCATGTTGCATGGCCACAATGGTATTTGCAATACCCAAGCTCAAATTGTGATGACAATGGATTCCTATTTCCGTTTCAGGCTTTAATACTTCTTTGAATGCATGCATCCTTTCAACCACTCCGTCCATCAACAAAGCACCTGCAGAGTCAGTTACATACACGCAATCTGCCCCATAGCTTTCCATTAATTTGGCTTGCTCAGCCAATTTTTTAGGCTCGTTCATGTGCGACATCATCAAAAAGCCACCCACGTCCATTCCCAATTTTTTAGCTGCGTCTATATGTTGTGCGGCAATATCGGCCTCTGTGCAATGCGTTGCAATGCGTACCGATTGCACCCCAATTTCACGGGCCCGTTTCAAATCTTCAATGGTGCCAATTCCAGGCAGCAACAAGGTAGTCAATTTGGCGTGCTTCAAAGAAGAAGCAACGGCTTCAAGCCACTCCCAATCGGTATGAGCGCCAAATCCATAGTTAAAACTACCACCAGCCAATCCATCTCCATGGGCAACTTCAATGGCATCAATCTTGGCTTCATCCAAAGCCTTGGCAATGCGCATCATATCGTCTTTGCTATATTGATGTTTTATTGCATGTTGACCATCTCTTAAGGTCACATCTTGAATATATAACTTTCTCATTTCGATGAACTTTCAATCATTGTTTCGGCCATTCTTTCCGCAGTGGCCAATGCCGCACTTGTCATAATATCTAAATTACCCGCATATTCCGGTAAATAATGCCCGGCGCCTCTCACTTGAAGCAATACCATGGTTTTTAATCCGTGAACTTTACCCAATCCCTCAATAAAAACTGGGTTTTCAGCGGTAATTTCCTCAAATTGAACCTCTTGATGCAATTGATAGCCCGGTACATATTTTTGAACTTCAGCAACCATAAGGTTAATGCTCTCAACAATGGCTTGTTTGTCGGCCATTTCACTTAGTGTAAAAACGGTATCACGCATTACCAAAGGTGGTTCTGCAGGATTCAAAACAATAATCGCCTTCCCTTTTGTAGCACCGCCTACTTTTTCAATGGCGTGGGCAGTAGTTTCGGTAAACTCGTCAATATTGGCGCGGGTTCCAGGACCTGCAGATTTTGAAGCAATGGATGCCACAATTTCTCCATAATGTACTTTTGCCACCCTCGACACCGCAGCAATCATGGGGATGGTTGCTTGTCCACCACATGTTACCATATTTACGTTGGGAACGTCTTGTAATTCATTGAAATTTACTGGAGGCACCAAAAATGAGCCAATGGCAGCAGGCGTTAAATCAATAACCTTTTTGCCCGGAAATTTGCTTATTTTTTCATAATTTGAAACATGGGCCTTTGCCGATGTGGCATCGAAAATGAATTCTATTTCATTCCAATTTGGCATAGCCAAAAGTCCATCAATGCCTTCCGCCGTAATAGGAACTCCCATTCTTTCTGCCCTAGCCAGGCCGTCTGAAGCAGGGTCTATTCCTACAAAAGCACCCATTTCCAAATGCTTCGCAGTGCGTAAAATCTTTATCATTAAATCGGTTCCAATATTTCCAGAACCAATAATTGCAGCTTTGAATTTTTTCGTCATTTTAGTCAATCATTGAAAACGAAACCTTGCCAAATCCTTCAATTGTAGCTTCGAAACAATTGTTTGCTTCAGCCGCACACATTGGGCCCAAAGCGCCAGAAAGAATAATATCACCTTTTTGCAAAGGAGTACCCAAACTGCTCATTGTATTTGCCAACCAAACTACTGCGGCAACAGGCGATCCCATGCAAGCAGCACCAGATCCCTCAGAAACAATATTTCCATTTTTATTGAGGGACATTTTACAGTTCACCATGTCTACTTCGGTGGGTGCATATTTTTCATCGCCCAACACAAAATGACTCGCAGAAGCGTTGTCGGCAACGGTATCGGTAATGCGAATATTCCAATTTTCAACGCGAGAACCCACAATTTCAATGGCAGCACAAACATATTCAGTCGCAGCCAAAATATCGTCCTCGGTATGGTTATTTCCAGTTAAATCAGCACTCAAAACAAAAGCAATTTCCGCTTCTGCTTTTGGTTGTAAAATTTCACATACAGAAATTTCTCCCCTATTGGCAACCTGAGTTCCTGAAAGCAAAACCCCAAAATCGGGTTGATCAACTCCCAGTTGTTTTTGAACTGCCAGCGATGTCAATCCTATTTTCGCACCAATGCGTTGTGCACCGTTTGCAATGCGTTTTTCAATGTTTATGCGTTGAATGGCATAGGCCGATTCGATATCGGTTTCGCCAATAATTTCACGAATTGGTGCGCAGGTTTGATGTTGTTCTTGTGCATCAAATAATTGTTGCGCGGCCAAATTCAATTTTTCTTGTTGATTCATAAAAACACTTCAAAGGTACAAGAGAAGATGAAATTTGAGGATATAAATAAATGCACTTTCTTTGCAGTGATGAAAAATCTTGAAGAAATTGCCAAAGAAATACACCTTGCCGCTGCGAATGCCTATGAAATTGAACAAATTAGCCTAAGTCAAAACATTGACATTGACAACGCTTACGACATTCAAGCGCAGTCAATTGCGCACAGAATTACCGACGGTGAAACTTTGATTGGTTTAAAAATGGGATTTACTTCAGAAGCTAAAATGCAACAAATGGGTGTTCACGACATGATTTGGGGCAGATTAACCAGCTCTATGTTGATTCATAATCAAGGCAATACTCCTTTTTCGAAATACATTCATCCGCGTGTTGAACCTGAAATCTGTTTTCAAATATCAAAAGACATTGATGCTGTTCTCGACGAAAACCAAGTAAAAGAATATGTGAGTGGTGTGGCTGGTGCCATCGAAATCATTGACTCTCGATATAAAAATTTCAAATTCTCAATCGAAGATGTAGTTGCCGACAATTGCTCTTCAATAGGATTTGTTGTGGGAGATTGGTTTCCCACCGACACTTCAGTAGATAATTTAAAAATCGAATTGTTGTTAGACGGAGTAGTTTCGGAAACTGGAAATTCAAATGATATTTTGGGCGATCCTTGGAAAGCATTGGCTGCTTGTACCCGTTTGGCAAAACAATACAATCAACCAATCAAAGCGGGCATGTACATCATGGCGGGGGCTGCAACATCTGCTGCTTTTGTGAAGGAAGGACAGCATGTTTCGGCCAATATTGAAACATTGGGAAGCGTGTCATTCGACATGAAATAACTTGCCCTACCCTTCAAACTGATAATATCGATATCCTAGTTGCGTGGGAGATTTTTCTCCCACTGCGTTTCCAAGCATAAATACTAAAGAATCGGCCATAGGGCTATAAATTTCTCCTTTGTGGTGGGACACATAGGTCCCAAAAACAGCTTTTTTAAATTAAAAAATGAACATAGGCTTTACACAAAGCCAACATGAGGGCAGTTGATTTAACATTCGGCATCTAATTCAACAGAATTGGTAATACAACCTTAAGCACCTCTTTAAAATGCCGAAACAATTGATTTGTTGATTTGTAGCAACAAATGACAAACTTTAACAGAAAGAATTTTCTGAAAACGCTTGGATTAGGATTAACGGCTGGAATGATTCATTCTGGTTTCGCTTCTTCTGAACTCATTGAAACTCCAACACCGGTTTTACGCAAAAAAAGAGTAGCACGCGTTGCGCACTTAACTGACGTTCACGTAGAAAATGAAAAAACTTCACTTTTGGGATTTGAAGCTGCTTTAAAAGCGGTGAACAATTTGAAGGATAAGGTTGACGTAATTGTGAATGGTGGTGATGCCATTATGAATGCAGTGGCGCTTTCTAAAAGTAGGGTTAAAGACCAATGGAATAGTTTCCACTCTGTTTTAAAGGCAAATAATGAAATTGATATAAAGCATTGCATTGGAAACCATGATTTATTTGGTTGGGCAATTCCTGGTAAAAATAAATCGGACGGTAAAAAATGGGCAATGGAAGAATATTCATTGTCAAAGAATTACTATTCCTTCAAAATAAATAACTGGAAATTTGTTGTTCTCGATAGCATTCATGCAAGAAATACCATTCCAGGTTATTATGGTAAAATTGATGATGAACAATTGGATTGGTTAAAACAAGAACTTGCGGGTACTGAAAAAAACGAATTCGTAAGTATCGTTTCTCACATTCCAATCATATCCATTTGCAGCATGTTTGATAAAATTAATCACTCTGAAAACAACTGGATTATTCCAGATAATACGTTGCATGCCGATTCACATATTTTACGTGACATTTTCAATAAACAAGGCAATGTGAAAGCATGTTTGAGTGGCCATATTCACTTAATTGATCACGTAAATTATTTAGGAACAGACTATTATTGCAATGGTGCAGTTTCTGGTGGATGGTGGAAAGGCGAATATCAGCAGTTCCCACCTGCGTTTGTGGTGGTGAATTTTTACGACGATGGTAGCACCGAAAGAGAAATTTATTATTACAAATGGAAATAATTTCCGTAAATTGGCGCCATGTTAAGTGATATTGATATTGCACAACAGGCTAATTTAAAGCCTATCACCCAAATTGCTACAGAAATCGGAGTTGATCTTGATGCGCTTGAACCTTATGGTAAATACAAGGCCAAAATAGATTTTAAAGCAGATAAAAATAGAATTCAACAAAGTAACTTAATTCTAGTTACAGCAACCACTCCCAATAAAAGCGGAAGTGGCAAAACAACAACATCAGTTGCATTAACCCAAGGACTTCAAAAAATTGGAAAGAATGCAATTGTTGCATTGCGTGAACCATCTTTAGGCCCATGTTTCGGAATGAAAGGTGGAGCTGCAGGTGGAGGATATTCACAGGTATTGCCAATGGAAGATATCAACTTGCATTTTACAGGTGATTTCCATGCAATTACTTCAGCAAACAATACTTTGGCTGCCCTGGTAGACAATTACCAATATTTGAACCAAGGAAAACCAACAGGACTTAAAAAAGTACTTTGGCGTCGGGTGTTAGACGTAAATGATCGTTCATTGCGTTATATCACTTCTGGTTTGGGGGGAAGCACGAACGGTATTCCACAAGAAACAGGTTTCGACATTACTCCTGCGTCTGAAATTATGGCTATTCTTTGTCTTTCTACATCTTTAGAAGATTTAAAAAGAAGGGTTGGTCAAATCCTTTTGGGTTACACCCACGAAGGAAATGCATTCAGGGTTGACGATTTAAAAGTTACCGGTGCAATTATTACATTATTAAAAGATGCCATTCATCCTAATTTGGTTCAAACCTTAGAAGGTGGAGCAGCATTCATTCACGGTGGACCATTTGCAAACATTGCACATGGTTGTAACAGCATCATGGCAACTTATGCCGCTTTGCAACACAGTGAATATACAGTAACAGAATCTGGATTTGGAAGTGACTTAGGCGCTGAAAAATTCTTAAATATCAAATGTCGTGCTGCAGGATTAGCTCCTAAAGCAACTGTTTTGGTTACAACTACCCAAAGTTTAAAATTGCACGGTATGGTTCCTGAAAAGGAAATCAAATTGCAAAACAAAGAAGGATTGCAAAAAGGTTTGGCCAATTTGGAAAGACATATCCAAAATTTACAAAACTTTGGACAAACTGTTGTGGTTGCCTTGAATCAATTCCATTTTGACACTGAAGAAGAATTGCAAATGGTTGAAGATTTCTGTAAAGGATTGGGTGCTGCATTTGCCAGAAACCAAGGTTTTGCACAAGGTGGCGACGGTGCAGTTGAATTGGCTAGAAAAGTAGTTGAAGTAATTGAAAATAATCCTTCAAAAGAAATTCAGCACACATACGAATTGAATGATTCAGTAGAAGTGAAAATTGAGAAAATAGTTCAAAAGGTTTACGGTGGTAAAAACATCATTCTTGGTGATAACGCTAGAAAAGCATTGAAAAACATCATCGAATTGGGTGCTGACAAATGGCCAGTTTGTATTGCTAAAACACAGTTCTCATTTACAGACAACGCTAAAAAGGTTGGGGTTGAAAAAGACTTCACCATCCGCATTGATCAATTGATTGTAAATGCTGGTGCTGAATTTATTGTGGCTGTAGCTGGCGACATTATGAGAATGCCAGGTTTACCAAAAGAACCATCTGCTTTAGGAATGGACGTAGTAAATGGCAAAATCACAGGATTGAGTTAATAACAGAATCTAATTATAAACGGAAAAAGTCCCTCCAAAAGAGGGACTTTTTTATTGTTACTCTCGAGCGATTCAATGTCCATGGAGCTTGATGCTTTTGTAAACGAAATTCTATTCATATCATTGGCTTAAAGGAACATCAAGCAAATTTCTTCACCGAAAAAGGTTTTGATTTATCCACAACGATATCTTTATTCTCAGAAGTGTAGCTTGATTTGTTATTCATCTATGAATTTGTATAAAACAAAAAAGAGGGACCAAATGGTCCCTCTTTTCAACTAAACTTTATGAAATAACTATTTAAATTATTCTAAGATGATAGATTTGGTTCCGATGATTGCACCGTTGTTGTCCAACACTTGCAAAGAATAGATACCTAAACCTGTCCAATTTGCCAAGTCAACAGTATATTGTTGTTGAGAAATTGTTTGAGCGTATACCAATTGACCAGTAGTAGAATAAATTTTGATAGAATATCCACCTAAGATAGAGAAGTTACCATTATCGATAGTTAATTTATTTGCAGTTGGAACTGGGAATACTTTAATGTTTGTTGCTTTGTTAACACCGCTAACAGAAACATTCACTTTCATTACCAAAGTATCAGTTACTTTTACACTCTTGTAGTTGATACAGCTATCAGAGATAGTCAACATTGCAGTTGCAGAAGTATCAGCACAAACGTTGGTTTGAGCAATTGCTCTGAAAGTTTGACCGTGGTTTCTCAATGCTACATTTTTAACTGTTAAGCTAGTTGTAGCTGTTCCAGTGTACTTGCTAGTTGCAGGAACTGTTTGCATACCCATATCGAAATCAGATTCCCATTTGATAGCAGCAGTGTTATCGTTAGTAGCAATTGTAAATGTTGCATCTGAACCAGAAGTTTTAGAAACTGCTTTAGGCTGAGTTGTGATCAAAGTACAAGCTTTGAAAATTGCAGTTAACATTGCAGCAGAAGTAGAATCTTTACACCAACGTGTAGAGATCATACATCTGAATTTGTTACCGTTGTTAGCCATAGTAACAGTAGAAACTGTCATTGTATCGTTAGAAACACCAGAGAACTGACCTGCATTAGAAATGTTTTTGAAACCAGAACCAGTATTATTCTGCCATTGGAAAGTAGCTTCTTCAGTAGAATAAACGAAGTTAAATTGAGCGTTGCTTGCAGTTTTCACTGACAAACTTTTTGGTTGACGTGTGATTGAATCACAAACAACAAATGTTCCGTATTTAGGATAAACGTTCAATGTATAATCAGAAGTGTTATACAAATCAGAGTTTGTAGAAACTGGACGGAAATTAGGGTTGGTTTTGTTTTGTGGATCGATAAGAACAGTACCAGAAGTATAAGACACTTTATCAATCATATTTTTGCTTGTTGCAGATAATAACCATTTAGAAACTGAGTCAGCATAGTAACCAGTGCTTGTTTCAGACAAACCATTTGCAGTAGCTGCAGCTGGAGTTAAAGCAACAGTAGAATTACAGAAGTAGTTGTTACGAACTAAATCGTAGTTATCATTAGGCTTTACAGTTGGACGAGCTCCAGCAGCATATAATGTGCTATCACCATCTAACATGATAAAGTTTCTATAACCCAAGAAAATAGAGTTAGTGATAGAGATACGGCTATTTCTACGGATACGTGCACCACGACGGTAAGCACCTTTTAATGTAGTACTCAAATCAGACCATTTTCCACCAATTGAAACTGGACCAACACAAGTCATGTTAGTGAAAACAGCAGAGGTCAAAGGCAATTTACCAGAACCTGCAGCATCGTTATCAGACTCGAAACACTCAGATGTAGAACCACCTGCTACGTTCCAAGATAAATCGAAATAAGAAGTATCTTTTTGAGCAATACCAAATTGTACAGAACCTCTGTAACCAAAGTCAGTATCAAAATCATCATCAGTACCTTTGTAAGCAATAATGTGTTTACAGTTTACAGATCCACCAAACCACTCATAAGAGTCGTCACCAGAATAAGAAACTTGTATACGATCAATTTTAGTTCCATTACCAACAGAAGCCAAAGTTAAACCGTTCAATTCTTTGTTTGGTTCGAAAGCAAAACCACCAAATTCAATTCTTACATAAGTTAAGCTACCAGAATTGTCATTTTCAACAGTTCCACCGTGAAAAGCCAATTGATTGTCAAAAGAAATGTTGTTAAAACCTTCCATTTGAACGCTAGCACCTTGGTTGTTCGGAGCGTTACCAGCAATGAAAATTCCACCCCAATCACCACGATCTCTTGTAGTTTTTGCAGATGTGAATACTACTGGGTTAGTTTCAGTACCTTGAAGTTCAATTTTACCTCCTCTTTCTACAACAACTGTTGCATATTCTTTAGGAGTAGCACCTGTATTTGCTCTACCTCTTACAACTGTTCCAGCAGGAACAATTAATTTACCACCACTTTTGATTACCAAAATGGTTTTCAATAAGTAAACTTGAGAAGCAGATAAAGATAAAGTACCTGTAATTAATTTTTCACCAGATACATCATTCAAAGTTGTTGAATCTGTGATAGCGCCATAAGAAGCATTTTTAGGATCCCAATTGGTCCAGTTTTTGGTCCAATCTTTTTTCGCGTCTTTGTCTAACGCACCTAAGTAATTTACCTTCTCAATAACTTGAGCATTTGCACTTAACAATGCACAAACTGCTGCGATCGATAATAATATTTTTTTCATAGTTTATTTGATGCAAAATTCACTCCACACAATTATCCCAATTTCAATTTCAAATCAACTTTTTGTTACCCTTTGCAATATTTAGGTAACACTAAATTAACGAATCTCAACACAGCCAAAGCAATGCATACACACAAATCATTTATAGAAAACAATATACAACAAAAAAGCCCAAGAATTTTATTCTTGGGCTTTTAATAATTCGTTAATATTGTCTCTGTTTAAAAATTGATTGAGTACCCAAAGTTAATAGTTCTACCGTTTGTAAAGCTAATTAAAGTATTATCGCCGCCGTCTAAAACAGTCGTTTCATCATACTTGCCATTGTGATTCATGTCTTGGTAAAAAACACTCTTTTGTGCCAATAAATCACCAAAAGTAATTCTTAACAAACCACTCTTGCCAATTTTCTTAGCTACCTGGATATCTAAAATACTTCTACCGTACTCATAAATATCTAAACCGAATTTTGCTGCAGAAATTGGCAAACCAATGTATGCAATTCTTTGTCCAATTTTGTTGAAACTCGCGTTTACCTGCCATCCTTTTTTATTTTCATAGAATAAGCTTGTATTCACTACATAAGGACTTTGACCTTGCAATGTTCTTGATTGGTTACCGTCGAAAGTTACTTTACTTTCAATCAATGCCAAATTCGCATATAAGGTAATGTTTTTTAACCAGCTCCAACCTAAATACTTAATGAAGCTACCCATATTTTTACGCATTTCAAGTTCAATACCGCGGTTAACTGCAACACTTTGGTTTTGATAAGTAAAAGTTCTAATTTGTGTTTGTGTAGGATCTAATGAAAACTCAATTGGATTTTTAATGTTTTTAGCAAAAACACCCATAGAGAACATATCTTCTTTATTTGAATAAACTTCCCAACGCACGTCGTAGTTGTCAAGAATAGCTCTGTTCAAATATTGCGAACCCAAAATTTCCGAGTTGATACTGAAATTATAAAATGCAAATGGAGCAAGTTCACGTAATTCTGGTCTATTTACTGTTTTGTAATAAGCCAAACGCAAATTGCTCTTACGTGTTAATGGTGCATTGATATTTACCGATGGCAAATAATCTTTTGTAAGTGCTGGATCAGCCAACGGACGACCCATAATAGATAGCGCCTTATTTTTTAATTGCTGTTTGAATTGCTCATATCTCACACCCCAAGTAATTTTCATGTCGTATGATTTGCCATCTTTTTTAAACATTGGCACATTGTTTTCAAACATTGCATAAGCAGCTTGCAATGTGCTATAAGCGGTATAATCGTCTTTATCTCTGGTCTTTTCAATCAAATACAATCCCTTTTCAGTGATTTTGTTTTCAGCCAAATCAATTTCAGGTTCGTTTTGAGAATAAACAGTAGTTGTTAATGGACCATAAATAAATTGACGGCTATCAAAAACCCTATCTCTGCGTTGGTTATAAATACCAACCTTTAACATTGTTCCAATTTTACCTGTTTTCAAATTTGTGTTATAATCAACAGATCCAGAATATGATGTTTCATTCAAATTCGAAAAGAAACGTCCTGATCCATCTCTGAAAAATGGATTCACATTCAATTGACGTGTGCTAATGTCGTCAGATGTATAAGAATACTGTGCAATTCTAAAATCAGGAACTTGTCTATTGGTTAAGCCATAATTCAATACCCAATTGATTGATGATTGATTTTTACCAAGTGAATGTGTACCTATTAATTGTGAACTATATAATTTATTTAGGTTTGCAAAATTAGAATATCCATTCGTTGAAAGTTGATCGTCATAACTTGCAACACCCCTACGAATGATACTTGATACATCATACGTTAAACTTATCAAGTTTTTGAAATCAATTTTATTCTTGTTATTTATTTTGAGGGAAAAATTAGCAATTCCACCATTTTGTACGTTTGTGGCAAACGTACTATCCTGATAGCTTCTACTTAATCTGTTGTCTGAGAAATCTCTAGTATCAACAATTCCATAAGAGAATTTTTGAGTCATTGAATAATTCCAACTTACCATCATACCTGCACTCATTTTACCAACTTTAAATGGAACACCCAAAGTATAGCTTATTCTTGGAGAAGGCATTGCACTCAACGGAGCCATTTTCCAATTGTTATTGAATTTTTTGGTTTCAGCCACGTTAACAACTGGATTCTCATAATCAACCTTCATTCTAGCATCAAGAGTTGGGATTTTATTACCCGCCGAAATCATTCCAAAATACTCTGCATTACCAATAGCAAAGGTTCTTACTGGATTACCCGTAGTAATAGAATTGTACTGAAATCCAATTGAAAAGTTTTGTGTCAATTTCTCAGGGATACTCTTTGTATTGATTTTAATTATCCCTCCGCCAAAATCACCTATCAAATCTGGTGATCCACTTTTAATAACGGTAACGTTATCTAATAATCCCGCTGGGATAATGTCAAATGAAAATGCTTTTCTATCACTCTCTGTACTTGGCAACGGTGCGCCGTTTAAATAACCCGCGTTATAACGATCAAACATACCACGAACGTTGGCAAACTTACCTTCAGAAATAGTCAAACCTGTCATACGTTTGAATACGTCAGCAACCGTTCTGATTGTAGTTTTACTAAATTCTTCAGCACCAATAGATTCTACAACTTGTATAGATATTTTCTTAGTTTTGATTGCATCACCAACAGTAGCGCCAATTTGTTTTTTCTTAGATTTAATATCAACCTGGCCAATTCCTTCCACTTTTGTCATTACAAAAGAAATAAAAGCAGTTTTGCCTTCTTCTATTATAACAGTGTCAACTTGTGAATCGAAACCCGTATAATCAACAGTAACTACAATTTTACCAATTGCCAATTTTTTGTCAAATTTCCCTTCAACATCAGATTGAACTGACTCTGAAATATTTGAAAACGAAATCTTTGCGTCCACTACTGGCAACGCATTTTCATTTGTGACTTTTCCGATCAAATAACCAAATCCATTTTGAGCATTTAATTGATTCATCCCAAACAGAATGAATACAATTGCAAACACGGCATTCTTATGTCTAAACATACCGCAAAAATCATACTCCAATGTTAACCCAATGTTAATTACACTTTAAGTTACGATAATGATTTCTTAATCTTTGTTAATTTATTTATGTAACATAATCAGTTTTGGCACGTCTTTTGGATATAGCAAAACAAGAAAGGAGAAATCTTTATGAAAAACTTACTTTTACTCGGAATTGCAGTGGCACTTTTTAGCCAAGCAGAAGCACAACATTTTGGAAACCATCACAGAGGGAATCACCATAACCGAAACAACGTTGTAGTTGTTCAACCTCGATCTCCAATTCAATTGAATGTAAATGTTGGATTTCCTGTTAGGCATAGAAGAAATCCAGTTGTTGTTTATAGTCCAAATAATTATTACGTTCCTAATAATTATTATCACAACCAAGGTTGTAACCAACCCAACAATGTAATTTACGGTAACAATGCTTCAATGATGCAACAATATCAATTTCAAGACTTGATCTTACAAATAAGAAATTCAAGTTTCGAATCCGACAAATTCAGTGTTGCTAAACAAGCCATTCGCAGCAATTATATGTCGGCCGATCAAATTGGGGGCATCATGATGGAATTTTCATACGAAAGTAGCAAAATAGACTTTGCGAAATTCGCATATCCATACTGCATAGACCAGCAAAATTACTATCAAGTAAATAGTGCTTTTGCCTATTCTAGCAGCATTCAGGAAATGGAAAGATTCTTGAAATAAACCATTAGATTTTTTGTTATTCCATATAGTTTGTTAGTATGTCCTAAAAGCAGCGCCAATTGGCGTTGCTTTTTAGTTTCACTTCTTCGGTGCTTTTTTATACGCCTTAATCTTTACAGCCGAAATACTCGGAGTTTTAAAACCCAATTTAAGTAAACCGTTTTGAATATCGTTGTTCGACATAAACAAGGCCCAGAACAAGCCCGAACGATAATTCTCCATCATTACAACTGCTGGACCTTGGTCAATTGCCAAATAATGAGGCTTCATCCAATTGTCTTGCTCAGAAAACGCATCATAAAATCCGTATTGACCCAAAAGTTGTGGTTTGTTCTTCACCCAATTTACCATCGCTTTGGTTGAAGGAATGGGGGTGTATGGGTAACTCGACATTGCCGCCGTCGGAGAAATCACTCCAACATCATTCACACTATCAGGTGCATGTGCTGCATAAAACTTCACCGAGTAACTTGCAGTAAGCCCCCACGAACTATCTCCATAGCCTTTATATTTCATTGGATTATTGATGCACCACAAATAATTAATCATTGAAAGACCGATGTTCTCCCTTCCATAATTGCTGCAATATTTGTCGGATAATCCCATCGGATTTAGTCCCAAATAAGAATAATGCGACCAGAACAATGGTCCTCCATTTGGCGGATTGCCTTGGTAACGCAAATCCAATTGAACTTTATTATATTGAATAGGTTTCTTTGCTTTGATTTTACCGGACTCGGCCCAGCCATTGTGATACACCTTTGCCGAAATTGGATGTGTGGGTGAGCTAGCCGCCAAAACATACATAATCAAACATTCGTTGTAGCCACGCACTTTGAAATTCATTTGCCATCCGTATGAGGGACTCCAATGCCAATACAAAACATCTTCGCCACGGGTGTACCAATCGAATTCCATTTCCCTCCAAAATTGATCGATTTTATCGCTGATATATTTTTGTTTTTGGCGCAATTGAAAAGCTTGTCCGTTTGGTATTAATTTCAACTTTTCAGGTTTGGTTTTTTGATCAATAAATTCCTTCACGCAAAGCAGTCCTTGCATTAGAAAACTAGATTCTACCAAATCGCCACCGTTATCTTTTTGTCCGAAAGGCTTCACCTTCCCTGTTTCACCGTCTATCCAATGCGGCCAAGCGCCATGAAATCGGTCGGCCTTTTCTAGAAAATCCAATATTTTTATAAGTCTATCGGCACCTTCTGTTTCGGTAATCCAACCCCTGTAGATTCCTACCATAATTGCCATGACCCCAAATCCACTACCTCCAGTAGTTACAATGTGTTGGTCGTGTTCTGGATAATCGTTATCCATGTGCACACGTTCGCATGCCATTCCAGAGTTGGGTTCGGCTCCATTCCAGAAATACTGAAAGGTTTTGTATTGAACGGTATCAAAAATGCGTCTTTCTTCGGGGTTCAATTTAAATTGAATTATATCGTCAAATTGTTTCACTTTTGGGCTTTTCTGACCAAACAAAGAGGAAGGCATTGTTACAAAAACCATCAAACAAACAAGTAATTTGGCAGTCCAATTATATTTCAAAAAATTCCGAATCATTACAGAGGCAAATTAACACTTCTTTTTGTAAAAAAAGGAGATAATGTTTGAATGAAATCAATGATGCCAAAACAGCCGAGACAATGAATACTAAATTCGACAACATAAAGGATATTTAATAATGGCACTCAAAACATCCGTATTTATCCGTAAATATCATAATCCATATCCGAAAATGGGATTGGAATTTAATGGCACAATGATTTAAGTAATCTATCCATTTTTTTAAAGATATTTGTAGCGCATGCAAAAGTCTTTCATTTTTAAATTGCTGGTGCTATTCCTCATGGGTTCATTGAGCATGATAAATTCCAATGCCCAAATATCTCCCTCAAAAATAGATTCAGTATACAAGAAAGCCTATTTTATTCTAGGACAAGATACCCTTCCCTATAGAATTTATGCTTCCTATACCACTTCGGAGGAACCACTCCCGTTGGTGATCTTTTTACATGGCTCCGGTGAACGCGGCAACAATAACAACGACCAATTGTCGCACGGGGCCGATTGGTTGTATAACGCAGCAATTACAAAATACCCCATGATTGCTGTTTTCCCGCAATGTCCTTCAAGTAGCTATTGGAGCAATGTTGAACGCATGGTCGATAGCACCGGGAAACCCCATTTTACCTTTACCTCTGATTCTGTACCTACCAAAGCAATGAAATTACTGATGGCGTTTACCAAATATTTGTACGACAGACAATATGTAGATGTAAGGCAAATATTCATCGGTGGACTTTCTATGGGAGGAATGGGAACAGTTGAACTGGTGCGCAGAATGCCAAAAATGTTCGCTGCCGCTTTTCCCATTTGTGGTGGAGGGAAAATTACCCAACCCCGCAAAACTAGAAAAACCAAATGGTGGTTTTTTCACGGTGCCAAAGACGATGTTGTTCCACCCGAAAACAGCATTGAATTGGCAGAATATTTAAAAAATCATTCCAATAAGGTTCGCATATCCATTTACCCTGAAGCCAACCACAACAGTTGGGATTCAGCCTTTGCCGAACCAGAATTGCTGCCATGGTTGTTTAGTCACAAACGTTAATTTTCAAATACTTAATATACAACAATTTCATGACACTTACAAATTCTATGCGCAATCTTTTCTTTTTTGGCATCTTGTTTTTTGCATTTTCTGCAAACGCCCAAAACGTTGCAAACAATGTGACATCCATTAAAATCTTGAATGAAACGAGTCTGATCATCCAAACAAATGAATTCCAACTCGAAGTAATTCCAATGTCAAATGTCAATAACAATCAACCCACCCTCGATTATTTCGAATTTTCCTATTTCCCTCAAAACAACAAAGAAAAATGGCATCATTCTTATACCGTTACGGATGAAAAAAGAACGGAAATTTTGAAAGCTAATTCTTTCAAATTCGAAAAAGACCAATTGAAAAAATCTGATTCAATCGAAGTTTACCACATTTATAATTATCAGATTGAAATTAAAAAATTTCCTTACGATCTAAAGATTATGAAATGGAAAAAAAGCACCAAGAAGGCTATTTTCTGCGACATGCTATGCGATCATTCCAGTCTAAACTGGGTAAACGAAGACCACAAAATCAGTAAAAACTTTGAAATTAACGACGGTGAATTTTTCATGGGATTGGGTGAAAAAACTGGACCCATTAACCGACGTGGAAACGCCTACACAATGTGGAATTCAGATGTGCCTGCTTACAACTTAGACCAAGATCCACTCTATGTTTCTATCCCTTTTTATATTGCAGGAACTGAACTTAACTTGTACGGGATTTACCTCGACCATTCGAGCAAAAGTTATTTCAATTTTGGGGCAGCTTGCGATTACACCTCCATTTCTGTGGAAGACGATCACCTCCGGTATTATCTGATACTCGGACAATCTGTTGAAGAGATTAGTCATAAATACCGTCAACTCACCGGCTTTACTCCCCTTCCGCCAAAATGGAGTTTGGGATTTCATCAATCTCGATGGAGTTATAAATCTCAAGATGAAGTATTGAACCTAGCCAATGAGTTTAATCATAAAAATCTTCCCCTCGATGCCATCCATTTGGATATCCATTACATGGATGCTTGCAAAGTATTTACATTCGACAACAAACAGTTTCCAAATCCGAAAAGCATGGTTGAATCCCTCAAAAATCAAGGAGTGAATATCATTACCATTCTCGATCCGGGTATTAAGGTTGAAAAAGGCTATCCCGCTTATGAAAATGCACTCAAACAAGACCTCTTTTTGAAATATCCCAACGGCAAAAATTACTTAGCTGGAGTTTGGCCCGGACTGTGTAATTTCCCTGATTTTACCAATCCCAAGGCCCGAGATTGGTGGAGCAATTCAGTGAAATTCTATACGGATTTGGGGATTTCTGGATTGTGGAACGACATGAACGAACCGGCAGCTTGGGGAAAAGAGGTGCCGAGTTATATTCGTTTTAATCGTGAGGGACATTTGAGCAACCTCACACAAAACAGAAACATTTACGGCATGCAAATGACTCGTGCCACCCGAGAAGGTGCCGAAACACTTTTGAATAAACGCGTTTTCACGTTAACCCGAGCTGGATTTGCCGGAGTGCAACGCTATGCCGCAGTATGGACCGGCGACAATGTAGCTACCGACGACCACATGATGCTTAGCTTTAAAATGTTGGGAAATATGTCGTTGTGCGGACTCGATTTCGTAGGTGCCGATGTAGGCGGATTCATGAATCCTGCCACCCCAGAACTGATGACTAGGTGGATGTCGATTGCCGCCTTTACCCCATTTTATAGGGCCCACAAAATGATTGACATGCCGTCGAGCGAGCCTTGGTGCTTTGGCGACATCAACACGGAATTGAACCGATATTATATGAATTTGAGGTACAGGCTCATGCCCTATTTGTACACTGCAATGAAAAACAACGAATCACCAGTTTTAAAATCAATGGGTTATTTTGTTTCCAACGAAAGTGCCAACAATTGCTTCAATGAAAAGTTTGAAAGTCAATTTGTTTTGGGAAATGATATCCTGGTTTGTCCGGTTCGCAGCAATACAAAAAGCACGGAAGTTTACTTCCCTATGAACCATTCAAAAACCAATTTGTGGTATTCGATTCACAGCGATATAACCTACAAACAAGGCACAACCGCATTTGTGGCAGCACCAATGAGTCAATTACCAATTTTTGTAAAAGCTGGATCTGTTATTCCTGAAATTATTCCCAATAAAATTGAAAACACCCAAAGCAAATCCGACACCCTATTGCTTCATGTATATTTTAATGATGAGGGATATTATTTTGGTACTGTTTACAACGACGATGGAATGTCCCTCAAAAATGAAGGCTTCACAGACTTTTACGAATACCAATTGAAGGGCAATAAGGTAAATTTAACAAAGCACGAAATTCTTTTGGAGCGAATTGGCGGACTAAGAAAAACTGATTATACCTTCATTCAATTTGTGGTGCATGGAATTCCAAATCAATTATTGCCAAAGTTCGTGGTAGACAAAAAAGTAGTGGCAGCTGTACTGAAAAAGGGCAGTCATTTTGGACTCAAACAAGATTTGTACAAAGTAGAACGAGTTACAGAAACGACAACCCCAACCTACTATATTACAACACCGTGGCCAAGTGCGGACAGATTAAAAATCTCGTTTACAACAAACTAAATTCTTTCACCTAACACAAAAGTAGCCTCAATGTGATTTTGACCCATAAAATATGGGATTCCTTTGATGGCTTCTTTGGTATTGGTAACAACAAAATCGGCACGCATACCCACTGCCAAACTACCCACTTCATTTTCTAAGCGAAGGGCTCTTGCAGCATTGCAAGTAATGGCATGAAAAGCTTCTACAGGCATCATTTTCATTTGGGTACATGCAAGCGCCCAAATGGTTTGCAATGAGCAAAGCGGACTAGAACCAGGATTAAAATCAGTTGCCAAGGCAACAGGCAATCCATTTTCCATGAATCTTTTTGTAGGAGCATAAGGAATTCCTAAAAAGTAGGAAGTTCCGGGCAAGCCAACGGGCATGGTTCCCCCATAGTTTTGAGAAAAACCATGTTTGAAGGCTGCAATTTCGTTTTCCTCGCAGTGCTCGAGGTGATCTGCACTCCAAGCTTCATGTTCCACGGCAACTTGAACACCACCGGTTAATCCGAGTTCATTGGCGTGAATCTTAGCAGGGATGCCCAACTTGGCAGCTACCGTCAATATTTGCGCGGTCTGTTCCACGGTAAAAAATCCTTTGTCGCAAAACACATCAATATGATCGGCCAATTGTTCTTGAACAATTACGGGCAACATTTCATTGATAATTAAATCGATATACCCTTGTTGGTTGTTTTTATATTCAACGGGAAAGGCATGTGCTCCCAAAAACGTAGATTTTATTAAGCACGGGTAATGCTGTTTTAGTTTTTTAACCACGCGCAGAATTTTCAATTCTGCATCTACGGTTAGGCCGTATCCACTTTTAATTTCAACGGTGGTTGTGCCATGGGCCAACATAAGTTTCAAGCGGGCTTCGGCTTGTTCAAATAATTCATCTTCAGACATTGCCTGAAGTTTGCGGGCAGAATTCAAAATCCCACCTCCATTGGCGGCAATTTCTTCATACGAAGCACCTGCCAAACGCATGGCAAACTCCTCATATCGTGGAGCTGCAAACACAATATGTGTGTGGCTATCAACGAATCCTGGCAACACTTCTGCACCCAATAAATCAACTCTTTCCATCACTTCAGATGGCATTTCAAGCGCATCATTTCCAATTGCTGCTATTTTGCCATTTTCTACAAGAATCCAAGCATTGTCAACCACATTCAATTGTTGCATTTCTGCGCCAGATTTAAATGTTCCGCGGTGATTGGTTCCATAAAGTTTAGAAATATTGTAAAACAGCTTTTTCATGAAATACAAAAATGCAACAAGAACCTCAATCCATCATTATTTTTCTAATTATTTTGTAATTTGGCCTTACTTTTCGAAACTTTACAAAAAAATAACATGCCACAAAATTTACTATCCATCCTTCAAACGCCGATATCTAAAAAAGATTCCACTTTCATTGCTCCGAATGCAACAGTAATTGGCAAAGTTGAATTGGGAAATGAAACCAGTGTTTGGTTTGGGGCCGTGTTGCGTGGCGATACGGATTTGATTTCAGTTGGCGATAGAACGAACATTCAAGACAATGCAGTTTTGCATGCCGACCCAGGCTCACCCTGTATTATTGGCGCTGATTGTGTTGTGGGACATTCGGCCATTGTGCATGGGGCAAGATTATCGCATCATGTTTTGGTTGGAATGCATGCCACCATTTTGAACGATGTCGAAATTGGCGAGTACAGCATTATTGGTGCAAATGCCCTTGTCCCTCAAGGAATGAAAATCCCTCCATACTCGATGGTGCTGGGAATTCCTGCCAAAATTGCGAAAACTTTAGGACCTGAAATTGGCCAAAAAATTGATGAAAATGTAACCGAATATGTAACCCGTGGAAAGGTTTACAAGCAATTTTATTCCGAAAAATAAAGGCCAAATTGCCCTAAATTGGCTTCGATTTCGTATAATTGTATGAAATCAACATGTCACGTACCAAATATTTTTTCAATCCAAAAAGTTTAAGCTTTGAAAAGGTATCCGATCATCGGGGGTATATGCGTTGGCGTACCTTTGGTTTATCGTCGTTAATTATTGTTTCTGTAATTTCATTATCGGTACTTTTTAGCCGATTCATGAAAACACCCATTGAACTATCCATTCAACGCGAAAACAAATTCATTCAAAAGCAGTTAAATCAGATGGAGCAACAAGCCATTGATTTAGAAAATCAGTTGAATGAATTGCGAAATCGCGACATAGAAATATACCGCGCAATGTATGGTGTTGAGCCACCAAAGCCTATTAATTTCAAGGGAAGCGACTATTCTGAACTCATGAAGATGTCTCACGGCAAATTCGTGAAACGTTTGCATGAAAAAATGGATTACATGCAAGAAATGTCCAAGCAGCAAGAATCATCATATAAAATGCTTGCAAAGCTCATTTCTAAAAATGAGAAAATGGTAAATTCAATTCCTGCAATTATGCCAGTTGCCAACAAAGAGTTGCGCAGATTGGCGAGTGGATTTGGTTATAGAATGGATCCTTTTTACCACACAGCCTCTTTCCACGCTGGAATGGACTTTACCGCCGATGTAGGAACAGAAATTTATGCAACCGGCGATGGCGTAGTAATGGCAGTTAAAAACGACGGTTGGGGATATGGAAATCACATCATTGTAAACCACGGATTTGGTTATACCACGCTTTACGGACATTTAAGTCGTTTTGCTGTTAAACCAGGCACCAAGGTTTCTCGCGGACAATTAATTGGCTATGTTGGAAATACAGGCCGCTCAACCGGTCCACACTTACACTACGAAGTACGTAAAAATAACAATCCTTTGAATCCTGCGTTTTTCTATCGCAACGATTTGTCGGATATTGAATACCAAAAAATGCTTGAAATGTCACAACGTGAAGCGAATCGATTTGACTAATACCTATGAACGAAGAAGAAATCATTACAAAAAAGTACTTTAAAATTGGCGAAGCTGCCGAAATTATTGGTGTACCCGCATCTACATTGAGATTTTGGGAGAAGAATTTCCCTCAAATTAAACCAATGAAAAATAAAAAAGGCGATAGGATCTACTCGTCTAAGGACATTGAAGTTTTAAAGGAAATTCACTATCTTTCTCATAACAAAGGTGTTCGTTTAGCCAATGTATCTAAAAAAGTAAGCAGAAACCCAGTGCCGGCCGATGCTCGCGTTTATTTGATACATCAACTAAGGGAATTCAAAGACAAACTATTAAAACTTAAAGAGCAACTAGAATGAGGTACTTGGCGTTGATCGGATTTGCAATTTGTCGCTTTTCTTTTGCACAAATCGCAACTTCTGCCAATGCCACTCAATTTAATCCTTGCTTCAAGGTTCCCGATCAAATCAACACCTCCCCCCTTTACTTTTTAGATCATGCAAAAGCCAACTTGGCTATTGATCACATTTGGTTGTTTACATCCACAGATTTAACGTCTACCAACCTAACTGGAACCTACCAAACTAACTTTACTAAAATCGCTACCACTATTGCAAATGAAGGGACAGGCGATTTCAATCAAAATGGATTGAGCTTTTCAATTGCTCAAAAGATGAACAAAGCGCTCGTTTTGGGAACGGGCATTAGTTATTCAAGCCAAACGGGTATTGAAAACAGATTGAATCAATTGGGATTTAATATTTATTCAAGTTATCAGTTGAATAATGCTGCATCGATAGCGTTTTGGTATTCGCAAATTGGGAAAACCAGCCTTCAGAATCTGACTTATAATTTTCAAATAAATGCCAAAATATATTCGGGCATTGGGGTAACGTTGATTGGTTATGAACCCATTGTGAGTGGCAGTTTGGTTTATGCACCGAATAAATCGTTTTACAACACCATTACTATGGGAACGGGCAGCATGCCATTTTCCACTGCAATGAGTTTGATTAAAAACAAATGGACCTATACTTTCAAATTGGCCTATTTAGGAAACAACCTTGGTTTCCAACCTTTATTTCGTCTTAATTATCTTATCAATGAACAAAAAAGTGTTACTGAGCCTGTGGGGATTGATTTTGTTCGGCAAACTTTACCCTCAAATTGAAATCAACAACAACAATGAACTTCCCCAAGAAATTATTGGGCAACCTTCGATGGGGGAAATTGATGTGCTACATCATCCCATTTACATCAACCAATTTTCAGAGGAAGAATTATTAGAAACGGGTTGTTTTAACCATCAGCAATGTGGCTCCATTGTAGCCCATAGAATTGAGTTTGGGAATTTTATTTCACCCCAAGAATTGGTTCAATGCAAATTGAACATTGAGCAGATAAATACCATTTATAAATGGCTGCATTTTGAGAAATCCATAAGCACTCAAATCAAAAACATTTACAAACCCGACGAACCAAAATCCACTTTCAGTGGAAGATTCAAACCTGCAACTTTTGAAAAACCCAAAGATGCCCAAAGCGACATAATTGGGTTTGAAATGAAAACAAAAATCACCTATAATAAAAATATCCAGTTGGGAATAAGCATAGAAAATGATGCCTATGAAAAACCGTTGGATTTCTATTCGGGCTACCTTCATTTGAAAGATTTATCGACGTTAAAATCACTCATTTTGGGCAAATACAATGTGCAATGGAACAGGGGTTTCACGATGGGGAGCAGCGGTCAATTTGGATCACCAATTTCGCTTGAAAATTGGACAAACCAACTAGTTGGTATTAAGCCGTATGCCAGTTATAGCGAGGACTTAGGCCATTGGGGTGCAGCGTTACATATTTCTAAATCCAGCCATGATTTTTATGTTGGAACGGGATTTATTCCATTTGATTGCACCTTAAATTGGCAAGAAAATGCTTTTTATCAGCGTCAATTTGGCGGTTATCATCAAACACTGAATCAGGTTTCAAAAAAACACAACAACACCGAATTTCAAACCTTTTTGGGTTGGCAAAAAACTACAACTAAAGCAATTTTCAACACCCTCATTACCCAATATAATTATCTCATTCCGAAAATAAATACCACCGATTCCAAAGTGCAAAACAACAAGTTTTTGTATTTTGAGGGACAAATTACTGTCCCAAATTTTATTGGAGGCAGGTGGTTATTCAATGCAAGTTTTGATCAAATTTACAAGAAAACATGTTTGAGTAGTGCAGGTGTTTGGGCATTGAACAAACAGTTGGATTTGGGTGCTAGAATCCAAACAATTCCGTTAGAATTTTCTGCCCCAGAAATGTCGTACCAATTAAAATCAACCGCCAATGAAACCATTTTTGAAATGGGAATTGATTATCAATTCAACAAACGAAATCAGATTAAATTACGCGGTCAATCGATTCAATTCAACACACCTCAATTCAATCAAGAAATCAATGAAAACCCAATAAAAAACATAGTGATTTACAATCACTCTTTTAGTAAAACAGACATACTCAGTATTCAGTTCAAACGGGAAACTGAATTTTACAATGCCCAAGGATTTTTATACCAACTGCAATGCAATCAGACCATCAAAGTTAACCTAAGCAATACTGTTCACTGGGGATTTGTTCAAAAATGGAACAATTCAAGCAGTGTAAAAAACTATTTGTTTCAAGTTGGGTTAAATACCAAAATAGGAAAGCGATTGAACGTATCGGCAGAGCAAAATTGGTTCTACTGCCCTTCTACAAACATTTACAATTTAGACAATTCACTTCCGGGGGGATTGGGCTATATGGTATATTCAAACATTGGAACTTATTTCAATGCCATTGTGAAAATAAGAATCATTTCAAAAATGTGGCTGTATATTAAGTTGCAGAAAATGCAAAAAATAGATGTAAAAAATATGTCAACTATCGACACAAAAGCATCGTACAATCGTATTTTTGTGCAAATTACTTTTCAATAATGTCACAAACTAAACTCAGCGTAAACATCAACAAATTTGCAACTTTAAGAAATGCGAGAGGTGGAAACAATCCCAATTTAATTCAAGTTGCGAAAGACTGTGAAGCTTTTGGTGCGCAAGGAATCACGGTGCATCCAAGACCAGATGAACGCCACATTCGATACCAAGATGTGATTGAATTGAAAGAAGTGGTTAAAACTGAATTGAATATTGAGGGATATCCTTCTACCGATTTCATTGAATTGATACATAAAGTAAAACCGGAGCAAGTTACCTTGGTACCAGATCCACCAGATGCACTTACTTCCAATGCAGGTTGGGATACCATTAAATTTCACGATTACTTGTCGGAAATCATTACCGAATTAAAACAAAGTACCCAAAGGGTGAGCATTTTTTTAAATCCTCAACCTGAATTGGTTTCCTATGCCAAATCATGCGGTGCCGATAGAATTGAGTTATATACAGAGTTTTATGCGGTGAATTATCCCAACAACCCTGAATTGGCGTTACAGCAATATTTAGAAACGGCAATTGAGGCGCAAAAAGTTGGAATTGGGTTAAACGCGGGGCACGACTTAGATCTGAACAATTTAAATTATATGGCGAAGCATTTGCCTGGTTTGCTTGAGGTTTCCATTGGACATGCACTGGTTTGCGATGCGCTATATTTGGGATTGCAAAACACCATTCAAATGTACTTAGCCAAATTAAGAGTGGAATGATGAAAAAGCTCAGTTTGCTGATTGTGTTAGGGATTTGTGTAGTGGGGAATATCAGAAGCTGGGGATTTTTATCTCACAGAACGATCAATCAAAATGCCTGCTTGGCATTGCCACAACCCTTATTTAAGTTTTACAAATTGCATGTTGACTATTTGGTTAATCATGCAACCGATGCCGATAGCCGAAGAAACATGGTTGAAGGAGAGGCTTGTAAACATTTCATAGATTGTGATTTTTATGAGAAATCAGCTCCTCTAGATACCATTTGCAAAGATTGGAAATTGGCAGTTGCAAAATACACCGAAGACACCATTTTAAAACATGGAATTGTGCCTTACCAATGTGCCAAAATGATGTATTGGCTAACCAAAGCCTTTGAAGAGAAAAACGTTGAGAAAATACTAAAACTCTCAGCCGATTTGGGACATTACATTGCCGATGCGCATGTTCCATTGCATACCACTTCTAATTACAATGGACAAAAAACCAACCAACATGGCATTCACTCTTTGTGGGAATCCAAAATTCCCGAGCATCATTTAAGCAATTATCCCATATTTATTTCCGAAGTCAATTTCATCAGAAACTACTCCGATAGCATTTGGAAAGCCGTTGAGGAAAGTTATGGTTTGGTAAACAAAGTTTTGTATGATGAGAAAATGGCAAAGGAACAAACCCCTGAAAATTTGCAATATCAATTCGCGCAAAAAGGAGGTCGAATTGTCAAACAGGAAAGCGCTTTTTTTATCAAACAATACGAAGAAAAAGTTGGATTAATGGTTCAAAACCGTATGAAAAGTGCAATAAGAATGGTTGCAAGCAGTTGGTATACTGCCTGGATTTTGGCAGGCGAACCTGATCTGAGTTTAAAGCAAAGCACAATCAATGAGATTCCCGTTCCACCAGTTGAAGCAGAGGAAAGTCATCACCACTGAGTACTATTTCTTATTCAATTACCAGCTTTTGGGTTTGAGAGCTATTTCCAATTTTTACGGTAACAAAATAAATTCCTGCAGTAATGCCTTTCAATGAAATTGACTCAACCTCGTTTTGAATGGTTTGCTCAAGAAATGATTTTCCTGTTATGTCTAGTATTTGAACCGTTCCTTGTCCCTCAGAAAAAACAAAAACAGAAGTTTTTGCAGGATTGGGATAAATTCTAATATTACCAACTTTCATTGATTGCACGTTGGAAAGATTTCCTTTTGTTGGAGTTCTTACACATAGCACATAATTGGCCACTGTTTTCACATCGTAGGTTGTTATTCCGAAAGCGTTAGACCAATACCAAGCTTTTGTAGTTTGATTTGGCAACGAAGTTGAAGACCAATACTTATTTACGGTAACATTTGGAAACACCGATTTGTTGATTGACGGCTGAACCAATGTTTCATCATTCAAAGATCGCAATTCTTTGATATTGGGCAAACGCCAATCCGAATGACCATCTAAATATAAATTCTCTGAAGCAATTAAGGCATCCTCCCAAGTTAGGGTGGTTGGCATTGGACTCAATTGCCAAACCAAATTATTTAAACTGTCGTACACAGAACTATCGCCAACTGAAACATATCTTTCAGCAATGATTGTATTGGCATGGGTGTTTCTTACAGCCCTCACATGAAACTTCTTTGTACCACCGGCACTCACTGTTTCGGCTTTGGGATGGTTGCCAATTCCCCCTCCAGCATTGGTACACCAAATCTTAGTAGCATCGTTTGACTGTTTGTTGCTTGTCCACCAATATTCAGCTGTGTTTTTTGTAAACACCGAAGTATTCAAAGATGGATTGGTAAATTGATGATTTATAATGCTAAAACCTTCAGCTGCGGTTGGTAAACGCCAATCGGTGTAGCCACCCAAAGTAAGCGTATCACAATATATTGCAGCACTTTCGATGGTCATTTCTCCCCCATCGGTTTTTTGCCATTGTAAACTGGTGATTGTATCAATCACAGTTCCATTAGTGAGCAATTTGAATCCCGGCACATTGATGTTATAATCGTGATCTTCACCAAAAGTATTTGTGTAACTTGTGGTTTCGCCTGTATCGGGCAATTTGTCTAAAGATTTCACCACTGATTTTTGCGCCGACACTAAAGAGCAAAAACCAAGTGAAAGAAGTAAAAATGCAGTATTTTTTATCACAATTTAATTTTTAATAATTTTTCTAACTTCAATTTTATTCATGCAAGATACCTCAAGAAAATAAATTCCGGCAGGGAATCCTTCAAGTGAGATTTCATCTTGGAGCTTATTCAAAGTAAGCAGGTTCGACATTTTACTATCTTTCAATTTAACTAAAGGCTGATAGTTTTTTATATCACCAAGATTCAAATGCAATTTTTCATTCACTGGATTTGGATAGGGCTTCCAATTTTGCAGTGCTTTAATTTGGTCTGTGCTATTGGTTAAAGCAGGAACTGTAAATCTTGTTAAAACCAAGTTATCTAGAATTACATTGCTACTCCAGATGAATTGTGCATCGTTGGCGGAATTGTCGAACACATCCACAAAATTGGTATACGCCGGTTTGTTATTTACCCCAATTTCTGTATTCGAATACATACTTGCAAATGGCCAAATGGTATCTACAAACGACGTATTTTCCCAACCATTGGGAATTGCCCAATGGAGTCCATAATATTTACTGCCATCGTTTACATCCGTCATGTCGCAATTGGAAGTTAAGCGATATTTACCACTTTCAACAGGACAGGTTAAATCTTTGATTGGCGAAGTATAAAAAGTTTGTGCCCTCCATTTGTCGTTTGTTGTGGCTACAATATTCTTTTGAGCATCCATAAAAACGGCAACCATGCCTCCATCACCGGGATGGTATGCAAAACCGTTGTTATTTTCTGATCCAACACCCAAGTTCTCTTCCCAATCAACCAATTTCATTGCAATTGTAAAAGGTCTGTTTACTTTAAATCGCAGGATACTAGAATTAAATTGGGTAAAAGGAACCTTGTCTTTTCCTACGGCAATGCCATTGATATACATTTCAAAATAATTATCGGCAAATACAAAAGCGGTAATTACTTCACCACTTGCATCAATGGTTACGATATCGCTGCCTGTTAATTTCGAAAGTGCCTGAGATGTAGTTGTATTGTTTACGCCAATGCAACTATTGTGTAAATCTGAGGAAAAAGGAAAACTTGCATTGGTGAAATTTACATCGGCGGGTACTTTCCAAGTTAACCCATCGGTTGACTTGATGTTTGCCAAACCGCCAACCCTTCCACCTGTGCATGAAAACAAATTCGAAACCAAAATATCTGTGGCTTTACCCTGAGTTACAGAACCTGTTCCTTTGTATTGGGCAATAGCAGCATTGAAAAAAAACAACGCAATTAAACAAATTAAGTTTCGATATTTTATCCTCATCAATGAACGATTATTTTTTGAGTAATCGATTGACTTGCAATATCAACTGAAATATAATAAATTCCGCTACTGAATTGATTCAAATCAATTTTATTTACGAAATTATCTGTTGCAAAAACAACTTTCCCTAAAGAATTGATCACGGCTATTTTCTTTACCAACGATTTTTGTCCCTCATTAGAAAAAGACAAATTCACGATATCGGTTGCTGGATTTGGATAAATATTCAAAATGATTTCCTTGGGAAGGTTATTTACTGCAGAGGTTACAGGAACGGTGCACGGTTTTGAACCATTGTAAGTATTTACAGTGGTTACCCCGTTTACAATAAATTTATAGGTAAACTTACCCGCACTTGTCCAACTATAATCAACGGTATCCTTTTCTGAACCTACGGTGTATGTCAATTTATAACCATCTCCCGTTGGATAAGGGTAGCAATGCGTAATTACGGCTCCCTTCAAAGGTGTCAATGCAGGACGAACTCCTTTTGCAGCTGCCTGAGGTATAATTTGCAAGGTAGAATCCTCCGTTACTTTACCTACCATATTCCCAATCATGTAAGGAGCAGACGAAGATGAGTGATAGTGGTATGCTCCATTGCTTCCATAGTGACCATGATTTGCATCTAGTGTTTTCATTGCAGAACCATCTGGTTCTAGTGTGCCATATATGGCAAAGCCATCTAACGCAAATGCGATTGGAGATGTTTTAGGAATTTTGTTGTACAAAACTGTTGGCGCAATGTGATAATGATAGTCATCGGCACGGCCGCTATGTCCACCAAAATTATCCAATTGACCATCCAAAAACGCATCAACTCCGGTGTTGGTGTATGGATTGAAGATTGCAATTCCATTGACAGCAATGGCTACGGCACCGCGTAAAAAATGTTTGTTATTTACAGGAACCGGTGTAGTTGCAATTACCGGATTCAATGGAATTGACCAAGCATTAGAACCAATATAACATTGAGGAATAGGAACTTGTTGTTGCCAAGAAGTAATTCCAATCATCATTTCATGATCTGCAATGCCTTTTGATTCAACGTAAAAATATGTGTTGTCCCAACGCGTATTGATAGATGGTTTATAATATGAAAAAGCAGAATCCATAAATGTAGGACTTGTGGTTGTTGCCCTTTTTCCAATATTTCCAGACTTGAATCCGACAAATGAAACCAAAACAAATGCACTGGCAATAGGCACAAACAAACGTTTGTTCGTTTTTGCTAACACCAACAGTAGCAGTCCACCCAAAACAAATAGCCCAACTTCAATCAAATTGAATTTTGGGGTATGAATTTGTGAAGCCGTGTTTTTTAATTTAACCTGTTCAATTTTCTTATTAATTTGTTCAATTTCAACAATCTTGGCTTTCACGAAGTTTTGATCATTCGCAGTTAAAATGTTTATTGGCAAGCCAATTACTGAACCATCTGATTTTTCAAAGAACGCAGAATCGTTTCTCGAGAAATAAAATGTAGCATCAATCACTTGATGTTGCTTTTCAATATACCATTGTTTGGTATTTACATTGTCGTAGTGCGCTGAATGAGCAACCAAGTTCCCGATGGAAACAGACAACAATGCCAAAATTACGATGACGATTCTTTTCATAAGATTTTTATTAACGGTTTAAGATAATTTTTCCAGTTTTAATTTCATTGCTACTGCTCTTGATCGAATACCAGTACATACCAGAATTCACATTGGCTCCTGAAGTATTGGTACCATCCCAAATTACTTTGTAATTCCCAACAGGAATATTCTGATTTGCAATCAATTCCCGAACCATTTGCCCGTTGCTATTCAATATTTGAATACTTAAATTTTCAGATTTCAACACTGAAAATTGAATGGTTGTTTCTTTTTCGAAGGGATTTGGGTAGGCAATTTCATCAGAATAATTGCTATTGTACAAAATAGGAATTCCAGTTGATGACATAGAGTCATAGCAATTTTTGGCTCCAATATAGTAACTGGCAGAAACGTCTTTGTTGTGTCTTGATCCAGTTTCGTTTTTAGGCAAATAGGTTCTAACATATTCAACTTTCACTCCTTCCGGAGCCACCGAAACACGGATATGGCCTGAATTCGGTAAAATTTGTCCCTCCAAATAACCATATGCTTTTGCAGAACTGGCGTTCATGAAATTAGGATGACTTGGTTGAGGCACTTCTTGATAGATGAGACATTCTTTTTCTTGCTTCGCAAAAAAATGATCATGCCCATGGAAAAATACATTCACCCTATGTTCCTTGAATAAATCCTTAATGGGTTTGTACCAACCCGGACGGCTTGTTTCAAAGCCCCTGCTGCCATTTAAATTGTTTCCACCCCATTCGTACCTTTCGGCATATTCAACGCCACCACGGCCATCTGGATCGCCACCAACCAATTGATGTGCAAATACAAATTTAAATTTGGAATTACTTTTCTCTAAGGTTGCTTTCAGCCAATCGTACTGAACTTTACCCAATGACCAGCGCCAACCATTCAATGAATCTGGCTTAGGCTTGGTGTACCAATAAGGATCAAGCACAATAAATTGTGCATCACCCCATGCCCAAGCATAATAGTTTTCTCTTTGACCAACAAAAGGATGAACAATTGTATCACCGGTGTAAAAACCATTGGGTGCAGGATTGGTAAAATACTTTTTACGATCAACGGTACCCCAAACTGCAACATTTTGAGCAGTTCCATTCAAATTCCATCCGCTTTCACCTTCATGATTCCCTAAGGCAATAAACAAAGGCACTGAGTGATTGATTAACTCATAATACGAACGCATCAAATGACTGCGAAAGGTTACGGTATCTCTTGGTATTTTCTTGGTTTGATCGAACAATTTGTCTGACATTAAAATATCGCCCAAATCAATTTGAAAGTCTGGCTTGTCTTCTAACTGATTTTTTAGGCAAAGTTTATAAATATTGGTATCCGATTGTGCATCCAAATGCGGATCCGCTTGAATTACAAAGGTAAATGGCGTATTTGCTGGCTTTGCCGTAACAAATGTAAATTCAGGACGATAACTTATTGTGGTTGATCCAGTTTTTCTGCTATTTACACGGTAGTAATACTTTGTATTTGGGGTTAATCCACCAATCTCAATTTCAGCAGGATCACCCGCTACAAAGGAAGCATAAGGTGTTTTATTGGTATAATTCCCCGAAGAAGTACCATATTCAACGGCAATATCGGCATCCTCCGTAAAAAATAATTGAACGGTAATGCTTTTATCGGTCGGACGGCCTAAAATTTCTGTATGACGTATTTTTTGTGCATTCAACACAAAAACTGTCCCTAAAAATATGATTGAAAAAAGTAGCTTTTTCATTTTAATGATTGACAATAATTTTGGTGGTTAATCTTGATGTTTCCGTTTCTATTTTCAAGAAATAAATCCCACTTTCTAAAGTGCTTACATCAAAATCTTTCGATGCCAATTTCATCACATGTTGTCCTGTGGCTGAATACAAATCCATTGAAGGATTTATAATATTCTCTCTAAACAATACAGACATCAAAGAAGTTCCAGGGTTTGGATATACCTTAACCGCATCTTTGTCGAGTGGATTTAAGGTATTTGAGGGACAAGTACCGATGCTATACGAAAATCCAATTTCTGCATTTTTATGGTCACCAGAAACTGTGTCTTTTGGTAAATACGCTTTCACATATTCAACTTTCACACATGCCTGAGAAACCACAACCCTCAAATGTCCAGTACCGTCGAGAGTATCTGAAACATAGGCATCGGCATTGGCCAATTTTCCAATCATATAGGTAGAATCGGCAGCCATTGGAACTTCTTGGTAAGTTACCCCGTCTAACACTTCATGGGCAAATACATGGTCATGACCTTGGAAAAAGATATTTACTCCGTTATCTACAAACAACTTGTGAATAGGCTTACCCCAGCCTGGTCTTTTCGAATCAAACGTATAAGAAGTACCGTTTTGTTCATATCCACCCCATTCAAATAATTTGGCATTGGTAACGCCGCCCCTACCTTGTCCGCGAACATGATGACAAAATACAAACTTGTATTTAGAGGTGCTCGATTCCAATGTTTTTTTCAACCAATCGTATTGAGGCTTGCCCAATGACCAATTCCAGCCTTGTGGTTTCGCCGATGAATCGCACTGATCTCTATAAGCATCTAGAACAATAAATTGTGCATCTCCCCATGTCCAAGCATAGTAGTTTTCTGGATTGCCAACACCATAAGGCTCTTGGTTTGGATTTCCTGAATAAAAAGAATTTGGGTACGGATTTGGGTAGTAATATTTTCTCCAAAGAGTTGCATTGATTGCCATATTGTTTGGAGGCGCTTGAGCCAACCAATAATCCATTTCGCCTTCATGATTTCCTAGGCAAACATAAAATGGTATTGAGTGACATAATTTACCTAAAAAAGGTCTGTAATCTTCGTGCAAGGCTTTTAGTTCAGCTGAAGTAATTGTTTTGGGATTGTGGTCATCGCCAAAAATATCGCCCAACGACATCATAAAATCGGGTTTGTCATTCGCTTGGTTTTGCAAGCAAACTTCATACATATTTTTCACCCCTTTTTTGTCGTACAAATGTTCATCAGCCTCTAGGGTAAAAGTAAAAGTTTCACCTTTGGCTCTTTGTGTAATAAAGCTATATTCAGGTGTATTTAAATAGCTCGCAGCACCTGTTTTCTTAAATTTCACTTGGTAATAATAACGGGTATTACCCTTCAAGAAACGCATATCAATGTCGGTTGCAACGCTTGCATTTACATTGATTGGGGAGGTTGACATTGTATAACTTCCCGAAACCAAACCATACTCGAGATAGGTGGTTACATTTTGATCAAACAGCACATTGGCCGTCATTGATGTGTCGGTGGGTCTACCTAAAATAACATTGCAATTTTGCGCATTTGCTTTTGATCCTAAACCAATCAACAATAAAGCAAATAGTATTTTTCTAAAATTCATACTTGTCTAAAAAATAAATATTGAGTCTTTAGCGAATAAGACGACTAAACGATGGCAAAATTGCACAACAAAACTCAAAAAAATGCAAATGATTCAATTTGAGCTTCTTAAAAATCAACGAACTCGTTTATAGGTTTAAAATTCGGATTTCTATTCTTCGGTTTTTTGCTCTACCCGCTTCAGTATCGTTTGATTCATTGGGTTTAGAAGCACCATAACCTTTTGCAAGTAACCTTAACGGCGCTATTCCCAATTTTTCCAAAAACAACTTTAATGCGGTAGCCCTATTTGCCGATAGTTCCTTGTTGTGAACTTCTGAACCCGTATTGTCTGTATGCCCTGAAATTTCAATTTTCATTGTTGGATTGGCCGTTAACAATTGCAAAACCGTTTTTAATTCAACATCGCTTTCCGGTTTCAAATCGTATTTATCAATATCGAAGAAAATATTATTCAAGGTAACAATTTGATTGGTTTTTATCCGCTCCAATAATGCTTCAACGATATAGGGTTTATCAATGGTAGATTCTGTAGGTTGAAAATTTCTTGAATCGAGCATATATCCTTTTGCCATTGAGTGCAATGCATAATTGTTTCCAGCATTTACCGGAATTAAAAATGTTGAAACGCTGTCTTGGAAAATAACCTTTTGAGTTTGTAAATTCACCAAGCGAACTTTCGCCGAAATTGGCTTTTTGGTTTCCTTGTCAATGACTTTACCAAGTAAATAATTAACTGGTTTTGGCTTGAATTTGTCAATTAATTTGATTGAGTAAATATCCAAACCACCAAATCCGCCATCTCTGGCAGAAGCAAAATAGGCTTTCTGTGCCGAAGCATCTACATAAAAACCAACGTCATCTTGGGAGGTATTTACACCTTTGCCTAAATTTTCTGGTTTGGCCCATGATCCATCATCAGACAAGCGCGACATAAAAATATCATGTTTGCCATATCCTGGGTGTCCATTGCTTGCAAAATAAAGGGTTACCCCATCATAGTGAATAAATGGAGCTTCCTCATCGAGTTTGGTATTAATGGTAGGTCCTAAATTCACTGGTTTGGTCCATGCACCATTCACCTTTTGGGTCATCCATAAATCCTTCCCTCCCATTCCACCCGGTCTTGCACTTGAAAAAATTATTTTATTGCCATCGCCGCTAATTGAAGGTTGGGCATCCCATTGGGATGAGTTCACAACTTCTCCCATGTTTTTTCGTTCGCCCCATTTTTCGTTACTCATTTCAGAGTAAAACAAATCGCAGCTACCATAACCACCTTGGTTACAAACGGTATAGAACATCAATTGTTCTTTGGCTCCGAAATATACAGAATTCGTGCCTTCATTTTCAATCGTATTGATTTTACCCGGAGCAAAACGGGCTTTTTCCCAGCCATTTGCACCCATTTTGGCTACATAAAAATCTTCTTGGTTGTTTACCAAACGGGTAAATACGAATGTATTTCCATTAATTGGCATTCCAGGCCAATATTCATTTAATGAAGAATTGATGGATTCACCCATGTTTTGGATTTCCATTTTCAATAAATCACCTAGGTCTTTTTTCGCCATTTCAATTGAGGCTCTCAACCTATCTACCTTCCCTTTCATACTGGCAGAAGCAGCATCCCTAGATTTGTCAAAATCTTTCATTTGAGGGACTTTATCATACTGAGCAAGCGCAGCCAATGACTCATCAAATCGAGACATTCTAAAGAGATAAAAAGCGTAATAATAGTAACTCGACTGATAAAGCGTATCGGTTTTGATGCACATTTTATGCGATTTAATAGCATTCGCACTGTCTTTTATAGTTTCATAAATTTCGGCTTGAATGGCATAAGCCGTAGATGCATTTGGATCACATTTAATTGATTTTTTGATAGAAGACAATGCATCGTTGTACATTCCCGCTTGAAAGTCGGCATAGGCCTTATCCTGCAATTCTTGGCATTTCTTTTTTGACTGAGCAAACAGTGATAAAGTAGACAATCCTATAAAAACCAATAAAAACTTTTTTATCATCTTATGATATTAAACGTGAAATTAAATGGGTTATTTCTTCCACTCAAACGATTTCAACAATTCATTTACATCTTTCTCAAGAAATTGAAAAACTGGATAAATTGAGTCAGACTGAGTTTGTTTGTTAAAATACAACGCACCGCGTAAAAAATGCTTACTGCTATCTGTTGTAAAGAAATTCAAATTGGTTGCTGTATTCCCTTGAATATGAAACACCAATCCCTGAACTTTGGGATTAAAATTCGAAACTGGCTCTTCAATAATGTCTTCGGCTTTTTGCAAATGTTTATTTACCAAACTTCTCGAATCCGACAACAATGAATCATACGTTGCCCAATTTTTAAAATTGTAGTATGTTAAATGCAAGGTTGCATTCAATGTTGGAAAATGTAAATTATACCAATTCTTGCCTTTTGCATTTTCGTCGGGCAGCATGATTCCATAATGAGGGATATTGAATGTAAAAGGACAATTTTCACTCTCGAATTTGAAATATTTCTTGTGCGGCAATGTCAGTTTTGGATAAGCATGTGGCTTTGGAACGTAGTTATCGGTTGAAGAACACGACCCAAAAAAACCTAACATGAGCACTATAAAAACACGAATCATCATTGTGGTAAAATTACTCTTATTTTTTTCACTTTGCGGGGATCGGCTGCCTCCACAATAAATTGAACATTTTCAATTGTGATATTTTCGCCTTTTTTAGGAATGAGTCCTTTGAATTCAGTAATCAATCCCGCCAAGGTATCTGATTCAATTTCAAGTGAATCAAATAATGAAACAGACAATCCTGTTTCTCTCAAAAAGTCAACAATTAAGGTTTTTCCTTCGTAAATATAAGTGAAATTATTCACCTTAATATAATCTGGAGTTTGCTCATCAAACTCATCATTTAGTTCACCAAAAACCTCTTCAAGAACATCTTCTAGCGTTACCATTCCCGAGGTTCCGCCGAACTCATCAACCACGATTGCAATATGCGCATGCTTGGTTCTAAGTTCTTGCAGCAAATCGTCAATGGCCTTGTTTTCAGGAATGAAAAACGGAGCAAAAATGAGCGATTGCCAATGAAAGTCGTTTTTCTCATTTAAATGAGGTAATAAATTTTTCACATTCAACACCCCAACAATTTGATCTAAGTTTTCTTTAAAAACTGGCATTCTCGAATATCCCATTTCACGGGTTCGCTTGAGCACAGTTTCAAAGTCATCTTCAATATCTAAGGCAATCATATCCAATCGCGAAACCATAATTTGCTTCACTTGAATATTTCCCATATTCACAATTCCTTTAAGAATTTCCTTTTCTTGTTTCGCATCATCTTCATCGGTTGTCAAATCAATGGCATGCGAAAGTTCTTCTGACGTTAATTCTGGAGCTGTTCTTTTGGCATTCTTTTCTAAAAATTCACCTACTTTTTCCAAAACTGAGGTAAACGGATAAAGTATCCAATAGAAAGAGCTCATTGGAACAACCAAAAATTTTGCAGATTTCTTATAATTTTGGGTTGCATAAACTTTTGGCATTACTTCACCAAAAATTAAAATAACCAATGTTACCAAAATGGTATCGATAAAAAACTCCAACCAAGGATATTTGTCGTTATTTAAAATATTCTCATAAAACAATTTAGAAAGAATAACAAAAGCAACAATAACCAAACTATTCAGCAATAAAATGGTTGCCAAAAGATGTTTTGGCTTGCTCAGCAGTTTTAAAATAGCTACAGATTTTCTATCTTTAGATTGCTCTAACTCTTCCAAATCATTCTCTTTGTGAGAGAAAAATGCATTTTCAGATGCTGCACAAATGGAAGAAATTACCAAGCACAAAAGCATGGCTAAAAAAAGTCCAACAATTGTGGGAATATTTTCGGAGGGAATATCTTTCAGAATTCCCAATCCCGTAGTTAAGGCTTGAGGGCCGGCGTCGTCCATTGATTAACTTAAATGATTATCGTTTTCAACATCTCCCTTGAGGTGGTCACCCATTGAATCAACAGGTTTATTTTGATCATTTGATCCGCCACCACCCATGCTGCTCATCATTTGAAAACTAGTTACGCGTATTTTGCGCAATTGCTTTTCAATTCCTTCCGCATCAACATATTTATCGGTGCGAATTTTACCTTCCACATACAAGATATTGCCTTTTTTGAAATACTTTTCAGCGGTTAACGCTTGTTGATCCCACATTTCTAAATTATGCCATTCGGTACTTTCCATTCTTTGGCCATCTTTGGTATAAAAATCATTGGTTGCCAAAGAAACATTGGCAACAATTCTGCCATTATCGAGTTTACGAATTACTGGATCTTTACCCAAACGTCCCAAAAGAATAACTTTGTTAATCATAGAATTCAATTTATAAGTGCAATTTATCTAAAATTTTCACCATCAATTTGTGTAGTGGAAAGGTACGAATATCATTAATTTTTATCAAATTCCAATTCTTCGAAGTTAGAATATTCTTTGTATTTACTTTTATGTGCCAAAGTTTGGCAAAAATTGTTTGATGGGTAAGCAAATGTTTGAATTCAAAATTGTCAACAATTTCAAAAGAACCATTCTCAAGGCCCAAATATTCCATCATATTTTCTGGAATTTCATCTACCCCAAGTGATTCAATACAAGGGAATTCGTTAAGCCCACCCCAAATTCCTTCGCTTGGTCTTTGTTGCAAAACCAAATGTCCCTCCGCTTCAATATAAAAAAAGTGCAAATATTTCCGTATCGGTTTCTTTTTTGGGGGATTATTTGGCAGTTCCAATGTTTTATCAAATTTAAATGCAACGCATTCTGATTGAATTGGGCAAATATCGCATTTGGGATTAACGGGAGTGCAAACCATTGCACCTAGTTCAATCATGGCCTGATTGAAAATATCTGGCTCGGTAGTTTTTATAGCTAGGAACAATTCTTTTTCAACCAATTTATAGAACGCCGGAGAAGAAATTGGAAGGTCAATTCCATAAAAACGCGCTGTAACCCGCTTCACATTTCCATCAATTGCCGGGTAATGTTGTTTGAAGGCAAAAGAGGCAATTGCGGCAGCCGTATAATCGCCAATTCCACGTAAATTTTTGATTTCAAAATAATCATTCGGGAAATTTCCTTGGTGCAAATCAACCATTTGTTTTGCAGCGAAATGCATATTCCTGGCACGGGCATAATATCCCAATCCTTGCCAAATTTTCAGGATTTCTGACTCCTCGGCCCTTGCCAACGAAAAAATATCAGGAAATTTATCGACAAATTTTAAATAGTATTCACGCCCTTGTTCGACCCTAGTTTGCTGTAAAATAACCTCTGAAACCCATATATAATAAGGGTTTGACGTTTCACGCCACGGAAGCTTCCTGTGTACTTTTTTGTACCACGTCAACAAATTAGGGATAACATTTTGCATAAATATTGTGCAAAAAACGGGAATATTTATTTTTTTTGCACATTGAATCATGACAAAGTCTGAAATTGTAAACGAAATTGCGGTTCGCACCGGTCTTGAAAAGACTGCTATTGCGGACACTATTGACAACTTATTTGTTGTTGTAAAAAACTCTATGGTAAATGGTAATAACATCTATTTAAGGGGATTTGGTACATTTGAGTTAAAAGAAAGAAAAACTAAAGTTGCGCGTAATATCAAACGTAATACTTCTTTGGTTGTTCCTGCTCATTTTGTAGCACGTTTTAAACCTGCAAAAGAATTCGCTGGACAAGTGAAAGAAAGCAAGGTTTTGAATGACAAATTATAAGCAATTTCTGCTTTAATTAAACTTGGTGAAAAAACCTTCTAAAGAGATTGTTATCGCTGTTGCTTCTGCTGCTGTGTTAACATTTGCTTTCACATTTAACCGTTGGAAGTCCTCTCAGGCAACACCATCTACTGACTCTAAGAATCCATCCATGCAAATGGGTGGATCACAAAATGAGCCAGTAGATCGTGTTGCCTTTTTAAATGCTGTTTTTGATAAAACGAAACCTCCTATTGACATTTCTAGAATTTTACTTTCTCCGGGAGGATCAATGCCGGCTGATAGTTCTAAAAAAGCATTGAAATGGGCAGAGGAAACTCAGAACCACGCATTGGTTGCCGTTATTAGTTACGATTTATTTGCGCTTTTTAAAGAAGGGAAAGAAACCGAAATAGCGCGTCAGCTTATTTTTACCGCTGCTGAATACAGCGATAATAAAAAAATTAGTGGTTTCCTTTTTCAACAAGGAAAAATTTTAATTGACAAAGGATTGGCTCAAAATTCGAAAAATATGGAACTACGCAATGCGTTAATTATCTATCAAAGCGAATATTTAAACCAACCTATGCAATTTTTAGCCACGCTAAAAGAGTCGTTACTCATTGATAGTAATAACATTGAGTTGAATTTCATTCACCTCAATTTATTAAAAAAATCACAACAATGGGAAAAAGCGATAAAAAAGTCCCAAAAATTGGTATCTTTGCAACCCCAAAATCCTTATTGGTTGTTTGAAACAAGCGACATTTATGGAAACCTGGGAGACTCTACAAACGCGAAAATTTATTTGAATTTAGCGGTGAAAAGTCAAAAAAATCAAAAACAATAACCTTTAATATTTATAGATATGCCAAGTGGTAAAAAAAGAAAAAGACATAAAATCGCTACTCACAAGCGTAAAAAACGTTTGAGAAAGAATCGTCACAAAAAGAAATAAGCGATAACTAAACAATCTTGTCTAACGAATTAATAATAAAAAAGAGTTCGTCAGGAATAGAGATTGCCTTACTGTCTGACAAAAAATTATCGGAGTTTCACAAAGAAGCAGTTGACTCACCTTTCCAGGTGGGCGACTTCTACTTGGGGAAAGTTCGTAAAATCTCTCCTTCGCTAAATGCAGCATTTGTAAATGTTGGCGGAGAAAAAGACGGCTTTCTAACCTATTTCGACTTAGGGCCCAACGTTCGGTCATTGCAGAAATTTGTCCGCATGACCCTCGATGGAAACCCCAATTCAGGTGATTTAGATAGCTTTGAATTAGAAGAGCAAACTGTTAAAACAGGTAAAATAGGCAATGTACTTAGATCAGGTGAATTGGCCCTCGTGCAGGTTATTAAAGAACCTATTGCGAATAAAGGACCCAAAATTACCTGTGATATTTCTCTCCCTGGCCGATACTTTATTCTCGTCCCCTTTTCTCGTCAAGTTTCTATTTCTAAAAAAATAGGAAATGTAAAAGAAAAAACTCGCCTGAAAGATCTGGCGCATTCAATTAAACCTAAAAACTTTGGGGTAATTGTGCGTACCGTTTCTGAAGGAGTTGCTATTGAAGAACTCGATAAAGATCTGCGCGACTTGCTCAAAAAGTGGGATGAATTGGTTATTGGATTACGTAAGGCAAAAGTTGGTGAAAAAGTAATTGGCAACGCAAACCGCGTTGACTCTCTGCTTAGAGATATCTTAAATGATTCTTTCACACAAATTTCAGTTGATGATGCTGAAATTCATGCATCCCTCAAGAAAACTCTTGAAAAATACAACATGGATGCAGCCAAAATATTGCGTCATTACCAAGGGAAACTCCCTATTTTCGACCAATACGGCGTAAACAAACAAATTAAATCTTCTTTCGGTAAAAACATACCATTCTCTGGTGGAGCTTACTTAATTATTGAACACACTGAAGCCCTTCACGTTATTGACGTGAATAGCGGAAACACTTCTTTCGATCCTCAAAATCGAGAAGAAAATGTGTTCAAAGTAAATACCGAAGCCGTTGATGAAATTGCACGACAAATTCGCCTGAGAGATATGGGTGGAATTATTGTGATCGATTTCATTGACATGAAAGATCCCAAGAAAAAAGCGGCATTGCATACAGCATTAAGAGATGCAATGGCGAAAGATAGGGCACGTCACAATATTTTACCAATGAGCAAATTTGGCTTGGTGCAACTTACCCGTGAACGCGTAAGACCAGCCATTGAAATTGCAACTTCTGAAATCTGCAGCACTTGTTTGGGTTCTGGTAGGGTTGATAGTTCAGTTCAATTGTTGGGTAAAATTGAAAACGAGGTAAACTATTTGTGGGACAATATGAACCAAAAAGGGATTACACTGAGAGCCAATGCACTTATTACCCATTATTTCAAAGCAGGAATGCCTTCTATTAGAATGAAATGGTGGTTAAGAACCAAGCGCTGGCTTAAGTTAGAAACTGACCCCAATTTGCCATTAACTGGATATGTTCTAATTAATAGTGACAAACAAATTATTAATAATAGTTTGTAAATACTACCACCTATTCTTATTTGTATAATTTATACTACGTAATTTCACAATTACGCAATAAATTCAGGTGCTTCCTAGTCAGTAAATTGCGATATTTATTATGAAAAATCAATAAATATTTAATTAACATTACGATAATGCGCAAAAATTGTCGTCTTATCTTTTTGATTATGATTTTTAATTCAATTAGATTCGCCGACATGAAAATAAAGTTACTGTTTATTATCACGCTTTTAACCTTTGGAATTGTAAATGCACAGACGCAAACGATTCGAGGAATTTTAAAAGACAAAGAAACCCAAAAGCCCATTGTTGGTGCTAAAATTGCGGTTGAAACTTCCGACACAACGTTAAAACTTTCGAGTGTATCTGCCGAAGATGGAAGTTACACCATTGACAATGTTCCTTTGGGACGTCAAAATTTGATGGTTGAAGCAAAAGGATATCGCTCCAATCCCATTCCAAACATTGTTGTGACTTCTGCAAAAGAAGTGATGGTGAATGTTGATATGGAAGAGGAAGTTGAACTCATTTCTGAAGTTTCAATCAAAGCAAAAAAACGTCATGACCAAACCAATAACGATGCAGCGTTGGTTTCTGCCCGTTTATTTACGGTAGACGAAACAGACCGTTTTGCAGGAAGTAGAGGGGACCCAGCGCGTATGGCCTCTAACTTTGCCGGGGTTCAGGGAGCAGATGATTCTCGTAACGACATTGTTGTGAGAGGTAATTCTCCGGGCGGTGTTTTGTGGAGACTTGAGGGAATTGATATTCCTAACCCAAATCACTTTGCCATTCCAGGTACAACAGGTGGATCGGTTTCAATTATCAATAACAAAATTTTAGGCAACTCAGATTTCTTTACGGGTGCTTTCCCTGCGGAATATGGAAATGCCGTTGCTGGTGCTTTCGATTTGAAATTGAGAAATGGAAACAACCAAAAACATGAAATCAGTTCTCAAATTGGTTTCTTGGGTATGGATGTAATGGCTGAAGGTCCTTTGAGTAAAAAATCAAAAGCTACCTATTTGGCTACTTACCGTTATTCAACATTGAGTGCATTTAGCAAATTGAAAATTCCAATTGGAACCAACGCTGTTCCAAACTATCAAGATGGTTCTTTCAAATTGAATTTCCCTCTAAAAAACAACGCAAATTTCTCATTGTTTGGAATTGGTGGTGTGAGTAATATCAACATCAAAATTAGCGATCAATTGAAAGAAGGCGTAACCGATTTGTATGGACAAAACGACCGTGATCAGAAATTCAGTTCAAGCATGGGAATCGTAGGAGCCACCTATCAAGCATCCATTTCGAAAAATTCATATTTCAAGATTGTAGTGAGTGGATCTCAACAAGTTGTAAATTCAAGCTCTGATTTAATTATGGGCTTAAAGCCAAATTACGATCCTAAATCGCTTACTTTAACCAAATTTATGGATTATCAATTTTCAACAAAAACTTTGGGTACCCATATTTTCGTGAATCAAAAGATAAATACCCAAGCAACTTTGAAGTATGGTGTTCAAGCTACACATTATATTTACGATTTTGTTGATTCAGCAAATATTGACGCTGTAGCTAATCCAACTTATGGCGACTTTAAAAAGCGTTGGAATGCAATTGGCGCTGGAAACATGTTGATTCCATATGTACAATTGAAATACAAATTCACCAATAAATTGAGCATGGTTGCAGGTTGGCAGGCAGAAATTTTCAATATTTCTTATACCCCAAAACCTGGAGAAGAAGATTACAAGAAAAAAACAAGCCACACAAGCTCTGCATTTATCTTGCCAAGACTTTCTATCCGTTACCAAGCGAGTAAGAAAAGCACCATTAATTTTGGTACAGGTATTCACAGCCAAAACCAATCTGCTTATATTTATTTCTACGATTACCGCAAGAAACTTGATACTACAAAATTAACATCACCAAGAAACCTAAAAATGGGCTTGACACAAAGTGCGCATTTTGTATTGGGTTGGGATTATTCTTTGGGTAAATCAAGCAGAATTAAATTAGAAACTTATTACCAATACTTATGGAACATTCCAATTGATGACGCATCAAGAGGGAATGTTACATCATTCAGTTTGGCGAATACTGGCTCAGGATTTAGCCGTTTCTTCGCGGACAACAAATTGGTAAATTCAGGAACTGGATATAACTATGGGTTAGAATTGACTGTAGAGAAGTTTTTCAGCAAAGGATTCTACTATTTATTTAGTGCAAGTGTTTTTGATGCCAAATACACTGGTAGTGACAATGTTTTGAGAAGCACAGACTTTAACACCAATTACGCGATGAATGGTTTGTTTGCAAAAGAAATCACTTTCAAAAACAAAAGTGTATTGAACTTTGGTGGCAAAGTAACTTTGGCTGGTGCAAGAAGATTTTCACCTATGGACACACTTGCTTCTATTGATGCACGTGAATACGTTGAAAACCAAGCTCAGAAAAACACCTTGCGTTTTGATAAACCATATGCCCGTTTTGATGTGCGTGTGTCATACAAAATCAATGCTAAAAAAGTATCTCACGAATTTGCACTTGATTTAATTAACATTACTAACAACAAGAATATCTTAAAATATTCATTTAATGTTGCTACAACTGGCGCACAGCAAGATTACCAACTTGGTTTCTTGCCATTGTTCTATTACAAATTAGATTTTAGTTTATAAATTCCAATCTCCGTTTCAGACAACGGAGATTGGTTTGGTTCATTGATTCGCGGGAAATGTCTACACAATCATACATGTGTAAAACCATTTCCCGCTTTTTTTTTGCCCTTCACTAACTTCGTGTAATATGAAATTAATTTGGAGTGTAATGTGTGTTGGTCTAACCCTTTTTTCTTGTGTTAGCCAAAAGAAATATGATGCGTTAAATCGCAATAAAGATTCAACTGTTATTTCTTTAAATACCAAGATTGACGATTGTGGAAACATGAATACGTCCCTCAAAGGAGAAATTGCCAATCTACAAGATCAACAGGATCGTCAGAAATTAGTGATATCAAAACTTCAAGACAGCATTCAAATTTGTCAGAATGAGTTAGAAGAAAGCCAAGCCTATATTCAAACTTTAGGCGAAACCCATGACGACCAAAAAATTAAGGTTGCTGCGGAAATCGATAAGAAAAACAAAGCCATTCAAACAAAAGAACTGGAACTCAACAAAGCACTTGCCAGCGCAGAAGCTGAGCGATTAAGACTAGAAAATGCCCGCAAGGAACTTGAAAAAGTAAGTGGCCGTGTGAAAGAGCTTGAAGCAGAGTTAAGAAGAAAAGACAGTGCCGTTATTTTATTAAAAGACGCAATTATTAAAGCGCTTGCAGGATTTGAAAAGTTGGATGTGAAAGTGGAATACAGAAACGGTAAAGTTTATGTTATTCTTCCAGAAAAATTACTTTTCAAAAGTGGAAGCACTTCAGTTGACCCTAAAGGACAAGAAGCTTTGGTGGAACTTGCAAAAGCCCTAAACAAAAAAGCCGATGTTCAAGTTGCTGTTGAGGGACATACCGACAACGTACCAATGAATGGTGAAACAATCAAAGACAACTGGGATTTGAGCGTATTGCGTGCTACTTCTATTGCGAAAATCATGATCAATGAAGGCAAATTAAGCGCAAAAAGAATTTCGGCCAACGGCCGTGGTGAAACCATTCCAGTGGCTACAAACGACACTCCAGAGGGTCGTGCGAAAAACCGCCGTACCGAAATCATTTTAACTCCTCAGTTAGATAAAATTCTTGAAATTTTAAACAACAATTAATTTTGGCTATTGTTATTGCCGCCATTGAGAATCACAAAAACAAAGAAATAGACCTTCTTTGTGCCGATTACATTAAAAAACTCAATGGCCCTTATGCCACGAAATTAGAAATACTTCCTGCGGCAAGGGTAACAGATCCAGCCCAACAAAAAATAAAGGAAACTGAAACCCTTTTGAAGCTGTGTAAACCTGGCGACAAACTCATTCTCTGCGATGAGCATGGAAAAATGCACAACAGCATTTCCTTCTCTCAAATGATTGAAGGAGAATTGTCTAATATTAGAGGAAAACTCATCATTGGTATTGGCGGCGCTTATGGTTTTACCCAAGAAGCGTTAAAAAATTATCCCTCAATAAAATTAAGTGATTTGACATTTCCGCACCATTTGGCAAGGCTGGTACTTATAGAACAAGTTTACAGGGCCTATAATATTCAAAAAGGAACGGGTTATCATCATATATAAGTTGCTGAAACATGAATTCCATCGTAATTTTGCGCCATGAATATTGAGGGAGAAATTATTGAGGGAATAGAAAAAGCAATTACCGCTTTATACGCTAGTCCTGAAGCACCATCGGTGAAAATTGAAAAAACCAAATCCGACTTCGTTGGAGATTACACCTATGTGGTTTTTCCAATTGTAAGATTATCTCGCAAATCTCCCGAACAAACTGCCGAGGAAATTGGTCAATATTTAAAAACCAACTGCCAAATAATTCACAACTTTAATGTAATTAAAGGCTTTTTAAACTTAGAAGTTGATTCATCCGTTTGGCATCATTACTTACAATCTAATTGGAATAAAACCTCGTTCTCACTTCCCTCAAAAAATGAAAAAGTGATGGTGGAATATTCATCACCGAATACCAATAAGCCGTTGCATTTGGGACATATTCGCAACAACTTATTGGGTTATAGCTTATCGCAAATATTTGACAACAATGGATATGAAGTAATCAAAGCCAATTTGATTAACGACCGTGGTATTCATATTTGCAAAAGCATGTTGGCTTGGAAGTTATTTGGAAACAATGAAACTCCAGAGTCAACCGGATTAAAAGGAGATCATTTGGTTGGAAGGTACTATGTGGTTTTCGAAAACAAATTAAGAGAACAAACCGCCGACGATATTGAAAATGCCATTGCCGGAAATTTCACTTTCGATGATGCAACCATTCAAAAGCGATATGCCGATGCTTTAGAAAAACTAAATGCAGCAAAGGACGAAAAGCAAATTGCAAAATTCTCAGATGACATCAAAGAATTGATAAGAAACAATTCTCAGTTGATGCTCACTTGCCAGCAAATGCTGCGTCAATGGGAAGCTGGCGACAAAGAAACCATTGCCCTATGGGAAATGATGAATGGTTGGGTTTATAAAGGATTTGAATCTACCTATTCTCGTTTGGGAGTTGCTTTTGACAAATACTATTACGAAAGCAATACATATAAATTAGGAAAAGATATTGTTCAAGAAGGTTTGGCAAAAGGTGTATTTTACCAAAAGCCAGACAACAGTGTTTGGATTGACCTAACCGCAGATGGACTTGATGAGAAATTGGTTCAACGCGGTGATGGAACTTCTGTTTATATTACCCAAGACATTGGAACTGCGGAATTGAAATACCAAGAATTTGGCATGGAACGCAGTATTTATGTGGTTGGCAATGAACAAGATTACCACTTCAAAGTGTTGTTTTTGATTATGCAAAAACTTGGAAAATCATATGCCAACGGCATGTATCATGCGAGTTATGGTATGGTTGATTTGCCAACTGGTAAAATGAAAAGCAGAGAAGGTACCGTGGTTGATGCCGATGATTTAATCAGCGAAATGTACCAAACTGCCAAAGACAAAACCCTTGAATTGGGCAAAGCAGATGGTTTAAATGATGATGAACTAAATAACTTGTACCACCAATTGTCATTGTCGGCATTGAAATTCTTCATTTTGAAGGTTGATCCTAAAAAACGAATGCTGTTCAACCCTGAAGAAAGTATTGATTTCCAAGGTGATACTGGTCCATTTATCCAATATACCTATGCCAGAATACAAAGTATTTTGCGTCAGGCAAAAATCAAATGGCAGGATGCAGAAATTCCAAACAGTTTACATCCCTCAGAAATTAATACAATTAAGGTTTTATATGACTTCCCTGCTGTGTTGAGCGAAGCATCTAGAGAATACTCTCCTGCGGTAATTTGCCAATATTGCCTCGATTTGGCAAGGGCTTATAACCGTTTGTACAACGAAGTTTCGATTTTGAGAGAAACCGACGAAGGCTTACAAAGTATGCGTTTGAAATTGGCACACCACACTGCGGAAGGTTTGAAATTCGGATTGAATTTGCTAGGAATCAATGTAGTTGAAAGAATGTAATTGCTATTGCAATACCATTCTTACAGATTGCCCACTTTTTAGTTTAACCAAATAAACTCCAGAAGCCATATTTTGGGTGGTTATGCAATACCCTTCTGCCTTAAACTCCCCCTCTACTTTGATAGATTGCCAAAGTGAATTGAAGATTTGAGGGACATCTTTGCTTTTGGTTTGCAATAAAACCATTTCGCCAATTTTTGCCACGTTAGGAAATAATCCAAGCTTTTCAGTTGCCAATTCTAAATCATTTGTCTTGGCACAAGGCAATTGATTGATGTACTTCCAAATTTCGTTATTGAATATCCATGGAACCAAACCATTGTTCGATGGTGCATTTCCCATTCTTATCCAAACCAGTCCTTTTGAGGGACACACATTGATGAGCTGCCCATTTTTACCAAGTGCCATAATCACATCATTGGGTGCATCGGGAGAAATAGAGCCAGGAAATACAAATTGCGTTTGTGGCACCATATACGACGTTTTTCCATTCAACCAAGTTAAGTAGCCGTAGCTTTTATTGATGGTTTGACTGGAATTTGTCATTTGCTTGAAATAATTAGAGTCCTTCAAAATTATTGAACCATTCCAATTTCCTTTATTCAACAGTAGCAATCCAAATTTGGCCATGCTTCTGCTGTCGGAAGCATAGACATTGTTATACCCCGATTTGAAATAGATGCCTTTCATACCCACCACACTTGAAACTTTACTGAGCACAAATGAATTCAAAGTAACCCCTGTGGCACTTTCAATAACTTTATCCAACAAGGTATAGGGCGCATTGTGGTAGGCCCAACGAGATCCCGCCGTTCCAGCATATTGCAAGCAAGACGGCAAGGTGCAATCCGGGTCGGTTACATTGTCTTTCAAGCCAGTTGTCATTGTAATTTGATTGATAATGCAAATGCTATCTTCTTGTTTGCTGCTCAACGATGTCCATCCAGCACCCAAATATTTCGAAGATTTATCTGTTAATTTCAAACTCCCTTCTTGATTGGCAATGCCTATACAAAATCCAGTTAAAGTTTTTCCGGCGCTTGCCCAATACCAATTGCTATCTTTTGTAAATGTTCCAAAATATTTTTCTAAAACAATTTTGCCATCTTTCAATAAAATAAATGTCTTGGAATTAGATTGGCTCAAAAAATTATAAAGGCTATCAATCCGTTCTTGGCAATAGCCAAATCGGTTGGTTGAAAGGGTGTCCCAGGTTCCAATTTTCGGAGGGAAGTAAGTTTGTGCGTGAACATTTAGGCTGAAAACAAAAAGCAATAGTCCCAAATATCTCTTTAACCTATTTAATTGCATAACAATATAACGCAAATTTAAACAAATAGTTACAAAACGAAATTATTACTCCAATCGGTCTGGATTTTCTTTTACAAACTGTGCCCAACCTCCAGTTTTTTTACCTGTTGATTTTGTTGTACCAAATAATCGGGGTTGGAACTGATAAATATGACACAAAGCTGCTGCCAAACCATCGGTAGCATCAAGGGTTTCTGGAGCGGTTTCAAATTGAAACTGCGCTTGCAGCATTGCCAAAACTTGTTCTTTTGACGCTGCACCATTGCCACAAATAGACTGTTTTATTTTTCGAGGGACATATTCGTAAACGGGAACTTTGCGGGAAATGGCTGCCGCAATGGCAACCCCTTGCGCCCTACCCAACTTCAACATACTTTGTACATTCTTTCCGTAAAAAGGTGCCTCAATAGATACTTCGGTTACATGAAAGCCATCAATGAGTGCTACAATGCGTTCGAAAATATGAAAAAGCTTTTCTCCATGGTCTTCGAATTTAGACAAACGCACCACCCCCAATGTCTCTAACAACGGGGTTTGACCGTCCATTTTAATAATTCCGTAACCCAATAAATTTGTACCTGGATCGATACCCAAAATAATCCGTGGAGAATTCACCATACAAAGATGTCGAAATAATAGAAAATACCACAAAAAAATACGAAATTTGCAGTAAATAGATTAATAAATAAGAAAATGGCTTTTGATATTGAAGTGATTAAATCTGTTTACGAAAGAATGCCTGAACGTGTAAATGCAGCACGTCAACTTCTAGGTAAACCATTAACATTAACTGAAAAGATTTTGTATTCCCACCTTTGGGAAAACCCAGCAACCAGAAGTTTTGGCCGCGGTGCTGATTATGTAGACTTTGCTCCAGACCGTGTTGCCATGCAAGATGCAACAGCACAAATGGCTCTTTTGCAATTTATGCAAGCTGGTCGCCCAAAAGTTGCTGTTCCAAGTACAGTTCACTGTGATCACTTAATTACTGCAAAAGTTGGTGCAGACCAAGATTTAGAAGTTGCAAATACTGAAAGCAAAGAAGTTTACGATTTCTTGGCTTCTGTTTCAAATAAATATGGCATCGGTTTCTGGAAACCAGGTGCAGGTATTATTCACCAAGTAGTTCTTGAAAATTATGCATTCCCTGGTGGAATGATGATTGGTACCGATTCTCACACTGTAAATGCAGGAGGTTTGGGTATGGTGGCTATTGGTGTTGGTGGTGCCGACGCTTGCGATGTTATGGCAGGTTTGCCATGGGAGCTTAAATGGCCAAAATTAATTGGTATTAAATTAACGGGTAAACTTTCTGGTTGGTGCTCTGCAAAAGATGTAATCTTAAAAGTTGCAGGTATTTTAACTGTTAAAGGTGGAACCGGTTGTATCGTTGAGTATTTCGGTGAAGGTGCTACTTCTATGAGTTGCACTGGTAAAGGTACCATTTGTAACATGGGTGCTGAAATTGGAGCTACTACTTCAACCTTCGGTTACGACGAAAGCATGGAACGCTACTTGCGCGCCACTGGTCGTGCGGATGTTGCTGACTTGGCTAACGGTGTGAAAGAATATTTAACCGCCGATGCTGAAGTGTATGCAAACCCAGAACAATACTTTGACCAAGTAATTGAAATTGATTTAAATACCCTTGAACCATATTTGAACGGTCCGTTCACTCCAGATTTGGCTACTCCTATTTCTAAAATGAAAGAAGAAGCTGCTAAAAATGGCTGGCCAACAAAAGTTGAAGTGGGATTGATTGGTAGCTGTACCAACTCTTCTTACGAAGATATTTCTCGTGCAGTGAGTTTGGCGCAACAGGTTTCTACCAAAAACTTAAAACCTAAAGCTGAATACTTAATTACTCCAGGTTCTGAGCAAGTAAGATTTACAATTGAACGCGACGGATTCTTGAAAATATTTGACCAAATTGGTGCCAAAGTATTTACAAATGCTTGTGGACCTTGTATTGGTATGTGGGACAGAATGGGTGCTGAAAAGCAAGAGAAAAATACCATTGTACACTCTTTCAACAGAAACTTTGCTAAACGTGCCGATGGAAATCCTAACACCTATGCATTTGTAGCTTCTCCAGAATTGGTTACAGCACTTGCAATTGCAGGTGATTTGACTTTCAATCCATTAACCGATTCATTGATCAATGAAAACGGCGAGTCAGTGATGTTAGATCCACCAACAGGATTTGAACTTCCTGCTTTGGGTTTTGCAGTTGAAGATGCTGGTTACCAAGCTCCTGCTGCTGATGGCTCAGGTGTTCAGGTTGCTGTTTCTCCAACAAGTAAACGTTTGCAGTTGTTAGATCCATTCCAAGCTTGGGAGGGAACTGATATCACTGGAATGCGTTTGTTAATCAAAGCAAAAGGAAAATGTACCACCGATCATATTTCTATGGCTGGTCCATGGTTGAAATTCCGTGGTCACTTAGATAACATTTCAGACAACTTATTAATTGGCGCAACCAACTTCTTCAATGACCAAGCAAACGCTGTTGTTAACCAAGAAACTGGCAAAACCGATACGGTTCCAGCTACACAACGTGCTTACAAAGCCGCAGGTATTGGATCTATTGTTGTTGGTGATGAAAACTATGGTGAAGGTTCTTCAAGAGAGCACGCAGCCATGGAACCTCGTCATTTGGGAGTTCGTGCGGTTTTGGTAAAATCTTTTGCCCGTATCCACGAAACCAACTTGAAAAAACAAGGTATGTTGGCATTAACTTTTGCCGACAAAGCTGACTACGATAAAATTCAAGAAGCAGACAAAATTGACATCGTTGGTTTGACAACATTTGCTCCAGACAAATCATTGACATTGGTATTAAACCATGCCGATGGCAGCAAAGATGAAATTTCAGTAAACCACAGCTACAACGACCAACAAATTGAGTGGTTCAAAGCTGGTGGCGCATTGAACATCATCCGCAGATCTGTAATCGCATAATTTTTTGAGGGACATTGACCCTCAAGCTATATTAAAAAGAGAAAAGGCGCCATTGGCGCCTTTTCTCTTTTTAATAATTAATTACCTTACTTCAACTTCACACCCTCACTCACATAAGTTTTGATGCAATCAAACACAGGCATTCCATGCGATTTGTCGATGCCATTTCCTGTTCTTAAAATTACGGCATTTTCATTTTTTACAATGGCAATGTACTGACCTTTTAATCCTTGAAAATATGGGAATTTTATTCCATCAACTTCTCCTATCCAAAATGAATGTCCATAGTTGGCACTTTTATATGGTTGCTGTGCCATTTCTAAAAATGCAGAATCGATGATAGATTCCCCCCAAGCACTTTTGCCATGATGCAAAACCAATTGACCTAACTTAGCGAAATCTCGTGCTGTTGCATCAAAGCAACAATACGTTAACTCTTTGCCATTATCCGCATCCAACGACCAAAACGCAGGATATTCAGCACCAATTTTATTCCATAAATTTACTTGAGCAAATTCTGATACCGATTTGTATTTTCCAGTTTTGTCGAGCGCTTTTTTCAGTACAAATCCCAACAACTGCGTTGCACCACTTTGATATTGGAAATTCTCACCTGGCTTTTTTGTAACAGCAACCTGCTTCATTACTGCTTCAACATCATTGCTATAATAGGCTTTGGCTGTAACTCCAAATGGCGACACATAACTTTCATTCCAAACCAAACCTGCTGTCATTGTTGACAGATGACGAAGCGTTACATCCTTGGCAAATTCACCGGTTAACCAAGGCAAATAATCAATCACCTTGTCATCCCAAGATGCAATAATTTTATCTTGAATGGCTTTTTGCACCAACAAAGTTGTGATGGTTTTGGCCATAGAAAAAGAGTTGGTTTGAGATGAATCGGTAATGCCATTGAAGTAATGTTCTGAAACAATGGTGTCGTTTTTTACTACAATGTAAGAACCTGAATTTGTTTTGGTTAACATATCAAGCAACTTCTTATCTAACCCATTGGTTTTTGCGTAAAGTTTTGAAGGGATGATAAAAATCTTATCGGGATTATTTTCCATTTTGCGCAAATCGAAATCTTTCCAATCTAAATAATTCGCAGATTTTTCACCTTTCAAATAGGTTAAGCGAATTCCTTTTACTAAATATCTATAAGGCGACAAATAAATAATTGCACTAATAATAACTAAACTAATAATTGCAATAAGGAGGGTTTTATTTTTTTTCATCATTGTGTGATAAGGAACAAATATATTTAGAAATTGGTTTAAAATTAATTAAATGACTAAAATGATAATCCTATCTTTTCAATTTGGTAATGAATTGTTTACCATTTAGCATCTATTTTCTTCAAAAATCCATCGATAACTTCCCATAGGTAATTGCTTTTTTAGTATATTTGTGTATATGTTCAAAAATCAAAGAGCCACTAGCGCAATCTCTTTAAGTATTATTTTTATAGGTTTATTTTCGGTAGGTATTTTACTAAAACCTAAACATTCTCCTCAAATTTTCGGCGAAAATCCTGGCTATTTTGAACAGTGGTTTAACGAAAGAAAAAATGCAAATGGAGAAATTCCTTCATGGTTAAAAAGTACATGGAATAAATGGGATCATTCTCAAATTAGCAATAGAGCCAATGGAAGTACCATTGATACCGTTATAGAAATTGGCCCAAATAACGTTGGTGGCAGAACCCGTGTTATTTGGATTGACCCTACAAACGATAATTTAATTTTGGCAGGTGGAATTTCTGGTGGAATGTGGCGCTCTGAAAATGGGGGGAAATCTTGGAAAGCATTAAACGACCAAGAAGTCACTTTGCAACCAAGTTGCATCACTTCAAACCCTTTTAATAACAATGAAATTTACTATGGAACCGGCGAATGTCGATACGGTGGATTACATAACCCTGGAAATGGCGTTTTCAAATCATCTGATAGAGGTAAAACTTTTAACCAATTAAGTTCAACTGCAACTCTAGGTGGATTTGATGCAATTTGGGATATTGAACACTCGAAGTCTGATAGCAACACCATTTTCGTTGGCACAAATACAGCCGGAATGTTCCGATCTACAGACAAAGGAGCTTCTTGGTCGGCGGTTTATACAGCTGGAAGCAAACAAGTGAATGATATTTTATGTTTGCCTAATGGCCGTGTTTTGTTTTCACAACAATCAAACAACGTGTATTATTCTGATAGCAACGGTAAAGCGGGCACATTCATTCCTGTTACTTTTCCGTCTAAACCAGTTGCAGGTACATATAGGCTTATTCAAATGGCCAACTCTAAAAAATACCCAAATGTGATTTATGCATTGTTTGAAGGATGGGATTACAATACAGGTCCAGCAGCCTTCTACAAAAGTAGCGATGGTGGCAAAACTTGGAAATTAAAAACAACGCCAACAGCAAGTGGAACTGGACAACAAGCTTATTGCGTAACTATTGGTGTAAGTGCCATCGATTCAAATAAAATATTTACAGGTTGCCAATATTCAGCATCGTCAACAAACGGAGGTAATTCATGGTCATCGCTAAAAGGCATCCATGCCGACAATCACGCTTTTGCAGCATTTTCTACTGCAAGCAATGAATACCTTGTGGGTACAGACGGCGGAATTTACAGATTTAAATGGAGCAGCCAAACTGCCCTTGGTAATTTAAATACAGGCTATAACGTTACTCAATTTTATGCGGGCAGTTACGATTTAACTGGAATTAGAGCAGTTGCAGGCGCACAAGACAATGGAACCCAGTTTTCAAGTGGCCCATTGAATACTTCTCAAATTTTTGGCGGAGATGGCGCATATTGCCATATTGGTCAACAAGATGGCGACGTAGCTTATGTTTCATACCAAAATGAAGGAATTAATCGTCTCGATAACTTCTCAACCATGGGTGCTTCAAACAGCACCAGCATTTCTGACACTCGATTCACCACAGAAGGTATTAGCTTTATCAATGCCTACACCATGAACCCGGCAGATCAATACATGCTGTTTTATAGAACCAACAGTGGTGTTTATAGAACTACAAACGGTGGCGATGCTTGGGAGAAAATTAATAAGGTATCCCGCCCAAGTATTAAAGCAATGGCTTCTTCGGAAGATTCTGATCCTGTATTCTATTACGGTGGAGCCGCAGCACAATTGTATAAATTAGAAAATGCAAGAACAGCAATTGGCACAGAAGTAAGTTTCAATGCTTCAGTTCCAGCAACTGTTACAAGTGATTTCATTAACGGAATTACAATTAACCCAGTTAATAAATATCAAGTTTTTGTTGCCTTTACCACGGTAAGTAATCAAGGACGTGTTTGGAAAGCGAGCAACCTTGAAACTTCTACCCCACTTTGGGAAAACATTTCAGGAAACTTGCCTCCAGGCTTGCCCGTAAGTATGGTTGCTGTTGATCCTCAAGATCCTGAAAATAAAATATTTGCTGCAACTGATTTTGGTTTTTATTACACTGTTGATGGAGGAAAAACATGGACCAAAGACACACGTATTCCAAACGTAGAAGTACACGAAATTAAAATGAGAAATTCAGACCGTACTTTATTCCTATATACCCATGGAAGAGGAATGTGGGCAATTAAACTTTCTCCTCTAAGTAGTACCCAAAAAATTGAAAAACTTAAACTTGTTAGTTTATTTCCGAATCCTGCGAGTAAATATGTAACCGTAAAGCTAAATTTACAAACAACCATCCAAGCAATTAACGTTTATGATTTGAACGGCAAAATTTGCAAGAATGTAAATAGAGTTGAAGACAACAAAATTGATGTTTGCGATTTGGCGGAAGGTGTTTATTTTGTTCAGGTTGTTACCCCTGAAAAATCTTTCACCCAAAAAATTAAAATTGAAAGATAATGTTAAATAAAGAAATCGAAGCTGCCCTTACAACACTTGAATCTCAACTCAATGAGATCAACGAAATGCTCAAAGAAGTAAGTGACGATATTATACAAGGTGGATTTTCGGAATACCCGATTTTTGTGGCACACCAAGAAGACGCAAAAATTGGAGAATTAATTATTGACAGATCTGAGTTTGATTTCCCATTTTCTATCAATGCAACGGTGATGGAAAGGTTAATAGAATTGAATATACTTACCGATGACCGCAAAGACCAATTCATTAAGGCCTTCGGCGATACAAAAAACAACATGTGTATTTTGTGGCTCTTCGGACAACATTCTCAATTTATTTTTATGCCGTTTAAGAAAATGGCGAAAGCAAAATAACAATGACCCAACCGTCAGTTGATATTGTCATTTTAAATTACAACACTAGGAGTATTTTAGAAAAATGTTTGCCGCAAGTTATTGCGAATTCTAATTACCCCAATTGCAAGGTAGTGGTGGTTGACAATGCCAGCACCGATGATTCTGTTGAATTTGTTAAAACAACCTATCCAAATTTAGAAGTTGTAGTATTGCCATACAACTCTGGATTTGCAGGAGGCTATAATTTGTCCCTCAAAAATAGAACCGCCGATTACTTTGTACTCCTGAATTCTGATGCTGAACCGGGCCCAAATTGGCTTGAACCCATTTTAGAAATCGCCAAAAACAATCCGAATTTCGGAGCGTGTCAACCTAAAATATTAGATTATTTCAAACGCACCCATTTTGAGTATGCTGGAGCCGCTGGTGGTTTTATAGATGTTTTTGGATACCCATTTTGCAAAGGAAGAATCTTTGGAAACGTAGAAAAAGACAACGGGCAATACAATCAATCTGGACAAATTTTCTGGGCGTCTGGAGCAGCCATGTTTGTTAAGCGCGAAGCTTGGGAAAAGGCCAACGGCCTCGACGAAGCGTTTTTTGCACACATGGAAGAAATTGACCTTTGTTGGCGCATGCAACTTTTGGGATATACCATTCACAATTGCCACCAAAGTACATTTTACCATATGGGAGGAGCAACCCTTTCTAACCAAAATCCCAAAAAGACCTACCTCAATTTCAGAAATTCATTATTGATGTTGCATAAGAATTTGCCAGAGAATATTAAATCTAAACGAATCTTACAACGCAAATTTTTTGATGGTTTGGCAGGAGTGCTTTTCCTTATGCAAGGAAAACCAAAACATGTAATTCAAATTATCAAAGCCCACCAATACTACGACAAGCACAAGCATGATTTTCAAATTTCAGAAAATACAGTTCCATTAACCCAATTGTCGGGGGTGCTTGATTCGAGTTTGGTATTTGGATTCTTTCTGAAAGGCAAAAAAACCTGGGCCAATTGGTTTAATTAAACCGATCTCGGGTGGAACTTAATTAGAGTATCCGCCAAATAATTCCTATCTAAGTGCGTGTAAATCTCAGTTGTGGTGATACTCTCATGCCCCAACATTTCTTGTACTGCCCTCAAATCAGCGCCAGCTTCAACCAAATGCGTGGCAAAACTATGTCGAAACGAGTGAGGACTAATTACCTTGTCTATTCCAGCCATCAAGGCCGCTTTTTTGATAAACAAGAATACCGATTGACGGGTCAAACCACGTCCATAACGATTTAAAAACACCAAGTCACGGTGTTGTTTGGTAATGTCGAGTTTATTTCGTATATTATTGGTATAAAGTTGGATGTGTTTTAATGCCCGTTGAGAAATTGGCACCAAGCGTTCTTTGTTGCCCTTCCCCAAAACCTGCACGTATTGTTCATTCAAATGAACATGGGTAATTTTCAATCCCACCAATTCAGAAACCCGCAAACCACAACTATACAAAGTTTCGAGCATTGCCACGTTGCGTTCACCTTCGTCGGTTGAACGGTCAATGGTGTTGATCATGGCATCGATTTCATCGGGACTCAAAACCACAGGTAATTTCCGACCCACTTTGGGCGGTTCTAAAAAATCGGCAGGACTTTCAGCCAACCAATCATCGAGCACCAAATATTTATAAAATGCCCTAACACCAGAAACTATTCTAGCTTGCGACGTAGCTTGAAATCCCAATTCGGCAATAAAAGCAGAAAACTGTTCTAGATTTTTTCTTTTGAGGGACAAAGAATTATTAACCCCTTGGCCAATGGACCAAGATTTCAATTTTTCTATGTCGCGTTGATATGCTTCAATACTGTGTTTGGATAAAGACTTTTCAAGGGTTAAATATTGGGCAAACCCAACAATAGCTTCATCCCAACCCAACATTACATTGAAAATTTCACTTTATTTACTTGTAAAATCTCTTTGGTGGTATTGTCAAATACCCAAACAATACAACTCAAGTTCTCTGGTTTCCATTTGGCAACTCTAGGTATGTAATAGTGCTTCTCAGTTGTAAAGCCAGCAACCATAGGAGTTTTTAGTGGGTCACCCATAGGTGAATTTACAATTTTGCGCAACACATGTTTAAAATCATAATTATCCTCAGTTCCTGTAGCTGTAGATTGTTTACCTATTATATCATCTTCAAGAATGGCAATAACCCAACTCACACCATTTGAAATGGCAGTATTTGCAGTTGCTTTTACTTCAATTCTCCCTTTATTATCGGCTGATAGCCATTTGGCAGCTATATCAATATTTATTGGGGTAGTTTTTACTTTTTGGGCATCGAAGATTACCGACCAAGAATTTTCATCTATCAAACGTTTGCCATTGTATGAAATGTTATCAATGATACCAGAAGGCAAAGCCGAAACTACTCCTACAGAATTTGCCAAATCATCGGCATCTTGAGTATTTAAGGTATCGTATGGAGGTCCCCAAGGATTAGAAAGTGGTTTGTAAGTTGGATAGATAGCCATAATTTCTAACTTACCTGGATTGGCAGCTTCTAGGTCGAATGCTTTTTGTGCAGCACGCGGACAGTTGTTACAACGTACACCAGTTACATCAGCCAAAAAAACCTTTTTTGTTTGGGCTTTAGGAACAGCACTAACGTAGGTAGTATCTAATAATGGTCGTTCGGTAAACTTGATTGGTGGATTCTCTTCCTCGCAGCTCATTAGCGAAAATGCCAAAAATATCCCTCCAAAAAAGAAATTAGAAATTCTCATGCTACGAAAATAATGAAAACCTTTGTTTGGTTATCTTTGTTTCTTTAATAATTATGAGAAATTTAAAAAGAAAGTTGCTCGCTTCGGGCTTAATAGCATTAATGACAGGCTGTTTTTTTGGAAAATCAAAAACAATAGATGCGCAATCAGTTCAGTCAAGCCAACCATCAGAATCACTTTATGGCATTAAAATATTGGCCTTAGATGAGAAAACACCTATTGATTTAAATCAATTCAAAGGCAAAAAGATCTTGTTTGTAAATACGGCCAGCGAATGTGGTTTCACTCCGCAATACGAAGACTTGCAAAAACTTCACGAGAAATATCCTGAAAAACTAGTTATTATTGGTTGCCCTTGCAATCAATTTGGCGGACAAGAGCCAGGAAATCCTGAACAAATTGGTTCATTTTGCAAAAAGAATTACGACGTTACGTTTCAATTGACTCAAAAAATTGATGTAAAAGGACAAAACCAACATCCTCTATATTCATGGTTGAGTAAAAAGTCGAAAAATGGTGTATTGGATTCGGAAGTTAAATGGAATTTCAATAAATATTTAATTGACGAAAGTGGTCATTTAATGGGCTACTTTGCATCTACTACTGGTCCATTATCGAGTGATATTACCAGTTTAATAGAAAAGTAACGTTTATTTTAGGTGATAAATTCACTTTATTATGGCAATTTGAAGCGATAACGTTATTTTTGCCGAACAAAAATATACACATGAGCATTCTAGTTAATAAAAATTCAAGAATAGTTGTTCAAGGATTTACCGGAAACGAGGGAACCTTTCACGCAACTCAAATGATTGAATACGGGACCAATGTGGTTGGCGGCGTTACTCCTGGTAAAGGAGGAAGTAGACATTTAGATCGTCCAGTTTTCAACACTGTAGAATTGGCAGTGAAAGAGGCGGGTGCCGATGTGAGTATCATTTTCGTGCCACCAGCATTTGCTGCTGACGCAATTATGGAATCTGCAGATGCAGGTATCAAAGTGATTGTAGCAATTACTGAAGGTATTCCTACCAAAGACATGGTGATGGTTAAAGAATATTTAAATTCTAAAAACTGCCGTTTAATTGGACCAAACTGCCCAGGCATTATTACTCCTGAAGAAGCTAAAATTGGTATTATGCCAGGTTTTATTTTCAAAAAAGGACATATTGGTGTTATTTCTAAATCTGGAACTTTAACCTACGAAGCAGTTGACCAATTAACCAAATTGGGTATGGGTCAATCTACTGCCATTGGTATTGGTGGAGATCCTATCATTGGTACAACTACCAAAGAAGCAATTGAACTTTTCATGGCTGATCCTGAAACTGCAGGTATTGTTATGATTGGTGAAATTGGAGGTGGAATGGAAGCTGAAGCTGCACATTGGATTAAACAATATGGTACTAAACCAGTTGTAGGATTTATTGCTGGACAAACTGCTCCTGCAGGTCGCCGTATGGGACACGCTGGTGCAATTGTTGGTGGTAAAGACGACACTGCTGCTGCTAAAATGGCTATCATGCGTGAATGTGGAATTCACGTTGTTGAAAGTCCTGCTGAAATCGGACGTCGTATGTTCGAAGTAATGAAGTAATAAAGACATTGAGTATAAAACAGAAAAGGCGCCAATGGCGCCTTTTCTGTTTTATACCTTGGTTAATTTAATTAACCTTTCTTCTTCTTTTTGGCTTTGGTTAAATCTACCACTTCTACCCCTTCGTGGCCAGCTTCTGTCCATTGAAAGAATTCATCTTTTAAAGCTGTATTTGGCGTTAATTTCACCATTTCAATACTTACCTCGGTTCCATTCTTATAGTGCTGTATAACCTTGCAGATTTTGTAATTTGAATTGTCTATTTCCAATTTTAAATAAGAATAGTTGGCTTTCTTTTTAGGCACCAAACGAATTACATCTCTTACCTTGTTTCCGTCAGTAACAATAGGACCTTCATACTTGCTTTTATACCCTTTGCTATAAACCGTAAATATTTCATTGGGAGTAATGCTGTTGTCACGCTTTTTATAGTCCTCTAGTGTAACTTCTGCATCGTCTGGATTATATGTCCAAATAATACTGCCATTGCAAAAAATTTCTTGGCTTGCATAATCCAATTTGAATTTATTTCCTTTAATCCAAACATTTCCCTTTGATACAACAGGTTTTTTATTGAGGGATGTTGTGGTTAATGTAAAAGAAGCATTGATTGTTTTATAACCCTTATAAATTGCAGCAACCTTTTTTAATATCTCCTCCGACTTCGGATCACTTTGTCCTTTATCGGTATTCGGATTTACAAGCGGCTCTGTTGCTTGAGCAAAAACTGGATGAAGGGTAAATAAAAAAATACCTACTGCCAAACTGTATATAATAGATTTCTTCATTGTTGTATTGTAATTCTAATTAAAGGTGATTTAAAAACTGTTCCAGAGCAAATTCATCGGGAACATTTACTTGACGGGGCTTGCTTCCTAAATTCGGACCAACAATACCTGCATCTTCTAATTGATCCATCAATCGGCCTGCCCTGTTGTATCCAATTTTCAATTTCCTTTGAATCATGCTCGTGCTCCCCACTTGATTTTGAACAATGACCCTTGCTGCATCTTCAAAGAGAGAATCTCTTTCATCGGCATCAAAATCGCCACCACCCAAGGTAGTTGTATCGTCTTTTACTTCAGGTAAAATATAAGCTGTAGAATACGCCCTTTGTTCACCAATAAAGTCGCAAATTCGTTCAACTTCTGGGGTATCTACAAACGGACATTGTAAACGGATCATTTCATTGCCACCACTAAAAAGCATATCTCCTTTTCCTATTAATTGATCGGCTCCATTGCCATCAAGAATAGTACGGCTATCAATCTTGGAAGTTACACGGAAAGCAATTCTTGCAGGGAAGTTGGCTTTGATCATACCTGTAATTACATTCACTGAAGGACGCTGCGTAGCCAAAATCAAATGAATTCCGATGGCTCTTGCAAGCTGCGCAATACGGGCAATTGGCATTTCAATTTCTTTACCAGCTGTCATCATCAAATCGGCAACCTCATCAATTACAACAACAATATAAGGCAAAAATCTATGCCCGTTTTGCGGATTCAATTTCCTATTTACAAACTTGCCATTATACTCAACAATGTTTCTCACCATCGCATCTTGAAGCAACTTATAACGGTTGTCCATTTCAACGCAAAGAGAATTGAGCGTATTTACTACTTTAGAATTTTCAGTAATAATTGCCTCGCCATCGCCAGGTAATTTGGCCAAGAAATGACGTTCAATTTTATTGAACAAGGTTAATTCTACTTTCTTAGGATCTACCAATACAAACTTCACATAGGCAGGATGCATTTTATATAGCAGCGACACTAATATTGCATTCAATCCAACAGACTTACCCTGACCGGTAGCACCAGCCATAAGCAAATGGGGCATTTTTGCTAAATCTGCAATAAATATTTCATTTGAAATTGTTTTCCCTAAAACAACAGGCAGTTGAAAATCACATTCTTGGAATTTCTTACTTGCCAATAAGCCACGCATTGGCACCATTTCAGGATTTCTGTTAGGCACTTCTATACCAATTGTACCTTTTCCTGGAATTGGTGCAATGATACGAATACCAAGTGCAGCCAAACTTAATGCAATGTCATCTTCAAGGTTTTTGATTCTTGAAATCTTAACACCTGGAGCAGGAATGATTTCATATAACGTTACTGTAGGTCCAACACTTGCCTTGATGCTAGAAATGCCAATTTTGTAATTCTCTAGGGTATCTTGAATTAACTTTTTGCTTTTGTTAATTTCTTCAAAATCAATTTCTTGTCTTTTTGTATCATAATCTTTTAATAGATCCAAAGTTGGATATTGGTATTTACTCAAATCTGCTTTGGGATCAAATTCAGTATCAACACCAAATCGTTCTACGCCCAAGTCGCCTTGATTTTCTTCAACCAATTCATCTTCATGCTGGGTTAAATCTTGGATGGCAAATCCATCTTCGAATTTAATTTCATTTGAGGGAGAAGGTGTTTCTGCTGCAATTGGTTCTGGGTTTCCCTTAAAAATATATTCTTCGGGTTCATCAAATTCAACAACATTCTGTTGATTCAAAGACTCGGTTGGGATTTCCCTATCATCAATAATTGGTTCAAAGGATGGTTTTGATATTTCGGTATGAACAGGTTTTGATTCGACAGGTTCCACTTTCTTTACAGTAATATTCATGCCGTCCCAATTTTCAAAATCACTCACACTTGGTCCGTCGTCAATATCTTCGTCATCCACCAATAAATCATCCTCATCACCGTCCACTTTGATAGTAGGGGGTATTTTATTTGTTGATGTTTCTATCTTTTCTTCAACGATATTTAGATTACCTGAGTTTTCTAATTCCTCATCAGTAAATTCTTCGTGCAACAAATCATCCGGATTTTTCAGAACAATGCGAGAAAACGGATTCATATTCAAAAAGACGAATGAATATACCACTGCAAATGCGGCTAAAAACAAGAATGCTCCGATGGGTCCGATTGCAGTTTGTATTTGGACTATTCCGAAATATCCAAAAGTACCACCCAAAAGTGGATACCATATTTGAAAGCAATAACCCAAAAACAGAGACACCCAAATAACAAATAAAATGGTATTGGTTAATATTCTAAGTAGCGAAAATGGTCTGTAATCAAACAACAAATACAAGCCACTTAAAATGATGTAAGGCAAAAGGGCAAATGCACCTAAACCAAATCCGTTGTGCATAAAGAAAAAGGCCAACCCTGAACCTACACTGCCCATGGCATTGGTAGATTTACCTGTCATTGACGAATCAAAATCGCCACCATCGGCAGCCACGCTTTGATCTGTTTGCCAAGTAAAGAAAAAAGAAATAAAGCTAACCAGAAGGATAATTGAAAAAACGAGCAACAGAAATCCAATGACTTTCCGCGTTGTATCATTTTTCAAAGTAGCAGCATTCCAAATTTCCTTTCCTGAAATTTGGTCTGTTTTGTCAGAAGGCCTTTCTTTTAAGAAATCTGCTGACGATTTTGTTTTTTTTGAAGATTGTTTAGGTGCTGCACTCATTGTGAATTACGAATGTATAACGAAATCTTTGTTTAAAAGATTGTACTTATTCACAGAAAAACAAGTGTGTATTATTTCACTCAGAAATTCAGAAGATACAAAATATCAACTATTTAATTGGAAAACTTCACCTTCTAATGCCAAGTAAGTTTCGAGATGATTTTTTCTCGCTTCGAGCAGCAAAGGTTCTAAATTATCGTAACGTGCACTGTAATGACCAATGATCAAATTTTTCACTTTTGCCAATTTAGCAATCATGCCCGCTTGAAGCGATGTAGTATGAAATGTTTCCTCAGCCCTCTTTAACCTGTCGTGTAAAAACGTTGCCTCATGGTACAATAAAGTTACATTTTGAATGTAAGGAATAATTGATTCATCGTAAATTGTATCAGAGATATAAGCAAATTTCCGATTTTTATATCCATTTATGGTTAGTAATTCATTTGCTATGAGAATGCCGCTGTCTCCTTTAAAATCATTTCCGAATTTCAAAGATTCATAAAAAGAAACGGGAATATTATAGTTTTCGCAAGCGTCTAAATTGATTTTCCTTTCTGGGCCTTTTTCTTCAATTACAAAACCTGTACAAGGAATCCGATGTTTCAATGGCACAGAGTGTATGGCAAAATCTTCTTCAGAATGAACCAATTCCGAGGCATCAGGATTTGTAAAAATATAATGGATTTGAAAGTTTATACGAGCATCACCAATTGTGAGAATGATGTCTAATATAGATTTCAATTGCTCAGGGCAAACTATGTATAATGGATCAACGCGACCAAAAAGCGCCATTGAAGTAATCAATCCTGGCAATCCAAAATAATGATCTCCATGCAAATGCGAAATTAAAACAAACTTAATTTTTTGCATTTTTAGATTGTACTTGGTGAGCTGCAATTGTGTTGCCTCACCGCAATCTAACAAGAAATAATGCTTATCCAAACGAACATATTGAGCACTCGGATTTCTATCACGCGTAGGTGTAGCTGAGGAAGTTCCCAATACTGTAATTTCAAATGGTTTCTGCATGCTCTACGAATTTAAGTCTTCCACAACCAAAATTGTGCCATAATTACATCAGATTTTTACAAGATTCCATTTTACTTTGCAAACAGTAGTTTTTTCAACTCAAATTTTACTGTTTGAAGTTCAATCATTTCAATGCAGGGTTTATTTGCATGGGTACAATGTATTTGATCACAAGGATTACATTCCAACACATGATGAATTACAACTGCCTGCTTGTTCTGAGGGTAAAAAACATCTTTAACCCCTGGGCCAAAAAGACCAATACACGGAATATTTGCCAAATCAGCCAATTGCAATGGTCCACTTTCATTTCCAATAAATACCGAAGATTGTTGCATAACAGCATATAAAGTCAATAAACTGTCGTTGGATATCCATACTTCACACTCGAGACAAATATCTTTGATTTGATTCAAAACGGCTTTCTCAGATTCTGTGCCTATGATTAGCGGTGTGATTTGATATTCTGATTGCAAAAACTTTGCAAGTTCAGCAAATCTTTCAGCAGGCCATTGTCGCAATATCCTCCTCGCCGAAGGATGAATTACCCCAAAGCGCTTTAATTTAAATTCTGCAATTCTTTGATTGGCCAATTCTTTTTCTTCTTTTGAGGGATATAAGGTTGGCCGGCAAAATGGATGTTCCAATATTTCAGATATGCTGTCGCATTTTTGTCCCTCAAATAACAAATTTTCAATAACGCGGTAATTGGTCAATATTTCATGTGGCTGATTGCCACGCTGCGAAAACCTGATGCTACCTCTGTCGGCCCTGAACTTTTCGCAGTTTAACAACGACTTAAATAACGTTTTCCAGTTTCCACGCAATTCAACCCAAATATCAAACTTTCCCTTTGCTTCAGAAATTTCGGTTATAACAAAATCAATATTGGGATCATTTTGAACGAGCGACTTAACAAATGGCTTGCACAACAAGGTGATTTTTGCATTTGGATATTGTTTTTTCAAAAATGCGAAAACATGAACTGATACAGCCATGTCTCCTATTTCATCTAACTTAACTATGAATATAGAGTCTATGTTAGCGCAATCTTGAACACTTGGCTTATTGAACCATCTATTGATTTTGGTTGCAACCATATTGGCTGCATAAAGCCATTTTTCGCTCAAAGCCATATCAAATTGGTAACAATGGATATAAAATTGGTTGCGATGGCACCGCATCAGAAGCTATTTTCGGTACCATGAGATTTAGGAAATACAAGCCATCTTGAATTGAATCATTTACATAAATCAATTCCGTAATACTTGCATTTTTTCTGGTATTTTGTGGATATTGCCACCAAACCCTGTGAGCAGCAAGTGCGCCGCTATCTTCTTCAGGATCAACAGAAGGCAAGTCGGTTAACAAATGAGAAAATCCCAAATCCACCAACATTTGCATTGCTTTCAATGTAAAATAAGGAGGATTATTTCCCGACCAAATTCTATTTCGCTTATCTATATCATTGGGTAAAGTTCTGATGATAATTGCATCGGTATTCGAAAATTCTTGTTTTGCGAGTTCTGATTCATGAATCACCCAATCTCCCTCAATTTCAATTAAAGGCACAGTAATTAATTGGGCAGTAAGGAAATGTTTCTGTAAAACTTCGTGAACAGAAATTCTTTCTGAGGCAATATGCCCCACTCCTTCGGTATGGGTTCCGTTGCCATGCGCACAATACGTAACAATTTCACAATTGGCAGAACCACCTTCAATGACACTACCCACAAAAGAACCTACCCTAATGGGTTCAACTTTGGCAAAATCGATATGAAATGCATTGGGATTTTCAAAATCGGGGCCAAATCCGAGGGTAATATTTAAAGGATTCGACAAATCAACTTGATAAGGATTTTGCTCAATGTGAATAGATAGATGCATTGCTTCAAAATTGGTAAAAAGAAATGGAAAACAAAAAGAAAATGCACTTTTTTTATTAGAATTGTAAAGCATTTGTGATGATCTACAAATGAGCAATGAAAAATAAAATCATTTACACCTTAATTCTTTTTATTTCATTTTTCAAGAATGTTGATGCTCAACAATATGTATCCTTTATTCCAAGTCCAATAAACGAACAATTATTTCAAAATACGGTTACCGGGGTAAACAAAGATCAATACGGATTTTTATGGATTACATCGCAGTTTGGTATTTATTGTTACGATGGTTATAATTTAACAAACTTCAATAAAGCAAATACAAAAGCAATAAAAAGCAATAGATTTTCAGGAATCTATTTAATGAAAAACAACAAACAATTGTATGCCCTAGGTGAATTCAATCAAGTTTATTTATTAGAAAATAAAAAAATTAAAATTGTTCATCCTAAGAAAAACGTTAACTTATTGTTTTATAAGAATGTAATTATAGAGGATTCACTGAAGCAATTAAAATCGCATATTCAACAATTTGACAATTTATATTCGACAGAATCCATATCAAAAAACCATGTTATCTATTCTTTCAATAACCTCATTATAAAAGAATTCAACCATCAGATTCAAATAATCACCAAATCAAGTGAGATAAAAATCCCCTTTAAATCAAGATTTTCAATCTTATCAATTGGATCTAAATTTTTAATCCTACAAATAGACAATAAAATCTGTTGCGTTGACTTATACAAAACTGAAATTAAATTTCAAGTTGTATTATCCAAATTGTTCGACACTGATTTAACAACAGCGTATTATGACGAAATTTCCAATATCATTTATTGTGGCACATTCAATAATGGATTAATTCAGTTTTCACCTAATTCGATTGAAAAATTTTCAATTGTTCAAAATCCAGAAGGACAGAACTATTTGTATTCATATGCTTTTGATAGTACTTCTAACTCCATATTTTCTATTTTAGACAATGGAGTATTTCAGTGGAACAACAATACACCAAACATAAACCCAACTAAGATTTCCTATGGCAAATGGTCAGGAAGCGCTTGCTCAATATTGAAAAACAGAGAGCTTTTTTATAATATGAATGAACAGCTTACTTGTTATTCAATTCAAGATAAAAAAATCAAATTTCAGATACCTTGTAAACCAGAAATCGGTGACTTTTTTGAAATAAATAACAATCGCTATTTTGTTTCTGCAAATTTGATTTATCAATTCAATCAAAAGAAAATTTGGGTTGTAAAATCATTTACGCGCAACACTTATTTTTATAAAGTCAAGATTTACCATAATAAAATTCATCTATGCAGCAATGATGGCATAGTTGTTTTGGATACTCATTTCAAAGTGGCTGAACAATATCTCAAAAATAAAACAGTGAGGGATATTCAATTGTATAAATCTAATTTGATAGCGGCTACATATGGCGATGGCGTATTTATAATAAAAAAATCGAAAGAATATAGAATTCCCAATGATCCTAAAAAATGGATGCTTGCATCGTTAAGTTTGAGAAGAGATCAGATAAATCGATTTTGGATAGTTTGCAATAAAGGGGTTTTTATTATTCCGGAAAATAGCTTCAAAAATTTAACCTTTGATAGTTCGAATTATTTTTCATTGAATAAAAAATCAGATTTACCAGCTACTGAATTAAATGGTGGGATCTATCCTGAAAACCATCAAGTAATAAATAATAAAATATTTATTCCATCAGATCATGGACTCTTACGAATCAAACAAAATACCAATAGCTCAACCAATGTTAATTTAAATGTTTATCTGGATAACATTTTAGTTAACAACAACCAAAAACTAGGTAAACGGAATGAAATAATCTTAAATAGAGACCATTCCTCCATAGAAATAACCATTTTAACGCAGTACTACCAATTAGAAAAACCATTGCCCATATTTTTTAAACTTAAAAATATTGACGCAAATTGGCAACGATTAGAAAATAACAGAACTATCAAATTTTCAAGATTACCACCTGGGAATTATTCATTATATGTCTTACAAAACGACCGCGAATTGAAAATATTAGATATTACGGTAAATCAAATTTGGTATGCCACCTGGTGGTTTGTTTTATTGGTTATTTTGGTTATAAGCATTTTTATAGCCTATGTTTTTATTCGAAATCAACGAAAAGCCAGAGAAGAAAAAGAAAATTTAGATTTGCTCGTAAACCACAAAACCATGGAATTACAATTTACGGTTGCAGAATTAACAAGGGCTCAAAAAATTTTGAAAGAAGAAAATGATTTTAAAAATCAGCTTTATGCAATTTTAATGCATGATATAAAATCTCCATTGATGTTTCTTGCTGAATCATCGTATTTCACATATAATAAACACAAAGAAAAGGAAAATGACTTAACCAACCTTGTTCGAATTGCCGCAAATACCTCCAAAGAATTACATGATTTTATTTCAGATTTTTTAAATTGGTTAGGAACACAATTTGTTGACTATAAAGTTGAAATACATCAGATTAATGTTAAAAATATCATTTCTGAATTGGTACAATTTTATCAACCCATTGCCAATTCTAAAAATTTAACCATACAGACAAACAATGCATTAAATGATATTTTCATCAATTCTAATACCACAATATTGCAAACAATTTTGAGGAATTTTATTGACAACGCCATTAAATATACCTCCGCTGGTGAAATAAATATTTCTACGATAGAAGATAGTGAACACGTGAGAATTATAATTGCAGATACTGGACGTGGTTTGCCATTAGAAATAGTCAAACTTATCAAAGATTGGGAAAACCAAAAGCTAACAGAAGCAATGATCGGACATTCAACTACGCATAAAATGGGCATCAAAATTACCCTTGAGTTTATTAAACTTATTGACGGTGAAATTAGCTATATTGAAAAAAAATCAAGTGGTTCAACCATTCAAATATCCCTCAAAAAGGATATTACATTGAAGTAATTACGTTGTAATAAAACGCCATTTTTGTTAACGCCGCGATGTTTGTAACGCCAAGTTTTAGAAATATTCTCGCTTTGTAGGTACTCACCGTTGATGGCTTCAAGGTTAAAATTTGGCAAATATCTGTTGTTGAATTACCGTGTAAGTATAGCATCATTACTTCTGATTCTTTTGCCGATAATTTCTCAAATGGAGTTGTGTCAGTACCAGTTTGCATTTTCTTGTTCTTTTTGCCATTTTCAATATTGCTCATGATTTCGAAAACTGCCTCAGTTAATATTTGCAATCCGTCTCCTTTATAAACATATTTTTGAATATTTAATGAAGACATTGCATTTTCCATCACATCTTTTGGAAACATTGAGAATACAATAATTGGGGTACCTTTTTCAACCTTACGAATCGCTTTTATCAATTCATGAGAACTGATATCAGGTAAATTCAAATCAGAAATAATCAAATCATAATCGTGCTCTTTAAGCAATGCCAATGCTTGTTTTGCATTTGATGATTCACTAATTTCCAAACCAATGAATTTCTGTTTTAATACCTGAATCATTCCAAACCGAACGATTTCGTGGTCATCAATGATTAATATTTCAAATTTTGTTTTCACTTCAAGAACACTAAGATTGGGCAAATATATGGAATTTGAAATTATTTTTACTCATTGATCCATAGCATCTTCGAGAATTGCTAAAAATTTCTTGTGGCTAATTTCATATGCCCCGAACTGCTGAATATGATTATTCAAATATTGTGTATCCAATAATTTGAAATTATGCTCTCTTAAAAATTCAACCAAAAAGACCAAACAAATCTTACTCGCATCCGTAACAGAGTGAAACATGCTCTCTCCAAAAAAAGCTTTTCTAATACAAACACCATACAGACCACCAACCAATTCCCCATCTAAATACGCTTCAAAACTATGTGCAAATCCTTCTTCGTGTAATTCAATGTAAGCCTCTTTGATTTCCTCTGAAATCCAAGTATCATCTTCCCTATTTTGCGAACATCTTTCAATGACCTCCGGGAAGTTTTTGTTTATTACCAGTTCAAACTTTCGTTTGTTATATAATCTTCTTAGATTCTTCGAAACCTTAAATCGATCATCCAATGGAATAATTCCTCTTCTTTCAGGGGTATGCCAATAAATAGCATTTCCTTCGTCTGGATCTGCCATAGGGAAAGATCCAGACAAATACGCCTGAATTAATAATTGAGGTGTCAATAACATTTCTGCAAAAGTAATTCAACATAAAATGTGTGAATTCATTTTTCTTATGTTTTTTTGCACCATAATGGGAAAAGGTAAAAATAAATCCGAAAAATTCGCCGAATTTGATTCTTTTGAGAATACTTACGATTACAATTCTGAAACAAAAGGCAAATGGGCAGCAATTTTTGGCAATACCAATCCCATTGTATTAGAACTAGCTTGCGGAAAAGGGGATTATGCCATTGGTTTGGCAAAAATGAATCCCAACATCAATTATGTTGGTGTTGATATTAAAGGAAACCGACTTTGGAAAGGTGCTAAAATATGTATTGAACAGGGAATTCAAAATGTGCGATTTCTGCGAATAGAAATTGATAAACTTTTTGAATATTTCGCAAAAGATGAAGTTTTTGAAATGTGGATTACCTTTCCTGACCCACAGCCTCAAAAAGAACGCAAGCGCTTAAGCAGTGGCAGATTTTTAAATGTTTACCGCCAAGTAATGCCAGCAACAGGCATCATGAACATTAAAACAGATTCAGACTTATTCTACGAAAGTAGCTTAGAGCAAATAGCGGAAGACAATTTAACACTGCTCGAAAATATATCAGATGTTTACAGCCTGATTCCTGTTCCAGAATTCCTACAAATTCAAACCTTTTATGAAGCCATTTGGCTAAAAATGGGCAAGAAAATAATGTATGTTAAATTTATTTTGGGGGACGTAAACAGCCGCGAAACTAAAAAAACCAAAGAAATAAAGGAATGAGGCTAAAGCTTTTTTAATAAAATTAGCAACAACAATATTAAAGCAACCAAAAACAAAAGTGTAACAATTGCTCCAATTACGCCACTAAATAAACTAAAAATCGAAAGTGCTATACCGGCATAACACAATATTCTTCCCCAAAATCCCGGACCTATTTTCAATCCTGCCAAACCAATTATTACTCCACAAGCTGCCAGTAAAATTGACAGTAAATTAGTACCACCGAAAAGGTTTGCTAATGCACCCAAAATGATACTTGCCCAACCCATTGATCGGCCAATATCCTTTGATGAAACCAATCGATTTGAACGCTTGATTTTCTCTTTGGTGATTTCCTTTTGCGCTGGCTTTGATTTTGAAATCTTTACAGGTATAATTTCAGTAAATGAAGTTCCTAATTCCTTTTTAAATTGAACGATTGACAATTCATTTTCTGATTCAAGTTCGGTGACAGTGATTACAGAATCAATATTTGTTTTCTTTGTTGCCAATGCCGTATTTGAACTTTTAGGCATCGACCAATTGCCACCACCAAAACCAACTTCACGGGTTTGAACGGAACAACTGCTTAAAATTAAACTACCTACGATTAAAATTAGCCCTAAAAAACGATTCAATTTCATATACGCAATTTACGCTTTAAACCTAAATATGGCAATACGCTTTTTACTTATTAATTTGCAAGTTTACCAAATAAGAATCAGATGTCATTTTCTCAAATTGCATCACCTGATTTTTTCTAATGGCAATGGTATATATAACATTTTCGTTGTATTCTCTGTTCAAAATTCGCACTTGGAACTGGTTTAAAATACGGTGAATTTCTTGTTCATGTTGAAAATCCGTTGTCATTAAAAATTGTTCTTCCATCATTTTTTCAACTTTACCAGATTCATTCAAAACCAAAGCTGCTGATCCCCCGTAACTTTCAATTAAGCCAGGAATGCCCAATAATGTCCCTCCGAAATAACGAACAACCACCACCAATACATTGGTTAATTGTTTTGATAAAATAGCCCTCAATATGGGGCTACCTGCCGAATTAGAAGGTTCACCATCATCGTTTGCTCTTTGGGCTTCGCTTCCTTGACCAATTACATATGCATAGCAATGATGCGTTGCATCTGGATATTTTGATTTCAACTCATTTAAATGTTTTTTTACCTCCGATTCATTGTAAACAATATAGCTATACGCCAAGAACTTACTTCCACGCTCACGCAAAGAAGCTTCTGCATTTTGGGTGATTTCATTATATGTATCGGAAAACAACATTAGTTTAGTAAAATCAACGCAAAAATTGCCAATCCCAATCCAACATACCCTTTTCGTGTGATTTTCTCTTTGAATGCCAATCCCACCAAAGTAGAGAACAAAACAACACCCACATTATTCATTGTAAAAAATAATGATGTTTTGCCATTGTAAAAATCAATTGCTTTGAACATGGCTATTAATGAAAAGAAATTTGCTGAGCCCAATAAAAATCCACCGAGCGCACTTTTTAAATCAAACTTTTTTAATAAACTTGGTTTAAATGTAATCACTATAATTCCAGATAAAAATGCGCCAAAAAATAACAATGTCGACATTTTTGCATCCCCCCAAAATGGATAGTGCTTGTTTTTTAAGAGATTTAATCCTGTATCTACCAATCCACTTCCTATAAACACAAAGATCAAGATCCAATTAAATTTGGTGCCTTCGTTGGATTTATTGGTAATTAAAACAACACTGAGTAAAGAGATCAGAATACCAATTATTTTAATTGCATCAATATGTTCCTTCAAAACAAATATGGCAACAATTACTGGCAATACCACGCTCATTTTGGAAACCATTGAACTCAAAGCTGCTCCCGATTTATGGGTAGAAACACCCATTAAAAAAAATGTGCCTATAAAAACCATTCCCATGCAAATGATAGGCAAAAATCCTTCTTCCTGTATTACTGAAACATCCAAAATATGCTGAGAACCTAAATAAATATTACCTAATAAAAAACAGGTTAAGTAATTGAAAAAAATAGCAGAAAATACATTGATAGAGAATTTTGAAAACAATTTAAATGCCACAAAAAGCATGGTGCTCAGCAATACACTTAGAAATAGCCAAATCATGGTGTGGTATTATTTTTAAACACTTCGTAATAATCGTTGGGCAATTCAATTGAACTAATTCGATTTCCCTTTACAGTTGGAGCCAAAACTCCTAATTCTAAATAGTTTTTTTTGCTTTTATAGCGATGGATTTCATCGAACAAATTAGCCTCCATGAATTCGTTCAAAGTAAAAGAACCACCCTCAATCATCAAACTATTGATGTTTTGGTGAAAAAGTAAATCCATCAAGTTATTTAAGAAATTTCTATTAAAATCCAGTTGAATAAACTGCACATTTCCAACAATTTCATTTTGAATTGCATTGATAACATAAACAGCCGAATCTCCAACAAATTCTTCATTGTAAGTTCCTTTTAAATCTTTGTCAATGACAAATCTCTTAGGGGATTTCCCAGCCCATAATCGATTATCTAATTGTGGATTATCAATATTCCAAGTATTCACACCCACCAAAATAGCTGAAACATCTCTTCGTAGGGAATGTGTTATTGGTTGAGTTTCTTGTCCTGAAATTTGATATTTGCCTTTCGGCAGGGGTGCCATAAATTGATTGGCACATTCTGCCCATTTCAATACAATATAAGGGCATTTTTTGGTATGAAATTTTACAAAGAATTTATTTAAATCTAAGCATTGCTGATTGAGAATATTTTCAATAACCTCAATTCCATTTTCACGCAACAATGCAATGCCTTTTCCCTCAACCAAGATATAGGGATCTGTCATACCCACCACTACCCTTTTTACTTTGTGTTCAATCAATAAATTTGCACAAGGCGGAGTTTTTCCAAAATGGGAACAAGGTTCTAGGTTTACATAAACCGTTGAATTTTTTAAAACGGATTTGTCTGCAAGTTGCATTATGGCCATTCGCTCAGCATGGTTTTCTCCATAAGCTTTATGCCATCCTTCAGAAATAATTTTATCCTGATATACAATTACGCAGCCAACAAGCGGATTTGGATTTACAAATCCGGCACCTCGTTTTGCAATTTCGAGGCATCGCTGCATATAATATTCGTGATTCACTTGAGTTGTGCGAAGTTAAAGTTATTTTTGAGGTGAAATGGAAAAAAAGACATCCTTTAAAGTCTCAGAAATTTTTAATTATTTTTTTCAAAACCAACAATCTTCCGGGGCACTCTTAATCTTATTTACACTCATTTCATTAATCTTAGCCAACAGCGCATATAATTCAAACTATCAATCGCTCATTCATTACACTACCCAAAATACATATCATTTGCCGGTGAGTATATTTGATTGGATAAATGAGGGATTCATGACCTTGTTTTTCGTTCTGATTGGAATTGAAATAAAGCGAGAAATCTATGACGGAGAACTAAAAAACCGCAAAAATGCAATGTTACCCTTATTGGGTGCAATTGGCGGAATGATTGTTCCGACAGTAATTTATATCACTTTCAATTTAAATTCGCCTTCTACTATCAGTGGCGCAGGGATACCAATGGCTACTGACATTGCCTTTGCAATTGCTGTTTTGGGCTTATTGGGAAATCGCATTCCACTGGCATTAAAGATATTTTTAACCGCATTGGCAATCATCGATGACCTCGGTGCAATTATCATTATTGCCATTTTTTATGGCCACGGTTTGCAATTGAACTGGCTGCTTATGTCATTTGGAATTTGTTTGGTCATGTTCTTTTTAAATAAAAATGAAAAAACCTCTATTTGGATATATATTTTGCTAGGGTTGTCGTTGTGGTACTGCGTTTTGCAAACTGGAATTCATGCATCCATTTCAGGCGTTCTGTTTGCTTTTTTACTTCCAAGAGGCAACCCAAATCAACTAAAAATATCTCAACAAATTGAACTTGTTCTGAATAAGCCAGTTGCGTTTTTAATTCTTCCGCTATTTGCTGCAACAAATACAGCACTATCATTAAATAGCAATTCACTACACTTTAATAATCCAATTTCACTGGGGATTATTGGAGGACTTTTAATCGGGAAACCCTTGGGTATTTTTGGATTTAGTTACTTAGGAAGTAAATTAAACCTCGCTTCAATTTCATCAACAATATCCACCAAACAATTGCTTGGCGCCTCTATTTTGGGTGGAATCGGTTTTACAATGTCTATTTTTATAACAAATTTAGCGTTCACTGCGAATGATGATTTGAGTATTGGAAAAGTAAGTATTTTAGTTGCAAGCAGCATTGCTGCCATTTTGGGATATTTCATTTGTAAAAAATCCATTCCAAAAGCCGACTCAAATAAACAATAATCACTTTGGCGTGATTCAATATTTTGATTTAAATAAAATTTCAAAGGTTCAAACTGCATATATAAATTCATAAAAAAAGTTATTTAGATATAACAATTTATCACAAAACAACTACAAACCTACATTTAAAGCCGAAATAATGTAGAATAAGTTCTATTTGCAATTTCTTTTATTACATTTGAAATAGTAATAATACTACGAAAAAAAAGAATATGTTAAAACTTGGAAATCTCATAGAGGAAGATATTTTTCTTCTAGATTTTGATTCATTAAATGACATTCATTCTTGGCAGGAGAATTACAAATTCCATTTAATCAATAATGAATTCAAATCATTTAAGATTGGAATTCCTTTTAGGTTAAAAAACGAATTGATAGGTTTGGCAGATCAGTTTATTGATTCATCAGAGATAAAAGGGAGTTCGTTTATTTATTTAGATGTAACGAGTGATACGAAATTACGCACTTTGATTGAGAGTAATCAGCCTGAAATAAAAGATAAAAAAGTATTTTTATTGCCGCAAAAAAATGTGAAATACACAAAGTTTTCTTCAGATTTTTGGGATTTAAACCTATTGGGTTATGAAATTAACGTATTGAAATGCGATGGCATGAAAGAATGTCAAAGTACTCCAAAAACCATCAATAAATATCTGCTAAAAGGAGCGAAAATTGGATTTACAGGATCCAACAAACATTCATTCGGTCTTTTACATAAAAGAAGAATCACCCAGTTATTTCAGGAAAATCTGATTGATTTTTGGATTACCGAAACTATCAATCAACGTGATTCATCTTATTTACAAGAAATAAAACTCAAAACAGAGTTATTGATTTCTGTACTGAAAAAGTAGGACTAATCTTCCAAATTGGCAGTTTTTACCAATCTGTGAAGAGAAACAACTTTAATCTTTTTCCCTTCTAAAGTAATAATATTATCTGATTTAAACTCAGACAACAATCGAATTACAGTTTCTGTGGCAGTGCCCACTAGATTGGCTAATTCTTCACGAGAAAGTTTAAGATTCAATGTGGCATTATCAGGTTCAAAACCATAAGTTTCTTTGATAAACAATAAAGCTTCGGCCAATCTTTCTCTAACAGGCTTTTGCGCCAAATGCGTAATGCTTATTTCGGCTTTCCTTAAATCATCACTCAACAACTTCATGATTTCCATAGAAAGCACACCATCTTTTTGCAAAACACCCATAAAAAGTTCCTTGGGTATAAAGCAAACGCCAGAATCTTCTAATGCTACAGCTGATGCGCTATATTTATCTTGGCTTAACAGAGATCGATAACCCAATAAATCGCCAGCTTTTACCAATCGTAAAATTTGTTCTTTGCCATCATCACCAAATTTCGACAATTTAATTTTACCATAATTCACACAATAAATTCCAAATGGACGTGAACCTTCGTGAAAAATAACTTGCCCTTTTTTATATGGTGTACAAATCTTTTCATCATTGATTTGCTCAATCGAATCATTTTCAACTTTGCAAAATACAGATGTGAAACGTTTTGTACAGGTTTTACAGTCTAATTGGCTATGCTCGAAACTCATAAGATTGGAAATACAACTCCCAAATTTATGCGTTTAATTCGGGTTATACATTTTTTTGTATAATTAATTTCAACAAAACGTAAAACATTTAAATATTCATAGGTCTACAACATTGTTGCTGTCCCATATGATTTCCTGTAAATTTTGGACTTATAAAAGGAATTCCCAAATTAAGTCCCCTCAATAAAAACCAAATTCCCAAAACCAACAGCCACCAGGGCAACAACTTACTTAATTTTTGACGAAATTTAATTGTAATTGCATTTTTGAAAAACGAGAGCAATAATAATGACGGAATGGTAGCCAAACCAAATCCCAACATAAACACAACCGAACCCTCGGTTGTTCCAGTTCCAAAAGCGGTCAACAATGCGCCATAAACCAATCCGCACGGCAACAAACCATTCATCATACCACCAAGAAACATTCCCATAATAGATTTCCATTGCATTACTTTTCCAAACAGATTATAAATGATAGTTTGGAGAGTATTGTGGGAAGCATTTGTTTTTACAGAAATTTCTCGAAACCAAAGTATAAAAAAAAGCATGCCAATAAAAATACTAAAATATCTTTCAAAGTATTTCAAATCAACAATTTGAAATACTGCTCCAAATAACAACCCCAAAAGTACGTATATGAAAACCCGGCCAAATTGATAAGCCAAACTATTCATTAACCCCATCAATTTTGTAGTTCCATTTAAAGGAAAAAGCAAAATCAAGGGTCCGCACATTCCAATACAATGTAAACTCCCAGCTAATCCCAGAAATAACCCTACAAGGAAATTCGATATCATTCTTTCATATAATCAATTACAGACTGAAATGACGCTGAAAGTTCATTGCTCCATTTCACTTTCAATTTGTATGATGCAGGTTTCAAAGCACCCGATGGCACCGTCCATTTTGCATCAGCCGTTTTTGGCAATATCATTTTTACATCTTTTTTCGAATCTGAGGGACAATAAAACTGCGCATCGCCTTCAAGAATTTTGCCAGACAATGAATCAACTGCAATACATTCACGTCCATCTTCAATGACAATTTTGGCACTGAAGTGACGTGTGTTTGCATTTTGTGAGTCATCAATTTCTTTTTGATATTGAATCTCTTGTTGGTAATAATTGACATCTACCAAATCTATATTTTGTTTACTCGATTTATATACCAAAAACACAATACCAATAACAAAGATTGTGTATACTACGATAATAGATTTTCCCCAGTTCATGATTTTATTTTATTCTGCAATTGGTGCTAAAAAATTTGTTTTTTCTATTTCTATAAGTTGACCCCTGTGATAAAGTTCAATCTTTATTTTTTGTTTTCTTTCTTTAATTGATTTGGATGTCATCTTGATAAAAAATACGCTTTTGTAAATCCCTTCCTTGGTAATTTTAATAAACTTCTCTCCATTTACTAACTGAATTTGTCCTTTTCCGCCTTCAACTCTCAACTCCAATGAATCAAAATTCCGATGGCTCTTGTTAATCATCATAAAGTTAAACATATTTGATACTTGCCCATCTGCCGTTTCGTTATACAATTGACCCGATGTTTTGGTAATTTGCATGTCAATGGTTGAACGAGTTGACAAAATAGCAACAAATAAGGTAAACAAAATGATCAGAACCACTAAATAAGCTTTTAATCTGCCTGTAATTAAAAACGGTTTATTCTCTGCAATTGTGGCTTCAGAAGCATATTTGATTAACCCTTTAGGCTTATGGATTTTATCCATAATTTCATCGCAAGCATCTATGCAAGCGGTACAATGGGTGCATTCCAATTGAGTCCCGTTTCTGATATCGATTCCAGTTGGACAAACATGCACACACTTCAAACAATCAATGCAATCACCGGCAGATCGTTCTGTATTTCTATGAAGTTTTTCTCTAGGTTCACCTCGAAGATAATCGTAAGCAACAACAACCGAATGCTTGTCTAATAAAACGCCTTGCAAACGTCCATAAGGACAAACTACAGTACAAACTTGTTCCCTCAAATAAATGTAAATAAAGAAAAATACACTGGCAAAAATCAACATGGAGGTAAATCCGCCAACGTGCTGACTAAAAGGCTCCTTCATGATTTTGAACAAGGCATCTTTTCCAATGATGTATGATAAAAACGTATTTCCAATAAAAAAAGATACAATATAAAATACCACATATTTAATACCTCTCTTTGTGATTTTCTCAATTGTCCATGGTGCTTTTTTAAGTGCAATTTGTTTTGGAGCATCGCCTTCAATGAAATATTCTAACTTCCTAAAAACCATTTCCATGAAAATAGTTTGAGAGCAAGCCCATCCGCAAAACAACCTTCCAAATGCCACGGAAAACACAACAATGAAAACGATAAAAAGTATCATTGTTATACCAAATAAATAGAAGTCTTGCGACCAAAAAACAAATCCAAATATTACAAACTTTCGTTCAATTATATTTAATAGCAACAAAGGTTCGCCCTTGTATTGAACAAAGGGCAAACCGAAAAAAACAAACAAATAGAAGATGGATAATAACGTTCTTAATTTATAAAACTTACCAGAAGGCTTATATGCAAATACCCATTTACGGTCACCCGTTTCGCCGATTGTTGAAACCCGATCTCGAAACGATTCTCCCTCCACATGATTTGTCATAAACTATTTGCCAACTGGCAAAACTACTTGAGCACTAACAATCGAATCTTTAGACTTTGAAGTTGCTTGTACCTCCAAATAAAGTTCTCCTTCAGGGGCTTTGGGGTTCACTGGTTTGGTACCCTTGATAGATTTAATGTAATTCGCTAACGTTTCAATTTGATTTGGGGTCAATTCTTGACCCCAAGCAATCATACCCATGCTCGGAACCCCATTTTTAATGGTTTTGAAAATGTCTTTGATTGAACCACCGTGCTTCCAATAATCATCGGTTAAATTTGGACCTTGCAAACCCTGAGCTTCTGGACCATGGCATGCAACGCATTTTTGCCCGAATAAAATTTTACCCGCTGAAATCAACTCAACATTGGCCGCATATTCAATGGTGTTTTCATCAACCTTTTTAGGGTGAGTTTTTGCATATTCTTCTGCCTCAAACTTTGCATTCACAAATTCATTATTCAATTCCTGAACCTGAAGAGGCGCTGATTTTGAAATATGATAACGGTATAAATAGATTCCTGCAAACAATATGGTTAAATAAAAGCCATACAACCACCATGGAGGTAAGGCATTGTCTAATTCTTTAATTCCATCATAATCGTGATCCAATTGTACATCTTTTTCATTTTCAATTTTTACCGATTTGTTAAATTTATCCCACCATGCATTGGTAACAGGTTTGTTTTCAGTTGCTACCTTTTTTTCTTTTTCAGGAAGGATAACAACTTTCAACCAATAGGCAAAATATAGAATAATTAGAACTTCAAAGAAAATAACACCCAATAACATGAAATCCAATTCGTGGGTTGTTACCTTCCATCCAAACACCGGAGGTGCTGCTTGCAGAGAAATGGCAAAGGTTGACAAACAAACAACCGCAATTGCCTTTGTGTTTTGTTTGATTTTCATTATTGCCACTTTACTAAGCAGCGTACCCAAGAATAAAATTACAATTCCAAGAGCAACAGCGGTAATTACCAAAATCAATGGAATATTACCTTCAATACTGAGTGCCTTATTCGCGGCCGGCAAAACAGCCCCAGCAACTACAGCAGTATCTTGGGTTTGTGCAATTAGAGGAAAACTAAAGCACATGCCAGAAAGGGCCAATATATTTAAAAATTTGCTTTTCATTTTTTTAATCGTTTAAAGGAATATTTTTTGCATTATTGATATAGCTCTTATTGGCTTTGAAAACCCAAAACAAAACGATACCAAAAAACATTGTAAATAATATTAATGATGCCATTGGATAAAAACTTACCCCATCAATCGTTTTTAAATAGTTAATGAACTTCATGACTTAAATTAATGAGTAGGGTGAGATGATTCTGGTGTAGTTTTAATATCTGTACCAATTCTTTGTAAATATGCAATCAGCGCAACAATTTGACTGTGATTTAATTCTTTCACTCCTTCAATTTTCATGATTTGAACAACAGATTTGTCTTTCAACAAACTTTCAGCAATTGTTGCCGCTTGTGTTTCTAAATCATTGTTTGCTTGGTTGGCATAATTAACCTCATATGGCACACCCAATGTTTGCATTGCACGAATCATTTTTGGGGTTTTTCTAATATCAATACCCTTTGTAAACAACCAAGGGTAACGAGGCATAATTGACCCAGAACTAATGCTCGATGGTTCGTACATGTGCGTAAAATGCCAAACATTGTTGTATTTTCCACCCACCCGTGCCAAATCTGGCCCAGTGCGTTTACTACCCCATTGGAACGGATGATCATATACAAACTCTCCCGCCTTAGAATATTCACCATAACGAATAACCTCATCTCTAAACGGACGAATCATTTGTGAGTGACAAGTATAACATCCCTCAGCAATATAAACATCTCTTCCATGCAACTCTAGCGGTGTATATGGCTTAACAGAAGTAATTGTTGGAATATTGGTTTTTACCAAAAACGTAGGAATTAATTCCAATGCTCCGCCAATTGCTACAACCACCAAACTCAAAACCAACATTTGAATTGGCCTGCGTTCAACAACCCTGTGCCAACCCTCAGATGAATGAGCAACATGTTTTACCAATGCCGGAGCCTCCGCTTCTTCATTTGCCAAGAAGTTACCTTGTTGCACAGTTTTATAAATGTTATAAACCATTATAATTGCACCAATCAAATACAACAATCCACCCACACTTCTCATTTGATATAACGGCTCCAACATTTTTACAGTTTCTAAGAAACTATATTGGGTAGTGCCGTCGGGAGTAATCATTTTCCAATTTAGCGCTTGGGTAAAACCAGCCCAATACATTGGCACAGCATAGAATATAATTCCCAATGTTCCCAACCAAAAGTGGGTATTAGCCAAACTCTTTGAGTACAATGTGGTTCTAAAAATCCGCGGTATTAACCAATATAATACGGCAAAGGTCAAGAAACCATTCCAACCTAATGCACCAACGTGAACGTGTGCAATTGTCCAGTCGGTAAAATGACTAATTGCATTTACACTCTTTAACGACAACATTGGTCCCTCAAAAGTTGCCATACCATATGCAGTAATAGCTACAACCATGAATTTTAAAACTGCATCATCTCTAACTTTATCCCAAGCACCGCGCAATGTCAACAACCCGTTGATCATGCCACCCCAACTCGGGGCAATTAACATGATTGAAAAAACCACACCCAAAGACTGAGCCCAATCAGGCAATGCAGTATATAACAAATGGTGAGGACCAGCCCAAATGTAAATAAAAATCAAGGCCCAAAAGTGAACAATAGACAATCTGTATGAATATACAGGCCTATTTGCAGCCTTCGGCAAGAAATAATACATCAAACCCAAATACGGCGTTGTTAAGAAAAATGCAACCGCATTGTGGCCATACCACCACTGAACCAATGCATCTTGTACTCCCGCATACCAAGAATAACTTTTGGTAAAACTAATTGGCAATTCTATGCTGTTTACAATATGCAACATTGCCACGGTAATCCAAGTACCTATGTAAAACCAAATTGCAACATACAAATGACTTTCTCTGCGTTTTAAAATAGTACCAAACATATTGATACCGAACACTACCCAAATTAATGTAATTGCAATATCCAAAGGCCATTCTAATTCGGCGTATTCTTTACCCGTTGAATAACCCATCCAAAGAGTTAGTGCTCCAAAAACAATAATAAACTGCCAGCCCCAAAAATGGATTTTACTCAGCAAATCGCTAAACATCCTGGCTTTACAAAGCCTTTGTAAAGAGTAGTAAACTCCCATAAAAATGCCATTCCCTACAAATGCAAAAATGACTGCATTGGTATGTACTGGTCTCATTCTGCCAAACGTTGTTGGAGCAAAATCTAAATTTATTGCCGGTAACCACATCGAAATGGCAATCCAAAGTCCCGCAAGGAATCCAACAATTCCCCACATCATGGTGGCATAAGCAAACCACTTAACTACTTTGTTGTCGTAAGAAAACTTTTCTATTTGCATATTATTTAATCTGATTTTCTGTTTTATTTTCTCTAGGCGTATTTTCATCTATTTCATCAATCAATATTCTAAATGCATGGGCATCTGGATCTTCAAACTGACCCGTTTTGGCACTCCATAAATAGGCAACTAAAAATGAACCAGCTACCAAAATGCTCAAAACCATAAGAATAATTACTACTGACATAAGAATATTCAAAAAGAGTCTTTTTCAATTCGAATACCTATGATGTTACTCATAGTGAATTATGATTTTTGTCATATTTTCAACTTCAACATTTTTGCCGAAATCATAGATGAAATCCAGGTAAATAAGACAATAGAAATTGAACTTGCAGGCATTAAGATGGCTGCAATCATTGGATTTAATTCGGCCCGAACAGCAAAAAATAAGCCAACAACATTGTAAGCAATGGAAATTGCAAAACTCCACCAAATTATTTTTCGCATTTTTTGCGCCATTTTAAAAAATGCACCCAACTGTGGCAAATGATCGCCTAGCAATATTGCATCGCTTCCCGGAGAGAAATAAGAAACATCATCGGTAATTGCCAATCCAAAGCTGCTCGACATTAAAGCTCCCGCATCATTTAATCCATCGCCAACCATCATAGTTGCACAATCGGCTGATTCCAATGCCGCCACAAAATCTCTTTTATCCAAAGGCTTCTGATTGAATATCATGTTCGTGTTGCTTGGGAAAACCCCTTCTAGTTGGTGTTTTTCACTATCGTTATCGCCACTTAAAACTGTAAGTTTAAATCGAGACCCTAATTCTTGCATTAGCGGCATTAATTTTGGCCTAAATGCACTTTTTATTATAAAATAGCCTTTAAATTCCCCGTCTATTTTTATACCAATAAAGCTGCCTTTTTTAATTGTTTCTAATTGATTTTCAATCTGCAAAAACTCTTTAGAGCCCAACTCAATAACATGAGTTCCGATAATACCTTTAATCCCTTGCCCAGGAAAATTCATTGCCTCTTTCACTCCCAATTTGGCTCGGTCTAAATATTTTGAAATTTGACGTGCATGTGGATGAATAGATTCATTGGCAACGGCAGCAACCAAATCCAACTCGTCTGAGGTTAATTTTTGTCCCTCATAAACAATAATAGGATTCTTAGATTGCGTTAATGTTCCCGTTTTGTCAAATACAATTTGTTTAATTGAATTCATTTTATCGAGGGACATCGGTCCTTTCAAATAAAATCCGTTTTTGGCAAGCAAGGATAAAAAATGACCATGGGTAAACGTTACCGACAACAGCAATGCGCAAGGGCAAGCAACCAACAAAACTGCCGTTACCGCATTCCAAATCTTTGAAGAGTCTGTATATCCCCAATAAATTGCGGCCAATGTTGCCAAAGAAAATAATCCCAAAGAAAAATATTGACTCGCCTTTTGAATGTAATTGCTCTCGAGTTGTGTTGACTCACCACCATCTTTTTGCCGTTGGTTCCAAAGCGATACCAAATAACTCTGCGACACAGTTTTTTGGGCCAAAACCCTAACCGAAGAACCAAGTTGCCTTCCGCCAGCATAAACCCAACTGCCAGCATTCAATGTTACCGGCACACTTTCTCCAGTAACAAAACTATAGTCAATACAGGCTTCTCCAGCAGCCAACAACCCGTCAACAGGAATAATTTCTTGATCGTGAATAATCAACTCATCATTTACTTCGATATCTGGCAATTGTTTCGAAATTTCTTTCCCTTGGCGAAAAACAGTTGCCGAAATTGGAAAATAAGATGTATAATCCCTGTCGAAGGTAATTTTCTGATAGGTTTTATCCTGAAGTAATCTGCCCAAGAGCATAAAAAAAACAATTCCAGACAAAGAATCGAAATACCCAGGACCAGTATGGGTAAAAACTTCATATAAACTCCTGCCAAATGCTATAAACATTGCCATAACAATGGGAAGATCAATATTTAAATACTTCTCTTTTAACCCACCCCAAGCTAATTTATAGAACTCTGCTGCGCTATATGTCATTACCGGAACTATGAGTACCAAAATCACCATTTGGAAAAATGGTTTTAACCCATCAATATCTTCAAGACCCCAAGAAAAATATTCAGGAAAACTAAGCAGCATAATATTTCCAAAACAAAATCCGGCTACCCCCAATCTTAACAATCTGGTTTTTGATAGCTTCGGTTTTATTGATTTCCCTCCAATATCATTCAAACTAAAATAAGGTTCGTAGCCTAATTTTGTGAGTACATTGGCAATGATTCTTGCACTGGTAATTTCAGCATCAAATACAACGATAAGTTCTTTTTTTGAAAAATTCAACTTCGCAGAATTAACCCCTGCATGAATTTTATATAAATTCTCTAACAAGTATAAACATGAACTACAATGTACTTGAGGCAAGTAATAGGTAATGTGTGCCTCAGTTCCTTGCTTGAAAGTATATATTTTTTGAAGGACAGTTTGATCTTCTAAATATGCAAACTTTGAATCTACATTGTCTAGGATTTCAATTGTTTGACCGGGTGATTCATTGAAATTGTAATACTGACATAAATTATTCTTTTCTAAGATTTGGTATACAGACAAACAGCCATTGCAACAAAAATCCAATGATTCAAATACAATTGCATGTTTGGTTTTTACACCGCAATGAAAACAAGTTCTTGCATCATGAATAATTTCAAGGCTCTCTTTCATTTTGAAATTAGTTCATTATCAGTGAATGGAATCAGTAATGGGAAAATACTATTTTCCATGAAATTGATATACGCCAAAAGTGTTTGTTCCAAATGATATAAATTCAAACATACTTTCCGTTTGGAGTTACTCCATTGGGTATTGGTAATGTAATTATTACAAAGCAAACTCAACTCAGAAATATTCGAAATACAGCGATCATGGTGCACCCTTAAAATGTCGAACGACTGTATTTTATGCTCTGATTTGTGTCCACTTAATATTTGTTCTATCAATGGAAATAATACCTGATCAACCAATCTAAGTAATGAGTCTATGTTATTCTTTAGTTTGAATGTCAATATTGGAAACAAGGCCTGACTGTGTTCTTCATCACCCAAATTATTAGAATTTACATATAAAATGGCCATTTCATCTTTCACCGCAGGAATAAGCTCCAGCTTTGCCTTATTAAAAGCCGCGTTCAAATTATCAAACTCTCTAAAATACATACACTTATTCAGCACGCAATTTGGCGCTCAATTTGAAATCAAAAAATGATGGTCATTAGATAAAAATATGATAATTGTCATTAATGCAATTCTGGATTTTTAATAAGTCAATGGAAATAGGCAAATATAGATTCCACAAAAATTGTCATAATTGTAGATAAAAATCTATTTTATTTTATCGAAATTGTATTATTTTTGAAATCAATTTATTTTAATAAACCATGAAAAAAATCGCAATAATTTTAGTTCTTTTATTAGCTTTTACTCATAAAAGTTCGGCTCAAATGGGCGCTCCTGCCATGGAGGTACAAGAAGCTCAGTTCACTTCAAATCCAACTTCATACATTGGAAAAACCATCAAAATTAAAAACATATCTATTTTATTATCAGATGCGCCATCGCCTGGGGCACCTGGATCAAAACCTTGCAACCCACCTAGCCCAGGTAGTAAAATGATTAAATTAGAATTTGCCAACCCTAGATTTTCTGGTTGTTTTGAAATTGCTCAAAATTTATGTAATTCTATTCCAAAAAATTTAGAGTGCATTGGCAATGTAGTTATAAAAGTAGAAGCAGCAGGTAATTATAAAATCATTGATTGCAAGGTTCAACCATAACGAATTATAAAAATACCATATCAAATAAAAAAGGGGATTAAAATCCCCTTTTTTATTTGTTCGCATTTCGAAAAACAACGATTGATTACATGAACATTGAGTCTTCTCTAAAAGCAAACTTTTTCATCATGTTAATTTTGTTCGTACTAAGATTAAAAATAGTTTTTAGCCATTCTTAAAATCCCGATAATTATCTGAATTCAAAGTGATTGTCATGCATTATACTTTCGTTTAATCAATATAATCTGGGAAGAGTTGTGTGATTTAAATAATTCATCATTTTTATTGTATTTTAATTGTCATAAATTTGCAATCTTTAGGCCAAAAAACAACAAAATTGACAAAAAAATCGTCAATTTGTAAACCATATTACCCTTATAATGCATACACAAACAAAAAATAAGTATTTCCACTTAGCCAAACTATTGATTTTTATTATTTTATCAACTTTTTCACTTCAATTCAAAGTATCAAAAGCGCAGGTTTGTAATTCTGGAATTACTTCAAAATATGTAACCTTAACTGAAAAAATTGCTGGTACGGCCAAATTAACTGCAATAACCAGCCATAGCATTATTTCAGTACCAGGTGGATTTTGGATGGGTGGTGTTGCTACATTAGCTGGCGGGAACGTAGAGTTTTTCTACGCCAAGGCAGATGATACTGGTAAATTACTTTATTTTAAAACCATTGGATTAACTACAAACGAAGGAGGCTTCGCCATTAAATTGGCACCTACTCCATCTGGCGGTGTTATTATAACAGGTCAAAACTACGAATCTAGTCTTACAACAAACTTAGGAGCAATACTTTCCATCGATAACCAAGGCAATTTAAAATGGTACAAAAAAACCGCATCGAATGGAAATTCTGGAGCAACCTATCTAGATGCTATTCGCGGAGTTTACGTAGAACCAAATGGAGATGTTGTTTGTATTGGCGATGCCCAACAATATTCAAAATTGAATTATTCAAGGGTATTGGTTTTGAAAATGGATAGCAGCGGAAATCAGCTTTTTGCGAACCAAGTAAATATTAGCATCGCCGGAAATAATCAGCAAGCACATCCTACCGATATAAAAAGCACGCCTTTTGGTTACATTATTTGCGGATGGACAACCACTGCAGTAAACCCCTTCTTATTGTTGGTAGACAAAAGCACAGGTAAAGCAATTCAAACTGTTTACTTGCCAAGTACCAGTAATTTTAGTTCTGATAAAGTAATTGTTCTTCCGTCGGGCAAAGCTTTTCTTATAGGATATACGAATGTAAGTGGCACTGTTGATGGCTTTATAGCGGCATTAAACCTAACAACAGGAACAATACTTTGGCAGAAACGTATACCAGTTGCAGGCGGATCTTCTGACTACTTCAGTCATGCTTATCTTGAAAATGCCAATATTTATATTTCTGTTCAAACCAACGGATTAGGAGGAGGAGGCAATAGACAAGGGTTTCTTGCCATTGATACAAACGGAAATTATGTAACTGGAAATTCAATTTATTTTGGAACACGTAGATTTAATACGTTGAATGCAGTAAATGACTTTGCTGTATTGAAATCTGGTGGAACCGTTTTTTATGGCCAAGATAACGGCGCAGCTGGAGTTCGGTTAAATTTTGCAATTAATAGCCCTTGTATTTCTACAAGCTGTGCAAATCATACTCAAACCTATACATTATCAAATACAACACTTAGCGCAGCGGCTGCCGTTGCTACAGATTTCACTGAAGGTAATTTAACAAATCATACACCCACAATTACATCCATTAATTTCAATACAAATATTGAATGTAGGCAAGCGTGTAAAAAACCGACACCGATATTAATTGATACAACACTTTTGTGTGCAGCCAAAACTTCAGTTAATGTTGATGCCACTCAAACTTTAACAACTTGCACTTATTTGTGGGATGATGGTGATGCAAATGCTAAAAAATCTTTTACGAATAGCGGTGTTTATTATTTAACAACAACAAATGCCTGTGCTAGCATTAAAGATACATTAACAGTTTTAACAGGCGATGCTCCAACATCACCTAGTTTTAAAGATACTACCTTTTGTACAACGGGTTGGAGTTTGTATAAAAATATCAAACAAGTGGGTTGTACGTATATTTGGGACAATGCCAGTACAAAAAGTTACAGAACATTTACAACACCAGGTAATTTCTGGTTAGAAACTTCTAACTCTTGTGGCAAACGCGTTGATACTATCAAAATCAAACAAGGTGCCATAGTTGTAATGCCACCAAAATTACAAGATACTGGGATTTGTATAGGTGAAACCATTATGGCAAATATAACAGCCAAACCCTTTCATCAATATTTATGGAGTGATGGCGATACAAACGCAACCAGAGGATTTAAAACATTTGGAAAATATGTTTTATATGTTTCAACTGCATGCGAAACCAAAAAAGACTCTTTGAATATTTTACTAAGACGAAAACCTATCAAAGCACCTATAAAAGATACTGTTTTTTGTGCTAGTCCAATTTTATATACCGTAAATGCGTTTCAACCCAATTGCAATTATGCCTGGAGCGATGGTACTTCAAATCCATTATTAACTGTTAATAGAACTGGTAGATGGTGGATCATTACCTCTAACCGCTGTGGAAATAGAACTGACTCATTTAATGTAGATAAAGACACCATTCCTGTGAAAGTATTAAATGATGACGAATATTTCTGCCAAGGTCAGCCCTTGAAAATTAAAGCTTATCAACCCAATACAGGTAAATTCAACTATTCTTGGAGCAATGGCGACAAAGGTGCAGAAGTAAGTATTCCATATTCAACTACCATTTCATTGGTAACTTCGAATACTTGTGGAACAAGAACAGATTTTGTAAACGTTCACAGTTATCGTTGCGATTGTTCCATGTATGTTCCAAATGCCTTTTCTCCGCGAAATTCAGATAATTTGAACGATGGATGGGCACCTTATTTCGAATGCCAAGTTCGATCTGGATATTATTCCATCTACAACCGTTGGGGTGAATGTATCGTTTTTCAAAAATCAGTGCTTGATCCTTGGGATGGAAAACTAGCAAACGGCGAATATGCGCCTGAAGGAGTTTATGCGTATATTGTTCATGGATTGTACTCGGAATCTGTTACAGGAACAAGAACTTTCGATCAATTCGGAGATTTAACAATCATCAATGGTAAAAAATAATTAAACTATATAACTATGAATTATAAAAAACTACTAAATTTTACATTTATAGCAATTATGCTATTAAATGTTAGCAACGCATTTGGTCAAGCTGAGCTTGTAACTGAAGGTGTTGAAGCAACTGCTTTCCCTCCAACAGGTTGGACCGCAATTGGCGGCGGTAACCTTTGGCGTCGAGTTACAGGAAACCAAACTACTCCAGCTTGTGCGCCACACGGCGGTACCGCTGTAATGCGTTTTGGATCGAGAACTGCATTCACTGCGGGTCAACAACAATCTTTATGTACTCCAAATTTGGACTTGTCATCAAGGGGAACTGGAAATTCTTATTTCAGTTTTTATATTTACCGTGACTCACAATATACCCAAGGCGATTCTATTACAGTTTCGATCAACAACACCCAATCTTTAACAGGTGCCAAAAGATTAGGAGTTGTAGCACGTTACGCAAAAATGAATTGCCCTGATATTGTAGCTGAAGGATGGCAGCAATATTCTTTTTCTATTCCTTCATCATATAAAGGGACTGTAAATTATATTATCATTACTGGTACCGCAAGAAGTGGAGCAAATGCAGGTGGAAATATCTATTTAGATGATTTTGAATGGCAGCATTTCCCAACTTATTGTTCAGGAAAACCAACAGCAGGCACATTTACCACCTCTCCAACTAAAATTTGTGCAGCTGCAGGAGCATTAACATTAACCTTATCTGGAAATACTACAGGTTCTGGAATAACTATTCAATGGCAGAGTGCTACAACAGCAACTGGTACTTATGGAAATATTGGCACAGGAACCAATCCATTTGCTACTTTTGCTAATGCAACGCGTTATTATAGAGCAATTATTACTTGTGCTAAATCTGGCTCGGTTGATACTTCCAAAGTGATTATGGTAAAAACCAATGCAGGAATTGCACCAACTTTAACTACAACACCTACTTTTGGAAGCATTTGTCCAGGAGGCAAAGCCGTTACATTGATGGCTACTGCTACTGGAAATTCAACAATTACTTGGGCTCCAAGTACAGGATTAGATAAAACTACAGGTGATTCAGTACATGCTAGTCCAACAGTAAGCACCGGCTATACAGTAACCGCAACTGATACTGCTGGTTGTACTGCACAAAGAAATGTTAACGTAATTATTTCTGCTAATCCTGTTATTACTTTAACATTCAAAGATAGCAGCATGTGCGCTGGTGATTCAATGTTAGTTACAGCCGCTGCAGGAGGTGGTGGCGGAAATAAATATGCATGGTCTAATGGTGCAGCAACGGCTTCTACTTATATACATGCAGCAGGTAAAACTAGCACATCGGTAACAGTTACAAACGCAGCAGGTTGCTCTGGAACCAAATTACAAAACTTCTATGAAGTAACCAAGGTGACAGCTAATTTCTCATATGTTCAAAACGGATTTGCATTCAATTTTAAAAACTTGACAACTGGCGGAAAAGCTTTCCACTGGTTCTTTGGTGATGGAAATGAAAGCTTCCAAGAATTACCTACCCATACCTATTCAACTGCAGGACCTATTGAAGTAACCTTCATTGTAGATAACTCACCATGTGGTTCAGACACCTTGAAACAATTTATCAATCCTCAGCCATTAAACGCCGTTCGTCAATATTTAATTGATGGAGTTATGGTTTATCCTAATCCAGTTAACAATGCAGTTACTGTATTTGTTCCTGCTGTGCATGGGATTGCTTCAATCAATGTTAGAAATCTTCAAGGACAATTGGTGAGCTCAAACAAAATCAACGCAAATAACAACCGCCAAACTAAAATCAATACCGAAAACTTGGCAACTGGTGTTTACTTCGTTGAAATTATTGCAAACAACAAAAAAGACACATACAAAATTCAAGTAAATCATTAATTTGAATTTCTATATAAACAGAAAAGCCACCCAAAGGGTGGCTTTTCTGTTTATAGGTTTTTTTACTACTCTTTATTCGTGGTTAGGACTTAACATTACATTGGGTAATTGACCATTTGTAATAATAACTTTTGAATTAGGAG
>CANFLS010000002.1 GCA_947447955.1 Flavobacteriales bacterium | reverse complement strand
TTTCTATCCATGTTTTCGTAACTTGTGCCCTTATATCTATTGATATAAATTGAATAAAAAACAGTATTGTTTTCAATAAAACGCGCATTGTTAGCAATTTAGACTTTTTCTGGGAAATATGAGTTATAAATTTCCCAGAAAAGTTAACTAAAGATTAATTTGCAAAACATTTGAACATGTTGAAGTTGGATCAGTCATTAGGCAAGCGCTAAACGAATGTATGTGACTAGTTGGACATGGTATCAATTGTTGCGTGATATTGTTGCAGTCCACTGGTACATTAAATGTGGGTACTGGATTTACAGAAATTACTAAATAGGAAGGTGTTCCAATAAAGCATGAAGGAACCGGAGGCGTGGGATTAGGTCCAGGAGGATTTGTATCAGTTTCAGTGAAAATTGATGTTCCGCTAACGTCATATACGGTGTATGTGATTACGCAGGGAATTGCAGTGTAAACGCGTTCTACTCTAAAGCTCATAAATCTATTTATTAATTTGTTAGCACAAACAACTGCAAAAAATAATTAAAAAAAAACTCAAATTTGGGGTAAATATTTTAAAAAGTTTATCCCATATTTGAAAAATATGGCACAAATTATAACACTTCAAGAAGCTCAAGAATTAACTTTTGCTTATCAGGATTCTACAATTGCATTAAATCAAACAATAGCAACATCTGTAGACAAAACATCTCTCCTTAATTTATTGAATCAAACCGATTGTGAAGGGATGAAAATGTATTTTGGATTAGATGATAATAATAAGTTAACCATAGTTTGTGTTGGATTAGATTCAATTGGCAATGATATGACTTCTGGTCAGTTATTAGATAGATTATCTCGTTGTCCTCCATTCTGCGACGATACCTCAAGCCTAATAAAACCGTGATTTCATTTAAAAATATTGCCCTAGTATTAAGTATAGTTGTTTTTTTCATTGGTATTGTAAGTGGTTTTAAAAAAAATCCGTACTATTACAATTCAGTATTTTTTACAACAGTTTTAGTAAATTCATTATTTGAATTGATATTTTGGATTATGCCGAATGATTACTTTCTAGGAATAACAGTTGTAACGCTTTATAGACTAATATTTCCATTATATCTTCTTCTTTACTTTTTTCAAAGAAAACAACCTTGGATATTTTATATCTTTTTTGTTGTTTTGTCTTCTATTGGCATATCCTATTTTTTGAAATTATCCATTTCAATTCAATTCGCGAATTTTGGAATTCTTTCATTTTTTGTGTCAAGTGTTTTGGTTTTACTCTTAATACTTCTCTCAATTAGAAAACCGAATCAGCATTCTATTTTTCTTTTCTTGCTCTTTTGTTTATTCCTTTTTGAAATATTATTGGAATTAATGTTGGATAAATTATTTCATTTTTCGCGCTTACAAGTTGGTTATTTTCAGACCTTTTTTGCGGGATTTATTATCGTTTTAAGATCAAGTTTTATTTATCATTATGGTAAGAAAATTATTTATAACTGATTATTTTTATTTCTTGGTGCCAATGTTAGCGGGAGTTTGTGTGCTTCTTATTTTGTGCTATCTTTTTTATCATCGACAACTTAAAATAATTGTTAAATTACGCACTAATTTTATGGATTTGTTGGAAAATGAAAAACTTAAAATTTCAAGAGAATTGCATGATTCAATGGGACCTTTTTTAGTTCCGCTAAAAGGGTTTGTAAAACAAAATGATCATTTTGTCTCAGCTGATAGGGTGTTTTGGAATGATCATATAAGCCGCTTTGAAAATCATATCGGAGGGCTTAATGAAAGGCTTTATCCCTCAGAATTATTAGAAAATAATGTGGGTGATGCTTTAAATGGAATAAGTAGTAATTTTATGTTTTCGGATACCAAATTCATTGTGGCAAAATTCCCTGAATTGTATCTTAAAGGAAATTCAGGCATTCACATTTATAGAATAATTCAGGAATCTGTTTTAAATATTATAAAACATGTGCAACCTGAATTTATTACAATTTCATACCATTTATCAGATACAGTTTTGCAAATTAATGTTTCTTATCAATCGGATATAACTCTATTCAATAAAACTGTTACAAAGGGTAGAAGAGGCCAATCTATCATCAATCAAAGGCTTGAACTATTAAAAAGCAATTATGAGTTGGTTTTGGACGAGAATCTAGTTTTTGAAAAATTTATATTTAGCATTCAAAACTGATGAAAATTCTAATTGTTGAAGATCAAACTCAGACTCTTCATTTTTTGGAGCATCTATGTTTCGGAATTTATCCAAAGTCCCAAATTTTTCTTGTAAAAATTCAGGTTGATGCAATCAAAATTTTAGAAAAACAAAATATTGATTTGGTAATAACCGATTTGGATTTTGATGGAGAAAAGCGATTTTTTGCTGTCAAAAGGGCTATGGAATTAAATATTCCTTGCATCATTTATAGTGGATTTTACAAACCAACATTTGTGCGTAAAGCAATTGATTTACAAGTAAAGGGTTATGTTTGTAAATTAGGAAAAATTGAAGATTTGAAATTTATTTTAGAAAATTTTGAAACACACATTGCTTATACATGTTCATTTATTTCCAAACAATCTGAAAAATCCAATCTGACAGATGTGCAAGAATTAATTTTGACACCGTCAGAGCAAAAAATATTACAACTGTTGATACAAGGATCGGAACGCAAATTGATTGCTAACAAATTAAATATTAAACAAAGTACACTGAATTCCTATATTCAGGATATTAAAGTTAGAAATAATTTGTCTTTGGCAGAACTTGTACGGAACTATGTTTATTGGTTTTCACAATAATACATCCCTACATCTTTACCAAAATCTCAGCGCTTCTTACGTCGCTTACACAGAAGAAACCGCCAACTGGTGGTGGGTTTCTAGGGTCTTTGATTTTGAAGCTAAACGGATTGCTCGGATTGGTGAACGATACCGAAAAGAAACAATAGTTTGGAATATTTACGGGAGGGGTAGCAAATAATCCACTGTTGCGGTTTTCATTGGCTACCAAACTAAACCAAAAATAGCACAACTGATTGATGGAATGTATTTCAACACGCACCTTATCGCCATCGAAATAGGGTCTTTGGAATTTGTTGATTCCACTAAATCTCTTTGGATAGATAAACAAACCTCCATCTTGTTGCGGAGATCCATTTCCCATGTCTTGCGATAAGTTTAACTTTTGTACTTCGTTATAAAATGAATCGTTTCTAAAAGTTTTTATCCAATAATAATTTCCAGGACCTGTTAAGTCTTTGGCAAATAGTTCTACAAATTTGCCTGGTCTTTTTTGCGGTGGACCGTTGCCTTCACTAGGAACAGTACGCAAACTATCGAACTTGACAATACTCGGATTCATATGAGAAAAGCTCAAAAGTGTATCCTCTTTGGTTATTACCAATAAAGCATAAGTATGTCCAACAGTAAAAGTATCGCCGGTGTTTTTATTGGGCTTCCATTCGTAATTTCCATTCGTGGTATATACAAAAGGGAAAACTTTTAATGTTGCAGAATCGGCAATGATTACTGTTGCATCGGTAACCGGTGGCTCTGTATTGCTAGAATCAAAATAATTAATGCTCTTGGTTAAACGTATTTTTTGTACGGTGTCGAGGTTGTTGACAAATGCGTCAATCACTAATTTTACTTGTGACTGTGTTACTTCAACTTTAATAATATCTTCGCATGATCCCATTGTCAAAATTGCGAATAAAATGAAACTGATTTGTTTGATTGCTTTCATGTGATGTGACTTATCTCCATTTAAAATTATATGCAATGGCGGGAATGAATCCCCCAATAACACTAAATTGAACTGCTTTGTTTTGACCTAAGTTGCCGTAGTTGGTAGAGAAATATATGGAAAATGGATTTCTTCTGTTGTAAGCATTGTACACAGAGAATACCCAACTTGATTCCCAATTTTTCTTTTTCTTCATATTGTAAGTGGCAGATAAATCTAAACGGTGGTAATTGGGATTTCTTACGTTGTTTCTTGTATTGTTTCCTGCATCGGGAATTGTATATCCTTGAACATTGTATTGTCCACTATAAAAGGTAGTGGGTGTTCCAGAACTAAATACAAAGTTTGCAGCAAATTCCCATTTTTCGCTATATTTATATTGGGCAACAATGTACAAATTATTCAAACGATCGAAACGGTTTGGATACCAATTTCCATTGCTAATGCCTGTAACTTGGCGTTCACTTCTAGATAAGGTGTAACTGATCCAACCGGTAAGATTTCCAGTATTTTTCTTGAGGTATAATTCCAAACCATAGGCCCTTCCTTTTCCACTCAATAATTCTCCTTCTAAATATCTATTAAGCAACAAATTGGCACCATCTATATAGTCTATTTGGTTTTGAAGTGCTTTATAATAAGTTTCAACCGACGCTTCATAATCGTTGTTTTTACCGCTGAAATTTTTGAAATATCCAATTGTCAATTGATCTGCAATTTCTGGTTTGATATTGTTTGTTGAGGGTGTCCAAACATCAAAAGGAACACTTGCAGCGGTGTTTGAAATCAAATGTAGATTCTGAACCATGCGGTTATATCCACCTTTGATAGATGCCGATTTATTTACAGCGTATTTGAATCCCAAACGAGGTTCCCAATTGAAATAATTGGCAATTACCTCATTGTTGCCAGCAACTGTTGTAGATGTAACAATTTTTCTTTGTCCCACCAAAGGATCTTTATACGTATAATAATTTCCTTTACCCAAATAAAGGAATTGACTTACCCTTAAACCAGCGCGAACTGAGAATTTTCCAGTTGAATTAATATCTGACGTAATGTAAGCGGCATTTTCCATTCCGTATTTATCTGGCAAACTGAAACTTCTTGTTTCCCCATTAGAAATGGAGGTGGCATTGCCTGGAATGAAATTGTAGTAGGTGCTTTGAATTCCAGTTCCAATTTCCACTTTAGGACTTAAATAGTATTTTAGATCGCCTTTTACGCTGTTATTGATGATGTAACTGTACCAATTGAATGAGGCATCGTTTGAACCAAATTCAAGGTTGTATCTATAACGGCTGTAGTAATAAGTGAAGTTAGAAAATAGTTTCTTGTTAAAGATATGATTCCAACGCGCAGTCACTGTTGAATTTCCCCATTTCACCCCAAAGGCATTGGCTGCATAAAATATATCATCGCCAATGTAAGATGAAATGAAGAGGGTATTCATGGCGTTGTAATTATAATTTAGTTTTGTTGTAAGGTCGTAGAAGTAAAATCTAGAATCTTTCAAGCCAGAATTTAAAAATGGTTTGGCCAATAAATCTACATAGCTTCTTCTTCCAGAAACCATGAAACTCGCTTTGTTTTTAACGATGGGACCTTCTAATGTAAATCGACTAAAAATTGTACCGATACCGCCATTGGCTTGAAATTGTTTTTTATTTCCATCGCGGGTAATAACCTCTAATACAGAACTCAATCGGCCACCGTAATTGGCAGGAATTCCACCTTTGATAAGTTGAACATCTTTAACAGCATCGGGATTAAAAATACTAAAGAATCCAAACAAATGGGCTGAGTTGAATACTGGAGCTTCGTCCATGAGAACCAAATTTTGATCTATGGCACCGCCTCTAACATTGAATCCAGATGCACCTTCGCCCACGGTTGTTACACCAGGTAAAAGTTGAACACTTTTAATCACGTCGGCTTCCCCCAAAAATGCAGGAATCTTTTTGATTGTTTTTCCGCTAATGGTTTGGGTGGAAATGTCGATTTTTTTGACATTGTCGTTCTTTTTTGCACGAATATTTACCTCTCCAATGGTTTCAGTTTCAGGTAGCAGAACAATATTGATTTGCTTGTTTTTATTTAGTTCAATATTGAAGTCTGATTGATTAAAGCCGCCAGCAGATATTGAAATTTCATACTTTCCTTTTTCTATTGTAAAACTAAAAAATCCGTAGTTGTTTGAAATAGCGGATACTTTGTTATTTTTTATAGAAATGAATGCGTTGTTAATTGTTTCACCATTGGCACTGTCTTTTACAAAACCGCTTAACGTAAATTTTTGTGCTTTTGCATGACTAAAAAATGCGAGAAAAAGAATAATTATTGCTGTCCTACGTAACATTTGGGTGCAAAGGTAGAATATCTCTCACTAATCTTTATAAAACATCGGTTTAACTACAGAAAAAGGCGATAAATTTTGTGAGTAGCAAATAAAATCTACGTTTTTTAATTTTGAGGGACAAAAACAAGTTGTTATTAAAACAAAAAAGGTTGCCCGAGAGCAACCTTTTGAAATATAGTTAATGTTTAATTATCTGTCTTTCATTGCAACGAATGGACGTGGAGCTTCGCCAGTATAAATTTGACGAGGACGTGCAATTGGTTGTTTTTCTCTGCGCATTTCTTGCCATTGGCTGATCCAACCTGGTAGACGGCCTAAAGCGAATAATACGGTAAAGAAATCTGTTGGGAATCCCAAAGCTCTGTAAATAATTCCAGAATAGAAATCTACGTTAGGGAATAATTTTCTTTCAACGAAGTAAGGATCATTCAACGCAGTTTCTTCAAGTTTCTTAGCAATTTCAAGAATTGGATCGCTCACACCTAATTTCTCAAGAACATCGTCACATGCTTTTTTGATAATTTTAGCACGAGGATCGAAGTTTTTGTATACACGGTGACCAAATCCCATCAAACGGAAAGAATCGTTTTTGTCTTTTGCTTTGTTAATCCATTTTTCTACGTCGCCACCATCTTCTTTTATTTGCTCAAGCATTTCTAACACTTCTTGGTTAGCTCCGCCATGCAATGGACCCCAAAGGGCGTTGATGCCGGCAGAAATGCTGCTATATAAATTAGATTGGCTACTTCCTACCATTCTTACGGTGCTTGCAGAACAGTTTTGTTCGTGGTCGGCGTGAAGAATAAGCAGTTTGTTCATTGCACTCACAATTACTGGATCTGGCGCATAGTCTGGCTCAGTAACTTGACCAAAGGTCATGTTTAAGTAATTGGTTACATAGTCCATGTTGTTTCTTGGGAAAACAATAGGATGACCATGACGTTTTTTATAGATCATAGCACAGATAGTAGGCATTTTTGCGAGCAAACGAATAACAGTACGGTTGATTGCATCCTCATCTCTGTGTGGATTTAAACTTTTTGGGTAGAACAAACTCAATGCAGAAATCATGCTGCTCAATTGTCCCATTGGGTGACTACCTGTTGGGAAAGCTTTGAACATGGCTTCTAAACCTTCGTTCACCAAAGTATGCTCAGAAATTTTATCTTCAAAATCTTTCAATTGGGCTTCTGTTGGAAGCTCACCATGAAGTAGCAAATAAGAAACTTCTAAAAAAGTACATTTGTCAGCCAACTCTTCAATGCTGTAACCACGGTGTCTTAGAATTCCTTCTTCACCATCTAAAAAGGTTATTTTACTGGTAGTGGCACCTGTATTTTTATAACCAATGTCTAAGGTAATGTAACCGGTTAAATCTCTTAATTTATTGATGTCAATGGCCTTTTCTCCTTCTGAACCAAGGATAACGGGTAGTTCAATTTCTTTTCCCTCTAGAATGATTTTTACTGTTTCAGACATGTTGTTTTTGGCTGTTTTTTGAAGTTATGCAAATATAGATTAAACAACTCTTGCCGCAAAAAGTTTGGTCGAACAAATGAATTGTTTTAAAGGGAAGTTTATCACATAATATCACAAAAATGTTGAAAACCCCAAAAGGAGTGCCAATTCAACCTTTTTTAGAGGTTATTTCGACGCGTTAATTTCGTCAATTCCTTTGGCCGTAAGTTGGAATCTTGTTTTCTTAATTCCATCAACGTCAAAGCTATTCTGACGTTGATTTGAAGCATTCAAAGATTGGATATATCCATAATGAAACAATTGACGAATAATATCAATGCCCACTTTTTGGGGTAGCCCCGATTCTTGAATAATATTTTCGGCGTTTTCTGCGTGAATTAAAAGATTAAGAATCATTAATTCATCAGCCCCTATTTCAAACATAAATTAATCGAATTTTTCTTGTCGCATTTGAGGGAAAAACAACACTTCTTGAATAGAAGATTGGTTGGTAAGCATCATGGTTAAACGATCAATACCTACACCCAAACCACTTGTTGGAGGCATTCCATATTCAAGTGCCCTAATGAAATCTAAATCCATGGCCATTGCTTCTTCATCGCCTCTTGCAGCCAATACAAGTTGCTCTTCGAAACGTGCTTTTTGTTCAATTGGATCGTTCAATTCACTATATGCATTTGCAATTTCTTTTCCGTTTACAAACAATTCAAAACGCTCTACCAATCCTTCTTTGCTTCTGTGCTTTTTGGTAAGCGGACTCATTTCAATTGGATAATCGGTAATGAAAGTTGGTTGTATCAAATGTTTCTCGGCAGAAGCTCCAAAAATCTCATCTACCAATTTGCCATAACCCATTTGTGCAGTTACTTCACAACCAATTGATTTTGCAAATTCACCCAATTCACCTTCAGATTTTCCTTCAATGTTAAAATTGGCATACTTCTGAATAGATTCTGCCATGGTTAAACGTTGGTAAGGACGTGCAAATGATATTTCATTTTCGCCTACGGTAGCCGTGGTTGAACCATTTACATCCATGGCGCACTTTTCAATCATTTCTTCTACGAAATCCATCATCCAGAAATAATCTTTGTAAGCTACATAGATTTCTAATCCTGTGAATTCAGGATTGTGGGTTCTATCAATACCTTCATTTCTGAAGTTTTTTGCAAATTCGTATACCCCGTCAAATCCACCCACAATTAATCGTTTCAAATAAAGCTCATTTGCAATGCGCAAATAGAGTTTCATGTCTAATGCATTGTGATGTGTTTCAAAAGGACGCGCAGCGGCACCACCATGAATGCTTTGTAAAATTGGCGTTTCTACTTCCAAATAACCACGGTCGTTGAAAGTATTGCGCAAACTTTGTACAATTTTGCTGCGTTTGATAAAGGTTTCTTTATTCTGAGCATTTACAACCAAATCTACGTAACGCATGCGTGCACGAGATTCTGGGTCTGTAAATGCATCATAAACCACACCGTCTTTTTCTTTTGGAAGAGGCAATGGGTTTAAACATTTTGAAAGTAAGGTAATTTTGCTTGCATGGATAGAAATTTCACCTGTTTGTGTGGTGAAAACATATCCCTCAACACCAATAAAATCGCCAATATCAAGCAATTTTTTAAATACAGTGTTGTACATTTCTTTGTCTTCCTCAGGGCAAATTTCATCTCTATTCACATACACTTGAATTTTCGAAGTGCTGTCTTGAATAGAAGCAAAAGCAGCTTTCCCCATGATTCTTCTCGCCATCATTCTACCGGCAACAATAACCTGCTTAAATTTATCAGGGTTGGTGGGATATTCATTTCTGATTTCCTCGGCAGTGGCGTTCACAGGATATAAAGCCGCTGGATAAGGATCAATGCCCAATGCTCTTAATTGCTCAAGAGATTGTCTGCGTAATAGTTGTTGTTCGTTTAAAGAAAGTTCCATTGAAAGTATTGCAAAATTAACCTTTGAAATTTAGGAAGTCTAATTTTCTTGGGTATTTATTTCTGTTTGTGATTCGGGTTTGTTCAAAACAATTGAGGGTGAAGGCAAGGAGAATTTCTTTTGCCCTAAAATCATGATGGCAACACCAATACTAATACAAGCATCGGCAAAGTTCCAAATTGGAGCAAAAAAGGTGAATAATTCACCACCCCAAAACGGCATCCATCTTGGAAAAACACCTTCCCACATGGGTGCATAAAACATGTCAACCACTTGTCCTTCAAACCATTTACCAGGATAAGCATTTAAAAAATGACTGGTAGTTTCAAAAGGAAGCATGGCCCTGTCGCCGAAGTAATATCCGTAAAAAACGGAGTCAATGATATTGCCCATTGCACCCGCTAAAATGAGCGAAACCGCCACAATGAGTCCTATATGGCCTTTGTTTTTTATAATTGCAGTCAAATACCAAATACCAAAAGCAGAAACAATAATTCTGAAGAAGGTTAAAATTAGCTTACCAATGGTACCCCCACCAAAGAGTTTCATGCCATAGGCCATGCCATCGTTTTCTATAAAATAGATTTTGAACCAATTCCCAAAAACTGGATAAGATTCACCATAAATAAAATGCGTTTTCACATAAATTTTAATGAGTTGATCAATTAAAATTGCTGAAAAAAGCACACCAAAAGCCCACCAAAATTTTGGTGAGTATAACCATTTTGAATTAGCCTGGCTCAAAAGATTATTTTTTAAGTTTGGCTTCTATGGTTTGAGTGGTATGAGGCACTGCGCGCAAACGTTCCTTAGGAATGAGTTTGCCGGAAGTTTTGCAAATACCATACGTTTTGTTCTGAATTCTTACCATTGCAGCTTCCAAACTTTTGATAAATTTAAGTTGGTGTGCTGCCAAATGATTGAGATTTTCTTTTTCAGCGGTGTCGGCTCCGTCATCTAAAGTTAGGTAATTATTGTTGGTGCTATCTGCGCCATTTTCATTTCCACTTTTTAAATTTCCTTGCAATGTGCGGAATTCCGCTTTGGCACTGTCAAGTTTCTGAGCAATCAGTAATCTAAACTCTTCCAATTCTTCGTCGGTGTAACGTGTTTTTTCCATGGTTATTCTTGGATATTGGTTTTATTCTTTGGTTAAATTAAGAAATACTGCCTCCTCGTTTACATCGGTTTCATTTGTGTTACAAGATGAATTAAATGTAATTTGACTTGCCAATACTTCACTGCAAATATAAGGGTAAAATTTATTTACGCTTTCCTTAAGTTGTTCTGAACCATTATATTCAATTCTGATTTTATCGATGACTTCAAAACCTAAGTCTTTACGCAAGTTTTGAATTCTATTCACCAACTCTCTCGACATACCCTCTTGAATTAATTCTTCGGTTAAAGTAATGTCTAAGGCAACTGTTGTGTCTCCTTCAGATGTCACCAACCAACCTGGCATATCTTGGGTAATGATTTCTACATCTTCAATTTTCAAATTGAAAGGTTCATTGTTAATCGAAACTTCAATGCTGCCGTTCAATTCTATCTCGCGAATTTGATCTTGTGTGAAAGCTTCCACCAAAACCGACATCGCTTTCATGTTAGGTCCCAAAATTTTACCCAACGTTTTGAAATTAGGTTTTATTTTCTTCACCAACAATGCATTATCGGCACTTAAGTATTCAATTTCTTTTACGTTTACCTCACTCAAAATCAAATCTGCAACATGTTCCAATTGCGATTGCATTTGGGCCGTCAATGCAGGAATAATTAATTTTTGTAAGGGTTGACGCACCTTGATTTTTTCTTTTTTTCTGAGGGACAATACCAAGCTACAAACGGTTTGTGCCCTTTTCATTTGCATTTCTAACTCAGAATGTATGATAGCAGTATTCGCCTTTGGCCAATTTGTTAAATGTACCGATTTAGGCGCCAAGTTTTGCTCAATCAACGGAGCATTCAAATTCTTATATAACCAATCTGAGAAGAATGGACTCACCGGCGATATCATTCTGGCAATGGTGTCAAGGCAAGTATATAAAGTTTCGTATGCTGCTTGCTTTTCAGTATTTAATTCGCCTTTCCAGAAAGTTCTGCGAGACAAACGTACATACCAGTTGCTCAATTGTTCACTTACAAATTCTTCAATTGCTCTAGCTGCTCTTGTTGGATCATAATCGTCTAATGCTTCTGTAACTTCTTGAATTAATGAGTTGAGTTTGCTTAATATCCAACGGTCTAATTCAGAACGTGTTGCAACATCGGTTTGTTGATTTTCGCGGAAAACAAACTGATCAATATTTGCATAAATTGCAAAAAATCCATAAGTATTGTAGAGTGTGCCAAGAAACTTGCGTTGCGATTCTACAACGCCTTCGGTGTCAAATTTTAGATTGTCCCAAGGTTGTGAATTGGTAGACATATACCAACGCAAAGCATCGGCTCCATATTTATCAACGGTGGTAAAAGGATCAACCGCATTTCCAAGGCGCTTGCTCATTTTATTCCCGTTTTTATCTAAAACCAAACCGTTTGCAATTACATTTTTGAAGGCGACACTGTCAAACAACATCACTCCAATTGTATGCAAGGTAAAGAACCATCCACGGGTTTGGTCAACTCCTTCAGCAATAAAGTCTGCTGGGAAATTCTTTTCAAAGATTTCTTTGTTTTCAAATGGCCAATGCCATTGTGCGTAAGGCATGGCACCACTATCAAACCAAACGTCTATAAGGTCGGTTTCGCGGGTCATTGCTTTGCCGCTGTTGCTCACCAAAGTAATTCTATCAACGTATGGACGGTGTAAATCGAGGGTTGCATTTTCTGCATCTTGATTTAAGCCTAACTGTTGATTGGCTTTTTCGATTTCCGATTTTAATTCTGCAATGCTACCAATGCATTTTTCTTCAGTACCATCTTCAGTGCGCCAAATTGGGAGGGGCGTTCCCCAAAATCTTGAACGACTTAAATTCCAATCTACAAGGTTTTCTAACCAGTTTCCAAAACGACCTTCACCGGTACTTTTTGGTTTCCAGTTGATGGTTTTATTCAGCTCTACCAAACGGTCTTTTACCGCAGTAGTTTTGATAAACCAACTTTCTAATGGGTAGTAAAGAATTGGTTTGTCTGTTCTCCAACAGTGAGGGTAGGTATGCTCGTATTTTTCAACCTTAAACGCTTTGTTTTCGGTTTTTAGTTTGATTGCAATACGTTCGTCAACGCCTAAATATTTGTCGCGACCTTGTTTTGCTGTTTCTTCAATTTTTTCTTCGTCGGTGAGGTAGGCTTCCTTTACAAACTCATTTGCAAAGTCTGTAACCTCTTCAACAAAACGGCCTTTTTTGTCAACCAATGTCAATGAACCAATGCCATTTTCTCTTGCTGTTCTAAAGTCATCGGCACCGAAACTTGGAGCCAAATGAACAATACCAGTACCGTCTTCTGTGCTAACAAAATCGCCAATAACCACTTTGAAAGCGTCGCCGGTTTCTGGTTGTGCATAGGGTAGAAGTTGCTCATAGCGGGTTCCTTCAAGTTCTTTACCTAGGCATGATTTTAAAATTTTCCAAGGAATATTTTTTTGGCCGAGTGAATATCCCTCAAAATCACCATTTTCATTTTCAGCAGCAAAGTATTTACCTGTAAGGGCCGCAGCCATGGTAACAATGATGGGTTCTCCGGTGTATTGGTTAAAAGTTTGAATATCTACATATTCAATTTTAGCACCTACTGCCAAAGCCGTATTGCTGGGCAATGTCCACGGAGTGGTTGTCCAAGCAATGAAATATTCGTTTGTTGTATTTGCCTTTTTAAATTGGGCAACGATAGTGGTATCTTTTACATTTTGGTAAGTACCAGGCTGGTTTAATTCGTGAGAACTAAGACCTGTACCAGCAGCTGGCGAAAATGGTTGGATGGTATACCCTTTGTATAAAAATCCTTTTTCGTGCAATTGTTTTAGCAAATACCAAAGGGTTTCAACGTAGTTGTTTTCGTAGGTAATGTAAGGATCGTTAAGATCTACCCAAAAACCAATGCGGTGGGTGAGTTCATCCCATTTGTCTTTGAACATAAGAACATCCTTACGGCATTCTTTGTTATAATCTTCAAGGCTAATTTTGGTTCCAATGTCTTCTTTGCGAATGCCCAAACGTTTTTCAACTTGTAATTCAATTGGCAAACCGTGGGTATCCCAACCAGCTTTGCGGGCAACCCTGAAACCTTGAAGGGTTTTGTAACGGCAAAAAATATCCTTCATAGCCCTGGCCATAACGTGGTGAATACCAGGCATACCGTTTGCAGAAGGTGGACCTTCGAAAAAGGTAAAGGTATTATTTTCGGGACGTTGGTTTACGCTTAATTGAAAGATATTTTCGGTATCCCAAAATTCAAGGATTTCCTTTTCAATTTCTGGCCAATTAAGGTTTTTGAGGGTAGAATACATGGATATTAATGGTTAATACAGTAAAGTTGCAAAAATACGCGTTTTTTATGGCAAGTACAAAAGAAAAGGGGTGCATTATGTGCACCCCTTAAATTAAAGTATTATAATAAGTTAATTTGAATAAATATTATTCAATAACCAATTTTTTGTTGCCAGTACCGTTTGCAAATTGCATTTCAACAATGTACAAACCAGCAGGCAATGATAAGTTGTATTCGTTGTGGATTCCGGTAACAATTAATTTTTGTACCAAACGACCATTCATGTCGTAGATAGATGCAGCATTTAATTTGTTATTTTCCCAGTTGTTATGAATAACCAAGTGATTTTTGGTTGGGTTAGGAGCAATGGTAACATTGCTTGCTAAGTTTTTGTTTTCAATACCTACAGAAGTAACCAAGCCTAAAGAAATAGCCAAACGTGGTGCGATATAACCATCAATAGAATCAATGTAAGTCATAGATTTAGCTTTGCTCCACATTGGGTTACTTGCTTTGATACCACCTAAAATTGTAGCTGGGCTATATGGAGGACTAGGCAACATTTTGATTTTGTTGGTATCGTACCATTCGTAAGGACCAGATGCATTTAAAATACCTGTCATTGGGAATAATCCATCAATACCTTGGTTTATTTTATTTGCTTCGATGGTGTAAACATCCATAACTTTTCCTTTGTAAGGAGCAGTATTTCCAAGACGTTGGCTACGAGCCATAACATCACGACCACCAGAAACTTCAACAACTTGTAAGCTAGTACCAGGTACGTTTACCATACCAGTTGTGTAAGGAGCAAATGGATCATAAACTGAGTGTGCCCAAATGATTGGAATTTCACCAGCCTCTAACCAAGTAGAATCTCCCAAAGCACCGCCAATTGCAAAAGCAGCTTGTGCAGTTGAAGTATAGCCTGGAGTATTGTTTTTGCCAAATCCTGGGTATCCACCAAATCCTTTGCGATCGCCCCAAATGGTATCGTTTACAAAGTTTTTACCTGAATTAGGATCTTTGAATTTGTTGATTTTAATTTCACTTTGACGGTCTAAAGATGCAAATGCACTTGAAATGTAACCACCTGTACCGTTACCACCTACAGCAATTTTGGTAGTATCTACTCCAAAAGTGTTGCCATAAATGGCTACGTTTTCTTTGAAATAACGGATACAAGCTGAAACATCTTGAACACCTTTGTAAGCAGCATTGATAATACCACTCTTACGCAAATCTTCAGTTGCTGCAGTTGGATTCCATCCATATCTGTAAGTCATAGAAGCTACAACATAACCGCGCATAGCCAAATCTTTACAGAAAGCTACAGTTGCACTGTCGTCTTTGTATCCTACTGGTGAATTGTTTGCATAACGTGGCAAAAAGCTACCTGAGTGCATAAAAATAACCAAAGGTCTTTTTGTAACACCATCGTTAGGTTCGTAAACATCCATTCTCAATGTGTCAAGTCTAAGTGGGGTAGTAGGATTACCGTTCCACTGCCATGCACCTTTCATAACGGTGTAGTTAGCTCCATACATAACGTGCATGGTTTTTGTAATTTGGCTTGGATTTAAAACACGATCTACGTATTTAATTTGAGCCATAGCAGCTGTTGCTGAAAGCAATAAAACTGCACTTAGTAATAGTTTTTTCATGGTATATAATCTTGTTGGTTTTATGCAAATGTAAGAAATTCTTTTTTTCAAAATATAGTTAATGGTATTAATTTCAATAAGTTTTAATTAATATTAAATAAAAGTGAGATATAAGCCAATCTTCCAATTCTTGGTCCCCCATAAACTTGGTAATTCATATTGTTGGTAATATTGGAAGCCCCAATTTTGAGGGAAGTATGATAAATTGGAATTTCTTTAGAAATCATGGCGTCTAACATCCAGTATGTAGGAATATAGCCTGTAAACTGAGGAGAACCTTCGTACATAAAGCCTTGAATCCATTTGTAGTTGATATTGTAACCCCAATATTTGCTTTTATTTCCCCTAACTTTTAAGAATTGTGGCAATTTAATAGAAACATTATTGCAACCAAAAGATAGGTTGAATTTATTTTCGGGTGTGTTAAAAGCAGGAATAATAGGATCTTGGTTTTCTTGTTTGTTCAACTTGTTGTATGAATAATTTGCTCCGAATGTATAAACCTGTCCAAAGAAGTAATAAAAGCCAGCTGATACTCCCATAGTTGAAACTTGCGATTCTGCGTTGGTTGCAATTCGATAACCCTGACCACCTAAAATGGTTCCAAATCCAATGATGGGATCATACCCAATTTTATATCCTATAAAATCTGTGTAAACATTGTAATATGCCGAAGCATCAACATTCAGTTTATTCTTGAATAAAAATGATTTGTATCCAATTTCAATGCTTTTTACGCGTTCTGGTTTTACTGGTTTCACATTAAACCATTGTAATTTATTCAAGTCGGGCTGTGCTCCACCAAGGGCGTCATAAACTGATCCAATTGTTACCAAGCTATCATAACCATTTAAATTACCCAGTAATATTGCCCTACCTACGTTGTAATATAAGTATTGGTCAGCCAATGTTGGATTTCTTACGCCACTTGTAAAAGAAACCCTTAGAAAAGTAATTTTATCGGGAGTATATACAATTGAAGCGGCAGGACTAAAAATCACAGGGAAGTTTACATTTTTATCAGCCCTTGCGGTTAAGTTTATCTTCCATTTATTTTCGTTGAAGCGGTATTCTGTCCCTCCAAAAACACCTCCCTCATAATTGATGATTTTGCGGCCATTTGTGTCGCAAAAAATTGTACCTGCCGTATTGGGGTTGTAAAGTCTGCTGCTAAATCCAGTAACAAAATTTAGTGGTTTATCTTTGTTCCAACGGCGTTCTCCTTGTATGTGATACAAACCGCTTTTGTCGAAAAATCCACTACCGCCTTCACCAAAACTTTTTCTATTGGTAATTGCATTTTTCAGTGAATCAAAACGTTCAGTTCCGGGTTGGTATCTATCGTAGGTAAAAGGCTGTTGGGCAAAATGTAATCCTTTAAAATCACTCCATCTATTTGCCAATGCCCTCGCTTCAGCAAACCATTTGGTCATTTGATCTTGGTTGTTTTGAATGCTTTTTTGAGCCATTCTATAAAATGAATCGCGAATAGCTGGATTTGCATCAAAAGGATTGATCAAATTCTCATTAGGATAACCGGGTAATCCTTTCACTTTTTTAGCATAAGTATTTAACCATATGCTGTATAAGTCTCCCGACCAAAGGTCATCGCGCTTTGCATAGTTTTGCATCAATTGCGCAGTGAAAACGGCATCATAGGTTTGACCTGCATCTTCATTTGTTGCATAAGCCCTTATAAATCCATTTTTCTGTTTCCACTCAAGACGGTTTTGCATGAATTTGATATTGCGCAAACTGTAACGGTTATCACCTTGGTAAACCGTTGTTCCCATACCTAAATTTACTTGATATTGTATTTCAGAGTTGCTGTTTTTATTTGGCTTCCAACTAGCCATAAAAGAGGTTTTTACGTTATAGGTATTGTAGTCTACCAAATCTTTTTCCCAATATCCTTCGCGGTAATACATTCCCAAACCTGGCACGGAATATTGTCCGCCCCTGTTTGTTTTGTCGTTTTCACCGGCTCTTAAAATCTCATCACCGTATTTATTTACGGCATCATAACCACCTAAATTTGAAACACCTTGCTTTGAATCCGTTGCCGGAGCAGCATTGTCGGCCACCCAATCATAGGCTTGCATGTAGAAAGCATTGAATTTCATGGCTAAGAATTCACGTTTTTGTTTGTTTTTAAAAATATGTGCATATCGAAGTGAGTATTCCGACAATCCGCGTTCCCCAACTTTTGTTTTTACGCTGAAGCCTGGTGTTTTCCAAGGGTCTTTGGTTGTAATACTGATAACCCCGTTGAATGCACCCGGCCCATAGAAAGCTGAACTTGCACCTACAATAATTTCTTGGTTTGCAACGTCCAACTCAGAGGCACCCAAGAAATTTCCCAAAGAGAAATTCAATCCTGGACTTTGATTGTCAACCCCATCAATTATTTGTAAGGTTCTAACGGGTGATGTACTGTTGAAACCACGGGTGTTTACAATTCTAAATCCCAAACTAGCTGCCGTTACATCCACGCCTTTTAGATGTCCCAAGGCTTCATAAAAGTCGCTCGCTGGAGTTTCTTTGATACTTTGGGCACTCATACTTTCAACCGTCAATGGCGATTCTTTGAGTTTTTCCTTAAGACGGTTTTGCTTGATATTGACAGCATCAATTTTTTCAAGTTTTAGATCAATTTTAATTGTCCAAAAGTCTTCATTGTTATATTCAACATCAAAATTATCATCATTAAAAACCACACGTATTTTTTCTTTTAGGGACGGTTTTTCGATTTCAAAATCTCCTTGATTATTTGAATTACCGAGTAAATTGCCTTTTGCATCTTTAATAACTGCTTCAAGAGCATTTTGGGAGGTTAAATCAATAATTTTCCCTTTGATTTTACTTTGGGCGAATAATGATGGTATTCCAATAAAAAATGTTACTAATAGTATGGTTCTAATCATATATAAATCAGGATTTTTCATGCAATATAATTAAAACTAATATAAAATAACAATTGAACTTTGTAATTGACGAAAATAGTGTGTTAATAAAATATGAAAATTGCTTAAACTTGCACTTCGAAAACAATGGTAGAAAAAGATGTGCTTTTAAAAGCTTGGGATTTAATGCAGACTGCCCGAGCAATGGCAAAAATTTATGAAGAAAACAGGCCAATTACCAAGTATGTGCACAGTACATCTAAAGGTCATGAAGCTATTCAAATTGCTACAGGTTTTCATTTAAAACCAATAGATTTCGTTTATCCGTATTACCGCGATGAAAGCATGTTGCTTTCTATGGGAATGCAACCCTATGAATTAATGTTGCAATTGTTGGCAAAAGCCGATGATCCATTTTCCGGGGGAAGAACTTATTACGCGCATCCGTCTTTGAAAAGACCAGATATGCCCAAAATGCCTCACCAAAGTAGTGCAACCGGAATGCAAACCATTCCAGCTACAGGTGCCGCACATGGAATAAAATATTTAGAAGAACAAAACCTTCTAACTGGTGCTGAAAAACCCATTGTTGTTTGCTCATTAGGCGATGGTTCAGTTACCGAAGGTGAAGTTGCAGAAGCCATGCAAATGGCTGTATTGCATAAATTACCAATAATTTACCTCGTTCAAGACAATGATTGGGGTATCTCTGCCAGCGGAGATGAAATGAGGGCAATGGATGCTTTCGATTATGCTTTAGGCTTTAAAGGCATGAAGCGTATTCGCATCAACGGTTCTGATTTTGTGCAATGTCACGACGAAATGAAACGTGCCATTGATTTGGTGCGGGCAAACCGTGAACCTATGTTGGTTCATGTAAAAGTTCCTTTATTAGGCCACCATACAAGTGGAGTTAGAAGTGAATGGTATCGCGATGATTTGGAGCGCCAAATGCGCCAAGATCCATTGCCACGCCTAGAGCAATTGCTTTTGAGTTTGGCTGAAACCAAAGATACCCTAGATGCAATTTCCGTTACTGCCCAAGCTAGAGTTATAGATGACTTTGAAAAAGCCAAAGCAGCAGAAGATCCTACACCGGAAACACTTTTCGATCATATTTTAGCACCAACACCAATAACCGAAGAAAAAGGTATCCGTGAACCAGAAGGCCGAGAACCTATTATGATTGTTGATGCTGCCCTTTTTGCGGTAGATGAAATATTAAAAACACATCCTGAAGCATTACTCTATGGACAAGATGTAGGACATAGATTGGGCGGTGTTTTTAGAGAAGCGGCAACACTTGCTGATAAATATGGCAAGAAACGTGTTTTTAATACCCCAATCCAAGAGGCTTATATTGTTGGAAGTACAGCAGGAATGAGCGCTGTGGGTTGTAAGCCCATTGTTGAAATTCAATTTGCTGATTATATTTGGCCAGGTGTAAACCAATTGGTAACCGAGCTTTCTAAAAGTTGCTACTTAAGCATGGGTAAATTCCCTGTGGCAAGTGTAATTCGTGTTCCAACAGGCGCTTATGGTGGAGGTGGACCTTATCACTCTGGCACTGTGGAAAGTAGCATTTTGCCTATTAAAGGATTAAAAATTGCTTACCCAAGTAATGCGGCCGATATGAAAGGATTAATGAAATCTGCTTTCTATGATCCGAATCCTGTAATTATGTTTGAACATAAAGGATTGTATTGGAGTAAAGTTCCAGGAACTGAAATGGCTAAATCGCCTGAACCTTCAGACGACTATGTGATTCCTTTTGGTAAGGCAAGAACTGTTTTAAGTCCCTCAAAAGAAGCCCTTGAAAACGGCGAAACTGTAGGTGTAGTAACATATGGAATGGGAGTTTATTGGGCACTTGCTGCAGCTAAAAAATTGGACAATAGGGTTGAGATTTTAGACTTGCGCACGTTGGCACCATACGACCAAGAAGCGGTTTACGATTTGACTAAAAAGCATGGTAAAATTTTGGTATTAACTGAAGAAACAATTACCAACAGCTTTGCTGAAGCATTGGCAGGAAGAATCAGTCGCGATTGTTTTAGGTATTTGGATGCACCAGTTCAAACCTTGGGAAGTGCGGATATTCCGGCAGTTCCATTGAATATGGGAATGGAAGCGGTGATGTTGCCAAATGCAGATAAAACCTATAGCGTGTTGCTAGAATTACTTGAAAGTTAAATTGCAATTTTTTGCAATCACTTTCTAAATCAATTACAGGAATTTCTTTACCAGTTTTAAAGCACTGTCTGTGTAAGGCGGATATTTTTGTTTTAAATCAAACCAAAATCCTGTTTTCAGTATGCTCTTTTTGTGCGTAAAAGCATCAAATCCAAATTTTCCATGGTATGCTCCTTGACCGCTAACTCTAACACCACCAAATGGCATTTCTGGAGAAACCAAATGCATGAGGGTGTTGTTGATACAACCGCCTCCAAATGAAACTTTCTGAGTAATTCTCTTAGAAAAATCATTGTTAGAACTGAATATATAAAGAGCTAACGGATTTGGGTTTGCAGCAATTATTTTATAAATATCTTCTTCTGTTGTAAATGGAATAATTGGCAAAATGGGACCGAAAATTTCTTCCTTCATAATAGGATGATCCATGTTTGGAACCCGTACCAAAGTGGGTGCTATTTTTCTAATTTCTAGATCATATTCTCCACCAAGAATGACGTCGGTACCTTCCATTAATTTCAACAACCTATTGAAATGATGTGTATTGACAATTTTTGTATAATCTGCCGATTCTAAAGGATGTTTTCCATAGAACTCATGGATTGCAGTTTTCATAGATTGAACAAACTCAGGCAAATGTTTTTCGTAAACCAAAATATAATCTGGGGCAACACAGGTTTGTCCCGCATTGATGGTTTTGCCCATCAAGATACGTTTTGCAGTGATATTTACAGAAGAAGAACCATCTACAATACACGGACTTTTACCTCCCAATTCCAATACTGTTGGAATCAAATATTGAGCAGCTTGTTTTGCAATAATTTTTCCTACCGCGGTTGATCCTGTGAAAAATATAAAATCGGGTTGAAAATGATCAATTGCACTTGAAACTATTTCCGCACCATCTCCCTCAACGATATCAATGTAATTTTCTGAGAATGTGGCATGAATAATTTTACTGAGTACTGCAGCTGTTTTTGGAGTTAATTCAGAAGGCTTTAGTAATGATGTATTTCCTGCTGCAATTGAAGCAATAAGTGGTGCAATTAATAATTGGAACGGATAATTCCATGGCGCAATAATGAGCGTTTTTCCATGGGGTTGGTTTATTATTTTGCTTTTTGAGGGAAACAGGGCCATTGGAGATTTGACATTGATGTCCGAGCTCCATTTCCCAATATTCTTAATTGTATGTTTTAATTCGCTTAAAACAAATCCAATTTCTGTGGTATAACTTTCAAATTCAGATTTTCCCAAATCAAGTAAAAGCGCTTCTGTAATTTCATCTTGATACGCTTCAATTGCTTTTTTCAATAACAATAGTTGAGATTTCCTGAAGTCAATGGATAGGGTAATTCCCTCATTGAAATAATCTGATTGCTTTTGATTTAACTCCGAAAAATATGATTTTAAGTCCACCATTCCTTAATAACAATTAACGATTGAAAATGATTTTTGATTGAAAACAATACTATCACCAGTCGTTTTACCCATAAGTAAATGTCCAAATGGTGAAGCTTGCGAAACAGTTTTGATTTTTGTTTGGTTAACCATTACGTCTCCAATAGCTGGGCCAATAAAAATTAACATATTCTGTTTTTCTTGTTTTAATTCTACCATTGTGCCTATTATGATTTTTCCGTGAAAGTCAAATAAGTGGTCTATGATATCTAGATGATTGGTTGATTCATTTAATTGATGCTCAGAACGTCGAATGTCGGCTTGAAGCATTTCTCTTTGTGTTTCATATTTATCTCCTGCAGAACTTTTGGTTTCTTGCTGAATTGCATTTCTTTCAGATTCTAAACTTTCAGTTACAGTATTTAGCATGGAAAGTATACGATTTTTTACCGCTAATATTACGTCTGATTTATTCGGCTGATCCATTGTTCGAAGTAAGCGATTAATCGAGAGATTTCTATCTTAAAAAATAAAAAAAATAAACACGGTAAAATTGATTGTAAATTTGTGAAAAATTAGCATATGTCAACAGAAAATATCATCGTTTTAAATACCATTGAAGAAGCCATTGAAGATATTAAAAATGGAAAAGTTGTAATTGTAGTTGATGATGAAGATAGGGAAAATGAGGGAGATTTTTTGACCGCTGCCCGAAATATGACTCCAGAATTGGTGAATTTTATGGCCAAAGAAGGACGCGGATTAATTTGTGTTCCTTTAACTGAAGAGCGTTGTGAAGAATTGGCTTTAGACATGATGGTCGGTAAAAATACCGCCACACATGAAACAGCATTTACAGTAAGTGTTGATCTTTTAGGAAATGGTTGCACCACAGGTATTTCTGCTCAGGATAGATCAAAAACCATCATGGCGTTAATTGACCCGAACACCAAAAATGATGAATTAGGAAAACCAGGACATATTTTTCCTTTGCGTGCCAAGAAAGAAGGAGTTTTGCGCAGGGCAGGACATACTGAAGCGGCTATTGATTTATCGAGAATGGCGGGATTTGAACCGGCAGGTTGCATCGTTGAAATTTTGAATGAAGATGGGAGCATGGCTCGTTTGCCTGATCTCATTCACGTGGCTAAAAAGTTTGATTTGAAAATTGTAAGTATTGAAGAATTAATCAAATATAGAATTGCACATGAAAGTTTAATCAAACGTGAAATTTCTGTTCAAATGCCTACAAAATTTGGCGACTTTGATTTAATAGCATACAAACAAAAAGATACAGAACAAGAGCATTTGGCATTGATCAAAGGCACATGGACTGAAGACGAACCTGTTTTGGTTCGCGTGCACAGCAGTTGTTTAACCGGTGATATTTTTGGAAGTTGCAGATGCGATTGCGGAGAGCAATTACAAAAAGCCATGGAAAGAATTGAAGCAGAAGGCAAGGGAGTCATCGTTTATATGAATCAAGAGGGACGTGGAATAGGTTTGTTAAATAAACTGAAAGCATACAAATTACAAGAACAAGGTTTGGATACGGTAGAAGCCAATTTACAACTTGGATTTGGAATGGATGAAAGAGATTACGGTGTGGGTGCTCAAATTATCCGTGATTTGGGAATTAAAAAAATGCGCTTACTCAGTAACAACCCGAAAAAACGTACTGGCCTAATTGGTTACGGTTTAGAAATCATTGAAAACATACCTTTGCTTGTTGTGCCTAATCCTCACAATGCCAAATATTTAGATACCAAAAGAGCCAAAATGGGCCATGTAATTTAATAATATGACTATGCTTACAATTGACCCAAAAGAAATTCCGATTCCTCAGTTACATCAATATTTAATAGGGAGTATCGGTCCTCGACCTATTTGTTTTGCAAGCACCATTAACAAAGATGGAGAACCTAATTTGGCACCATTTAGCTTCTTTAATATTTTTAGCGCCAATCCACCAATTGTCATTTTTGCACCAAACAACAGTGGCAGAGATGGAACACCAAAGCATACTTATTTAAATGTGAAGGAGGTTCCAGAGGTTGTAATAAATGTGGTTACCCTCGAAATGGTTGAGAAAATGAACGTTGCAGCAGCACCTTGGGAATATGGCGTGAATGAATTTGAAAAAGCTGGATTTACTCCTTTGGCTTCGGATTTAATCAAACCTTTTAGGGTGGCAGAAAGTCCGGTTCAATTAGAATGCAAAGTGCTTGAAGTAAAAGAAATGGGCACCGGTGGTGGCGCGGGGAATTTGGTAATTTGCCAGGTAATTAAAGTGCATATCAACGAAGACGTTTTGGGTGATGACGGTAAAATATCTCAACTTAAAATGAATCTGGTTGGACGTTTGGGCGGAAGTTGGTATTGCAAAACAGACGAGAATAGCCTGTTTGAATTGGCGCAACCCATGCAAAAAACCATAGGTTATGATGCTTTGCCTAACGAACTTAAGCAAAGCAAAGTGCTAACTGCCAATGATATTGGAAAGCTTGCTACATTGACTACGATTCCTACAACCGAAGAAATTGACAATGCACTTGAGCAATTCGGATTGGGTGATATACACCAAACCGCCAAGAAGCTTTTGGATGATGGTCAATTGCGCGCTGCTTTGGCGCTTTTCTATAAAAACTAATTGGTAAAAAGCTTATAAAAGCTCTTTAACCAATTGTGAAATCAATTTTCCGTCTGCTTGACCGCTCAATGCTTTCATTGCCAATGGAATTACTTTGCCCATATTTTCTGGTCCAGAAAAACCTGATTCGGTAATTACAGCTTGGATTTTTGCGCGAACATCAGCTTCGCTCATTTGAGCAGGTAAAAACTCTTCAATGATGCTAAGTTCTTGTCTTTCAACAACAGCAAGATCTTCTCTACCTTGGGTATTGTAAATTTCTAAAGAATCTTTTCTTTGTTTTGCAAGCTTTTGTAGTGCTTTAATACACATGTCGTCAGTTACTTCGGTAACACCTTCGCCAGTTTGCAATAATAAAAATGCACTTTTAATTCCACGAAGTGCTCTCAACCTATCGGCGTCTTTGGCTTTCATTGCTGCCATTACACCAGCATTCACTTGTTCAATTAGATTCATACTGCAAAGATACAAAACAAGTTTGTTTCCGTATCTTTGCACCTTTCAATTTTTATGTCAACAGAAAGACCCGTTCGCGTTCGTTTTGCTCCAAGTCCTACAGGACCTTTACACATTGGTGGTGTAAGAACAGCTTTGTACAATTATTTATTAGCTCGAAAACATGGTGGTACCATGATTTTGCGTATCGAAGATACCGATCAAAACCGCTTTGTTCCTGGAGCTGAAGAGTATATCCGTGAAAGTTTAAAATGGGTTGGTATTGAAATTGATGAGGGACCAGAACAAGGTGGTCCTCACGCGCCGTATCGCCAAAGCGAAAGAAAACCAATGTACCGCCAATACGCCGAAAGATTGATTTCTGAGGGATTGGCATACTATGCGTTTGATTCTGAAGATGATTTAGAGCAAATGCGTAAGAGATTAGAAGCGAGTAAAATGCAACCTGCTTATGATTCTATTAGCCGAATGAGTATGAAAAACTCTTTGACTTTATCTGCTGATGAAGTGAAAGAGCGTTTAGATCGCGGTGATAATTATGTGATTCGTATTAAACTTCCTAGAAAAGAAGAAGTGCGTTTTCATGATGTAATTAGAGGCTGGGTAGTTGTAAGCACAAATACAATGGATGACAAAGTCCTTCTTAAAGGAGATGGCATGCCAACATATCACTTGGCCAATGTAGTTGACGATTATTTAATGGGAATTTCTCATGTAATTCGCGGCGAAGAATGGTTGCCAAGTGCTCCTTTGCATGTTATGCTTTATCGTTTCTTGGGTTGGGAAGAAAATATGCCTGAGTTTGCACATTTGCCTTTGTTGTTGAAGCCTGAAGGAAATGGTAAATTAAGCAAGAGAGATGGAGATCGTTTGGGATTCCCAGTTTTTCCTATTGATTGGACAGATCCCAAAACAAATGAAAAAAGCTCCGGTTATAGAGAAGCTGGTTACTACCCTGAAGCAGTTGCCAATATGCTAGCTTTGTTAGGATGGCATCCGAGCGATAACCAAGAGTTGTTTTCAATGGATGAATTGATACAAGCATTTAGTTTAGATAGAGTGAGTAAGAGTGGTGCCAAATTTGACTTGAACAAAGCATTTTGGTTCAACCACCAGTACATGAATAAGAAGTCTGTTTCTGAAATTTACGATGCAATTGCTTCGATTTTCGAGGAAAAATTCGGAAATATTAATCGCGAATATGCAGAAACAATCATTGGTTTGTTGAGGGAAAAAGTACAGTTTGCGAATGAAATTCCTGCAGCAGCTGCCTACTTCTTTGTTGAGCCAACGGAATACAATGTAGATGTTGTTGCTAAAAAATGGAAGCCAGAAACGAATCAACTTTTGTTAGATTTGGGTGTTTATTTTCAAGAAAATGCAGCATCTAATCCTGCTGAATTTGAACAACAATTTAAAAACTATTGCGAATCTAAGGGTATAAAAACGGGTGAAATTTTGCAACCACTTCGTGTGGCTGTGAGTGGCCAACCAGTTGGTCCTCCAATTTTTGATATGTTGGCATTGTTAACTTTGCCAGTTGTTATGAATAGATTAACGAATTGTACGAATACGGTAAAACTTTAATCTTAAAACACATATTTATAGAAAACGTTTCCTTTTGGCAATTGGAATCCTTATTTTCGCCTTTTAAATAATCAATTAACGAAAAAAATAATATACGATGAATTCATTTTCTCGCTTAAATGTAATCATAGGATGGCTCATGTTTGCCATTGCTTTGGTAGTTTACACACTAACTTTAGAGCCTTCTGTAAGTTTGTGGGATTGTGGTGAATTTGCTTCCGCAGCATACAAACTTCAAGTAGTTCACCCTCCTGGGGCACCTTTGTTTTTGATGATTGGTAGATTGTTTGCCTTGATGGCAAAATCTCCAGATCAAGTAGGATTTTGGGTAAACATGCTTTCTGCTGTTTCTTCAGCAGGTTGTGTAATGTTTACTTATTGGATTACAGTAATGTTTGCTGAGAAATTGGTTTCTCCTGAAAATGCACAAAGAAATACCTTGATATTTTCAGCGGGTATTGTTGCGGCATTAACCAACACATTCCTTGATTCTTTTTGGTTTAGCGCAGTTGAAGCGGAGGTATATGCAATGTCATCATTCTTTACTTCATTGACTTTCTGGGCATTATTAAGATGGTACAAAAGCGAAGAATCTGAAGGTGTAGATCGTTGGATTGTATTTATCGGTTTCTTAATTGGTCTTGCATTGGGAACGCATATGTTGAACTTACTTGTAATTCCAACTGTTTGTTTGGCATATTATTTCAAAAAATATACGGTTTCACCGAAAGGAATCTTCATGGCACTTATTGGAAGTGCAGTGGCTTTGGGTTTTGTAATGAAAATAATTTATCCAGGTATTCCTTGGTTATTGGCAAACATGGACAAATTGTTCGTGAATGGATTTAGCATGCCTTTCTACAGTGGATCAATATTCGCAATTGCTTTGGTTTTTGCTGCAATTATTTATTTGTTAGTTTGGTCACACAAAAAAGGAAGTCACAATTGGAATGTGATTTTCTTGACAATGGGCTTCGTAATTTTCGGTTATTCTTCTTATGCAATGGTAATTATTCGCAGTATGGCTAATCCAGCTATTGACATGAATAATCCTGAAGATCCATTTAAATTCTACGGTTATATTACCCGTGAACAATATGGTGATCGTCCTCTTTTATATGGTCCGTACTTTAATGCTCCAGCTACAGGTCAAAAAGACAAAGGCAGAAGGTTTTTCAAAGCAAAAGACCGTTATGAAGAAGGAGATGAAAACATCGAAACTTTGTTTGAGCCATACGATATGGATGGAGATGGTAGAGCAGAAAACTACAATACCATTTTCCCTCGAATGGGAAGTATGGAACAGCGTCATGCCAGAGGTTACAGAACCAACAGCGGCATGGACGATGTTCAAAACAGGATAGATGAACTTCAAAATTCAGGCAAGGCATTGACCGAACAAGACAAGCAAGAATTGCAGGCCTTGGAATATGAAAGTCCTACATTTGGCAATAACTTGAAATACTTCTTCACCCATCAAATCCGGTATATGTACATGCGTTATTTTGCATGGAACTTTATTGGCCGTTTGAATGACCAACAAGCCGTTTCTGGAAATAGTAAAGTTGATGGAAATTGGTATTCGGGTATTCCATTTATTGATAACCTAAATGTGGGTCCTATGAAAGACTTGCCAGAGTACTATCAAAATCAGAAAGCTAAAAATGCATTTTTCTTCCTGCCTTTGATTTTAGGTATTTTGGGTTTGGTTTTGCAATACGGCAAAAAGAAACGTGATTTTTGGTTAATCATGACCATGTTCGTGTTTACAGGTTTATTGATTATTGTTTATACGAACCAACCTCCTTCAGAACCCCGCGAACGTGATTATGCGGTTGTAGGTTCTTTCCAAATATTCTGTATTTGGATTGGTTTAGGCGTAATTTCTTTAGCAGAAATTCTCAAAAAATACTTAAAAGGAGCTTCTGCAATTGGGGCTGCCGCTTTGAGTATCGTTTTGGTGCCAATAAATATGGGTTATCAAAACTGGGATGATCATGATCGTTCTGGACGTTATATCGGTATAGATATGGCTAAAAACTTCTTAGAGCCATTAGAGCCGAATGCGGTATTATTCTGTAACGGCGATAACGATACTTATCCTTTGTGGTATGCACAAAACGTTGAAGGCATTAGAACAGATGTGAGAATTATCAACCAATCTTTATTACCTACAGATTGGTATAGTATGATTTTAAAAGATACTGTTTATAAATCTACTCCATTGCCTTTATCATGGGCGAAGGAAGATTTGCAAACGGGTGCGTTTGAATCACCTTATGGAATTACCATCAATGCTGCTGCTTATCCTCAGCGTCGCGAACTTTCTCAGATCATCAAAGAAATGCAAGATGCGAAAAAGAGAAATGGTGGAGAAACCAAAGGTATTGAATGGAATGGCAACAAATTCTTCATTAAGGTTGACAAAGCTGCAGTTCTTGCTGCGGGTGTAGTTGCACCTAGTGAAGCTAACTTAATTGAAGATACAATTTCAGTTGATATTACCAGTGGTCGTTTATCAAAAGGTGATTTGGTTATGTACGACTTAATAGCAACAGTTGCAAAAGAAGGATGGAAGAGACCAATTTATTTCACTTCTGTTTCTGGGTATGATTTTGCGTTCTTGAATAACTATTTGCAATTGGAAGGATTGGTTTATCGTTTCGTACCAATTAAAGGTGGTTCTGACCGTGGACAACCAATACGCATTCAAGAGTTTAAATTGTATAATAATTTGACTAATCGCTTCAAATATTACAACATGAAGGAAAAGAAAAACTTCTTCTTGGATGACAAAGCAGCTTATGTTCCAAATGATTTACAACAAATGTCTTTGTTGTTGGCTAATTTCTATATCGAAAGAATTAACGGATTAGAGCAAATTGGCAAAGACATTAAAAATGGATATTCAGTAATGACTGCTGGTGGTAAAGATGTTCAAGTTCCAATGGCGCAAGTACCTTCACCATTAAGAGGTTATGCAAATGCAATTGCCTATTATGAAGCATTTAAAGATTCAATTCCTAATTATAAAACAAGAGGTGTTAAAGTGTTAAATCATATTTTAACCGAAATTCCTGAATCAGTAATGCCATTGCGCAGAGAATACAGAACTGAATACGGTATTGCATTGTTACAATTAGGCGATGAGAAAAAAGCCAAAGAGGTTTTGGATGCAAGCGTAAAAGAAAACATACAGTTTGCTAAATTCTTCAAAAAATTGGCTGAGGGACAAGAAGGAAATGGTGTGTTTGAAAGAGAGTTGAGCAATAGTCAATATTTCATCAACAGGGCAGTTGAATTTGCAACAAGTAAAAACAAAATGGCTTGGGCTGCGGAATACAAACGCGAGTCTGCAGGTTTATTTTAATTAATGATATTTTGTCCCGCCGAAAGGCGGGACTTTTTTATGTTCAGAAAAGATCCATTACAGAAAAGAGATTCATTTGTTTACGGAGTTCATCCCGTAATTGAGGCCTTAGAATCAGGCAAAACTATCGACAAAGTTTGGATACAAGAAGGAGTTCTTCAAGGCCAATTATTAGATATTTTAAAAATGCTTCGAGATAGAAATATCATTTGGAAGCAAGTTCCTATTCAAAAATTAAATACCCTAGTTCGGGGAAATCACCAGGGAATTGTTGTTGCAATTTCTGCTGTGGATTTTGCAAAACTGGAGGATGTAATTGCCGATACTTATGAAAAAGGTGAGGAGCCATTCGTTTTGATATTGGATGGGGTTACCGACGTTCGTAATTTTGGTGCCATTGCAAGATCTGCTTCTTGCGCAGGAGTTCATGCAATTGTAGTTCCTGAAAAAGGTGGTGCTGCCATCAATCCTGACGCCATTAAAACCTCAGCTGGTGCATTGTTCAAAATTCCAGTTTGTCGTACAAACTCAATGTATGGGACTGTTAAGTTGTTGAAAAACAGTGGATTATCTATTGTTGGGGCTTCTGAGAAAGGTGCCTCTAGTAATTTATTTACTTCCACCATTGAAGGACCAGTTGCCATTGTTATGGGAAGTGAAGAAACGGGTATCAGTTTGGATGTTGCCAAATTGTGTGATCAACTCCTGAAAATTCCATTATCACCCAATGGAGTTGAATCATTAAACGTGTCGGTTGCTTCTGGAATTTTCGTTTACGAAGTAAATCGTCAACGCGCAAAGAATTTATAAGATTTCCTTGTAATTAATTGTATTTTTGCGACATTTATGCCGCATACTATTCCATTGGTAAACTTACAAGCTCAATATCATCGCTTAAAAAGTGATATTGATAAAGCTGTAATCGAGGTAATGGAGTCCGCTGCATATATTCAAGGTTCGCAAGTAAAGAACTTTGAATATAATTTGGCACAGCTTTTAAATGTAAAGCATGTAATCTCTTGCGCCAACGGAACTGATGCCTTACAATTGGCATTTATGGCTCTAAATTTACCAGAAGGATCTGAAATCATCACCCCTTCTTTTTCATATGCTGCTTTGGCGGAAGTTATTTATCTTCTAAAATTAAAACCAATTTTTGTTGATATTAATGAAAGTTCTTTTCTGATTGATGAAAGTCTAATTGAACAAGCGATTACCGCCAACACAAAGGCAATAGCTCCAGTTCACTTGTTTGGTCAAGTGGCAAACATGGAAGTTATTTTAGACATAGCAAAAAAGCATAATCTATACGTAATAGAAGACAATGCACAAGCCATTGGTTCTGAGTATTGTTCTCCTTCTATTTCTGGATTTGGAGGGACATTGGGTCACATTGGAACGACATCTTTCTTTCCTTCAAAAAATTTGGGTTGCTTTGGCGATGGCGGGGCAGTATTCACAAATGATGACGATTTGGCAATGAAGATTCGCATGATTGCAAACCACGGCCAAGGTGAAAAATACAAACATCAAGTTATTGGAATTAATTCAAGGTTAGACACGATACAAGCTGCCATACTTGGTGTTAAATTGCCTCATTTGAAATCTTTTACAAGCGCAAGACAAGCAGCGGCTCATAGGTATAACCAAAGTTTTGATTCAGTTGATTGGTTTCATGTCCCTCAAAAAGAAATGAATTCAACACATGTGTTTAATCAATATACCCTTACGTTAAAGTCGAAAGAGGATAGAGATTCGCTGAAAGAATTTTTGAATAATAATGGCATTCCTTCAATGATTTATTATCCCATTCCGTTGCATAAGCAACAGGCTTATTTTCAAAATGTGAGTTTACCAATATCAGAAAAGATGTGTGACCGTGTTTTGAGTTTGCCAATTTGTCCGGAATTATCCATTGAAAATCAAGAATATATAATAAATACAATTTTACAATTTTATAAAAATAAATAAGAATAACATGAAAATAGCTGTAGTTGGTACTGGTTACGTAGGTTTGGTAAGTGGAACATGTTTCGCTGAAACGGGTAACGATGTAATTTGCGTAGATATTGATCAAAGTAAAGTTGATCGTTTGAGCAATGGTCAAATTACAATTTTTGAACCAGGTTTAGAAATCCTTTTCAAACGCAACTTAAAAGAAGGTAGATTGAAATTCACTACCAACTTAGAAGAAGCAATCAAAGATAGTGTAGTAATCTTTTTAGCATTGCCAACCCCTCCGGGTGAAGATGGCTCTGCTGATTTGCGCTATGTTTTGGGTGTTGCCGATCATTTGGGTAAAATAATGACCGACTACAAGGTAATTGTTGACAAAAGCACTGTGCCTGTAGGTACAGCTGATAAAGTGCATGCTGCTATTGCTGCAAACTTTAAAGGTGCATTTGACGTTGTTTCAAACCCTGAATTTTTGCGTGAAGGTGTAGCCGTTGATGATTTCATGAAACCAGATCGCGTTGTGATTGGTGCTGCAAATCAAAGAGCCTTCGACGTAATGGATGAATTGTATGCACCTTATGTGCGTCAAGGAAATCCTGTTATGCATATGGATTGTAAAAGTGCTGAGTTAACCAAATACGCAGCAAATAGCTTCTTGGCAACCAAAATTTCATTCATGAATGAGATTGCACGTTTGTGCGAATTGATGGGTGCCGATGTAGATATGGTTAGAAAAGGTGTTGGTAGCGATGACCGTATTGGCAAGCGCTTCTTATTTCCTGGTATTGGTTATGGGGGAAGTTGTTTTCCTAAAGATGTACAAGCTTTGGTGCATAGTGCCGCACAAGTGAACTACGATTTCAAAATATTGAAAGCTGTAGAAGATGTGAATGCAGATCAGAAAAAAGCCTTATTGCCTAAAATTGATGGACATTTTGGAAGTATTTCTGGTAAAACTGTAGCAATGTGGGGATTGGCATTCAAACCAAACACCGACGATATTCGTGAAGCTCCTGCTTTGGAAATGATTGATGCCTTAATTGAAAGAGGGGCATCTGTGAAATGTTATGATCCTGAAGCCATGGAAAATGTAAAGCAATTGATAGGAGATAAAGTTACCTACTGTGAATCGAGCTATGAAACCTTAATCGGTTCAGATTTCTTGGTAATTGCAACAGAATGGCCAGAATTTAGAACGCCTGATTTTGAGAAAATTGGCGCTCAGTTAGCTGAAAAGGTTATCTTTGACGGTAGAAATCTATTTGATCTTGAAGTTGTGAAAAAACATGGCTTCAGTTATTATAGTATTGGAAGACAAGATATTAAATGAAAAAAGAAAGAGTTTTAATTACTGGCGCTGCCGGTTTCTTGGGAAGTCATCTTTGTGATAGATTTATCAAAGAAGGCTACCATGTAATTGGTATGGATAATTTAATTACGGGTGATTTACGTAATATTGAACATTTGTTTCATTTAGAACAGTTCGAATTTTACAACCACGACGTAAGTAAATTTGTTCATGTTCCAGGTGAAATAAAATATATACTCCATTTTGCATCTCCTGCAAGTCCTATTGATTACCTTAAAATTCCAATTCAAACTTTAAAAGTTGGTTCTTTAGGTACACACAATCTTTTAGGATTGGCAATGGCTAAAAAAGCGAGAATATTGGTTGCTAGCACAAGTGAAGTTTATGGAGATCCTACGGTTCATCCACAAACCGAAGATTATTGGGGAAATGTAAACCCTGTTGGTCCTCGTGGTGTTTATGATGAAGCAAAACGTTTCCAAGAAGCAATCACCATGGCTTACCATACTTATCATGGATTGGAAACCAGAATAATACGTATTTTTAATACTTATGGACCAAGAATGCGTCTAAATGATGGTAGGGTTTTGCCTGCTTTCATGGGACAAGCATTACGTGGTGAAGATTTAACTGTATTTGGCGATGGTAGTCAAACACGCAGTTTTTGTTATGTAGATGATTTGGTAGAGGGAATTTATAGGTTGTTGTTAAGCGATTGTGCTGATCCAGTGAATATTGGTAATCCTTCTGAAATTACCATTGCTCAGTTTGCTGAGGAAATCATCAAATTAACAGGAACCGACCAAAAGGTGATTTATCATCCATTACCAACCGATGATCCAAAACAACGTCAGCCAAACATTACGAAGGCTCAAGAAGTTTTAGGTTGGGAACCAAAAGTTGAAAGAGCTGAAGGCTTGAAAATTACTTGGGATTATTTTAAGGCCCTTCCCAAGGAAAGATTATATGAAGATTCTCACCATAGAGAATTTAAAGGTTAAAATGAAGGCTCGAAAGAGCCTTTTTTATTCATTTGCAACATTTAACTTAATTAAACGTTATACTTTTTAATGAAAAGAAAAATACTCTTTTACATATGCATTTTTATTGCAAATTTTCTTACGGCACAAAATTTTTCCATTTCAGGTCGATTTATTGATTCGACGAATAATTTGAATTTGGAAAATGTTTCGGTGATGGCATTAAACTCTGCCGATAGCGTTTTGATTGGCTTTGCAAGAACCACTAAATCTGGTGCTTTTGAATTAAAAAATATGCCATTCAAGAAAGTAATTCTTATGGCTACGTCTCCGGGTTATGCCGATTATATTGATAATATTGAAATTCAAAATAATCAATTAGACTTGGGAAACATGAACATGATTCAAATGTCGCAATTAATTGAAACAGTTTTTGTGAAAGCCCAAAGGGGTAAAATGAAAATAAAAGGGGATACCCTAATTTATTTAGCCGATAGTTTTAAAACCAAAGCAAACGCCACAGTTGAAGATTTACTTAAGAAGTTACCTGGTTTACAAGTAAATAGAAACGGTGAAATTACCGCACAAGGCAAGAAAGTGCAACGCGTTTTGGTTGATGGAGAAGAATTCTTTGGGGATGACCCTACCATTGCCACCCGGAATTTAGATGCTAAAAATGTTAAAGAAGTAAAGGTTTATGATGCTCAAAGCGACGAGGCAAAACGCACAGGTGATAACACTGCATCTAAAGTCAAAACATTAGATATCCGTTTAAATGAAGATTCAAAAAAAGGATATTTTGGAAAAATTGGTTTGGCAAGTTCTACAGATTTGAAATTTTCTGAACAGCGATTACTATTTAGTTCTTTTAAGGCAAAACGAAAGTTTAGCTTATTCGGACTAAGTGGCAACACTGCAAATATTGGAATGAATTGGAATGAAAGAAGTGAGTACGGTACTGGCAATAACGTTTCAATAAACGGAGATGGAAGTACCACAACAACCTATAGTATTGATGACGAATTAGGTTCAAACCAAGGGTTACCTTCATCAAAGGAATTGGGCATGATTTACTCCAATAAATGGGGGAAACACAAGTTGAATATGAATGCTTCTTACAAAACTTTGGGTGTGATTAATAGGAATACGTCAAAGAGAATTCAATTGTTATCCAACCAAGAATTTTGGAATACATCAGAAACGAATGATACTTCCAATAAAAATCAATTGAAAATATCGGGAAACTGGGATTATCAAATTGATTCATTTACATCGCTCTTGGTTACTGCAAAAGGAACAGTAGGTGGATCATTGTCAAATTCTCTTTACAAGGGATTGTCATCACTGAATCAAACGGACACATTGAATAACCAAGGAAAAAACGGACTGGATTCATCGCTTAGTTATACATTTAACACTAATATGAGAATATCCCATAATTTCTCAAAAAAGGGTAGAATACTCAGTGGTACTATGGCTTTATCAACTTCGAATAGAGACGGAGCCAATAGACAAAATTCAATCAATGCGTTCAGAAATACACTGAATGGATATGACATGGTTTTATTAAATCAGAATCGTCAAAATTCAAATAAGAGTCAAACATTTGGTGCAACATTAAATTATGTGGAACCATTAAATAAATCGTTTGATTTAACCTTTGGAATGGATTATAACCTATCAAAACAATGGAATTTGCTGGATGTATATAATTCTTCAGGAGGTATTGTGAAAATTGATTCTTTGGGGAATGATTATCTATTGGGACAATCAAAAATGAGTGGAAACTTTGGTGTTCAATGGCATATCAAGAAATGGAATGTAAGCGCCGGACTTCGCCCTCAAACATCAACTATCCTTCAAGATGAAAAAACACGACAAATAAACCTTGATAAGTCATATTCTGCATTGTTGCCGAGTGTGAATGTAGTTTGGAATTATTCAAAAACTGGTTCCATTAATTTGTTTTACAATGCGCAAGTTAATTTGCCAACGGCATCAATGCTACAACCGATTCTGAACAATTCTAATCCACTATATATTTCTAAGGGTAATACGAAATTGAGTCAAGGGTTGTCTCATAATTATGGATGGAGTTATCACGGTGGAAACATGTTAAAACAATCTTGGTACATGTTAACGGGTAATTTTAATTATTATGCCAGTAATTTCATTAGTACTTCTAACATTGATAGTTTGGGAAGAACATTGTCATCTACTGAAATGGGGAATGGGAATTACAATCTAAATAGTTGGCTTTATTTGAATAAGGGAATTTCTGGAACACCCATTTCATTTGGTTTAAGTGCAGGAATAAATCGGTCATCAAGTCAAATTATTCAAAATGAATTATTAGGAAAAAACATGAGCCAATCCTTGACTATACAACCAAGCACGTATATCGAATTGGGTGAGATTTTCATGATAGATTTTCAATACAATTTCACCCGAAATAGCAATACCAGTGAATTGAACAAATCATTTAGCAATATAAACTATACTCAAAGTGTTGAGGCAGGAATCAATCTTGGACCATTTAATAAAACTACATTTGATAAAAAAATAAAAACCAAAGACGAAAGCAATGGTTGGAGCCTGTCGGTTGATTATGAAGCGAACTTTAGGCAGCAAACCTCCATTTATAATGTTCCAAACAATAAGTTAGTCAATGGTCAAATTAGTTATACGTATAAAAAGGAAAGAGAAGTTATTTTCAGTTTAAAAGTGAATGACTTGTTGAATCAAAACATAAACTACTCTCGATATGTGTCGGGCAATCAAATTTTCGAAACTACCAATTCGGCATTCAAGCGGTATTTTCTATTGAATGTTGTATACAAATTCAAAAACAAACCTAAAAGTTCAACCTCTAACGAATCTTCAAATGAAATCAATCTTAATAAATAAAAAATCATACGTTTGGAGTATACTTTTGTTGCTTACTTCAGGTTTGAGCGCGCAGTTTTCTGATTCATTTACAATTTATTTTACAAAAACAACGAATATTCATAAGCAATTGCCAAACGAATCATGGGTAGAGCAATTTAAAAAAGATATTCCAAAATTTAAGAAGGAAAAATATATACTCGTTGGTAAAAATGGTGTTTCAACTTATAGAATAGACCCTGAAAATGAACCTAGTTTTATAGTGCCTGAGTGGCTTATTCCATCGGCAGCGAATGAGGTAATACTTTATCCAGATTCTCTAAAATTGAAAAAGGATTTTGCCGGAAATGAGTTTATTATATGCGATTCTAATTTTAACTTCAGATGGAAAATCACAAATGACAAGCGCAATATTGCAGGATACAATTGTAGAAAAGCAGTTGCTAAATTTCAGGATAGCATACTTATTTATGCGTTCTTCGCAGAAGAATTAATCGGTTCGCAAGGACCTGAAGTCATTCATGGCCTTCCAGGTGTAATTTTGGGCCTCGGTATTCCAGCATTTCACACGAATTGGTTCGCAGATAAAGTTGTGCTCAATGCAAAAGGATTAAATCCGAATTTACCCATTAAAAAGAAGCAAAAGCAATACACCAAACTTATGTTGCATGATGAAATGGAAAAATTATTCGGAGGTAAATGGAATGCTAGCGCTGAAAAAATGTATTGGAAGTTGTTTTTTTAGGATTTTAACGCCAATTGACCACAGGCTGCGTCAATGTCTTTTCCGCGGCTGCGTCGAACATTAACAATGAGTTTTTTCGCAATTAAACTATCTGCAAATGCGTCTAATCTGCTTGTAGGTTGATAGTCTGCTAATGTAATTGGATTGTATTCTATTAGGTTAATTTTGGATGGGAATTTTCTTGCAAAAGTTGCCAATTCTTTTTCTTCTTCAACGCCATCATTAACTCCTGCAATAACTGTATACTCTAAAGTTGGTCTGTTTCCAGTTTTATCATACCAATAGGCCAAAGACTCAGCCAACATTTCTAAGTTATTAGAATCATTGATTGGCATAATGGCACTGCGTTTTGCATTGTTTGCAGAGTGTAAACTTAAAGCCAAATTGGTTCTAACACCGTCATCGGCAAGTTTTACAATCATTTTAGCTATTCCTGCGGTTGAGAGTGTTAATCGGGTTGGCGACATTCCCAATCCTTCAGCACTCGTAATAATGTTAACACTTCTCAAAACATTGGCGTAATTGAGTAAGGGTTCTCCCATTCCCATGTAAACAATATTGTCTAATCGTTTTCCATGATGCTTTTCAGCGAGTTCGTTAATTTGCCATACCTGATCAAAAATTTCAGCGGCTGTTAAATTCCTACTTCTTTTCAAATATCCAGTTGCACAAAATTTGCAATCTAAACTGCAACCCACTTGGCTACTTACACAAGCGGTTGTTCTTGACATTGAGGGAATTAATACTCCCTCAATTTTATTTCCGTCGTGCAATTCGAAAACAACTTTTATCGTACCATCGTTTGAATATTGTGAGGTGATAATTTCTGTTTTGTGAAATGTGAAATTATCTGCAAGTACCGACCTTAAATCTTTCGAGAGATTTGTCATTTCGTCAAAACTTCTGGCTCCTTTTTGCCACAGCCATTGCCAAATTTGTTTGGCACGAAATGATGGTTGTCCTAAAGTTTTTAACTCTTCGGATAACTCAGTTAAATCTAAATCTCGGATGTCTTTTGTCAAAATTATTTTTTTCTATAAAATAAGCTGATTGGAATTCCTGTAAGTGGAAATTCTTCTCTCATTTTATTTTCAATGAAACGCGTATAACTTTCTGCTACATATTGTGGCAAGTTGCAGAACAAAGCGAATGCAAGTCTTTTACTTGGCAACTGTGTAACATACTTAATTTTAACAAATTTACCTTTTCTACTTGGTGGAGGTGTGTTTTCCATAATAGGGAGAAGATAATCGTTCAATTTTCTAGTTGGAATTTTTTGAGTTAAGTTGGTATATACATTCAAAATAGTTTCCATGGTTTGGTATAAACGCTGTTTGGTAACAGCCGAAATATATAAAATTGGAACATCTACAAAGGGTGCAATTTGGCTTTGAATGTGCGCTGTGAATTCAAGATGCGTATTGGTTTCTTTTTCAACCAAATCCCATTTATTTACAAGTATAACAACTCCTTTTCCAAGTCTGTGGGCCATCCAAAATAAATTCTGATCTTGTGACTCTAAACCTAGTGTTGCATCAATAACCAAAACCACTACGTCTGAATTTTCAAGTGCTCTTAACGAACGCATTACCGAGTAGAATTCAATATTTTCGCTAACCTTGCTTTTTCTACGAATACCTGCGGTATCTACAAGAATTACTTCTTTGCCATAGGCATTGTAAATAGTGTCAATGCTATCGCGGGTGGTACCTGCAATTTCAGTAACAATATTTCTATCAACGCCAATAAGCGCATTGATCAAACTACTTTTACCAACATTTGGCCTTCCTACAATTGCAATTCTAGGCAAGTCTAATTCATGATCGCTAAGAGGTTGTTCATTTTTAAGATGTTCCGCAACTGAATCTAACAATTCTCCCGTACCTGATCCATTTGCTGATGAAACTTCATATAAAGTATCATATCCTAAAGAATAAAAGGCAGATGATTCTAATCTCAATCTATCGTTATCTACTTTGTTTACACAAAGCAATACTGGCTTTTTACTTCTGCGTAAGATTTTTGCAAACTCTTCATCCATTGGATTCACATCTGTTTGAACATCAACTACAAAAATGATTACCGACGCTTCAGAAATTGCAATATGCACTTGATCGCGAATTGCTGCTTCAAAAACGTCAGACGACAATGGTACAAATCCACCGGTATCAATAACAGTAAAGTCTATACCATTCCAATCGCTGCGGCCATAATGGCGGTCACGTGTAACACCACTAAAATCATCAACAATGGCTTTTCGCTCTCCTGTAAGGCGATTAAATAATGTGCTTTTTCCTACATTTGGGCGTCCAACAATGGCAACAATACGACTCATTCCGCAAAGATAGTGCAATAAAGCGACTTAAACGGCAAAATCAGGAATCAAATGCTTGAAGAAATTGATTTTGAGGGATTTGATATGGATTAATTGAAATGTCATAAAATGTTGAAATAAAAAAATCGCCATTTATGGTACTTTGGTCATTGATAGTTTAATTTGTAACTATTCAATGTCAGATAAAAAATCGGTCATAATTATAGGCGCTGGTCCCGCGGGATTAACTGCGGCCTATGAATTAACTAAAAAAGGAAATAAAGTTACTGTAATTGAATCTACTGGTTCTGTTGGAGGTATGGCCAAAAGCTTTGAACTCTTTGGGCAAATTGTTGATTGTGGCCCACATAGATTTTTTTCAAGCGATAAAATTGTAAATGATCTTTTTCATGAAGTTGTTGAAGATGATTATACCTTAGTCAATAGATTGACAAGAATTTATTACAAGAATAAGTTTTTTGATTATCCTTTAAAATTAGGGAATGTCCTCAAAAATTTATCTCCACTTGAGATTATTCAAATCTTATTGAGTTATACATTTCAACGTGTTTTTGGTAAAAAAAATCTCGATACTTTTGAAGATTGGGTTACCGATAAATTTGGTAAGAAGTTATTTCAAATGTTTTTCAAAACATATTCTGAAAAACTTTGGGGAATTAGTTGTGATCAAATTGATTCTGATTGGGCGGCACAAAGAATCAAGAAATTGTCTTTATACGAAGCAGTAAAAGCTGCAATTTTTGGCAATAAAGGAAATAAACATAAAACTTTGGTGGATCAATTTGCATACCCAAAACAAGGAACAGGTGAAGTTTATGAAAAAATGGCGAGATCTATTATTGATAAAGGTGGTGAGATATTATTCAATAAAAAAATCAAAGAAATAGAAGTTATAGATAAAACTGTTAAGTCGCTTACAGATGAAAATGGGATTGTTTACACTGCCGATATCATCATATCTACAATGCCCCTAACTTTATTGCTACAAGGTATGTCGGTTCTTGATGAAGGAATATTGGAATTGTCAAAAAAGCTTTATTTTAGAAATACGACTTTGGTTTATTTGGAGGTTGATAGTAATCAATTATTCCCAGATAACTGGATTTATGTGCATTCACCGGAAGTAAAACATGGTAGAATTACTAACTTTAGAAATTGGTGTCCTTCAATTAATAAAGAAAAGAAAACGACTATTCTCTGTATGGAATTTTGGAGCTTTGACCATGAAGAACTTTGGGGTTATTCGGATGAGCAGTTGGCTGAATTGGCAGCAAAAGAAATTAGAACATTAAATTTGATTGAGTCTTCCTCTAATATTTTGAATACCTCAGTGATGAGAATTCCTAAATGCTATCCGGTATACGAAACTGGATATATGGATAACTTACAGCCTGTAATTGATTATTTGAAGGAATTTAAAAATTTATATCCCATTGGTCGTTATGGTTCATTCAAATACAACAATCAAGACCATTCAATTTTAATGGGGATATTGATTGCGCGTCAAATTGAAACTGATAGAGATCAAAATTTATGGAGCATCAATACTGATTCTGATTATCAAGAACAAACGGAAATTAATTTAACAGGGTACAATATTTAAATAAAATAAAACCTAATTCTGAAAAAGCCCTTGAATTTGAAGGGCTTTTTCATTTATGGTAAAAATCATTTCATTGGTATTCATTTCAAATAATCTTAAATTCGCAGTACAAATGCAAATTTCTATTATTGCTGCAATAGGTTCGAACAATGAATTGGGTGCGAATAACCAACTCCTTTGGCATTTGCCAATTGATTTTAAATGGTTTATTGCAAGAACAAAGGGTAAGCCTGTAATTATGGGTCGTAAAACTATGGAAAGCTTAGGCAAACCGCTAAAAAATCGTTTGAATATTGTTTTGAGTAGACAGCTAAATGAGGTAGCGGAAGGATTTGTTTTGGTTAATTCATGGGACCAAGTTTTTGATATTGCTAAACAATCGGAAAGCGAAGAGATTATGATAATTGGAGGTGCGCAGATTTATGAACAAGCTTTGGAATTTGCCAACAAAATATACCTAACACATGTTGATGGGAATTTTGAAAATGCCGATACTTTTTTCCCTCCAGTTAATTATCAGAATTATACTTGTAGTTTTGTTGAAGACCACAATAAAGATGATCAACACCAATTTGATTTTTCATTTAAAACTTATGAAAGAAATTTAGTTTGAGAATCTGTTTAATTCTTCTTTTTTGCATATTCTATCACATCCCTCAAATAAAGGGAAATTTTGAGCAGTCTCATTATACAAATAACTTGGATTCCATAAGTGTTGTTACAATTAAGGGACTCGTTAGGACTAAAGAAAAAACAATTTTCAGAGAAATAAATTTTGAACCGGGAAGAAAACTATTTATTTCTGACTCACTCATTGAACGATGGGAGTTGCGCATTAGTAGTTTGAGTTTATTTAATGAAGTTGTTTGCAAACAGGTTCATGATACATTGTTTATTTCAGTAGTTGAGGAATTTTATTATTGGTATTATCCATCCGGTGGATTTGCAGATAGGAATTTTTACAACTGGGCGAAAACAAAACAATTAAGTAGATTGTATTTTGGTGGTGACTTTGCTTTTTTTAATTTGTTTGGATTAAATCACACATTAATGCTCACATTAGTAGGTGGTTATAATCAAGTTTACGGTTTGAGTTATGAACTCCCAAGTTCTAACTATAGCAATGGTTGGGGTGGTAAGTTTAAATCCTCTTATAGTCAAAGTCATGAAATATGGCTTTCTACCGAAAATAATAGAATTAAATTGTTTGATTTAGAACCAGATTATGCCCAACGAATCACAAATGTTGATGTAAGTGCATTTAGAAAAATCAATTATCAAAATAGTTTGGAATTTGGCTATTCTTTGAATTACCATGAAATAAGTAAACAGGCAAGTTTTGTCAATCCAAGTTTTTTTGTGTTTGGGAATAAACAATTATCGCAAACTGGATATTTAAATGTAACGCATGATTCACGAAATCAAAGGCATTATCCAACCAAGGGTAATGAAATGAAGTTTAATTTTTCGTTAACAAATCAGGGTTATGAGAAATTCAATTGGGTTGAGGCTGTTTCATTTCGGTGGAGGAATTTTTTGAATATTGACAACCATCATCATGTTGCGACTTTGTTTTTTACACAATATAAGTTTGGTGATTTAACATATTTAAATTCTAGACAGCTAGGATATAATCAAGATTATGTGAGGGGTTTTGAATCCTATGTTGTTGATGGAAGAGGTTCTTTTATGGCAAAAATTGCCTTTAGAAAGGCCTTGTTTTTAGGTAAAGTGGATTTGCAAAAAGTAGGAATAACAGAAAACTACAATAAAATGCCATTAAGTATTTGGCTAAGTATGTATTCAGATCTAGGTAAAATCATTGAGCCAGATGCAATTAACTCAAGTGGAAATAATGTTTTAAATACTCAAATGTTGAGATGTGTTGGTTTCGGTATTGATATGTTGGCATATTATGATATATTGACTAGATTTGACGTGTCCAAAAACAATATAGGTGGTTGGGTATTTAATATTTCATTCAGACATGCCATATAAATTATGAGAATTGGTGTTTACGCTAAATCAGTAAGAGATCCCAAGCATAGAGATGCTTTGGCAAGTTTAATATTGTCCCTCCATAATAGGGGATATCAAATCTTTTGCCCACCATCGCTGGAAGATTTTATTTATATGCAGGTTTCAGCGAATATTGTCCCTCATATTTTTGATTATTTTGATAAAGACAATGTTGGACTTGATGTTTTAATTAGTGTGGGTGGCGATGGCACAATTCTAGATACGCTGCAACTTGTTCGTGACAGCCGTATTCCTGTTCTTTCTATTAATACGGGAAGATTGGGTTTTTTGGCGGGTATAGCAACCGATGAATTGGAATTTGCAATTGATGAATTAGAAAAAGGAAATTATATTCTTGAACCTAGGTCGTTGCTTAATCTTGAATCTAACCAAAAGATTTTTGATTTTAATTATGGCTTAAATGATTTTGTAATTCACAAAAAAGAAACCTCAAGCATGATTGTTGTTCATGCATATTTAAATGGTGAATTTTTAAATAGTTATTGGAGTGATGGACTTATTGTATCTACTCCTACAGGTTCTACAGGTTATTCTTTAAGTTGTGGGGGACCAATTATTTTCCCTAAGAGTGATAGCTTCGTTATTACCCCAATTGCGCCTCACAATTTAAATGTAAGGCCGGTTGTTGTAAGTGATGATGTTGTTATTTCGTTTGAAATTGAAGGAAGGGCAAGCAGTTATTTGGCCAGTTTAGATTCGCGAAGTCAAAGTATTACTGAAGAAGTAAACATGGCGGTTAGAAAAGCCGATTTTCCTCTTATTTTGATGCGTCTCTCAAATGTCAATTTCATGGATACATTGCGTAGCAAATTAAATTGGGGATACGATAAACGAACTGAGGTTTAAACGACTATCAAATAATACGCAGATTTTTTTCCGATTTGAATCATTTTTCATATTGATAGTAAAGTGTTAATTTTACACTTGCTATGAATAAGGTAAAATCAATTATCATATGTTTATTTTTAAGTTACTGCAATTGTGCTTTTTCACAACAATTTGGTCAAGATTTTTTCAAACCGGTACAGTTAAATACAGGGAAAACTACAGTTTGGCTTACTGATTTTGTTCCAGATGCAGCATTGATTCAATGTGTTTCAACAGTTGATGAATATGGCTATAAAGTCAATTGGGATGGCAAAACGGATTCATGCGTAATTACGGTAAATGAAGAACATGCATTTTCTATCTCTGGATTAAATATAGAACTCAAAAATTCTCATAAAGTTTTAACAGTACCCATTAAAAAAAGTCATAAAAAATTGAGAAAATTTGCGTTTAAAGATGCAAATCATAAATATTCCAAAATTCAAATCAAGGGAACTTTTAACAATTGGAATCCCAATGCTATGAATTTGGTTTTTAATAATGGACTTTGGTCTGGTGAAGTTTATGTATCTGAAGGAAGTCATCAATATGTTCTTGTTTTAAATGGAACTAAAGAAATTCGTGATCCGTACAATAAAGACAGTGTGAGCAATGGAATGGGAGGGTATAATTCACGTTTCATTTATAAAGAAAAGGAAATTGAATTGAAAACTGCAGTTCACTCGAATATAGATGAGAATTTTATTAAAGTAGACTTAGTAACAAATTTGTTAGCAGGTATTTCAGAGAAGTTTTACCTTGAAAACAAAAAGAAGTTTAACATTATTGCATTACTGGACAATGTAATATTGAAAACTTCAATTCAGCATAAGTATAGGAAAAATGGTTTGATTGAAATGAGTTTTATCGAAGTATATATACCTACGAAATCAAAATCGAATAGAAGTTATTTAAGATGTTGGGTTTCTAATACTGAAACTTTAAGTAATGACATTTTGGTTCCTTTGGTTGGAAATGAAATTTTAGAGGACATTAGCAAGTTTCAAGATAGAACGGACTCACGAACGATGGTTATTTACAATCCTATGATTGATCGTTTTAAAGACGGGAATAAATCAAATAACAAGCCATTAAACAGACCAGATATAAATAAGAAATTAGATTTCCAAGGTGGAGATATTGTTGGGTTAAAACAGAAGATTGAAAGTGGTTATTTTAAAAAGTTGTCTGTCAATACACTTTGGATATCTCCAATTATTAAAAATCCTGCAGGACCCTATGGTCAGTGGGAAAATCCAAAAACAAAATTCAGCGGTTACCATGGTTATTGGCCAATTTCAAGTACACAAACAGATGAACGTTTTTGCACAAAGAAAGAGTTAGATGATATGATTGAAGTGGCACACAAAAATGGAATAAACGTGCTATTTGATTATGTTGCCCATCATATTCATCAGGAACATCCTTTATTTAAACAACATCCAGATTGGTATACTTCTCTCTATTTACCAGATGGCTCAAAAAATACTGAAAGATGGGATGAATATAGGCTTACTACGTGGTTTGATGATTTTATGCCGACATTCAACTTTTTCAAACCTGAAGTGGTGGATGCAATGACAGATAGTGCTGTTTGGTGGTTCCAGAATTATAATGTTGACGGATTTAGACATGACGCAACAAAACATATTCCAGATATTTTTTGGCGGACCTTAACAAAGAAATTAAAAACGAAGGTAATTATCCCTCAAAATAGAAGTTTGTATCAAATTGGTGAAACTTATGGAAGTCCAGAATTAATTGGATCATATTTGGGGTCTGGATTGTTAGATGCTCAATTTGATTTTAATTTGTACGATGCCGCCGTTTCTGTTTTCAAGGATACCAAAGGTGGTTGTAAAAACTTGGCACAGGTTTTAAACGACAGCAAAAAGACGTATGGTTCTCATCATACCATGGGAAATATTACTGGGAATCAAGATAGACCTAGGTTCATTTCTTTGGCTGATGGAAGTTTAAAAGACGGTGAAAATATGAAACAAGCTGGTTGGGACAGGAATATTGTAGCCAAAGAAATTGGATATAATCGATTGCAGAATTTGGTTGCATTTATGATCGCAATTCCTGGTATACCTGTTGTTTATTATGGTGATGAAATCGGAATGCCCGGGGCAAATGATCCTGACAGCCGCAGAATGATGAGGTTTAAAGAGGATGGAGATTCAATTTTAAGACAAGAGCAAGAAAACAAGTTAAAAGTAGAGAATTTACTTAAATTTCGTTCGGAATCAATGCCATTGTTATATGGAGATTGTAAAGTAACAGCTCTTTCTGATAATCAATTGGTTGTTGAAAGAACTTATTTCAGGAAGAATGTAATATTTCTATTTAATACTGCGAATTCCGATTTGGAATTTGATTTGTCAAATTTTATTGATGCAAAAAGTTTTCTTTGGGTGAAGGAGTTGGATATTAATAAAATACAAAATAATGGATCACAAGAAATGGTGAATGATAAAAATTACATTGATAGGAATTCGAGGAAGGTATTGGTAAAAAGTGAGCAATTTGTAATACTGACTCTACAGTAATTGATTTCTATCTATTACATCAATATTTGTTTTCTTTCGGTGCTATCTGTATGGTTTCTTTTTTCAATTTTTCAGCAAAAGGTATCCATTGGGATTTCGAAAATTCATTGATTCTTTGGCAAACTTTTTCAGTTTCATTCTTTGCATTTTTAATTGCATTGAATGCATTTTGATCAACGCTTAATCCTTGACTTATAAGGCTATTTGCATTGCTCAATAAATCATTTAGCCTAACCGTTGATTCCTCGTAATAAGTAATTTCATCGGGCATCATGAATAGGTTTTTCAAAACAGTAATACTATCAGACAATGGTTTTTTCATTTTCTCAATATATTTTTTGATACTGTCATTTTCCCATTTGTAATCGTTTAAAGAATTCAAAGTTTTTTCAATTTGTTTAATTCCTTCAAAGGCATCATAGGCCCTTTTTACAATAGGCTTAAATATATTATAGGCAACAGTTTGTTGATCATACAACTTTTTGTCAACTTCGTAGTTCGGGTAAATCACTTCCACAAATGCGCTGTCTTTATTATTGCTTTTATCAGTGATTATCAATTTATATTTACATGGCTCAACAGTTCTGCCAGATGGCAAAGTTTCATCCGCTTTGGGAGTTTGATTTGTAGGGAAATAAAAACCATCCTCAATCATTCTCCATGAAATTCTATAAAAACCAGAGCTGTCAAAACTGAATTTATGGGTTCTAATTAATTGATTTTTTGAGTTGTAGACAGTTCCAGTTAATTCAATTTTTTTATCATCCGTTTTCTTATTCAAATACATATTTACGTTGCAACCATATGGTTTATTCGGTGCACTCCAAACTCCATCGGCGCCAAAACGCATTCCATTGGGTTGGTTGTAATCAAATATATATCCATGACTGTTACCTAAAATTTGAATGTTCTTAGTAAAACTTATTTCAGTTGTTAATTTCCTTAACGCTGAAATATCGTCCATAATCCAAATTCCTCGTCCAAATGTTCCAATAACCAGATCATTCTCTATTGTTTGAATTTTTAAATCTTGAACAGGGCATGAAGGGAATTTCTTCCATTTTTTCCATGATATTCCGCCATTTAAACTCACATAAAGCCCTTGGTCTGTTCCCAAAAATACCAATTGATGGTTTTTAGGATCAACTGCTATTGACAAACAATGTCCTTTTACCGTTGGAGTAATCATAGACTGCCAAGTTGTTCCACCATCAATTGACCTAAATAAATAAGGGTTCCAATCGTTTTGGCGGTAATTATTTGCTACCACCCAAATATTGATTTTTGTATCATTGAACTTGTTATTTTTAGATTGAACAGATTGACTTATTGTATCAAGAAATATAACTGGGATCCACGCATTTTTTGGTAGTCCTTTAATATTTCCAGTTAAATTCGACCAGCTCTTGCCGCCATCAATTGTTTGTTGAACCTGTCCATCGTCTGTACCAACGATGATTTCTTTTTCTGGATTTAAAGGATTTGGAGCGATGCTAATGATTGTACAATAATTTTCGGCTCCAGTGGCGTCAATGGTTAATCCACCGCTTTGAGCTTGGTGCAATTTAGCAGTATCGTTGGTTGTTAAATCTGGAGAAATAATTTCCCATGTTGCACCTTTATTATGACTTACATGTAAAAACTGGCTTCCATAATAAAGTGAATTTGGTTTTTGAGGGATAAGACTCAGCGCCGCATTCCAATTGAATCTTAAGTTAATACCATTTGGGTGAACAGGTTTTATGAAGGAAGTTTTTTGCGTTTTCAAATTATAGTGAAAGAAATTGCCACTTTGATACATCGCATAACCCTCATTGGGGTTGTTTTCAATTGGGGCAACGTCAAATCCATCTCCATAAAGTAATTCTTGCCAATCATGATTTTGAATACCCCCGTTTTTGAATAAAAATCCAGGACCAATCCAACTTCCATTATCTTGTAAACCTCCATAAACATTGTAAGGGATTTGATTGTCTACATTGACGTGGTAAAATTGACCTACGGGAATATTTTCTGCAAATCGCCAAGTTTGTCCCCCATCAGAAGAAATATTCAAACCTCCATCATTGCCATTGATCATAAAATTTGGATCGTCGGGGTGAACAAAAAATGCATGGTGATCAGGATGAATATGTCCCCAATCTGCCAATATTTCCCAGTTTTTCCCTCCGTCTTCACTTTTTGAAATTTGACTCCAAATACTGAAAACACGATTTTCATTTTTTGGATCTACGTAAATTTCTGAATAATAAAATGGTCTGTTGCCAATGTTCGGATTTTGCGAAGTCTTATACCAATTTGTCCCTCCATCATTGCTACGATAAAAGGCAGTATTTTTTGATTCTATCAAGGCGTAAATTCTATCTGGATTAGACGATGATATAGCGATGCCTATTCGGCCTAAATTGCCTTCAGGCAGTCCATTTTTAGATGATAATTTTGTCCAATTGCTTCCGGCATCATTTGAAACATAAAGTCCACCACCATTACCACCACTTCTGTAGGTATATGGTTTTCTTTGAAAATCATACATATTGGCAATGATTTTATTTGGATTATTTATGTCGAGAATCAATTCTGCGCATCCTGTTGTTGAATTTGTATAAAGAACCTTTTGCCAAGTTTGTCCGCCGTCATTGCTTTTGAAAACTCCTCGATCTTCATTTGGACCCCAAACACTTCCCATTGCAGCCACATAAATTTGATTTGAATTTAAAGGATTTATTACAATTCTATGGATTGTTTTCGTTGCTTCCAATCCAATGCATTTCCATGTTTTACCGGCATCGAAACTTTTATAAATGCCCTTTCCACTGTTGTGGCTATTCCTTGGATTCCCTTCACCAGTTCCAACATAAATAACATTGGCATTGTTCGGATCTATGGCAATTGAACCAATGCTTTGAATATCTTGTTCATCGAAAATTGGATTCCATGAAATACCTGCATTTGTGCTTTTCCAAACTCCACCGCTTGCTGCACCAATATAAATTGTGTTTTTAAAGTTGATGGTAGCGGTATTTCTTGGCACCGCAATGGCGGTAATTCTGCCACTCATTGCAGCAGGTCCAATATTTCTAATTGGATAGTTATCTATAATTTTATCAATTTGAGCTGATAATGTAAGTGTTGCGCAAAGTGCAAATACAAATCCGAATAATCGTTGCATAACTTCAAAAATATTGAAAATATCTCATGGATTTGATTTTAACTAACATTTTTCATTTTTTGACGATGAACATCTGTATTCAAAGTTGATTCATGTAATTTTGCATGTAATGTTAAAGAGCAAACTATTCGGTCCTATAACTTTCTTCTTAATTTTTATTGGAATTGATTTATACGTTTGGCAAGGAATCAAATTTCTAATGCGAAACGCAAGTCCCTCCAAAATCAAAAAGGCTAAAATCATTTATTGGGGTTATTCAATATTGATGTATTCAGTTTTTGTTTTAATAAGACTGATTCACATTCAGCCATCAGCAATTATGAAGTTCTTTGGAGCATTCGTACTTATTATATTTATTGTAAAATTGATATGGGTGGTTTTTTTATTGATTGACGATTTAATAAGACTATTTCGTTGGGCTATTCAATATGCTACGAAAAAGGAGATCATTCAGAACACAACCAACGATGGGATTTCACGTTTGAAATTTTTGAATTACATGGCTTTAGGAATTGGTTCCTTATTTATTAGTTCTGCTGTTTGGGGGATTTTTAAAGGAGCTCATAATTATATTGTTAGACGTAGAACTTTAAAAATTGATGGCTTGCCGGAAGCATTCAAAGGATTGAAAATTGTGCAAATTTCCGATATTCACTCGGGTAGTTTTTGGGATAGGGAAGCGGTAAAAAGGGGTGTCAGTTTAATCATGAATGAAAAAGCTGATTTGATATTTTTTACTGGAGATTTGGTGAATGACACATCAAAAGAGGCAGAAGATTGGATTGATGTGTTTAAAGAAATTAAAGCACCAATGGGTGTTTATTCAACACTGGGGAATCATGATTATGGTGATTATGTGCAATGGGAAACACCAGAAGCAAAGCATCAGAATTTTTTAGATATTTTGCAACATCACAAATCGATGGGTTGGAATTTATTAATGGATGAACACCGCATCATTGAAAAAGATGGTGATAAAATTGCCATTTTAGGAATTCAAAACTGGAGTAACTTAGGCAAGTTTCCTAAATATGGCGATTTAGAAAAAGCATATAAAGGCGCTGATGATATTCCTGTGAAATTATTGTTGAGCCATGATCCAACACATTGGCGTCAACAAGTTTTGAATTTCAAACCGGATATTAAAGCAAGCTTTGCAGGACATACCCATGGTTTACAATTTGGAGTAGATACCGCATTTTATAGATGGAGCCCAGCCAAGTTTATTTACAACGAATGGATGGATTTGTATACTGAAAACAACCAGCATTTGTATGTGAATAGGGGATTTGGGTATTTAGGTTATCCAGGAAGAATGGGGATTTACCCTGAAATTTCAGTTTTTACCTTGGTTTAAAATTTTAACTGAAACAAAAAAAGGGTTGGTGAATACCAACCCTTTTTTTGTTAGATACCAATATTATTATAACAATTGTTTTGCTTTTAGAATGAATCGCTCTAGCGCTTCACCTTTTAATTGTTGCTTTTCTAGCAATGCCAAATCTATGCAATACTGAATGGATTCTTTTTGATCAGATTCGCTTTTTTGCAATATTTTGGTTGCCATTGGGTTGTTGGAATTGATTACCATGGTTTGTTTTTTCAATCCTAAATCTCCAAATGGCATTGATTGTCCCATTTTTGCATATTCATCCATTCTGCGTTCCCATTCACTTCTGTGAATTGAAATGAACTCTTGTTGCGGAGGCATTGATTCCATTTTAACGTCGAATGCAATTTCATTGATAATTGATTTTACTTTTTTTTCAATTTCATCTTGTTGCTCTGTGGTTAATACAGATTCAATGGTAACATCTTTTTCAATAAGTTGATCCATTGGTCCGCCATCTACACATCTGAATTTGGTTTTTTCAAATTTTCCTTCGGCAAAACCTGCAAAATGCACATCTAATTGACCATCGAGAACAACTACTTCATAGCCCATGTCTTTTGCATTTTTCACACTCATGTGTTGAGCACTTAAATCAGTTGCATACAAAACAACGGTTTCTCCATTTTTGTCGGTTTGATTTACTTTGGAATGATCAATCCATTCTTGAATGGTATGTAATTTTCCTTCTGTAGTTTTCACCAAACAGAAATCTTTCATTCTTTCAGCAAATTTTTCGTCTGAAAGCATCCCATATTTGGTAATGAGGTCTAAATATTCCCATTTACTTTCATAATCGGCTCTATCTAAATTGAAAATTTCCTGAAGTTTGTCACTTACTTTTTTAGAAATGTGAGAAGTGATTTTCTTTACGTTAAGATCACTTTGCAGCGCACTTCTACTTACGTTTAATGGGATATCTGGAGAGTCAATTACACCTTGTAACAATACCAAATATTCAGGCAAAACATCTTTTACGTCTTCAGTAACAAACACTTGGTTGCAATAAAGTTGAACCCTATCTTTTCTGTTGTCTAAAGCTTGATTGATTTTCGGGAAATACAATACACCCGTTAAATTGAAAGGATAATCGGTATTGATGTGTATTTGAAACAAAGGAGCTTCCTGCATTGGATAAAGTTCTTCGTAGAACTTTTTATAATCTTCATCCGTTAATTCACCTGGCTTTTTTGTCCAAATAGGATTTGTATTATTAATTACTTCACCCTCAAATTCAACGGGAATTGGAAGAAATCGGCAATATTTGCGCAATAATTCTTTCACTTTCCATTGAGATAAATAGGCTTCTGCATCTTCGTCTGTCAAATGTAAAATGATATCGGTACCACGTTTTTTACGTTTTCCTTTGTCTAATGTATAAGAGGTAGATCCGTCGCAATTCCATTCAACTGCTTCTGAACCTTTTTGAAATGATTTTGTTTGAATGGTCACGTTTTTTGCAACCATGAAAGCTGAATAAAATCCCAAACCAAAATGACCAATCATTTGATCTGGTTCTTTATCTTTCCATTTTTCTACGAATTCTGTTGCACCAGAAAAAGCCAACTGAGTGATATACTTTTCAACTTCTTCTTCGGTCATTCCGATACCGCTATCGGAAATGGTAATGGTTTTTTTCTTTTCGTCAATTTTAACCTCAACTTTGCAATTGTCGATATCATCTTCAAATTCACCAACTCTAGAAAGCGTAGAAAGTTTTTTAGTTGCATCAACTGCATTACTTACCAATTCTCTTAAAAATATTTCTTGATCGGTATAAAGAAACTTTTTAATAATTGGAAAAATGTTTTCTGATTGTACTGATATTTGTCCGGTTTTCATAACTAACTATCATCTATCAATCGGTATTCCAAACTAAATAGGCTGAAAAAGTGTCAGTTTGGTAGCGTTATTTTTACATTTTTTGTCATATTCAATGTTTTTTTTTGCATTTATTGCTGTTTCAGGCGTAAGTCAATTATTTCATTCTTAATTTTGTGATAAAGCATGAGTTTTCAAAAGCCAAATAAAGTTAGTTCTATGACGGAAGCACTTAAAAAGCTTGAGAAATATTGTGCCTATCAAGAAAGAAGTCATAAGCAAGTTTATCAGAAGTGTAGAGATTATGGGTTAACCGAAGATGAAGCCAATCAAATTTTAATAGAACTTATTTCGAGCAATTTTTTAAATGAGCAGCGTTTTGCTGAAGCCTATGTGAAAGGAAAATTTAAAGTTAAATCATGGGGCAAACAAAAAATTGTGAATGGATTGAATAATGCTGGAGTGAGTAAGAAATTGATAGAAAACAGCATGGATAAAATTGATCCTAAAGTTTATCTTCAAACGTTGATTTCACTTGCCGAGAAAAAACGTACCACTTTAAAAACGGGTACTGAATTTGAAAAGACAATTAAAATTCAAAGATATCTTTTATCAAAAGGATATAAGTACGATGAAATTGCTGAAGCGTTAAAGCTTCAAGATTGAATTATTTCCAAACGTTAGAAGGATCCATAGACCATTCGTTCACTTTCATGGTGATATCGTATGGTTGCATTTTACCATTCATCATGATTTCACCTTTTAATTTTATTTCACCTTTGAAACGGTGTATTCTGTTATTTCTTGGGTCAACATGAATAAATGCAGTAATAGTTCCGCTTAAATTTACCATTTTATCTGAGTTTAAAGCAGTAACAACTCCTTTGACATTCACATTTCCAGTTAAATTCAATCTTGCAACTTCAACATCTGGATCGGTTTTAAGATTATTCTCAAGATGTATTTTCTCCATTTTTTCAAATGTGAGTTGACTTGTAATTTTCTTAGTTAATGGGAAACAAAACTGACTATCTACCCAAACATCGCCAACATTTCTTGGTACATCTGAATGTAAAAAGTAGGTGCATTGATAGCCTGGATCTAAAATTTGCAAATTGCCATTTTCCATTGCATCCATATATATCTTTTTACCGTCCCATTCTATTGCTTCACCTTTGTTATTATAATTTGCACGGTAAGCGTAAACTGTAAAATCTTCGATTGGGTTGCCTAAATCTATAGGATTTCCATCGACAGTTTTTACGCCAAAAATTTCGGTAAAAGTATATTCAACGTGTTGCTTCCCTTTTTGTTCTGCTTGTGTAGTTGTCTCATCTTGTCTGTAACCAGGTTTAAGTACATATGCTTTACCAACGGAACGCATATTTGTAGAAACTTCATTAGGCTTGGAAGAGGTCGTTATGTATGATGTTTTTATGCGTTGTTCTCTTTTAAAAACGCCTTCTGGATAAAATCCAGGCATCGGTTTAATCTGCGCATTTGCATTAAAAATCAAAAGAATTGAAAGGGTTGAAATAAAAATATTTTTCATATTTATTTTATTATTGAGTCGTTAAAAGTAGAATTAATATTTACTGGAATTTCTTGGGTGTTCATTTCCATACGACCTTCAAGGTTTATGTTTCCTGCCGTTGAAATTATATAATTAGATTTAGTATCAACCGTCATAGATCCAGTCATTTTTCCTAATAAGTCGTTGTGAATAATAATTCCATTTTGATTCATATCACTTTGGACAATCATTGAAGTTATAAAACTTAAAATTGCATTGCCATTTTCATTTCTATCGTAAGTATATTGTGTGATCATGGAATTGCCTCCATCAATATTGCTATCCAACCAACTATCTCCGATATTTTTTATTGATTTTACATTTAAAAACTGAGTGTATTTTTTGTTCAATTGGAAACTACCACTGTATGATTGTTCCATTTGTTTGAGTAGTTCAGGACTGCCAGTGATAGAATTTATGATACCTTGATTGGTTGTAGTTAAAACGATAGGTTTGAAAGTTTTTGCAGCATCGGGAATATTTTGTTTTTTGCCCATAACTTCAATATCGCCTTCAATTTTATTGAATGTGATAGTAATCTTCTGACTATCAGAAACAGGGCTTTGAATATTAATGGTTGAATACATATTCATATTCGTTACCATGTTCATTTCTTGTCCTTGCATCAACATTTTGTTTTTGGCAAGTTGGGTCATTTTTCGTTGCGTTTTTTGAATAGGGTAGAATCCTTTTTGAGGACTTAAATTTTGACCAAATGCACAACTGCAAACCAAAACAAATGCTAAAAAACTAAAAATCGACTTTTTCATTTCTATACAAATATAATCATTTGATAAATTGAAATTATGCTTATAAGTATGAATCAATGTTTTTATCGGTTAATGAATTAATTTCAAGGATTAAATAATGGCAAACAATTAGATAAAGAATTTTTTCTCCATATTTAACCATTCTAGAGCAGAGTCACCAAGTAGAATTTCTTTGGTTTTTAAATCGTAATTGCTAGTTTTAATCAATTCCCCTGGTTTATCTTCTCCAAGAGGGAAAGGATAATCAGTTCCTAAAGTCACACGATTAGCACCTACCAAATCAACAACAATTTCTAACATTTTAGGATCGTGAACCAAACTATCTAGCCAAAATTGCCCTAAATATTTTTTCGGGTTATGGATATTATCTACAGCAACCAAATCAGGGCGCGCTTGCCATCCATGTTCAATTCTTCCAATAGTTGCAGGGAAAGCACCACCGCCGTGAGCAAAAGCAACGCGAAGTTTCGGTAATCGTTCGAATATCCCTCCAAAAATCATACTACAAATAGCCAAGGATGTTTCTGCAGGCATTCCAACTAACCACGGTAACCAGTATTTTGGCATTTTGGTTTTTGCACTCCACCACCAAGGGTGAACAAACAAGGCCATATCTAAGTCTTGCATGGCTTCAAATATGGGGAATAATGCGGGTTCGTTTAAGTTCCAATCATTGATGTGTGATCCAATTTGAATGCCTTTTAAACCAATTTCCTTGCAGCGGCGTAGCTCTTTAATTGCCATATCTGCGTGTTGCATTGGCAATGTGCCTAGTCCAACAAAACGTTTTGGAAATAAATTACATACTTCAGCAATATGGTCATTTAAATATTTAGAGATTTCAAGCGTATGTTTTGGTTCTGCCCAATAACTGAACATAACTGGAATGGTACTGATTACTTGAACATCTACATGGTGATGGCCGCATTCTTTCAAACGTGCTTCGGGATCCCAGCAATTGCTTTCAATTTCTCTGAAAAACTCACCATCCATCATCATATTGGCACAACAAGGCTTGTGATGTTCTAAGGTTATAAATTCTCCGTAACCAAATTTCTTTTTCCATTGAGGTAAATCAGAAGGAATGATATGGGTATGAATATCTACAGTAAAAAATCGATTTTCAGACAATTGCATTCAGCAAAAATAACGTCAATAAAAGTTTGTAACAATGAAATATTTTAATGAGTTGCAAAAACAATGCAATAAATGGTGTTTTTTTGAAGGAATTTTATGGCGATACGCAAAATTGATTTCTGGGGAGCAACGAGTATGGTTGTTGCCAATATGGTGGGCACAGGTGTTTTTACAAGTTTGGGCTTTCAATTATTTGATATTCATTCGGGGTTTTCAATCATTATGATTTGGCTCATAGGCGGTGTTTTGGCTTTGTTGGGTGCGTTTTGTTATGCAGAGGTTTCAAGCAGGCTTCCTGAAGATGGCGGCGAATTTTATTTTTTGACCAAAATATATCATCCTTCAATTGGATATATGGCTGGATTTGTAAGTAGCACTGTTGGATTTGCCGCACCAATTGCAGGTGCTTCTTTGGCACTGGGTGCATATGTTCATGGATTTTATGGAGAAGTGAATGAAAAATTATTGGCTGTTTGTGTAATAGTAATTATTTCTCTCATTCATATTTACAGTATGAAATTGGGATTGTTGTTTCAAAAAATATCAACCTTGGCCAAGGTGTTGATTATCCTCATTTTTGTATCCTTCGGATACTATTTGTCACCAGTAGCGATTTCATTTGCTCCTTCAAATGCTGCTTGGAATGAATTGTTCCACGGTGGAATGATAACACCTGCATTTGCAATTAGTTTGGTTTGGGTGTCTTTTGCTTACAGTGGATGGAATGCAAGTTCTTATATTGCTGGAAGTATTGAAAATCCTGAAAAGAACTTATCTAAAAGTATTCTTTTGGGAACATCCATTGTAATTGTGATGTATGTTCTTTTAAACTCTGTTTTTTTACTTTCCACCCCAATGAGTGAATTGGTTGGAAATAAAGAAATTGGCTTGATTGCGGCTAAGTCATTGCTAGGTAATTCAATAGGAAATGTGATGGGGGGAATTATAAGCTTATTATTAATCTCTACTATTAGCTCAATGATTTTTACGGGCCCAAGAGTAATGAAGTCAATGTTTTCAAGTATTCCGAAATTATCTTACTTAGGGAAATCTGCTCAAGATGGAACACCAAGAGTTGCAATTATTACCCAAAGTGTTTTGAGTTTGGTTTTGATGTACACTATGAATTTCGAATCGCTTATTTATTATGTTGCATTCACACTATCATTGTTTACCCTATTAACCGTTTTTGGATTATTTGTTTTGCGTTATAAACAGGGAAAACCAGCAGGATATAAGGCTTGGGGTTATCCTTTTACCCCAATAATTTTTCTTGTAATGACAACTGGAGTGGCTTATTATTTTATCAAAGACAGGCCAATTGAAAGTGTATTGGGATTAAGTACTTCAGTATTGGGATTGATATTTTATTTTCTTTTTGCAAGAAAACAATCAACCCAATTGAATTGATAATTTAATTATCAGAAGTAATTCTGGTAGTTAACATTGCAGCAATTATGAGTAAAACTCCACCGCACATTACGCCATAAATTTGGTTGTTGTGAAGGATATTTTTCATAAAATCTCCAAAGAATAGTGCTGCAATTATTTCAGGCAAAACAATGAAGAAGTTAAAAATACCCATGTAAATTCCAATCTTGTTTTCTGGCAAACATCCACTTAACATACTGTAAGGCATGGATAAAATGCTGCTCCATGCAATGCCAACACATGCCATTACTCCGTAAAGTCCTAGAATACTGTCTTTGTCAATAAAATTAATAGACAATAAACCAAATCCTCCAATAAGCAAACACAACATATGGGTATACTTGTTTGATAATTTTGAGGCCAAAAATGGTATTAAAAATGCGAATAAAAATGTAATGATGTTTTGGAATGAATACGTTAATCCTGCGAATTCGGTACCTCTGGTGTACATGAGTTTGTTTTGATCTACTATCGAAATCCAATCTTTTACTATTACAGTTGATGAGCCATCGGCAGAGCCTCCATAAATGAAGTTACCCACGGCTGGGGTGTAATAAAACCACATTAGAAACAATCCCGGCCAAGTTAAGAATTGCACCAACGCAAGTTGCTTCATGCGTTTTGGCATTTTTAAAATGGCATCTAAAATCTCTTTGAATCCATTTACAAATCCACCTTTCTTGCTTTTTAATTCTTTAATTTCTTCTTCTGTTGGGGGATATTCTTTCGTTGTAAAAACGGTATATAGTACAAATGTAATGAATGCGACAGCTCCAATGTAAAAGCTAATTTTTACGTTATAGGGAATTTGACCTTTGTCTGAAACGTTGGTAACTCCAAACCAATGAGACAATATCCAAGGCAATGAACTAGCAACTACGCTACCCAATCCAATGAATAAACTTTGCATAGAAAAACCAAGGGTTCTTTGTTCTTCAGGTAATTTATCAGCCACAAATGCCCTAAATGGTTCCATTGATATATTAATGGAAGAATCTAGTATCCATAGCAAACCTGCTGCCATCCATAATTGTGGTGAATTTGGCATGATTATCAGTGCGATAGAACTTAGTATTGCCCCAAACAAAAAATAGGGTCTTCGTCTGCCTAAAATAGGATGCCAAGTTTTATCGCTTAAATAACCAATTATAGGTTGTACCAATAATCCCGTTAGGGGAGCCGCTAACCATAAAAACGGCAATTTATCTGGGGCTGCACCTAAATATTCGTAAATAGAACTCATGTTGGCCATTTGCAAGGCCCAACCGAATTGGATTCCCATGAATCCAATGCTCATATTTACAATTTGAATGATTGATAAACGCGGCTTCATCTTTTAGTTATTTACGGTAAATAAAACAAACCCGAAACTAGGCAGAATAAACTCTCCGTTTTTATTCTCAAATTTACTTGATACATAAATGTCTTTTTCATTGGGAACATAACCACCAAGATTTTTAAATGATTGGGTTCCGGCAGACATATTTGCAACTACGTATATAGATTTTCCATCCATTGTTCTTTCATAAACAATTAAAGAGCTTAAATCTTCTGAGTTATTTAAATTAATAAATTTGGTAGGAGCGCCGTATTTACCATTGGCAAGAGCAGGTTGGTTATGTTTTAATGCATTCATTTTTCTATACCAACCAAAGAGCGTAGTATCCCCCCAAATAATTGGATCTTTTTCGAAAAACTGCAATCTTTTTTTATTATTTGCTTCTTCTCCGCTGTAAATCAAGGGCAATGATTGTGGCAATGTATAATTTAACACGCTAAATAACTGCCATTTGTCGCCGTATTTTTCATCAACTGTTCCATTCCAAGAGTTTTCATCGTGATTTGTTAAAAAATGCATGCGATAAACATCTGATGGTGTTTCGGTGTAGGTTTTCTTAATATGATTTTGGAAATCTTTGTAAGTTTTTTTGCCTAATGCAATTTCAGAACTTAATCCGTGAAAACTCCAAGAGTAATTTGCATTAAATGCATTTGTATAATATTCTTTTGGATTGGGATTGATATCTGTTTGGGTTTCCATTTCCGCCAACATAAAAACTGGTTTTAATGCTTCTAACTCTGTTCTTGCAACTACCCAAAAATCTGCAGGAACCAAAAATGCAACGTCGCATCTGAATCCATCAATGTCACATTCTTTTACCCAAAACTTCATTGATTCGATCATCGCTTTTCTTAAATCAATATTTGAATAATTTAATTTTGCAACATCAGACCAATCGTATTGAGTAATGATTTTTCCAGTGCTATCTTTTTCATAATATTCTGGATGTTCAGTAATCCATGAGTGATCCCAAGATGTATGGTTTGCAACCCAATCGATAATTACTTTTTGACCATGGTTATGCGCTTCTTTCACCATTGCTTTGAAATCATCTAGATTTCCAAATTCAGGATTGATTGCGGTATAATTTTTAACGCTGTAATAGCTGCCCAGAGTTCCTTTTCTATTTTTAATACCAATAGGATTAATTGGCATGATCCAAAGAATATCTGCGCCTAATTCTTTAATACGTGGAATATCTCTTGTGAAAGCTTTAAATGTACCCTCAGCAGTATGTTGACGTACATTTACTTCGTAAATAACTGATTGTTTGCTCCATTCTGGGGCATTTAAATTTGTTTTAGATGTAGATTCATTGGTTGATCTGCATCCACCAATTGCAATGATTGCAATTAATAAAATAAGTTGAATAGTTTTGAAAATTTTCATGGTGTCAGTTTTACACTAAGTATTGATGTGCAAGATAGTAATTTCCTCATTATAAGCCAAATTATTTGATTTTTAGGTTTATATTAATCTTAGGGTTTGACTGTATTTTTATTGACAGAATTATTTTGAGTAAAATTTACAAAGTATCTTTGTTTCGTGGAAATTAATGATTTAGTAAAAACAGTTGAATTGGCAATTGTTGAGATGGGATTGAGTAAAGAGGAATCTCAAGCGGATGAACAGGGTCAGTGGATTTTATTAAAAAACGAAACTCCAATTTATATTGACGCTTGGGACGATAAACAATCAACCCCATGGAATTACTTTATTTTTGAACAAGACAAAACTGTTTTTCAAATTACTGTTCCATTTTGTTACGGTCCGACGGTAAAGCGTGCTGAATTTTTGGAAGAATTATTGGTTGTGAATTTGAATCTACACTTGGGCAAATTTTCATATAACACCCGCGACAATGTTGTGGTTTTAAGTTACCGAGTACCCGGTTCTGCATTTAAACCAGATAGCTTAGGACCTACCATCGACGCGTTGGCCTATTATGCCGAAATGGCTTACCATGTTTTGAAAGATGAATTTAATTTAAAACGTGTTGTTGAAGGCAATTAATCCAATCTTTGTAATATTGTAAAAATGAAAAAATATTTATTAGTTTTCTTGGTTGTAGGAGTTTTATTCGCTGGCTGTGGCAATAAACAAAACGAGTCATCATTTAAAAAGTCGTATGAGTTTTCGCAAAAAGCACTAGATCATGCAACCAGTGCCCAAATATTAACGCAATGGTTGGCAAACGATTCTACAATAGGCAAATGGGCTTATGATAGTTTGGCGCTGTATCACTATTTCTATGCAGTTAATCCTTCAGCTGTTAGAAATCCATACACTGCAATGTTTTTCGTAGACAAAGGATTGTCCCTCAATAACAACAATGAATATTTGAAAGAAATCAAAGGAAAGTTGTTACTTGAACAGGGCAAGGATACATTGTCGTACAACATGTTTTTTGATCTTTGGAAGAACACACAGAACTATACTTACTATTGGGATATGGCGTTTATTGAAACTGCAAGGGGAAAAATTGCTGTGGTTGATTCAATGATTCAGCAAATCATGAAAGCTTCAGACAACATGGAAAAGAAGGTTAGATTGGCACATTTGGAAGCGCAAATACAAGAAGAAGTTCCAGCGAAGGCAGCGTTTTTGTATTTGAATTCTCTTTTACAAAATAGCCGTCATGATGTTTTGGGTGCTGCGCAATCATTGCAAGAAGCTTTGAAAATATCGCCAAAATTCTATGCTGCACAGAGAACAATTGTTGAATTGCAAAGAGCAGAAGCCCAACGCAATATGCAACGCCGTTAATAAAACAATTGGTCTATTTTGAAAATAGACGAAATGAGTTTGTGATCACCAGGAACATTTGCCCTGCTGTTATAATCTATGCAGGTCATTGGGTCTGAAAATAGAATGTAATCAATTCTGAAACTTGGAAAGGGTCCTTTATAAGTTCTTTCCAATCCTCTTCCACATTTTACGAAGGCATCTCCCAAGCCATTACAAACTTTTCTGTAAGTATGACTTGCTGGTACATCATTGAAATCACCGACTACAATTTTAGGGATTTTGCATTCAGCAAGATTATTGGTTAAAATTTCGGTTTGATTGGCTCTTTTTGAGTAAGCAAGTTTCATTCTGGTAATTAAACCGTCTGTACGTTCCTTATCAAGTTCTTTGTTTGAATTGACGTTTTCGATGGTTTTATAATCGGATTTGTTGAATCTAAATGATTGTAGGTGAACATTATAAATTCGGATAGTTTTATCAACTGCAAATTCATTGGAATGCATTTTTACATCTACCCACATGGCCATATTTCCTGTATTTTCACCTAAGGAAATGCGTTTCCATTTATGAATAGGGTGTTTAGACAGAATCATCATGCCATACGGTCTGTTTTCAGTGAGTTTATAAACTACCCCGTATGGATAATTACAGCGTTTTTTCATTCTTTGAAACAACGATATCATTGTTTCATTTTTTGCATAAACTTCTTGTAAACAAACAATATCTGCATTTTCAGTTTGTATAATTTGAAATACGGAATCTTGTTGCCAACTTTCCGAAAACGCACCGAATAAATTTGCATTGTAAGTAATTACCTTACATAAATCTTGTGGCCGAGATTGAAAATCTGGTTTGGAATTCCACTGAAAGTATAGGCTCATTTGCCCCAAATTAAATAGGAAAAAGGCAGCAGGAATAAGACTTTTCCATTTTAACTGAATCAACCAATAAATAAGGAAACATAAATTCAACGCAAATAATACTGGAAAAGCAAGACCTATTAGAGGTAAGAAACTATTGATTTTTGGCGAAAAAGATGCAACTTGTCCTGATGCCATAAGTAACAAACCTATAACTATCGTTACAGGAAATATAACAAAGTTGAATATTTTAATGAGAAGTTTCACTATTTATTTTTACTTGCCGAAAATAACTTTTCTTTTTCTTTTTGAGTAAGGCTATCATAACCGCCGCTGCTAATTTTGTCTAAAATTGCATCAACTTCTTGTTGGCTCGGAAATGAGGTTGAATTGATATTGACTTTTGCAGAACGTTTTGGTTTGGTTGATTTTGAGGGAAATTTTATGTTTGGAAAATTCCATTTTCCCTGAACTTCGGTGATATAAGCCAAACCAAATAAATAGCCACCCAAATGTGCCAAATTTCCACCAAAATTTGCATGCAATAAAAGTGCGATGATATCATAGGCGATTTTCACAATCACGATCCATCTTAATTCAATTTGAACAATCCCAAACAGAAAAACGCTGTAAGTTGGAGCAATCATGGCTGAACTAATTAAGAGAGCGGCAACTCCGCCCGATGCACCAAGCAACATGTTTGAATCGCCAGAAATTTGAAGTACCAACGCATATAAAATTGTACCCGAAAGTCCCCCCAAAAGAAATAATCTCAAAATGTGTTTTTCCCCAATTAAGTTTTCTATGATTGTGCCAATGAAATATAACCAAAGCATATTTCCGAGAAGGTGCATAAATCCTTCATGAACAAAGATATTCGTAATAAATGTATAGAAATAAAGCAAATAAGATTTTGCGGGGTCAAAAACCAGACTTTCCGTAGCGATTATTCCACCAGGAAAAAACCCAATAATTTTCAGAATTAAATACAACAATACATTTACCCAAATCAAATTCACAACAACACCATTCAGCGGACTCAATGGCTTGTTCAACAATGTAAATGGTTTGTTATTCATGATTTATACTTTTCTATATTTTTGCCAAATTTTAATGATTATAAATCCAGACAATGCGCCACCGATATGAGCAAAGTGAGCAATTGAATCGGATTGTAAATCTAAGACCCCTAAAAATACATCAATTCCAACAATTACGGGAACCAAGTATTTGGCTTTGATGGGGTAGGGAATAAACAAGAATATCATGCTTTCATTAGGATACAAAACAGCGAAGGCTGTCATAACGCCATATAGGGCACCACTTGCTCCGAGCATTGCAGGGTAAGGAATGTCTGACCCAACTGCATGGTTAGGGAAGAAAAATCCAGTTTGACTATGAATAAAAAATGCATACCAAATAAAATGTAACAAAACGGCACCCAATCCGCTAATAAAAAACAACTTTAAAAACCTTGGGGTTCCCAATCGCATTTCTACCACCATTCCAAATGAAAACAGTGCCAATGCATTAAAAAGGATATGGCCAATTCCACCATGACAAAAAATATGTGTTACCAATTGCCAAATTCTAAATTGCGAACTATCTGGGTAGTATAAATACCATTCTGATGGGTCAATTCCAAGTCTTGGCAAAGCCAATTGTGCCATTGAACCTAAACCCATAATGATTAGGATGTTTTTCAAACCTGGGGGCATGTTTTGAATCATAGTACGCGTTGTTTTTTAAATAGGTCGAAAATTGTTTCAGCAGTTAGTTTTACGAAAACCAACTTGCCATCAAATGTAAATTGTGGATTGGATAAAGCAAAAATTTCTTTGATTAAAAACTTAACTTCATCGCTAGAGGTGAAATTTTGAGAATAGTTGACACCTTGCCTCGACATACTTAATGCCAAGCTTTGGTGTTTGGTTAATTTTAAATCACCTTGGGTATTTAAATAATCCTCTAAAATGTGTTCTATCAGTTTTTGCTCATCAGCGGAAGAAATTTGAGCTGGCAATCCATTTACCAGAATTGAATTTCCCCCAAAATGACCCAAATCGAATCCCAAATGTTTCAAGTCGTCAATTATTTCTAAGGCCACAGCCAAATGGCTCGGCGACAATTCAACGTTTCGGGGAAATAACAATTGTTGGGTTGTTCCTTTTAATTGCTCCAATTGCTTAAAATACTGTTGGAAAAGGATGTGCTGATGTCCCAATCTTTTATCTATAATATACAAATTTCCCTCCACATTTGCAACTACATAGCGTTCGGCTAGGTTAAACCAACCCAGTATGGCAATGTCATTTTCAGTTGCTGGAAATGCATCTTGTTGATGGGTATTTCCCAATGTTGATTGGATGGTTTGTTGATTAAAATGGGGTTCAACTGAACCTAAAATCTTTTGCCAATCTTGGTTAGAATTTCTATCGTATGGTTTGCGATCTTGCGTAAATGGATTGTATCTGGAATCAACTTTTTCTGTATAAGGCTGTTCTATTCGATTCCAATCATGAGATTGCTGTAGATTATTTGGTTGCGATAGCCATTGATTGATATTTTCCATCCCCAATATTTCAGAGTTTGGTTGTACTACAAATGTTCCAAGTGCTTTTCTTACCGCCGCCTTTATTAAATTGTAAATGTGTTTTTCATCCTCGAATTTTACTTCTGTTTTTGTGGGATGCACGTTTACGTCGACTTTGCTCGGTTCAACTTTCAAAAAAAGCGTGTAGGTTGGAAAACTATCAGTATCAATTAATCCTTCATAGGCTGCCATTACCGCATGATGAAAGTAAGCGCTTTTGATAAATCTATCATTCATGAAGAAATATTGGTCACCGCGGGTTTTCTTAGAGATATTGGGAGTACCAACAAAACCAGTGATTTCAACAATTTCAGTTATCTCTTCAAGGGGTAAAAATTCAGTTGTATTTTTCTTGGTTAAGGTATCAGCCAGTCGTTCAAGTTGGGATTTGGGCGCCCAATTATAAACTTCAGAATTATTGTTATAAATAATAAAATGGATATGCGGATTTGCCATCGCTTGGCGTTGAAACTCTTCAAAGATATGTTTGGTTTCAACTGATATGGATTTTAAAAAATTGCGGCGTGCCGGAATGTTGTAGAACAGGTTTTTAATTGCAATTGAGGTACCTTCAGGTGCAGTTTCTATGCGTTGTTCAATGACTTCACTCGCTTCAATTCTTATAAACGTTGCAACTTCATCTTCTTTGCGTTTGGTTTTCATTTCAACTTGGGCAACCGCCGCAATTGAAGCCAAAGCTTCACCTCTGAAACCATAAGTATGTAAAGAAAATAAATCTTCGGCTTTTCTAATCTTAGAAGTGGCATGGCGTTCCCAACACATTCGTGCATCGGTTTCACTCATTCCTTTGCCATTGTCTATGACTTGCATGAGGGTGCTGCCACCATCTTTTATCAAAAGCTTGATTTGTGTGGCTCCAGCGTCGATGCTGTTTTCAAGAAGCTCTTTTACTGCACTTGCAGGTCGTTGAACAACTTCTCCAGCGGCAATTTGATTTGCAACGGCATCGGTTAATAATTTTATGATATCAGACAAGCTTTTCCCTCCTTAAGCAATATCCCCAAATTTACAATCACTTTTTCAGATAACCCAACACACCCCATTCATTACGGGTGTTTTCTGCAATTTTTTCTAATGATTTTTCTAAACATACGGCGTTAACCAATTGCAAGTCAACAATTTGTAATCCACTAATTAAAATCAAACCATTTGGTTTTAATACCCTTAAATAGGCATCTAAGTCATTCAAAATCACTTCTCTGTGAATATTTGCCAAAATCACATCAAAATAATGGTTGTTATAATTATCTAAAGTTTCTGCAGTACCAAGAAGCATTTCAGTAACTTCGCAATGATTGATAGCAACATTGTCGTTGGCATTGTCAACAACCCAATCATCAATTTCAATTCCAGTAACTTTTTTAGCGCCTAGCTTTTCGGCAACAATTCCTAAAATACCGGTTCCAGCACCCATGTCTAACACTGTGGCATTATTAATTTTGTCCATGTTATTCAACATTTCCAAAATCATTAAATGCGTGGTGGAATGGTGGCCAGTTCCAAAGCTCATGCGGGGTTCAATGGTAATGACAATTCCTTCTGTTACTTCTGGGTGGAAAGTGGCACGGATATGCACATTTTCAATTTGAAGTGGATTAAAGAAATTCTTTTCCCAAAGTTCATTCCAATTTTCTTTTTGTTGGTATTCCCAAGTTAAATTGGTTGAGAAACTAGTTAAAACATCTTCTATTTCAACTTTATCAGACTCTGAAATATCTGATCCTTTTGCGTGTGCAATTACAACATCATTTTCTGTATTGAAATAGTTGAATGGATATTCACTAATCAATGCAACAATAATCTCTTTAAATTCTTCTTCCGTTGAATTTGGTTGGATGGTTAATGAAATGAAATCTGACATTTAATTTTTTACTGCAGATTGCATGTTACATTGTTTAAATTCTGCATTATAACCGATGTTATAAGGTAGTTTGGCAGGTTTCTTTGCGGCGTATTCGGCTTTCATATCTGGTTGAACCCTGGTTCTAAACAATTGAATGGTTCTGGTGTATTCTCCATAAACGGTAACGTTAAATCCTGTAGATTTTAAAATAGAGAATGGAACACCACTGTCATCTTGTAAAATGCGTTTGCTATTTCTTGTCATGATACCCCTGATTTTTGAGAAATAATCATTGTGCATCAAATAACTCGCTGCTTTAAAGAAAGAAACAATCTGTTTGCGGTTGTTTAAAAAAGTATATAAGCCATTGCCCTTTTTGGTAGCGCTAGCCAATAAACCTTTGTCGCTCAAGTCCCCAGAAATATAAATCAACTCTTTAACAGCACCTGTTCCATTTTTATCTTGGAAACCAATGCGGATGGCTTGGCGTTTATGTGCAGTAGTTCCCACTTCTATTTCTTTGGTTGGATTGCCATTTTCATCAATATCAAAGGCTTTGATGTAAGTAATTTGATATCCGAATTTCGACATATAATAAAGGCAAGTATGGATGGTTCCATTTAAATAGCCCTTAGTGAAATCAACTTCCATACTCAATGTTCTAAAGAAACCGAGTTTATGAGGAAAATAGAGTGATTGTTCAAGGTTATTAAGATATTTAGCTAATTTGAGGGAATCTGAATTTTCAACATCAAACAAATATCCGGCTGGTTCCAATCCAACCATAATGATGGTATCTTGTTTTGGGAAAAATAAATGCGAATAGTAAAAATCACCGCCTGCAAAAGGATAAATAAGGGTTTTAGGTTCATTTTCTTTTTCTAGTTTTGCTGCTTTAACCCATTCAGAGATAGGTTTGCTCATTCTATTCGACAATACAGACCATTTTGTATTTGTATGGCGGGCATAATTTAACCAAATTTTACGATTTTTTAATCCGGAATTTAATTGTTGTGTATCACCAGAAAGCAATCCAGTGAATTTGCCATATTTAAATGGCTCAACGACTGTTGATGTCGCGGTTTTGTCTTTTGTTAAATTAGATTCTTTTTGTGAATTGACTTCTTTTTTGGTAGAATCTGCGTGATTTTGGTTGCTTTGTGCTTGATTGCCTTGGCAAGACATGATTGCAACGCTGAAAATTACAGTAAATGAGATACGCATAAAATATTTGCAAATGTACACTTTTTTGTTTGTGTTCATCTTTTTAACTCTTAGAAAAGCGTTGTTTGATTTGCAATTTTCGCGGGTTCTATGGCCCATGATTCATTGCGGTAGATTTTATTACTACTGAGTTTTTGAGAAACAATATGCGCACTTAAATAATCATCATTGCATGGTTTGCAGTAATCAAGTCTTTCAGTTGCCGTTGAATTTAGCCACGATATTGCATGATTTGGATCAATAATCACTGGCATTCTTTGTTTTACATTGTGAATTTCAGACATCATTTGATTGGCGTGTGTTGTCAAAATTGAAAAGCTCTTGATATTTTCGCCGGTGATGTTGTTGGTCCAAATATCATAAATGCCCGCCATTGTTAGTATTTCGCCATTCGCAGCATAAATGTAATGAGGGATTTTTTCTTTGTTAACTTGTTTCCATTCAAAGAAACCACTTGCCAAAACAATACACGGATGGCTCTCCCAAGCCCCGTAAAACATTGGCTTTTCAAAGGCAGTTTCAGAACGTGCATTTAATGAATTTTTTCTAAGTTCAAGGGCTTGCTCTTTCGACTTTACCCAATTTGGTATTAGTCCCCATTCCATATTCGTTACTTCGAATTCATTTTCATTTAAACCGAGTATTGGCATTCTTGGATGTTCAAAACCACTAAAAAAGAACCCTTGGGTTGGCAAAGTCACATCTTTAATTCCAAATTTTGTTTTCAATGATTCCGGTGAAAAATTAATAGCGTAAGAAAAGCACATATTCAAAGATAGTTTTTTACATTTGTCTAATGCAACACCCAATTTTAATTGCGCTTATTAGAGAACGAAAAAATCCACCAGATAACCGTGTGGCGCTCACTCCAGTTCAATGTGTTGCATTAAAAAACAGATTTCCTATGGTTCAAATTGTGGTTGAATCTTGTGCAACCCGATGTTTTTCAGATGAAGCCTATGAAGAGGTTGGAATAGAAGTTCGAACAGATGTTTCAACCGCCGATATTATGTTGGGCATAAAAGAAGTTCCCAAAGAATATCTTATCCCTCAAAAAACATATTTATTCTTTTCGCATACCATTAAAAAACAACCATATAACCAATTGTTGTTGAAAGAAATTATCAAAAAACAAATTCGGTTAATTGATTACGAAGTTTTGAAATGGGAAACGGGTCAAAGGGTGCTTGGATTTGGCCGTTTTGCTGGAATTGTTGGCGCATATAATGGATTTTTAACATACGGAAATAAAACAGGTTTGTTTCATCTGAATCCTGCTTGGCAGAGTATTGATTATTCTGAAATTTTATCAAATGCATTGGCCATAAAGCTTCCTCCAATAAAGATTGCATTGACAGGTGGCGGAAGGGTAGCGCAAGGCGCTCTAGACTTCCTGAGAAGCATGCGAATCAAAGAAGTTACCCCACAACAATTCTTAAGTGTTCAATATTCTCAACCTGTTTTTGTTCATTTAAATAGTCCTGATTTATATTGCCATCCTGAAAAAACCAATTGGGATACACACTATTTCTACGACCACCACAATGAATATCAAAGTTCGTTTGATTCATTTACAAGGGTTACAGATATTTTGATGAATGGCATTTTTTGGACCGAAGATCTACCTGCATTATTTTCTAAGGAGGATACGGGTAGGGATGATTTTAAAATTCAAGTAATTGCTGATATTAGTTGTGATGTAGATGGTTCTGTTCCCATTACTTATGATGCAACAACAATTCAAAATCCGGTGATTGGGTGGGACAAAATAAATCAAACACCTTGTAAGCCATTTACAGAAAACAGTATTGACGTGATGGCAGTTGGAAATTTGCCTAATGAATTGCCAAAGGATGCTTCTGAAGAATTTGGAGAATTGATGTTACAACATGTTTTGCCCGCACTTTTTGCTGATAAATCTGCATTAATTGAAAAGGCAACAATTTGCGTTAATGGAAATTTAACCGACAACTTTTATTATTTAACCGATTATATAGCATAATTGTCCTTTTAAATCACGAAATTTGCACCGAATTTTCAAAATCAAATGACAACCAACCGTACTTTTACAATGATTAAGCCTGATGCTGTTGCAAACGGACATGCAGGAAAAATTTTAGATCACATTATTCAAGCTGGCTACAAAGTAGTTGCTTTGAAATACACGCATTTATCTGCTGAAAAAGCAGGTGAGTTTTACGCTGTTCATAGCGAAAGACCTTTTTACAAAGATTTGGTTGAATTTATGATTAGCGGACCTATTTATGCTGCAATCTTAGAAAAAGACAATGCAGTTGAAGATTTTAGAAAAGTGATTGGCGCTACTAATCCTTCTGAAGCTGAAGCGGGTACAATTCGCAATTTGTTTGCAAAAAGTATTGATGCAAATGCAATTCACGGAAGTGATAGCGATGAGAATGCTGCAATTGAAGGAAACTTTTTCTTTGCTGAAAACGAAAGATTCTAATTCTTTTTAACGAATATTGAAGGGCCGTAATTCGGCCCTTTTTTTATGCCCAAAAAACACCACAATTCCCGATTGGTTGGTATTTCTGATATTAAGATGTTGGAAGGACCACATACCCGTTTCACTGAATTAAAATTTGCAGTGAAAGTACTATTCGAATTTATTAAAGGTTTCAGGAAACTCCATTTCGTTGGTCCTTGTATTAGTATATTCGGTTCTGCCCGTTTTGAAGAAAGTCATCCCTATTACCAACAAGCAAAAAAAATGGGAGCTATGGTCAGTAAAGTTGGTTTTACTGTTTTAACTGGTGGTGGGCCTGGAATAATGATGGCCGCAAACCAAGGTGCTAAAGAAGCAGGTGGCAAAAGCGTAGGTGTGAATATTGAATTGCCTTTTGAACAAAAACACAATCCTTATTTAGATGTTTGGGTTGACATAAAATATTTCTTTGTGCGAAAAGTACTGCTTTTTAAATATTCATTCGGTTTTGTTGTTTTTCCTGGGGGATTTGGAACTTTCGATGAAATGTTTGAGGCATTAACCCTCATTCAAACCAAGAAAATGCCTTGGTTTCCAGTGGTAATTGTTGGAGTTGAATATTGGGAAAAATTGAAAGAGCAAATTCATGTTATGAATCTTCAAAATACAATTTCGCCGGAGGATGAAAATCTATTTTTAGTAACTGACGATTTAGATGAAGCAGTGAGATTTATCCAAGAAAAATTGGTGCATCACATTCCTAAAAAGAAGGTGTTCAAGAGAAAATGGTGGTTGGGCGAATAATGTCCCTCAAAAACAATACTCCATTACCAATTTATTAACGTTTTTAGGTGTGCAATGCTTATTGTATCTTTGCCTCAATGAAAGGTCCTATCTCTCAATTTATCGAGAAACATTATTTGCATTTCAATGCTGCTGCATTGGTTGATGCCGCTAAAGGTTATGAAACGCACCTAACTGAAGGTGGTAAAATGATGGTTACTTTGGCTGGAGCCATGTCAACCGCTGAATTAGGTAAAAGCTTAGCTGAAATGATTCGTCAGGGTAAAATTGACATTATTTCTTGCACAGGTGCAAACCTTGAAGAAGATATCATGAACCTCGTAGCGCACAAGCATTACAAACGTGTTCCTAACTATAGAGATTTAAGTCCTCAAGATGAGTGGGATTTACTTGAAAATCATTACAACCGTGTAACGGATACTTGTATCCCTGAAGAAGAAGCTTTCAGAAGATTACAAAAACATATTTGGGGAATTTGGAAAGGTGCAGAAGATAAAGGTGAGCGTTATTTCCCTCATGAATATATGTATCAAATTTTGTTAAGTGGCGAATTAGAGCAGTACTACGAAATTGATCCAAAAGACAGCTGGATGTTGGCTGCAGCAGAGCGCAATTTACCTATAGTGGTTCCAGGATGGGAAGATTCTACCATGGGTAACATTTTTGCGAGTTATGTAATTAAAAATCAAATTCAAGCATCTACCATGAAGAGTGGTATTGAGTATATGGCTTGGTTGGCTGATTGGTATGTGAAAAATAGTGAAGGAAAAGGAATTGGATTTTTCCAAATTGGTGGTGGTATTGCCGGTGATTTCCCAATTTGTGTAGTGCCAATGTTATATCAAGATATGGAAATGGAAAACATTCCTTTTTGGTCTTATTTCTGCCAAATTTCTGACAGTACAACGAGTTACGGTAGTTATTCTGGTGCCGTGCCTAATGAAAAAATAACTTGGGGTAAATTAGATATAGACACGCCTAAGTTTATTGTTGAAAGTGATGCAACCATTGTAGCACCTTTGATTTTTTCTTGGGTATTGGGTTGGTAATAAGCCTATATGACAGATATTTCATCGTTTGAAGATGTAATGAAGGTGGTCGATTTCCAATATGAAAAACTATTGGAAAACGATTTAACCAGAAAACATTTTGAACATTTGAATTTGTCTGAGCATTTGCCAAGAATTTATACATTTTGGACGTTTATCCTTGACATTGACGCAATCAATCATCCCTATCAAGGCAGTGCCTATGGGGTTCATTCAAAGCTAGGTTTACAAAATTTGGATTTTGAAATTTGGCAAGATTGCCTAAAAATGGCGGTAACAACGCATTTTGCCGGTGAAAAAGCCAATTTAATGATTGATAAGGCAAATCAATTGGGTATGATGTTTCAGTATAAACTTGGTTTATTAGATATGAAAGAAGAGTAATGACAAATTTAATTCCCATATTCAAAAATATTAAGGCGTTTGCTTTTGATATTGACGGTGTTTTAACGCAAGGTGATGTTCTGGTTAACGAAGAGGGCCAAATGTTGCGTAGCGTAAATATAAAAGATGGCTATGCCTTGCAACATGCTGCAAAACAAGGGTACGCAATTGCAATTATTTCCGGGGGTAAATCAGAAGGAATGCGCAAGCGTTTTGAGGGACTTGGGATTTCGCATATTTATTTGGGTCAAGAACATAAGGAAGCTGCTTTTGCTGATTTTTTAACCAAAACCAATTTAACAGCAAACGATGTTGTATATATGGGTGATGACATGCCAGATATTCCTTTGCTGAAACAAGTGGAATTAAGTTGTTGCCCCAAAGATGCAGCTGTTGATGTGAAAGAAGTTTGCAAATATATTTCACCATTAAATGGGGGAGAAGCTTGTGTTCGTGAACTCATTGAACGCACTATGAAAATTCAAAATACATGGTTTAACGAAGATTCCCATTCTTGGTAGATTTTTAAAATATTAGGGATTTTAATTCCCTATATTTGTGTTATTATGATTGCGCAAGAACTTATCAGCGACCATTTAGATGGGTTAAGAATTACTGATTCCGTTGAAGGAGCCATTGATTTCATGGTGAGTCAAGGCGTAGCTGAATTGCCAATTATTGACAAAAAGAAGCTTTACAATTATGCCCGATTATCGTCATTGCATGCGGTTCAAGACAAACACTTGTCGTTGCAGGATGTAATCTTGTCTAATCCTTTTTCACCAAAAGTAAACGAAAATCAACACATTTATGAAATCGTTCCCATTTTGGCGGCCAACGAATTAAGCGTGTTAACTGTGGTTGATGAAGATGACAATTTTGTGGGTGTTGTAGATCAAAAACAAATTAACAAACTCATTACAGAGTCATTAACTTATCGTGGTATTGGTGCCGTAATTGTACTTCGATTAAGCGATAAAGATTTTGCACCTTCAATTTTGGCCCGATGGACAGAAGAGAACGGAGCTAAAATTATAGGGATGATGGTTAATGTTACGAGCGATGGTGAACTTTTGGTGAATTTGAAATTAAATACCACCATGGTAAAAAATATTGTAGCAACTTTTCAACGTCAAAATTATAGAATTGAGCAGGTATATTTGGCTGAAGATTTCAATAAAACCGATGATAGAGCCATTGATTTGGCACTCAAATTCTTCGATTTATAGTAAAAACTAAAAAAAATTGTGGATAATCTTAATATTTCTTAGGAAATAGATTAGATAATCGTTTCGTTTAGATATTTTTGAAAGCGTATAATTAAAAACATGAATCAAGATAATCTATCCAGCTCTGAAAATAATTTAATTAATGAAAGTGAAGTTAAGCCAATTACTTTAGTTGGTGTAGTAAATTTCTTTTGGCGGTGGAGAAAAGTATTTATAATTAGTGCAATTTGTGCAATTGTTTTTTCGGTGGTGCTTACTCATCCTGCAATTACAAAGCCTAAATATTCTGCACGACATATTTTTTATCCCACCAAAAACAACTCAATTTCAAATGCATTGCTTACTGAGTTAAATCAGCGTCAATCAGATCCTTTGGAATTTGGGGAAGAAATAGAAGCAGAAAAAGCGTTGCAAGTTTTACAATCAGGTACTTTATTGGGTCGTTTGGTTAGAAATTTCCAACTGATGAAACATTATGGTATTGATCCTAAAACAGAACAATTTCCTCAATATGCACTTGATAATAAAATTAAAGAAAATTTTAGCTTTAACAGAACACGTTACCTGAGTATTGAAATTTTAGTATTGGATGAGAATCCTAAAATGGCAGCTGATTTGGCCAATGGAATTGCAATCTTATACGATAGTATTACCACTGAAATTCAAAACCAAGTTGCTACTCCTGCTTTACAAATTGTTGAGAGGGCATTAAAGGACAAGCAAGGGAAAATTCAAAACATCAAAGATGAGTTGAGAAAATTAGGTCAGCAAGGAGTTACGAACTACGAAGAGCAAAGTAGGGCTTTAGCGGAGGAAATTTACAAAGCGCAGTCTAGTGGTAAAGTTTCTGAAATGAAGAAATTACTTGAAGAGCAAAAAACTTTGGTTGCAAGTGGTGGTGATTACATTGCCTTAAATGAATTAATTAAGTTAGAGGAAGAAAAGGAGAGCGATTTGATTACCCAGTTCGAAAAACGTAAAGTTGACGTTGGAGAAACATTATCGCACAAATTCACAGTTGAGTCTGCTACTGTGCCTGAAATCAAAGCTTGGCCTAAAAGAACCTTTATCATTATTATTTCATTGATAGGAACATTTATAGCAACGTCTATTTTCTTGGCTTGTTTTGAATTGTTCCGCAGAAAATAATCCATGAATTTATTGCCTGCACAGTTTCTTCCGAAACAAAAAATCCTGCTTATTGTTGGCAGTGTGCTTTTGGCATTTCTATTTGCAGCGGCTGCTGTGTTCCAATGGTATTGGATGTTTTTGATACCTGTAGTTGTTTTGGTTTTTTTAGCCTGTATTCTTCATACTGAGAAAGCCTTATTGTTTTTTGGTGCTTTGGCGCCACTATCAATTAATTATGATAATTTGGGGGGAGGATTGGGTATGTCGTTGCCTACAGAGCCCGTTTATATCCTATTGTTTCTGTTGCTGCTGTTTCATGTTTTAAAAAATGGATCAATAGATAAAGCAATTTTCAAGCACCCATTGGTTCTTGTTGTTTTTGCCTATGTAATTTGGCTCTGGGTATCGAGTGTTTTTAGTTCAATGCCATTAGTGAGTTTTAAATTTGCGCTTGCCAGAACTTGGTATATAACCTTATTCTTCTTTTTTGCGGTTAAAATATTTAAAGATTACAATCGAATACATTGGTTTTTAAGAGCATTTACAATTTTCACACTCTTATTGGTAATGTATACCCTGGTCATGCATTCTGCCGATGGATTCTCTAGAAGTTCTAGTTATGGAATTTCATGGCCATTTTTTCCAGATCATGGAATGTATGCTGCTGCCATTGCTTTTGCTTTTTTTGTACTCGTTTTTTATACATTTTATATCCGTCAATTTAATGTACACGTCTTTTTTAGTCCTGTATTTATATTCCTACTGTTGGTTTTATTATTTGGCATCATTGTAAGCTTTACACGGGCAACTTGGTTAAGTTTAATAGTTTCTGCAGGTCTTTATACGTTATTAAGAATGAAAATCCGCTTTTCTTGGATACTCATTGTTTTATTCACGGTTTCTACAATAGCAGTTGTGAAACAAGATGATATATTGTATTCATTAGAATCTAACAAACAAGGGAGCAGTGATGAGTTGGAGGGACATGTTAAGTCCGTAAGTAATATCACCACCGATCCAAGTAATTTAGAAAGGATTAATAGATGGAACTGTGCTGCTCGCATGGTTTCAGAACGTCCTTTGTTTGGTTTTGGTCCAGGAACATATGTTTTCAAATACGGCCCTTTTCAAAAGAGTTCCGAACTTACATTAATTAGCACCAACTCAGGCGATTTAGGAGATGCCCACAGCGAATTTTTTTCGGCAATGAGCGAAATGGGATACATTGGCTTGGCTATTTTGGTTATCGTAGTTTTAACTACAATATCCTATGGTTTCAAGGTAATTTATAATGCTACTGAGTTGAAAGTAAAGTTAACTGGATATATCGCTTTGCTGAGTTTAATGACATATTATACCCATGCGGTGTTGAATAATTATAGTCAATATGATAAAGTGGCAGTTCCTTTGTGGGCATATACTGCGATAATAGCTGCGCTTGATTTGTATCATAAAAATGGCATAAATCATGTTAAGAAAACTATTTAAACAATCTTTATTTGTTACTGGATTTTCGGTATGTGCCTTCTTTTTTGTATTGGGTATTTTGGGATATTCAATTACTCCTGATTCTTCAGTAGATGCGAATCAAATTATGCCAGAATGGGCGAGTTTGTCGCCAGGAACCCAGGTTAAATACGTTGAAAAAAACAGGATTGCTCCTAGGTCTTTCTTTTACTGGTTAACCGGTGATGATGGTTTGGGCGAGTTGATTTCAGTTTCGGATGGAGATAAAACATCCCTCAAAAATAATTCAGTTACCTTTTTTAATGAAAAAACTGGGTTGGTAAAAACTGTTCTTTTAGATTCTATTGAGGGACGAAAAATACAGTCAAGAAAATTCATACTTGGTACTGACAGATTTGGCAGAGATATTTATAGCCGCTTGGTAATTGGTACCCGTGTTTCGCTGAGCATTGGCTTTTTGTCAATGATGATCTCATTGATTATTGGTGTATTTATTGGATTGATTTCAGGTTATTTTGGCGGGAAAATAGATTTGGTTTTGACTTGGTTGATAACCGTTTTTTGGTCGGTGCCTACACTTTTGATTGCCCTTGGTTTGAGTTTCTTTCTAGGAAAAGGCTATTTTCAAGTTTTGCTTGCAACAGGCTTAAGTAGCTGGGTAGAAGTTGCTAGGGTTGTAAGAGGGCAAACCATGCAGATGAAAAACAGAGAGTTTATTTTGTCGGCAAAGATTACAGGATTTTCTTCGTTTTATATCATGTTCAAGCATATTTTACCGAATTTAAAAGGTTCTCTTTCGGTGTTGGCAACTACAAACTTTGCTGCCGCAATACTATTGGAAGCAGGATTGGGATTTTTGGGATTAGGTGTTGCTCCACCAACTCCAAGTTGGGGAATTATGGTGAAAGAAAACCTAGGATATTTGGTATTGGATCAGGCTTATTTGGCAATCATACCGGGCTTGGCAATTATGATTCTTGTAATGGCATTTAATTTAATGTCAATGGGATTCAAAGATGTTGAATCGTAAACGTATACAATAAAAAAGGACGCATTTTATTGCGTCCTTTTTTATATTTAGTTTTGCTCTAAATTTATTGTATTTGAATTGTTGCTTTAAATACTTGGTCTTTATTTCTGCCTTGAATGAAGTATAATCCTTGGCTTAATTTTGATGGAATAATTGTATTGTTTTCAATTACTTTTTCTGTAGCAATTTCTCTTCCACTGATATCAAACCATTTGATTTCTGTAACGTTGATTCCAGAAATGGTTAGTATATTTCCAATTTGTGCAGGATTAGGATAAATTTTAACCGCTGGGTTAGAAATATTTTTTGTACTCAAATGACTTACTGAAACTGGAATGTCTGCAGTGTCTGTGCAACCATTGGTTGTGCTAGTTGTAACCAATTTGATTACATAATCTCCCTCATCTGCATATTGATGTTTTGCGTTAACACCTAAACCTGTTGTATTTGCACCATCACCCCAATACCATTTGAATGTCATACCCGTGGTTGTAATAGGAACACAAGATACTTTTCTAGGCCAAGCCAATGTCCATGTGAATCCTGCGGTTGGTCGAGGCAATGCGTTTATTGTTAAAGGCGTTTTTGGGCTGTAACAGCCATTCGCTTCTGTTTGGTAATACAAAGTGATGTTAGACCACATTTGACCCAAAGAAACAGTTTTGCCGGTAGCAAAAACGGTTACAGTTTGATCGTCTTCATACCAATATACATTTCCAGATGGAATTTCAACACCCAATTCACCCAATGCCTTTTGACAAACATCTTGGTGTATTTCTTTGGTTACTTTAGGGAATGTATTTACGGTTACCAAAACACTATCAAAATTAGGATTTATGCAAACGGTATCCTTGGTTTTAAAATAAATGTAGTTTTTTGGATTTGTTAAGCCACCCAACGTCAAGAATTTTTCACTAGAAAAGGATGTTGTTGTTTTTTTGTCCATGTACCAATCAATATTACCCCACATGGTTGATGCAGAAATTTTCGCTGAATCACCAGAACAAATGGTAGCATTCTTTTTAACAAATGTTGGGGGATATTTTGCTGCCAAAATATTTACAGGTGTTCTACCGCTTCCGCAGTTTCCATTCCATGATTCAACGTAATACGTAGAAGTTCCTCTGATGTTTAAACTGATAGAATATGTATTTCCTGTACTTATTGGTTTACCACCCAATGCTACGTCGTACCATCTACAAGTATTGCCACTAGTGGTAGATGCGCTTAATGTGTAATTTTTTGTAGAAGTAAAACATACTGTTGTATCCGTTACAACCGTAGGTAATGGTGGTGCAAATGAACTTCCAACAAAGGCTTTAACCAAAATACGTGAACCTTTATAAGCACAACCGTTGTTATTGGCGGTTACGTAAAATGAGGTGTCATTATATAATTTAGTTGTTGTTAATGTATTTCCTGTATAAACTTTGGTACCACCTGTTGAAGAATTATACCAATCAATTTGGCCATTATCAGCGTTTGCAATTAAATTGGCAGTTGCACTTGAGCATAATGAATCGTTGCGGGTTGTAATTTTAGTAGGGTATTTATTCGCGGCTAGATTAATGGTTAAGAAACCAGATGTGCAACTTCCGTTGGTTGCTAGAACTACAAATGTATCAGCTTTTTGCAAATTATTTACAACGTATGAATTGCCTAAATTAAATGGTTTTGTATCGGTCACTTTGCGATACCAGTTTAATGTTGAACCTGCGTCACCAGAAATTCCAATTTTTAATGTATCACCAATACAACCATTTGCAGGTTTTAATAATGATGGTGTAATAGGCCTAAATTCTACAGTTTTAATAGTGGTATCCCAACAAACTCCACTTGTGTAACTTACAACCATTGAACGCAGTTCGATGTTTAAATTAGTTTTAACTGCTGGTTTGTATTTTAAATCTACAGTGTTATAAAAGTAGTTTGAATTATTAATTACCCAATTATGACAATATCTATCATAACCATAACCCAATTCTTCATAATAGTGATAGTAGTTGTAAAATACGCTTCCATTTACGCTACCTTTAAAAAGGTTTGTCAAACGAATTGTATCTGTAGCATTGTAACAATTCAAATTTGGAGTAAAATCAGTTCCGAATTTATATTTAACAAAAGGATACAATTGCATGTGGGCATTAAATGTTGTTCCTGCGATATTCAATTGTAAACAACGGTACCATTTGCCACTTACTGAACCAACGGCTAAGTTTCTGTAATCGCCATCTCCGTATGTCCAAGAGTTTGATACTATACCTGGTCTAGAATTTGTGCTATCTGATTCAACAGTAATAATATATGGGAAATTACAAACTATTGGAGAGGAGAAAACGACGTTTCTTGTCATTCTGCTTAAATATAGCACACCTTGAATGGTGTCAATTTGAATCACAGTGGTTGCCAATGGCGAACCTGTCGGCAAAGAATCGGCACCCGCTTTGTAGATTCTACATTTGATTGAAGTCTTCGTTACTTTTTTAGCAGTATCATATTGAAAGAATCCATAAAATCTAAAACCAGAAACCGTTATTTCTGTTGGTGCTCCATAAAATTGACCTAACCCTTGACCTGTACCAATAGATAAGGTTTGGTATTGAGTAGAACCGATATTTGGGAAATAGCTTGTATCTCCTTTACAACTTTTTGGATTTGTAGCGGATCTACCATTGATTTTACCGTAGGTATTTTTTATCGGTAAATCATTCACAATTGGTTGATTTATTTGAACCAATTGACCAAATAGATTTACACCTATGAATAGTGTGAGACAAATGGATAGTATATGTTTCTTCATATTTATTTAAAATTATATGTAAATAAAAGACTTAATTTTCACATTTTCAAATTGCACGACATGAATTAAAGGAAATCTAATTAATAATGACATTTTTTTGAACTTTCATTGTTTGAATTAGTGCTAAGATTTTGATAAATAATGGATAATCATTGACTTTGAAAACACTCTTCTAAGAAATCGCAATTGAAATAATTTGAAATGTCAAATTTCAAAATTACACGTAAAAGACAATATAATAATATAATGCAAGATTGCAACAAGCCGTTTTCTGTCTATTTTTCAAAACCGATTAAATCATTTTCATTTTCGTGTAAATAGGAGTATTTTTGTTGCCATCATCTTATTATGTCAAATCAAATTTTAAAAGGTAAAAACGGAATTGTTTTTGGAGCGCTAAACGAAGCTTCTATTGCGTGGAAAGTTGCTGAACAGTGTCATGCCGAAGGCGCGAATATTGTTTTAACAAACGCTCCTGTGGCTGCTAAAATTGGGCAAACTGAAGAGTTGGCAACCAAATTAAACGCCCCTTTAATTTATGCTGACGTTACCAAAATGGACGATATACAAAACCTAATTGATGGCGCGTTGAAAGCTTTCAATGGCAAAATTGATTTTGTTTTACATAGTGTGGGTATGAGTTTGAATGTTCGTAAGAAAAACCCTTACACCGATTCTAATTATGATTACATGCACACCACTTTAGATATTTCATCAATGTCATTTCATCGTTTGATGCAAACATTAATGAAATCAGATGCCATGAACGATTGGGGTAGTATTGTTGCATTGAGTTATATTGCCGCACAACGCACATTCCCAGATTATGGCGAAATGGCCGATGCCAAAGCTTTGTTAGAAAGCTACGCGCGTAGTTTTGGTTACCATTATGGGAAAGCTAAAAAAGTGCGTGTGAATACAATTTCTCAAAGTCCAACCAAAACAACTGCGGGTAGTGGAGTAGGTGGATTTGATGCATTTTACAATTACGCAGATCAAATGAGTCCTTTGGGAAATGCTTCAGCGGATCAATGTGCGCAATATTGCGTAAGTTTGTTCAGTGATTATACCAGAATGGTTACCATGCAAAACCTATACCACGACGGTGGCTTTAGTTTTACTGGTATCTCAACCGATTTAATGCAGGGCTTTTCAGATAAGGCTCAAGGAAAATAAAAATTTAAATTAACAATATATAAAAGAAACTATCATGGGAAAAGGCGACAAAAAAACGAAAAAAGGAAAAATTTTTATGGGTTCATATGGAAAAACACGTCCATATCGCGAAACTAAAAAAGTTGAAGTAAAAGCAAAAGCTAAAAAGAAATAACTTTTGGTTCATCCAAGTTTAAGGCTACTTCACGGTAGCCTTTTTTTATGCCTTTTTATAAATTTGGTCTCTCTAGGTTATGGTGATAACCTATTTTTTGTCCAAACGCCATTCTCCAAATTATAGGATATTCGGTCATGTACGCGACTGGCTCTTCCATGCCAAAATTCAAAGTAGTTTGGTCTTAAAATATATCCTCCCCAATTTTCCGGCCGCTTGATTTCGCTGTTACTCTCTAAAATACGTTCAATTTCAGCTTCTAAATTTAAATCGCTGTCAATAATTGAACTTTGATTACTGACAATGGCACCAACTTGAGAAGTTTTAGGTCTAGAATAAAAATACGTGTCACTTTCTACCGATGAAATTTTTGAAGCAACACATTGCACCCTAATTTGACGCTCTAATGCTGGCCAAAAAAAGTTCAATGCAATGTTGGGATTGTTTTCTATTTCTTGTCCTTTTCTACTGTTGTAGTTCGTATAAAATACAAGTCCCTCCGATTGAATTTCCTTCAATAAAACTTGTCGAGACGATGGAATATTATCTTTAGAAACAGTACAAATACTCATGGCAGTTGGTTCTTCCACCTTTGCCTCTATGGCTTGGGCAACCCAAGTTTTTAAGGCTTCTAATGGGTTTTCAGGCATCATTTCTACCGAAATATGTCCCTTTAAATATTCCTTGCGAATATCTGCTAAGTGGTTTTCCATTTGCTATTAACGCATCAAACCCTTCATTTTGCCTTTGTTATTATTCATAGACTTCATCATTTGGCGCATTTGGGTAAATTGAGTGAGCAATTTATTGAGTTCTTGCACCGACCGACCACTACCTATGGCAATTCTTTGTTTGCGGCTAGCATTTAATAATTCTGGTTTTTCTCTTTCCTGTGGAGTCATTGATTGAATTAGCGCTTCAATTCCTTTAAAGGCATTGTCGTCAATATCTAAATCTTTGATTTTACTTCCCACACCTGGCAACATCCCCAACAAATCTTTCATGTTACCCATTTTCTTAATTTGTTGAAGTTGGCTCAAGAAATCTTCAAAATCGAATTTGTTTTTGGCAATTTTCTTAGATAAACGCTGTGCTTCATCCTCATCGAAAGTAGCCTGCGCTCTTTCAACCAAAGAAATAACGTCACCCATACCCAAAATACGACCAGCCATACGATCAGGATGGAAGACATCGAGAGCATCCATTTTTTCGCCGTTAGAAACAAATTTAATTGGTTTGTTTACAACAGATTTAATAGAAAGGGCAGCACCACCGCGTGTATCACCATCTAATTTTGTCAAAACCACGCCTGTAAAATCAAGAACATCATTGAAATTCTTAGCAGTATTTACCGCGTCTTGACCTGTCATTGAGTCAACAACAAATAATATTTCAGTAGGATTTAATGCTTTTTTGAGGGATGCAATTTCGTCCATCATTTGTTTATCAATTGCAATACGACCCGCGGTATCAACAATTACAACGTTGTGATTATTCGTTTTTGCATATTTTATTGCATTTTCAGCAATAGAAATAGGATTGTTACTTTCATTTTCGGTGTAGTATCCTACTTCAGTTTGACTTGCCAACACGCGCAATTGTTCACGTGCGGCAGGTCGGTATACGTCGCCGGCAACCACCAACGGGTTTTTGCCTTGCGCTTTTAAATATTTACTTAGTTTTCCGGTAAATGTTGTTTTACCTGATCCTTGTAAGCCTGCAATTAAAATAATTGCTGGAGAACCTTTTGTAGATAATTCTTGGGTTGTACCACCGAGTAATTTAACCAGTTCGTCGTTTACAATTTTCGTTAATAATTGACCTGGAGAAATTGATTTTATTACATTCTCGCCACGTGCCTTTTCTAAAACATCGTCGGTAAAAGTTTTTGCAACCTTAAAGTTAACGTCGGCCGCAATTAAGGCTCTTCGGATTTCTTTAACAGTTTCAGCTACGTTTAATTCATTGATATTGCTTTGGCCTTTCAATGATTTGAACGCTTTTTCTAACCGGGATTGCAGGTTTTCAAACATAGACACAAAGATACCAAAAATTCAATAACAAACTAATAAAATGAGCCATTCACAAAGGCGCTGTTAAAAATTACTTTTAAGATTGTATATTTGTGAAAATAAAAAAAAATGCCGTATTTTTTCACTTCTGAATCGGTGTCTGAAGGGCACCCAGATAAAGTTGCAGATCAGATCTCTGACGCGCTTATCGATAATTTCTTAGCCTACGATCCAAGCAGTAAAGTTGCTTGTGAAACTTTGGTAACTACAGGTCAAGTTGTTTTAGCCGGAGAGGTTAAATCTGAAGCCTATTTAGATGTTCAAAGTATTGCCCGTGGTGTTATTGCCAAAATTGGTTATACCAAGAGCGAATATATGTTCGATTCTAACAGTTGCGGTATTCTATCTGCAATTCACGAACAAAGTGCTGATATCAACCAAGGCGTAGAGCGCAAAAATCCAGAAGAACAAGGTGCTGGTGACCAAGGTATGATGTTTGGTTATGCTACCAACGAAACTGAGAATTACATGCCATTGCCTTTGATGTTGGCTCACATGCTTTTGCAAGAGTTGGCTGATATGAGAAGAGAAAACTCAGAAATTAATTATTTGCGTCCTGATGCAAAAAGCCAAGTGACTATTCAGTATTCTGATGATCACAAGCCTTTGCGTATTGATACTATTGTAATTTCTACCCAACATGACGATTTTGTTAAGCCTAGTTCTAACAACGAGTCAGATGTTTTGAAAGCTGATAATGAAATGTTGGCTAAAATATCTAGTGATATTATTCACTTATTAATCCCTAGAATCAAATCAAAATTAGATGCATCATTGCAGTTTTTGTTTGATGAGAATATTACCTACCACATTAACCCTACTGGTAAATTTGTTATTGGCGGTCCTCACGGAGATACCGGTTTAACAGGTCGTAAGATTATTGTTGATACTTATGGTGGCCGTGGTGCTCATGGTGGAGGTGCTTTTTCAGGTAAAGATCCAAGTAAAGTAGATAGAAGTGCTGCCTACGCAACTCGTCATATCGCTAAGAATTTGGTTGCTGCAGGTATTTGCGAACAAATTTTGGTTCAGGTAAGTTATGCAATTGGTGTTGCTGAACCAGTTGGTATTTATGTAGATACATATGGTACGGCGAAAGTGAACAAAACAGACGGAGAAATTGCTGAAATAGTAAAGAATATGCCTGAGTTTAGTTTGAAGCCTTATCATATTGAACAACGTTTCAACTTAAGAACTCCAATTTATTTGGAAACTGCTGCTTACGGACACATGGGTCGCAAGTGCGAAACAGTTACAAAAACGTATAACAAAGGTAAAAAACACGAAAAAACTGTTACCGTGAAATTATTCCCTTGGGAAGAAACAAATGCTGTAGATGCTTCTAAAAAAGCATTCGGATTGGCTTAAAATATTATAAACTATGTGTGGAATCGTTGCCTATATCGGAAATAAACAAGCATTTCCAATTGTTGTTAAAGGACTAAAGCGTTTAGAATATCGTGGATACGATAGCGCTGGAGTTGCGTTGTTAGATGGGCAAATGCGCATTTACAAACAAAAAGGAAAGGTAGCTGACCTTGAAGCGATTACTGAAGGTCAAGATACCTCTGGCACAATCGGTATGGGCCACACACGTTGGGCAACACATGGTGAGCCAAACAATGAAAATGCACATCCTCATGTAAGCCAAAGTGGAGATCTAAGTATCATTCACAATGGTATTATTGAAAATTATGCAACGTTAAAAGAAGGATTAAAATTAAGAGGCCATACCTTCAATAGTGATACCGATACTGAAGTATTGGCTCATTTGATTGAAGATGTTATGGAGCATACAGGTTTGCCATTGGCAGATGCTGTGCGTTCATCGCTTAAACAAGTGGTTGGTGCCTATGCAATTGTTATATTGAGTAAGCATCATCCTGAACATCTGATTGCTGCCAGAAAAGGAAGTCCCTTGGTTGTAGGTGTTGGTGATCAGCGTGGAGAGTTTTTCTTCGCCTCTGATGCCACTCCAATTGTAGAATATACCAATAAAGTAATTTACCTCAAAGATGGTGAAATTGCCATAGTTGAAAAGAATGAATTAACCATTAAGTCTATAGACAATGTTGTTCAAGTTCCTTATGTTCAAGAATTAGAATTGAATCTAGAGCAGATTGAAAAAGGAGGTTATCCTCATTTCATGCTAAAGGAAATATACGAACAACCCCGTTCTATATACGATAGTTTTAGAGGTCGTTTTGATGCCCAATCAGGAGAAATCATGATGCGCAGCATGGAAGATTATGCAAGTAGATTGAAAGAAATCAAACGTTTAATTTTAATTGGCTGCGGAACAAGTTGGCATGCCGGCTTGGTGGGAGAGTACTTATTTGAAGATTTGGCTCGCGTTCCTGTAGAAGTTGAATATGCTTCAGAATTTAGATACAGAAACCCAGTTTTATATCCAGACGATTTAATTATTGCCGTTTCACAAAGTGGTGAAACCGCTGATTCGTTGGCTGCTATGGAATTGGCTAAGCGCAAAGGTTCATCCGTTTTTGGTGTTTGTAATGTGGTTGGAAGTAGCATTCCTCGTTTGAGTGATGCGGGTGCTTACACCCATGCCGGTCCAGAAATTGGTGTTGCAAGTACCAAAGCATTTACTGCTCAAGTAACCGTTTTGGCATTGATGGCGGTGGCTATGGCTAAATTACGTGGTACAATGACAATCAAAGAAATTACAGTTTTCATGAAAGAATTGGAAGCAATTCCTGCGAAAATTGAAAAGGCGTTGTTGTTGAATGACATGATTGTTGAATTGGCTGATAAATATAAAGATGCAAAAAATTTCTTGTATTTGGGTCGTGGTTACAATTTTCCTGTTGCTTTAGAAGGTGCGTTGAAATTAAAAGAGATCAGTTATATTCATGCTGAGGGATATCCTGCCGCCGAAATGAAGCATGGCCCAATTGCATTGATTGATGAAGAAATGCCAGTAGTAGTAATTGCCACTGCAAGTGAGCATTACGAAAAAGTAGTTTCTAATATTCAAGAGGTTAAGGCTAGAAAAGGCAAAGTTATTGCAGTTGTTTCTGAAGGCAATCATGGATTAGATGGTTTGGTAGATCACGTTATTGAAGTACCTGAAACCATCGAAAGCTTGAGTCCATTGATCAACACCATCCCATTGCAATTATTGAGTTACCATATTGCGGTAATGAGAGGCTGTAATGTAGATCAGCCAAGAAACCTTGCAAAATCGGTGACCGTAGAATAAAACTTGTCCTTGCTAGATATGCGGGTTGATTTTATTGGTGTTTCAGTTGATTGAAAATATTTTACCCTTCTTTCTAATTTGGATTTTGTCTTTTTAGTGGAATTGGTTTGTGGTTCAAATTTCGTTAAATTTACGCTATGAATAATTGGACTGAAAACAACAACGAACTAAGTAAAACTTTTGAATTTAATTCGTTTCTAGAGGCTATCGCATGGATGGTGAAAGCAAGTGTTGAAATTGAAAAACTAAACCATCATCCTAAATGGACAAATGTATACAACAAAGTGCATGTGTGGTTAACAACTCATGATGAAGGAAATACAATTACCGCAAAAGATAGGGAATTGGCTCAAACTTTAGATTTGGTATAGTCTTTATATTTCACTTAATTACAACTTATAGTGGTTGCAATACAACGAATAATTAGGTTTTTTTATAAATAATTTTTAAATATGTAATACATTTGTATCGAAATTAATTTATGGTAACTGCAAAAATTATTGGAAACAAGATTACAAGTGCAAGGAAAAAAGTGGACCTTTCTCAATCTGCGTTGGCTCTTAAAATCGCCATTAGTCCACAGGCAGTTGGTAAATGGGAGCGAGGTGAATCGATGCCAGATATCATTGTTTTAAATCGACTTGCTGAAATTTTGGAGGTAGATTTAAATTATTTCTCAGAGAAATTTACTTCCATTGAAACGAGTGCATTTAGTGTTGAAAATGTGGAAACAGATATCTACGAAAATGATGTCCCACCAAAAAACAAAAAGAACAATTGGAACATGTCTGAAAGCAATTGGAAGCATGTAGATTTTTCAGGTATTAAAAATATTCATGAGAATTTTAGTTCTGCAAATATTGAAAGTTGCATGTTTCACAGTTCAGAATTAACAAATTTGCAATTTAGAAATAATAATTTCCAAAGCTGTGACTTTTCAAACTCAAAATTTAATGGCTCTATATTTAGAAAAAGTAATTTGCTAAAATCTATATTCAATGATTGTTCGTTTAAAGAGGCTGAATTTTATCATGTGAATTTTTCTGCTTGCGATTTCTCAAATGCGGATTTCTCAAAAGTGAGTTTTGAAAATACTGCAATTGAAAAGTGTTCAATGAATGATGCTATTTTAAATAGAACCTCTTTTGTGAACACTGAGTTATCAGGAATTATATTTGAAGGCTTGATGGACAGATGTTCTTTTGAAAAATGCAGTTTTTCAAAAGTCACTTTCCAAAATGTAAAACTCATCAATACCTTCTTCAAATATTCAGATTTGAAACGAATAAAATTCATTAATTGCGAGGCAGATAGACTAACGTATGAACTTATGCGTCATGGGAAAGCTGATTTGTCTCAGATTAAAATACTTAAGGATTAAAGTTTTATTTTCAGCAAGATTTCTTTTTGTTTTCAACTACATAGAACTTTTATAGTTTAAAATCTATATTAGAATTTGCGTTTTTTTTTTATATATTTGTCTATATAAAAATTTATCGTTTACTTTACCGCTAAAATATTAACTAAAATATGAATAAAAATTTACTTTCTATTTGCATTGCTTTATTAATTGGTGCAAACTTGTACGGGCAACTCATAAGCGATAATAGGATTATTGCTGTGAAAGCACCGTCTAAATCAGCAGTTAAAAAAATAACGAGCAGATCAGCGTCTAATCCTAAATCATGTGACGTTGATACAAGTTATTTTCCTGATCAATCCACTTCAGTTTCTGGTGGGGCTTCACAATACAAATCTATTACTATTTCCAAAGGACGTGGTGTAGGTCAGTTTTTTGGAGCACCTTCTCAAATTACGGTTTCAGGATTTAGATTTTTAGGTTACTTTCTCTATGACACCTTAACAGGTGTTACAAGCACCACTGTTAATTGTAACATTTACAGAGCTGGACCAGATTCATTAAAAACAGGGGGTCCATTGGCTTCAGTTGATTTTAAATTGGACACTGTTGGAGGTACTTTAACTATGGCTAAAATACAGCATGACATTGCGTTTAGCAGTCCAGTTGTTTGTGATTTCCCTTATGTAATTACTGTAGAATCTGATAGTATGAATTCTAACCCTAACATTATTTCTAATGCATGGCAAAGTGCAGATGGTGAAGGTAGAAATTTAGCGTCTGCTCAAGTAAGTGGAATTTGGTATCGTTGTTTAGATTTGAACGTTGCTGGAACTACTTTCAATGCGCATATGCAACTTTATCCATTTGTAAAATATAAATTCGGTACTGATTTTACATCAAATATGGATTGTTTTGTTGCGAAAGATACTTTGAGATTCACAAATTCGTTCAAATCAAATTTGTTGGGAAGCATTTACTACAACCAATATCAATATTATGAAGAAATTGGAATGGGATTCCAAGATAATTGTCATGAATGGTTAATTGATGGTAATGTTTCTTATAAAAATCAAACGGATGCAAAATTCAAATCTGCAACTAAGAAAAATATTTCAGTAGAATTACGTTCAAAATTAGTTCCTTACAAATCAGATTTTTGTCTTGACACAACTGTTAAAGTAATTAGTTTTAACCCTGCTAATCCAAGTTTAACAAAAACGCCTAATGGTTGTATTGGTGATTCTTTGAGAATTTCTGTAACTGGTGATGCTGGTTCAACTTTCAATTGGTACAAAAACATTACAGATACAAAACCATTTTTTGTTGGTAAAAATTATACAATTGCGAATGTAACTAAATCAGATACATTTGTTGTTCAGGCGGTGAATGGAAATTGCAGTTCTGGATATTTATCTGTTGTTAGCAGAGCTAGTGCTTATCCAACAAAATTAACATTCGTTAATGATTCTATCTGTTCTGGTGCTGTTGCGAACTTAGTAAGCACATCTGATAATGGTGCTGTTGAATGGTACAATGCCAAAACTGGTGGTACAAAATTATACGTAGGTACTACTTACGTTACAAACGCTTTAACAGCTGATACTGCTTTTTATATTACTGCCAATAATTTTGGTTGCATTTATAAAGGTGCGCGTTTAAGACCTCGTGTTTTGGTAGGAAAGACTTTCGCTCCAGCATTGCCTAAAAACGTAAAAGATACTACAATTTGTTTAGGAACTAGCGCTTCTATAGTTTTAAGAGCGACTCCGGCTACAAGTACTTCATGCCGTTGGTTTAATGATGCTGTAACAAACACTGTATTGGCTACAGGAAACGCATATACTGCTTCAGTGAACGCTCGCGGAACACAAACATATTTTGTAGAATCATGGAATGGCAATTGTGGTAGTGGTAGACTTGCAGTTAATATCATTGCAGAAAAAGCTCCTGCTACTTTCACAAAAGCGGGTGCAATTGTTTGTTTGGGAGATTCAGCTTCTGTATTTGCACTTGCAACTTATGGAAACGTACAATGGTATACAAGCAAAACAACTGCTTCTGTTTCATCTAACAAACGTTACACTTCTTATGGATTGCCAGCAGGAAATAAAACAATGTATTTCAAAACAGTTGACAATACTTGTGTAAATACGGCTTGGGATAGTGTTACGGTTACAGTGAATGCTGCTCCTGCTGTTACTTCTGTAACAAACGATGCTGTTTGTTATAAAGGAATTGGTCAAATTACAATTCAAGTTCCTTCAGGTAAAGTAAATTGGTATACCAGCGATATCGCTACTTCGGTTTATGCAACTGGAACTTCAGTTTCTTTGGGTAAAATGTATGGAAATACAACTTTGTACTATTCTACACAATCTGGTACTTGTAACGGACCAAGAATTCCAGTTACTGTGAAAGCATTGCCTCGTCCAACAGCAGGTTTTTATTATTCAATTACACCTGGTTTGACACTTAATTGTGATCCAATTAAAACTACTGGTATGACATATGCTTGGAATTGGGGAGATACAAAAACATCAACTGGATTACCAGCTACACACCAATATGCTACTACTGGAAACTATGATGTAACTTTGGTTACTACTAGTACAACAAATGTTTGTACTGATACAGTTGTAATTCCTTTGTTTGTAAATTCTGTTGCAAGTGTGAAAACAATCAACAATCCTATGGTTTCAATTTATCCAAACCCAGCAATTGGTGGAAATATTTTGAATATTAAAGGTATCATGATTTCTGAACTTCATTGGTTTGATGTAAGTGGTCGTGAAGTAGCTGTTGAAAAAGTAAATAACAATATGACTATTGTGCCTTCTAAATTAAGTACTGGTGTTTACTTCATTAAAGGTGGAAATGCTAAGTCATCATTTAGTGGTTCAATCAATATCAATAACTAATATTTATCGTTCTTTTAGAACATTCATAATTTCGAAAAAGCCCTTGAGTAATCAAGGGCTTTTTTTATTCCATATTTTTTACCTTTTTCCAATTTGTTGTGAATGTTGTTAAAACTTCGAAAAATTGACATAACCAATTGAAATAGTTTCACTTGGAAAGCATCTATCCGATTATATTCGACCTGAAATTAGTTTATGGGCAATAAATTTTGAAAATAAATTGCATTTTCTGCAAATCAAACTTTGTTTTTTCAATTATCTACCTATCTTCGTAGTACTTAATTTAAAATTTAACTAATGAAAACTGGAACTGTCAAATTCTTTAACAACACTAAAGGATTTGGATTTATCACCGAGGACGGATCAGGTACTGAGCACTTTGTGCACGTATCAGGTCTAATTGATCAGATCAACGAAAACGACAACGTATCTTACGATCTAAAAGAAGGCAAAAGAGGATTAAATGCGGTAGACGTAAGAAAACTACCTTAATAGACATTTTTTTGAATTTCTTGGAGGCCATCAATTTGATGGCCTTTTTTTATGCTTATGCTTTTTTACCAGCTATTGCTGCTTCTATTATAACTTTCAAAGTTTATCTTGAAAGCTGCCCTTGGTCCATTCCATAAATTTGAATAACCAACGCAATAGTAAATTCCAATCTTGTACTTTTCCCTCCAAATACGAATGAGCTTATCAATACCTATATACATTTCATAATATAGCATATTTCTTCTTTCTGGCGCATATAAGGCACTAATGCCTGCTGACTCATATAGACTCAGCTTTTTTATCAATGGAACCTTATTTACTAGCGCTCCATTGAAACTGTGCCTATATCGAACCTCGTAATAGCGCTTAAACGTTTTAAAAGTGCTGTCGAGCATCTGGTATGCGAACATTGGTGGGGTAAAAAGCGTCTGATCGCCGCGGCGCTGATACTTGTAATCAATTACATTTACAGTTTTATGCGAAATAAAACTTCCACTAATTACTTTTAATTCACTTTTACCAAGTAAACCCCATGGAAAAATATGATCGGCTCTAAATTCTAAATAATCATAATCTATGGTGCTTTTCAAGATTCCTGGAATTGCCCTTCTATAATTTACAGAAAATGTTGGCCATGTAGATCCTAATATGACTTTTTGCTTAGGTTCACTTAAATATCGTTGAAAAGGAGTATAAGATAAAGTTAGATCGGCAAATACCGCCATATGGGGTATAAAGTTTAGAGGTCGGTTATTTACAAATAAACTATCTCCAGTTTTTGAGAATTTGAAGTTTGCAATGTCTTTTCGATCGCTCAATTCGCCTTGAACCCTAAAAAATAATCCATTCACAATTTCTTGTCTATGGTACAGCGTTAAATGGTCGTGTTGGTAGAAATTATCCCTTCGAAATAAATCAATATATGCCGCATAGGGATTTACAAAGCCAAAGTCTCTACCAACAGCGGCGTAAACGAGTTTGCGTTTGTAAGGATTATATAAATGTGAAACAATTGCGGTTCCTCGAATATCTTGATTGTTAATTCCGTATGATATATTTTCAATAAAACGAATATTCTTTTTATTGGCGGTAGTTTTATTAATGGTATTCCAGACCACAATTCTACTTCCGCCTGGCCACCATGGTTGCCACGTAAATAATAGGGGTTGAAAATCTAAGTCAATTCCCTTTTTTCTATTTACATAGCTTTGACCAAACAAGAAAAGATTTTTCAAGGTTACTTTATTCGTAACACGCTCAATGCTATCCAAATATTCATCAGAATTCAATACCCGTTTTAAACTGTCAATCGCTTTGACATAGGTTCTTTCAGTTACAGATAAAGGGATTTTTCGTTGTATATTCCAAAACGAAGTATCTTTTTCATAGGCATCTTTTTCAACTTTACTCAGCTCAAGTCCAAAGTGATTTTTTGGAAAATTTGGGTTAACCAAAATGTTGTTATACTGCACATTGGTTGTTCCTAAATATTTGATATCTCCTGTTTTTGAATAGTAATTGAATTGTTGTGAATCTATGAGAATGTTTGAGTCCTTATCAATTCTGTAACTTTGACTAACCGTCATTTCGTCGTATTCGGCCATTAAGTGTCTAGGTACGTTCAAAATTATTTTGGCAACATAAAAACTGGTATCTACCAAATGAATTTCGCCTGAAAATGTGGCATTGGAAGTTTGACGTCCTTCAATTTTAATTCTTAAAACACGGCCATAAACTGGGTGTTTATAGCTTTCAATAAATCTAAATCTATAGGCTAAAATGGCGCTATTTGAAAGTGGCGACATTACTGGAAGTGGGCAAAGACCAGGTAAGTACATTAGATTTTGGTAAATATTAAAATCACCTTCAATTGTGGTCAAATAAAACAATCCTGTTTTGTCTCCCCTAATGGAAACACCTTGTTTAACTTCTTTGATTTTATTAGGCGGTGCCCAATCTCTTTTCATGGTTATTTCTACCATGTTGGCTTGAGGAATTGCGGGTGCTTTGGGTTTTTCTGTTTCTCCGTCCTCGGTTTTGTTTTCGAGGGAAATCGTATTCTTCCTTGTAGATTTTATTTCTTCAAATGCTCTGATATAAACATCGGCAGATTGTGCGGGAATCTTTTTGAACCAATAATCTCTTTTCTTGATTGCCTTTTTCATATAGTCAGGTCCTGGATCTTTCCATTTGGCACTGATATAAACAGTATTGATATTGGTAATTTTTCGTTTGAGAATCAGCGTTAATGTATCTTTATACTTTTCTGTATAAACAACTGCCAATTCCATATTATGAAATTCTGGATGAGAGAATATTAATTGATAATTTCCAGGTTTTAAATCAAGTTTAAAATAACCATCCATTTTACCTTGACCAACTTTCCCAATGGTTTTGTCGTAAATTTCAATTCCAGTTATTGGTGCATTGCTGGTATCAATGCATAAACCGATAATTTGCGCATTGGATTGTATAAAAATCCAACCAAAAAGAAAGATAATAAAACGCTTCATTTTTTGTCCTTCTTATTCTTTTTGCTTTTTTTAGCTGGAATTTGAGATTTACGAATATTTAAATTGTATATCGATTTTGGTATAAGCGGAGTGAATTGGTTACTAAAATAATTTCGAGAAGGTTTGTTTTCTATATCCCAAATAAAACCCGGTAATTTTTCTTTTTCAATTGGAAATAATTCCAACGGATATATTTTCCCTTCAGGCTCTTGATAAAAATATACTTGATTGATTTTGTTATTTAAAAATTGAAATTTGATATTGGTGCATTTGATTTCAAATACAGATGAAATTGTATCCTTTTCTCTGGTATAATAAATACTCTTGCCATTTTTATGTACCAAAGTTTGGGTAATTTTTTGGTTTGAATCCAACCAATGTGTCATAGAATCTCCGGAAATTTGGCTAAATCTCAACTCATCTTCCTTTAGGCTAATAAATCCATGTTTATACATGGTGCTATGACTCAGTTTTTTGCGTTTCAAAAACAAATTAATTGAATCTCCGCTCATTCTGGTTAGAGAATCCCACAAAACTGGATTTCCTCTTAATTTGAAAGTGCTATCTAATGAATTGTATGCCAAAAAGTTTGCCGTTCCAGAAACATTATTGCGTTTGAATTTAACATTTTTCCAAGACCTTATTTTTTGTTGTTTCAAAGAATCTTTGCTGTAAAAAAGGGTATCTCCTTTGATGAAAAAACTATCTTTTTTATCGGTTTGCAGGGCCATTGGATTTCCAACAACAGTCATTTCGCTTGAGTTTTTGGTGTAAAAAGCTTTTTGTCCCCAGACCTGCCAATTTTCAGCTGAGTCAATTATCCAAACGTTTCCATAAGCTTTACCAACTTGACTTTTCTTATTTATGGAAACAGAATCTGCCACCAACGTTTTCTCATTATCAAACAATCCAAATTTTTGATAAAACTCACCTTGGCCTGTTTCGGTATTGTATGTACCTCTTTCAAAAAGAATGGTTTGGTTGCCGTATTCAATTTGGGTGAAAGAGAAGAATTTAGCAACTTTACTTTTGGTTTGATACTGCAGTGTATCGGTTTTAATAATGTAGTCTGGCGTTTGTAGTACTACATTTTTCTTAAAATACAACACTTTATTGGCTGGGTTGTAACTTCCTGATAAGCTGGTTAATTTGGTTTCTTTGTCAACTATAACTCCGCCACTTCCATACCAACCTACCTTTGAAATTGTATTATACTGCAACCATGGTGTTGTTAGTGTCATAGTATTATCTACTAATTTTACATTTCCCTCTACTTTTGCAGTATGCAATAAATTGTCGAATAACAGTGTATTTCCTGTAACTATAGTACCATCTAAATTTACAATTTTAACATCTCCAAATCCTTTTAATGATTCAGATTGCGGATCATATTCTGCCTCATTGCAATACACTGTAGAACCTTGTTGTTCGAATTTCACATTTCCTTTGAGCAATTGTCCTCCATGTCCATCTATTTGAATAGATTTCATTTTGCGGGCACTCAAAGAAATTGGTTGTGACAATAAATTTCCAGCGGTTATTGCGAAGAAAACAACCAACCAATGCTTAAATTTATGTTCTTTGTATTGTAAAACCATGTTTCGAAAAACTTCTGCAAATTAAGTGTTAAATTCTATTAAAGCATTGATGAATCTACAAGATTGGCAATTGGAGCGACAATTGACAGTTTTGGCCGTTAGCGGTGGTGTTGATTCAATGGTTTTGTTGCATGTTTTTAAACAGTTAAATTTTCCTTGTGTTGTTGCCCATGTCAATTTTGGATTGAGAGGTTCTGAAAGCGATGGAGATACCCAATTGGTTATCCAAACATGCGGTAATTTGTCTATTCCTTGCTTTGTAAAACATATAGATACTGAAAAGTATGCCATTGAGAACAATCTTTCTATTCAAATGGCGGCAAGGGAAATTAGATATGGTTTTTTTGAAGAAATTCTTGAGGGACAAAAGGCTTCTTACATAGCTACGGCACACCATCAGGACGACGAGCTTGAGAACTTTTTTATTTATTTATTGAGAAACCAGTTGCATACTGCTTGGCTAGGAATTCCCATGGAACGTGGAAATATTATTCGTCCGCTATTGAATATCCCTCGAAAAACAATTCAAGAATTTGCCTCAAATCATGCGGTTGCTTTCCGTGATGACAGCAGCAATGCGAGTACCAAATATATAAGAAATAAAATTAGGCATTTACTCATTCCTGAACTTAAAAATGAATATGATTCTGTGGCTGAGAATTTTCAATTTATTAGTAGTTTGTCAAGAGCAGAATCAAAGTTGTACTTGTCCAACTTTCAAACAAAATGGGAAACGGAGGTTTTAGAAACGTATGATAAAAGTGGACTTTCATTGGAGCATGTTAATATTCCAAAGTCATTTTATACCAATCAAGACAATCATTCGGGACTGAAAAACAAATTTCTGAGTTGGGGATTTACAAATAACCAAGTGAATGAAATATTGAACAACCCAATCAACATTGGAAGTCATTGGATTGGTCGGGAATTTGTTCTTTATACAAATAGAAATGGTTTGACTCTTAAACAAAGAAACATAACTGAAATAACGGAAACTAAAATTAGGGTAAATGAGGTTGTTTATTTTGGCAATTTTCAAATAAACATGGTTGAGATAAATTTGGATCAAGTTGATTTCAATGAACCCAATTGCTATTATTTTAATTCGTTAATTGGCAACGAAGAATTGACTATCAGGTCTTGGAAAATTGGCGACAAAATGCAACCCCTGGGAATGAAAGGCACAAAAAAAGTAAGTGATATTTTTATCAATAGTAAGATCGACAATGACCGCAAAAATGATTTTCCAATATTGGTTTCAAACGTTGAAATTTTTGCAATATTGGGATTAAGGAGGAGTTCACATTTTTTATTGGGGGAATCTGAAACTGCAATTAAAATTTCTTGGGATACATTAAATTGAAATTCCGTGTTATCAAATAATTTCACTTAAATTTGTCTACTATGAGAGCCATTATTCCTGTTGCCGGTATTGGGAGTCGTTTGAAGCCTCACACGCAAACGCAACCCAAGTCGTTGATTCCAGTTGCTGGAAAGCCGATTCTTGGGCATATCATGGACAACTTGGTTAATTCGGGTATAGATGATTTTGTTTTTATTATTGGTTATTTAGGAGATAGAATTGAGCAGTACTTAACTGAAAACTATTCTCAAGTAAAATTAACTTTTGTTATTCAAACGGTTGGTCGTGGCATTGGTCATGCGGTTTGGTTGGCGCGAGAAGTAGTAGATTCAAATGAACCTGTTTTTATAGTTCTTGGTGATACCATTTTCGAAGCCAATTTAAAAGGAGTTATGGATTCGGATGTGAGTAGTTTGGGTGTTAAAAAAGTGGATGATCCCCGTCAGTTTGGTGTTGCTGAATTGAATGGTCAAGGTCAAATTACAAAGCTCGTAGAAAAACCAAATATTCCCCATTCAAATTTGGCGTTGGTTGGTTTGTATTACATTAAAGAAACTGTAATACTATTTGAATGTTTGGATTATCTAATTCAAAATGAAATTAGAACCAACAACGAATATCATTTAACTGATGCGTTGCAATGTATGCTCGATAAAGGCACAAATATGCAAACATTTTCCGTTTCAACTTGGTTTGATTGCGGTAAAAAAGATGTAATTCTTCAAACCAATAAAAACTTATTGAAACGTCTTGAAAATCAAGATTTTCAACATTTAACAAAATTGGGGAATATCATTGTGCCCCCAGTTCATATTTCTTTGACTGCTAAAATTGAAAACAGCATTATTGGACCAGATGTGAGTATTGGCGACGGCGCTTTTATCAGTCGTTCAATTGTGAAAAACAGCATCATTGGTCCTAATGCTTCTTTGCAAAATGCCATCATTGAAAATTCGCTTATTGGAAGTGACGCTTCTTTGATTGGAGCAGTGCATAGTATGAATATTGGAGATAGTGCCGAAATTAATTTAAGAGATAGTTAATTGAAATATTCTGTAAATAATATCAAATCAATATTGAATGCCAATGAATTTGGTGAATTCGCTGATGATATAGTTATTACCGATATTGTTTACGATACAAGAAAAATTACATTTCCGGCAGAGAGCATGTTTGTTGCTCTTAAGGGACAATTGCGCGATGGACATGATTTTGTCCAATTGGCTTATGAAAAAGGCATACGTGTGTTTTTGGTGGAAATGGAATATCAAATTCCAATAGAATTTGTAACACATTGCATTTTTTTGAAAGTAGCAAACCCTATTCAAAGTATTCAAATCCTGGCTGCAAATCACAGAAAACAATTTTATATACCTATAGTTGGAATAACCGGTAGCAATGGGAAAACTGTTGTGAAAGAATGGTTGGGTGAACTTCTAAGCCGCGATTTTAAGATTTATAAAAGTCCCAGAAGTTTCAATAGCCAATTGGGTGTTGCCGTTTCAATTTTGGCTCTGGAAAAGTCGCATGATCTGGGTATTTTCGAAGCTGGCATTTCTCAAAATGGAGAAATGGATGCGCTTTGGAATATGATTCAGCCTTCATTGACTGTTATTACCCATTTGGGGTCACCACATGATGCCGGATTTGAAAACAGAAAGCAGAAGGCACAAGAAAAGTTAAAACTTTGCAATAATGCCGACGTAATTATCGTTCCAAAAGACATAGAAGATTTACAAAGCGAACTTTTGTCCCTCAAAAAGAACCAACCTTTAACCAAAATAGTCAGTTGGGGTTATAATGAAGGCGCTACATTTAGGTTACTCAAAGTGGAGCGAACCAACCTGGGGCAGAAAATTTATTTTCAAAATAGGGGAACGGAGCATTTTATAGAAATTCCTTTTATTGATGAAGCATCAATAGCCAATGCAATGACATGTTTTTGCGTTTTGTTTGCCTTTGAAAGATGGGATGAAAAACACATAGATTTATTTAAACAGTTAAAGCCAGTAAATAACCGTTTAACCATTGAAAAAGGCAGAAGGGGAAATGTGATATTAAACGACAGCTATTCGAATGATTTTGAAAGTTTGGCAATTGCCCTTGATGTTATTCAACGACAACAGCCCAATTTGTCTTTGAAGTTGATTGTTTCTGAAATGGAACAAGTTTCGAATAATGTTGAAATAGAACAACAAAAAATAGCACAATTGTTTGAAAGTAAACATATTGAGTCTATCATTTATTTGGGAAGTGAGCCGCCAAAGTTTTTAGATAATTTTAATGTTTTACATTTCACTGATACTTTGTCATTAATACAAAGTGGATGTTTGAATTTGATTTCAAATGCCGCTATTTTGGTAAAAGGCGCTAGGAAATATCAATTAGAACAAGTGGTTGAGCATTTGAAAGAGCGATTGCACAAAACCAGTTTGGAAATAGACTTGGATGCCATCAAACACAATTTTAGATATTTCAAACATAAAATATCGCCAAATACAAAAATGATGTGTATGGTGAAAGCTTTTGGTTACGGAAGTGGAACTTTTGAAGTTTCTAAAACTTTACAAGATTTGGGTGCAGATTATTTGGGAGTAGCCTTTGCCGATGAAGGTGTTCTTTTGAGGGAAGCGGGTATTAAAGTGCCAATAATGGTAATGAATACCGATGCCCAAACAATGAATTTATTGAATCAATATCATTTAGAACCTGTTGTTTACAGCGCTGCCAATTTAAATGCATACATGAATTTATTGGGAAGTAATCATGGTGAAATTCATTTAGAAATTGACACAGGTATGCATCGATTGGGATTTGGTACAACCGAAATTCTTGATTCCGTTAAGCTCATTCCAGAAAACATTAAAGTTAAAAGCGTATTTACCCATTTGGCGGTATCTGAAGATACTTCGAAAGATGCGTTTACCGAAAGTCAGGCCAAGCTTTATTATGAAACGGTTGCCGAAATTGAATCGATTTTGGGCTATCCGGTTATCAAACATATTAGCAATACCGGGGGAATACAGCGTTTTGCTCAATTACAGTCTGATATGGTTCGATTGGGAATTGGATTATATGGGTTAATGCCAGATGGCGCTGAAAATAGCGATTTGCAAGCTGTGGCTTCATTGTCATCAACCATTACACAGATTCATACCGTTTTGCCGTTTGAGGGAATTGGATACGGCCAGCACAATCCTGATTCGGTTGAAAGAAAAATTGCAACCATCGCTATGGGTTATGCCGATGGATTGTCAAGACGATTTGGTAAAAAAGTGGGTGGGGTATTGATAAATGGAATATTTGCTCCATTTGTAGGCAATATATGCATGGATATGGCCATGGTAGATGTAACAGAAATTAATTGTCAGGAGGGAGATTCGGTAGAGATTTTTGGTAAAAACTTGTCAATAAATGAAATGTCCCACCGAGGCGGGACAATTTCTTATGAAATATTGACGAATATTTCTCAGCGTGTGCCAAGAATTTATCTTGGTGAAAATTAATTATTTCGCAACCATACTGGTCATTGGGTTTCTTAGGTTTTGATATTTCACCAAATCAACTTTCAATGAACCAACCCTGATTTCAGTTTGAATTCTAACTGGTACTTTGTTTTCATCGTCGGTTACCCAAACTGTCATTGCATCGGTAGATTTGAAAACCCTGTCAACAACCAATTGTGGTTTGATTTTAAAGCATCTTATTTTACCTATGTCAGATTTAATGACCTCTTTCCCCACATATTTTACATTTAAATTGTAAATTTTGTTGTCTAGATAAACGTCAATTGGGTAAGTTGCTCCAATTTTTGCATCGGCATAATTTAAAGTACGCATATAGTAAATTGCAGAAGCAATATCCTGAGTATATTGTGGAATTGCAATTTGGCCTTGTTTGTTTTTCAACCATTTGTCGGAGTGATTATATATGGCAATATCCTGGTTAAAATAGTTGTTTTCACGAACGGTTTTTGCATAGCGAATGGGTGCATGTGAATTAACATCAACCCAACTTTCAAATTTATCGCGCACTTTGTAAGCCCAGTCAAATGATTTTACAGTTTCGCCTTCTACTTTTAAATTGTAAGCAGATTTGTTGTTAATGGTTAATGGTTCTGAAACTGTCATGTTGCATAAACCTGCATTGATTATACCGTAGTGAATTCTATAATTTAATATTTCACCGGCTTGGTATGCGGTGTTTATTACGATGCGGTCGTTGTTGTCGGTCTTTTCAGCTGATTTCATTGAAAACAAAACAATGCTTAAAAGAGAGATGGCGAATGCGCTGATGTAAAAAGTAACTCGATTGTTCATGGTTTGATTTTTTAGGTTGTATAATCCATAATACACTTTTTTTCATATCTCCCCCCAAATTGATGGACCAATTCTTTTAATTGTTGCGATATTTGCAAATATGAATCAAGAAAATATTCTTACTTCCATTTCAAAAGGAAGCGGATGTGGTTGCAAAATTCAACCGGCTGTTCTTTCAGAAATGTTAAATGGGTTGAGTGTTGATATTGATAAATTTCCAAATTTATTGGTTGGGAATCATTTAAATGATGACTGTTCTGTTTACGATTTGGGCGAAGGAAAATTACTGTTACAAACGGTTGATTTTTTCACACCCATGGTGAATGATCCTTCTATATTTGGAATGGCTGCTGCGGCAAATGCGTTGAGCGATATCTATGCCATGGGTGGCAAACCAATTATGGCTAATGCCGTTTTTAGTTGGCCATTAGACTTATTGTCGGTTGATATGGGTAGGGAAGTTTTAAAGGGTGGCATTGAAATGTGTAAGAATTTGGGTGTGCCAGTTGCTGGTGGTCATAGTATTGACGGAAAGGAACCTATATTTGGTTTGAGTGTTACAGGGTTGGTTGAAACTGAAAATTTAAAGACAAATTCAGGTGCTCAACTTGGCGATGTAATTTTCATGACAAAGCCTTTGGGAATTGGTATGTTGGCTGCTGCATATAAACGCGGTATTTCAACAAAGGAACAGGAAGAAGCACTTTATACACTTTTAACCCAGAACAATTCAATTGGATATGATTTGGGTAAAATAAAGGGGGTAAATGCAATGACTGATATAACGGGTTTTGGATTTATTGGTCACTTATTGGAAATATGTAAATCATCGAATTTGGGTGCAGATATAGAATTTGAGAATGTCCCTCTTGAACATGAAGCAAAATCTTTGGCTGCAAGTTTTGTATTGCCCGATAATGCCATGCGAAATTGGAATGCCTATGAAAAGGATGTCCAAATTAGCAATCAAGATGCGTTTGCTTGGGTTGTAGACCCACAAACCAATGGTGGATTGCTTTTTACTGTAAATGAAGATTCTGTTGCACAAGTGAGGCAATTATTTGAAAGCAAAAAATTGCCTTTGTTTGAAGTTGGCAAAATGGTGAGTTCAGGGATTGTGTTAAGGTAGTTTCCTTATTGCAAGTATGCCTTTTTTCTGATTTTCAGGATTTTTTATTATGGTCCTATTCCCATGATCGGAACAAACAATAATGGTTGATTTGTGCTTAGTAAGCAAAGTGTTTATTATTTCACAACCAATTTTATCGGCCTCTTTTATGTCAATATCAAAAGCATTTCGTGGATTTTCAGGATTGTATTTGTGCAAAGTGAGCAAGTGGTAAACATTTAAATACTTGCCATTTTTAATATTGTTTGCTGATTGTAAAACTTTTTGATTGTATTTATCAATAACTTCAATGTTTGATGTTAATGAATTTTGGAATAAATCATTGGTTATGCCAACTTGATTTATTTGCTTGCATCTATCAACCAAGGCAGGGAATTTGTTAAATAATCCCAAATAGAAATAGTCAAAATCTGGCCAATAAGATTTCCATATGGTATTGTCAAATTGATAATTCAGTAGTGTATTGTTTTGAAAACTAAAATTGTTTTGGGTTGCAGTTAGAATCAGTTTTGAGTTTTGAATTATATTTTTTAGATAAAACTTACGTGAATTGTAATTCAAAATGAATGAGTCATTTAAATTTTTTCCATAAATTAAATTGGCAATTGAATAGGGAGTTCGCGTTGATGAAATATTTGGTTTTTGAACAACAAAATCATTCGCCATCAGTGTTTCTTTTAACTTTGATTTATATTGGAATGAATCAATAAGAAGTTTAAAATCTGGATAGGCATCAATAATGAGTATATCCACATTATGTTGTTTTTTGATTTCCGAAATTGCGGTTAATTCAATAACATTTCTATTTTCATGAATCGTGGTGTTCCTTGAATTGATACAATTGTATGAATAAATGAAACTTAAATAGATTAAGTTAAAAAACAACACATATTTGGCTTTGAATTTTAGTTGAGATTTAATGAGAAACACAAAGATGATAAGATAGATAATTATCTTGAAAATAAAAGGCAATGAAGAGAAGATATTATCGAGTAGTGGATTGAAAAACAATAGTAAAAACAACAGAATGGCCTTTTGGGTTCTTAAAGGAAATAATGGATAAAAGGAACAAAAAATCAGTGTGGTAGCAGAAATGTAATCAAAGGAATTTATATCTTCTGGATTTTTTAGTTTGATAACAATTAAAAACCATAAAAAGAACAAACAGTATATTGAAATCAAATATCTACTAAGATTTCTTTTTTCCGAGGAATAAAACTCTGTTTTCATTAATTTCTACTTCATTCATTAATTGATAATATGCTTCAAATTGCGATTTGAAATCTGTTATGTTTTCGGAATACGGGTAATTGGGATTTCTAATTAACTGATATCTCGGGTCTGTATTTTTTACAAATTCAATAAGTAAATAAGAATTGGCTTTGCTATTTTCAGCGAAATAAGCCAATATATTTGAAAAGCTTAAATTTTGTTCGTGTTGTAAATGATGCATTAAACCTAAACAAACATGCAGATTGGTTACATTTTTTAACCGTTCTGAAAGCCCTTTTCTGTAGTTTGAGAATGCTAAGGAGGGAGTCGGATTCAAAATACTGCCATGAATAGGAATGATAGATTCATTTTTGCATTTTTTATATAATTCATTTGCCGCATTATGATCTGACTCAATAGCTATGATTGTCGAATTTGGAAATATTTGGGCCAACTCCATTGAGAAATAGCCATCATTGGCACCCCAGTCTACTATGTAGGATTTGTTTTCTGAATTAAATTCAACCTGCTCCAAAATTGATTTTACCGCCAATAGTTTATTTTCAAGATAGGAATTGCGAATTATTGTATTCGAATAATAATTATCCCATTTGGTTTTTATTGTCCTCATTTTGGCGCTATTAACGTCAGATTTCAGAAGTGCAATTAGGGATATTATTCTTGATTTGGAAATTTTATTTGCTTTTACTGAGGTATTTAATGTTTGTAGATTTTGACGTTTTTGATTTTGTAAAAATGCGTTATGCACCCAAAAGCTCGGACGAATTTTATGCTTCCAATTTAAATTGTAATGGAATATTAATTGATTGTCATTCAGCGTATTCCATAACTCACCAATGCCAATATATTTTTTATCTGAAAGTGCATAAATTGGCCAAATCCAATCTGTAAGAAATTGTTTGTAACCTGTCCAACCTAAATTTTCGTTTAAGGCTACAATTGAACCCAAGTCGAATTGTAAAAATTGGGCATTGCCTGTGTATGTTGAATTTAAGGGATTTCCGTCTGAATAAATCAAATCATTCTCAACCAATTCAGTCAATGTGTCTAAATAATAAAGAGCTGAATCTTTCAGCATATCGAATGGATACTCGTAATAAAAAGTTTCAAATTCAAATTTCTCAACTTGAAAAAAATTACCTTCAATTTCTTTTAAAGGTTTTACAAATCGGTTAGATTTTTTCAAATGTAAAATTACATTTGGATCGATTGAGCGATAAATTTCTCCAACTTCACTCATTAAAACTCCATGTTTAGGATCTTTGTGACTGCTATTTATTGGAGTTAATTTCATGAATTAATTTTATTTTCTAAAATATTTAGATTTTATTTTTTGAAAATAAATTTTTAATTGATTGTAAAACAGAAGATAAGCCCCCAAAATGCTGCCAATTACCTGTGCAATAATTGAACCACTTCCGGGATCTAAGTAGAGAAGAAACATTTATATTATTTTGTAGAATTACTTCGGTAAAATTAATAAAAATAAATTGCATTCTTGATTTTATTTCAGTGAGTGGTAGTTTATTTTGCGAAATGCAAAATAAACTATTGCAATACATTATGAGTAAGTTTATTCTGGATTAAAGATAAAGGAATAAAAATGAAAAAGGCCTTGAATTTCAAGGCCTTTTCTATGGTTTTGATTATAGTTTTTTATAATTTGTACAAAACAGATTTAACTGCTTTTACGATGCGCTCAACATTTGGTAAATAAGCTTCTATAAAAGTTGATGCATAAGGCAAATTGGTATCCATACTTGTTACTCTGTGAACTGGTGCATCTAAATAATCAAATGCCCTGCGTTGAACGATATGAGAAATTTCAGAACTAATACTTGCCAATGGCCATGCTTCTTCAACAACAACCAATCTGTTGGTTTTTTTCACTGAATTGATAACTGTATCGTAATCAATAGGACGCACTGTGCGCAAATCGATTAATTCAACACTAATGCCTTCCGCTTCTAGAGCAGCAACGGCATCATAGCAACGCAACATCATTTTTCCAAAACTTACAATTGTAACATCGGTTCCTTCTTTTACAACATTTGCAACGCCAATTGGAATGGTATATTCTCCCTCGGGAACCATGCCTTTGAAACCATACATTTGTTCACTTTCCATGAAAATTACAGGATTTTCATCGCGGATTGCACTTTTCAACAAACCTTTTGCATCTGCCGGATTACTCGGAACAACTACTTTCAAACCTGGAGTATTTGCATACCAATTTTCAAAGTTTTGTGAGTGTTGTTGAGCCAATTGTCCTGCGCTACCTGTTGGTCCACGAAAAACGATAGGGCACAAAAATTGCCCGTCGCTCATACTGTTGATTTTTGCAGCTGAGTTAATCACTTGGTCAATTGCAACCAAAGAAAAGTTAAATGTCATGAATTCGCAGATTGGACGAAGTCCATTCATTGCTGCACCAACAGCAATACCTGCAAAACCCAATTCAGCAATAGGAGTATCAATGACTCTCTTTTCGCCAAATTCTTCTAACATACCTTGGCTTACTTTGTAAGCACCATTATATTCAGCAACTTCTTCACCCAAAAGGAATACACGATCATTGTTGCGCATTTCTTCTTGCATGGCTTCACGAAGTGCTTCACGGAATGCAATTTCTCTCATAATTATTCTAAATGAAGTGCAAAATTAAGCAATTGAAAGGAACAATGCGAAAAATTCGCACATTGGTTTAATTCAATCTTTTGGACAAAAGGCTTTCAATATGCTGAAATAGTTGTCGGGGGCCAATTTTTCGCCATTCTAAGTCATCCAATTCTCCCCCAAAATTTAAGTAATAATCGATATGGTTTTTTCTAAACTCTTCTAGTACATGTTCTCTAAAATTAATGAGGGATATCCAACCGTCTTCAACATCTTGAAACCATTCTTCATAATAACTATCGTCGGAAGCATGAAAATTAAGCACATTTTCACCAATTAAAATGAATTTGTTAATGCCTTCGGCTGCCAAAACTTCTATAACCTCTCGTTTTAATTGCATGATATCGTTATATAAAGCATCGTTCCACTCGCCAATCATTTCAATAATGACAAACCCATCTTGGTAATCGGCAAATAAAATTTTGATATATAAGGTTGTACTACCAAAATGATCCCATTGTGGATGAATGAGATAATTATAAACTGCCTTATCGTAGTAGAATTCGCTGTATTCCCTTCCGTAAAACGGTGATGCGCTGTCTTCTGCAGCATTATAAAAGTTTAACCAAGAAAAGTGAGGCTCTATATCGTGCACACCACAAAAATAAGTAAATACGATTAGATTTATTGTTTAGCATTGATGAAAATCGGAGCGATTTTGTTTAGTTTATTGAGTTTGGGTTGTGGTATTCGAAATTGTTATAAATTCATTAAATTGCGGCATGAGGAAGTTTATTTTGTGTGCGCTTTTGGGTTTCTTATTTTCATTCCCGCAAAATGTAATTGGCCAAATTAATATTGTTACATACAATATTCGTTATGCAAACAAACATGATAGCTTAAACGATTGGTTTCATCGCTCAAATGGACTTTGTAATCAAATTGAAAATTATGATGCAGATTTTATAGGACTTCAAGAAGCATTATTTTCACAAATAAAGTCTGTTGAGAAAAGCTTGGGTTCGAAATATAAATATATAGGCGTTGGTCGTGATTTTGGCGATACAATTGGTGAGCACTGTCCACTGTTTTATCGTTCAGATATTTATGTAAGTATAGATACAATTTCTAAATCAACTTTTTGGTTATCTGAAACTGAAAATATTCCCTCCAAATCATGGGATGCAGCATTGCCAAGAATTGCAACTGGAGGGGTGTTCAGAAATAAACAAACCAACAAACTTGTTTATGTATTAAATACACATTTTGATCATGTTGGAACTGAAGCCAGAATCAACAGTATGTATTTGATTCATAAAAAAATAAAGCCTTATTTAGACAGCGGAATTGCGGTTGTTTTAATGGGTGATTTTAATTTGCCACCTCAGTCAGAACCCATTGATTGGATTTCAACCAAATTGACTGACTGTCGAAAATCAATTTATGCACAGGTGAAAATGGAAGACCTCAAACATACCTTTAATGGGTTTAAAGAAACACCTAACGGACCAATTATAGATTATGTTTTCACAAGCAACAAGTTGAGAACATTTTTTTATGAAGTAGATCAACGCCAAAGGGGCAAAGATTTGTTTTATTCAGATCATTTTCCGGTTATTGTAAAACTCTTAATAGATTAGACGGATTAGACAGATTAGACAGATTAGACAGATTATACGGATTAGACGGATTAGACAGATTAGACAGATTAGACGTGGGGGAATTCTAAGGTTTATAAATGATTAGGGAGTTTATCCCGAAAGCTTTCGGGAGTTTATAAGGGTTGTTTTTTGTGATTGCATTAAAATAAACAGCGAAGTGTAAACAGGTGATAGCCGTAAACTGCGAAGCAATCTAAACTTACGAAGCATTTTCAACAAATTCATTACCTTCGCAATTCAATGTCGAAGTCATTTTTCAAGAACCTTATATGGTTGCAAGCGCTCAACTGGTTAATTAAACCGGTTTGGATATTTGCCATTGAAAGGGTTGTTCAAATGAACTTAGGCGATACCATGTATGGCGAATACTATGTGTTGTTTAACTTGGGATTGCTTTTTGCTGTTCTGTTAGATTTGGGGTTAAATAGCTACGTTTCTAGGGAAATTGCAGCAGCAGGTAGACTCATTCATAAAAAGCGAATTGTATATGTTCGCTTGCTGATGGGATTTATTTATGTATTGCTGGTACTCATTTTGGGCAAATTCCAATCACTTGATTTACGCTTTTTGGCATTAATTATTTTGAACCAAATATTGGCATCGTTTACGTTGTTGTTTAGGGCTATTTTACAAGGCCGTCAACGATTTATCGCCGACAGTATTTTAAGCGTTACCGACAGATTTGTGGCTATTTTGGTGTGTGCTGCATTTTTATACATTCCAATATCAGAAGCCGAATTTGTTCGCAACTGGTTTCCAATATTTAATGCGAAATCGGGCATCTTTATTTTTGTATTTGCACAATTTTCAGGATATTTCATTGCATTTATTACTGGTTTGGTTTGGCTTCAAAAAACCAACCACGCCATCAATCCCTCAGAAAATGAAGTATTAAAAGAATCATCTAGCAAAAATTATTTGGCGGAAGATACCTCTTTGAAGGACTGGTTATTGCATATTGGTTGGTTTGGCGTATTGGCGTTGGCAATGAGCTTTTTTACAAGAATTGACACAAGTATGATTCATGAATTATCGAGATCTAGCAATCATTCGGAAGGATTTTTCCAAGCCGGATTATATGCAAAAAGTTATAGATTGTTAGACGCGGCATTGATATTCAGTACGTTATTAAGTACCCAATTGCTGCCGTTATTTACAAGAAACATAGCCATGGGAACGTCTGTGAAATCGCTTTTGAAAATTGGTACTGGAATAGTACTTGGGGTTTCGGTAATAGCCTCATTGGTTTCAATCTTTGGAGGAGAATTTATCTTGCAAAAATTATATTATAGCAAAGCAAATTCAACTATGGAATTGGCTACATTGTCACAAAGCGCTAGAATTTTTGCTGTTTTAATGACTGCGTTTATCCCAATGGCATTGGTGCATGTATTTGGAACCTTTATAACCGCTTTGGGCAATATAAAATGGTTGGCCGTATTGGCGTTGATTTGCGTTTTAATAAACGTGACTATCAATTGGATTGTAATTCCAAAATACGGTGCCTACGGCGCTGCCTGGGGATGTTTTATTACCCAGTTTTCATTTGCCATGGCTTGCATTATTAAAACAATGCAATATCTAAAATTGAAAGAAAATTAAGATAGATTAATAAAGCGGAAATCTGCTCATCAATGCATGAACTTCTGTTTTAACCTCATTTAAAACACTTTCATTTTCGTGGTTCATTAAGGCTTTGTCTATAAATAGTGCTATCATTTCCATTTGTTCTTCTTTCAAACCTCTGCTTGTAATTGCCGAAGTTCCTAAACGGAATCCAGAGGTCACAAATGGGCTTCTTGTTTCGAACGGAACAGTATTTTTATTAATGGTAATGTCGCATTTCACTAAGGTATTTTCGGCCAATTTGCCGGTCATTATCTCTGATTTTGGACGCAAATCAATCAACATTAAATGATTGTCGGTTCCACCAGAAATGATGGAATACCCCAAATTTTTCATTGCTTCAGCCAAAGATTTTGCATTTTTCATCACCTGTTTGCCATAATCAGTAAATTCATCAGATAAAGCTTCACCAAAGGCAACAGCTTTTGCTGCAATCACATGTTCCAATGGTCCACCTTGGGTACCTGGAAAAACAGCGCTATCCAAAATCGAGCTCATCATTTTGGTTTCGCCTTTAGGTGTTTTTTCACCCCAAGTATTTTCGAAATCTTTACCCATCATAATAATTCCACCTCTTGGCCCCCTTAATGTTTTATGGGTGGTAGAAGTAATTATATGACAATATGGTACTGGGTTATTTAATAATCCTTTTGCAATGAGTCCCGCAGGGTGAGCAATATCGGCTAACAACAATGCACCCACTTTATCTGCAACTTCTCTGATTCTTTTATAATCCCAATCTCTAGAATAAGAACTTGCACCACAAATGATGAGTTTAGGTTGTTCCTTTATTGCGGTTTCTTCTAACTGATCATAATCAATTAATCCAGTTTCTTTATTTAGACCATAGAAACTTGGTTTGTACAACTTGCCTGAAAAATTAACAGGCGATCCGTGGGTTAAATGTCCTCCATGGCTTAAATCAAATCCTAATGTTTTATCACCGGCTTTCAAAACACCGAGCATAACAGCGGCATTTGCTTGTGCACCAGAGTGCGGTTGCACATTGGCCCATTCAACGCCAAACAATTGTTTGAGCCTGTCAATGGCCAATTGTTCAATTTGATCTACAAATTGACAACCACCATAATATCTTTTGTTTGGCAAACCTTCGGCGTATTTATTGGTTAAAACGCTGCCCATGGCTTCCATAACCTGTTTGCTAACAAAGTTTTCACTTGCAATAAGTTCAATTCCCTCTTGTTGGCGTAATAATTCCTGATTGATGATGGAAAAAACAGTAGAATCTCTTTGGCTCATATTTCACTGCAATTTTACAACAAAATCAATGTTTATCGGTGTTTTTAAGGTTTAAATATGTAAATAACACATTAAGTTTTTGAAAAAGAAACAGAAAATCATGTCATTTGGTGGTTATAATCAAAAAAATGTTGAAATTCGCCCAACTGATTTTATGAATATCAATAAAGTATTTTTGAAAAACGCTGGCATTTTTGCCCTGTTTCTTTTAGGATTTTGGATTATTTCAATGTGGTATTTTAGCCCAGCACTTGACAACAAAGTGTTAAAGCAGGGTGATATGCAACAAGTAAAACTAATGGTTTCTGTTGCAGATTCAATAAAAGCCTCAACTGGAGTATTGCCAAATTGGAACGACAGGGTATTTTCAGGAATGCCAAGTAATTTGATTTCGGGTATCCCTCAAGGAAGCTTGTTGTTAAAATATAGAATTTTAGAAGCCTTTGGTATTGTAAAATCGCCGTTTACCATTTTGTTTTTGAGTATGCTCAGCATGTTTGTGATGTTGCTCTCGGCAAAGGTTAATAAACTACTTGCAGCAGCGGGAGCTGTTGGATATGCATTTATGACCTTCTCCATTTCGAGTTACGAAGCAGGTCACGTTACCAAAGTTTTGGCCATGGCAGTAATGCCTGGAGCCATTGCCGGCATGATCATGTTGTCGCAACGAAGGCTGTTGTGGGGCGGAATTACATTAGCATTGTTCTTTGCCATGGTGATCAATTATTTCCATTATCAAATTGCTTACTACACAGGAATTATTATTGGTATTTATCTATTGGTTGAATTGGCAAGTGCCATTAAAACCAAAGAGTTTGTAAATTATTTCAAAATGGTTGCTATTACTGCAGCTGCAATGTTAATAGGCGTTTTGAGTTGTATTGGTAAAATTCAAGATACCATGCAATATTCTAAAGCTACCATGCGTGGTGGTTCTGAAGTTGCAAGTGAAGTGCCTAAAGGCGGTCCTAAACAAACTGTAAATGCAAAAGGATTGGATATAGATTATGCATTTAGTTGGAGCTACGGAATTGATGAGTCGTTAACACTTTTGGTACCTCGTTATAAAGGCGGAAGTAGCGATGAGCCAGTTCCTGAAAATGAGTTTGGACAAGAGCGTTTGCCAATTTATTTTGGAGATTTGCAATTTACAAGTGGACCAGTTTATATGGGCGCTATATTGATGTTCTTCTTTTTCTTTTCAATTGTGTTTGCTTTTCAGTGGAGCAAAGCTGAACCAGATAACAAAGATGCCCAATTTACTAAGAAATTGATGTGGTTTTCGCTCATCACCTTTGCAGTTTCATTGATGATGTCTTGGGGAAGAAACTTCTTCGTAAACGAATGGTTATTTGAATATCTTCCTTATTACAATAAATTTAGAACACCAATGATGACATTGGTAATTGCACAAGTTGTGGTGCCATTCTTTGGATTGTTTGGTTTGTACAAATTGATGACGGGTAATTTCTCTGAAGCGTTTGGAAATAAACTGATCAAATCTGCAGTAATCGTTGCCGGTTCATTATTGGGTATTGCCATTCTTGGGACGATGTCTGCCGATTTCGTTGGATTATCAGATAAGGAAATTATAAAATCTTCAGGTCAACAAGCAGTTGATTTCATTAAAGAAATGAGATCAAAATTGGTTTGGGGGGACATTTGGAGAAGTGTTGGTTTAATCATTGTATCACTTGTTATGGTGTATTCTGCCGTTAAAAAGCAGTTAAGCGCAACTGTTATTTCAGTTGTGTTATTGGTTACAATCACCTTCGATATGGTTTCTGTTTCTCAACGTTATTTGAATGAAGGTAACTGGCAGGAAAAAGAAGAGGAAGCAGCAATTGTTCCATCTCAACAAGATGAAATGATTATGAAAGACAATAAAGACGGTGCAAGGGTTTTTGATTTGCGTTATAATCCATTTAACGACAACCATGCGGCACCGTTTCACAAAAATGTAGGTGGATATCACCCAGCAAAATTGAGCAGATACCAAGATGTAATTAGTTATTGTATCACTCCTAATGGTGGCCAATTATCGGGCGATTTCATTACCAAAAACAACGCGTTAGACATGTTGAATTGCAAATATGTTTTATCGAGAGATCAAAAAAGCGGCGCAGAAGAAGCTTTCCCTCGAATGAATCCTAATGGACATGCCTGGTTTGTATCTAGCGTATCAACTGCAGAAAATGCGAAGAAAGCGCTTGAATTGGTAAATACCGTTGATATTAAGAACGTGGCTGTTATTGAATCGAAAGAGGTGAATAAGCCAAGTGCAAATTCATTTAGTAAAGACACAACTAGTACTGTTAAACAAACTGCCTATAGCACGGATACAATTAAATATCAATCAAATAATTCAAATGCAGGATTGGCTTTGTTTAGCGAAGTCTTTTACAACGAAGCAAATGGTGGTTGGCATGTGATGGTTGATGGAAAAGATGCTAAGGCAATGCGTGCAAACTACATTTTGCGTGCTGTTGAAGTGCCAGCTGGAAATCATCAAATTACATGGTATTATAAGCCAGCCGATAGAAGTTTGTATTTTTCTATTGAAGTTGCCGCGTCTGCAATTGTTTTATTGCTGTTCTTGGCCTTAATTGCGAAACAATTGTTTTCGAAAACGGAAGAAGAATTAAATGCTTAAAAAAATATCGGTCATTACCATCAATTATAACAATTGCCAGGGGTTAATCAAAACTTATGATTCCCTGCGTATCCAAGTAGACCTTAAAACTAAGGTTGAATGGATTGTTGTTGATGGAAATAGCACCGATGGAAGTATAGATTTTCTTCATTCAATATCGTCAGATATTGATACATTGATTATTGAATCAGACAAGGGCATTTACGACGCCATGAACAAAGGATTGGCAGCTGCAACTGGAGAATACGTTTGGTTTTTAAACAGCGGTGATTCTTTTTATAATAACTTATCAGTTGATAGGGTTTGCCAATCAATTGGTCGCTCCAATGCCGATGTCCTTTTTGGAGATACCATGTTTGTTTCAGAAACTGGTAAAAACATTGGACTAATTAGTAAGTTAAAACCACAAAAATTACCTAGAAAGTTAACTTTTAATGGTTTTAAATATGGCATGAATGTGTGTCATCAAAGCGTAATTGTGAGACGCGAAATTTGTCCTAAATACAATTTAGATTATAAATTGGCTTCAGACATTGATTGGATATTGGAAATATTAAAACACAACCCTTCTTCAAAGCGGGTTGAGTATACAATTTCAAATTTCGAAGTTGGTGGCAGTAGCTATCAGCATACAAAAAAAGCATGGAAAGAACGCTTTCAAGTTTTTTCAAAACATTACGGAACATTACCCAACATATTCAATCATATTTGGATCATTATTCGCAGAATTATTTTCGATACTAAAATTAAAGTGTTTCACATCAAATGAGCAATACCAGTCGCGTAGATAAAGAGCTTTTTGAAGATGCTCACTATTTAGGAAAACCAGCCGATACCGATGATTTGTTGGTGAAACGCAGAATCAATATTCTTCATCGTTTTGAGGGATATTTTGATGCCAATGCAAGTATGGTTGAAATTGGCTGTGGCAACGGCAATACCATTTTGCAAATTGCCGATAAGTTTAAATATTCGTATGGACTTGAATATGCAGGAGTTCATGAAAAAGATTTCAATGCCCTTAAATCGTCCCTCAAAATAGAAAATTCAGAATTTTTGGTTTGGGATATAATGAGCGAAGGGTTCAAGCCGAAATGTAATCGATTGTTGAGCTTTGAAGTAATTGAACATTTGCCGACCGAAATCGGCGTGAAAAATTACGCCGAATCAGTTGAAACTGGTGCACTTTGTGCCATTTCTGTGCCTAATAAATGGTGGATTTTTGAAACCCATGGTGCAAGTTTGCCATTGCTGCCTTGGAATAGGGTTCCATTTTTTTCTTGGTTGCCAAAATTTATTCACGAAAGATGGGCACTTGCTAGAATATATACCAAAAAGAGAATCAAAACCTTGATGGAAGATTCAGGATTCGAAGTTTTAGAAATGCACTATGTAATGGCACCAATGGATGTAATAAAATGGCGCCCATTGCAATCATTCTTAAGGAAATATATTTTTAATGCCGATACTACCAATGTGCCTTTCAAGGCCGTGAGTATTATGGTGTTTTGTAAAAGAAAATAAATCATGAAAAAATATAATATTTTAATTGTTTCAGTTCTTGCAATTGGTAATTTGTGGGGACAAAAGAAACCGAAAACAGACTGGTTTTTTGAAAAACCATGTAAAAAAAACATGGGTATTTCAGTAAATGAAGCATACAAATCGGCACAAGGAAAACTTCCTTCTACAACCATTGTGGTAGCAGTTATTGACGGTGGAACCGATGTAAATCATGTTGATTTGAAAGATGTAATTTGGGTAAATAAAGGTGAAATCCCAAATAATGGTATTGACGATGACAAAAACGGATACGTTGATGATGTAAACGGATGGAACTTTATTGGTGGTAAAGATGGCTCTTTGGTTGGAGCAGATAATCTTGAAAAAGTGCGTATTTATAAAAAATTAGACGACAAATACAAAGACGTTCAACCTGAATCAATTCAACCAGATAATGCCGAATACACCATGTATATTCAGTGGAAAACTGAAATAGAGGGCGAAAGAGAATTATACGGCAACATTTTAAAACAAATGACCCCTTTGGTTGATGTTTTGAATAAAATGAAAAAGTCTATGGGTAAATCAAATCCTACTTTGGCTGAAATTGAAAGCATGCCTGCAACCGATATGGCTGCAAAAACCCAAAATGAAAGAATTGTAAGCATTTTGAAGAAGTATAAAATGTCGTTCGAAGAGTTTGATAAAACCTTAGGCGAGCAAGTGCATCAAATTGATGCAAAAGTGAATTTTCAAAATAACCCGAATTTCGATTCTCGTAAAATAGTTGGCGACAACTATGCGAATTCATCTGAGCGCTATTATGGAAACAACAATGTTGTTGGTCCTGATGCTTCTCATGGAACGCATGTTGCTGGTATTATTGCTGCTTCAAGAAACAATAACATTGGAATGAACGGCATTGCCGACAACGTAAAAATTATGGTTGTTCGTGTGGTTCCAGATGGTGACGAAAGAGACAAAGACGTTGCGAATGGTATTCGTTATGCCGTTGACAATGGTGCAAAAATCATCAATATGAGTTTTGGTAAAGGGTATAGATGGGATAAAAACATTGTTGACAGCGCTGTGGCTTATGCGGAATCAAAAAATGTATTGTTGGTGCATGCTGCTGGTAACAATGGATCAAATAACGATATAGAAGCAAATTACCCAAATGATACTTTGTGGAATGGCAAATCATTTGCTGCAAACTGGTTAGAGATTGGTGCAAGTCAGCCCAAAAGAAAAATGTTGGCAACCAGTTTTAGTAACTATGGCAAAAGCAATGTAGATTTATTTTCGCCAGGTCAAGATATTTACAGCACAATTCCAGGAAATGAATACGCATATTTCAATGGAACCAGTATGGCTTCACCAGCAGCAGCGGGTGTTGCTGCTTTGGTTTGGAGTCGTTTCCCTAAGTTAACAGCTGTTCAATTGAAACAGGTTTTGATGGAATCTTCAGTGAAAGTAAATAAGAAAGTTCTTTTGCCTGGTGCTAAAAAGACGAAAGTAAATTTCTCTAATCTATCAGTAAGCGGTGGTTTGATCAATGCATTAAATGCATTGCAAGCTGCAAGCGCAATCAAATAAAATTGTTAAATTCTCTAAAGAATTTTCCTGAGGGAAATCCCATTACGTTGAAGTAGCATCCATCAATGCGTTTAACGCCAAGATAACCCATCCAATCTTGAATTCCATAACTGCCAGCTTTGTCAAAGGGCTGGCAGTTTTGTATATATGCCATTATTTGACTATTTGTTAACGGATAAAATTCAACTTCCGTAGCATCGTGAAACACATGTATTTTCACATCTGTTTTGATACAAACTCCAGTATAAACGGTATGAATTCTGCCACTTAATCTTGTTAACATTGCAACGGCTTCGTCAATATCTTGGGGTTTATTCAAAACCAAATTGTCAATGCACACTATGGTATCGGCGGTTACCAAAACATCATTCCCAATGGGTTGTGTAAAATGATTGGCCTTATGCAATGCCAAATATTCGCATACCTCTTCGTTTTTTAATTCTGAGGGATAATTTTCTTCGGCTTCAATATTTACAACGTCAAATGCCAAGTCGCACTTTGATAGAATTTCATGCCTACGCGGTGATTTAGATGCCAATAGTATTTTGGGAAATTGCATATTTAATGCAAAGGTATTCTATTTTTGTAGGATGTATAGGGTAGGACTGTTCAAAAAATTGCTGAGTTTTTTTTGGCCGGTAGTCATAGAAAAAAGAGATGGATCATTTACAAAACAATTAGAGGTAATTGTTTACAATGGAAAAATGATGCTCGATACAGCTGAAGTGAATTACTCTTTTGGCAAATTGCATGAAGTCATGCAAAAAGTATTACTGCGTTTAAAAAAGAAAAAATACCTATTTGAGCAAGTGTTGATTTTGGGATATGGCGGTGGAAGTGCGGCCAAGATAATTCACGAAGAAATTTTAGCTGAGGCGCAAATAGTAGGGGTAGAAATTGATGCCCAAGTGATAGAATTGGCCAAAAAATACTTTTATACAAACGAAGTAAAATTACTCCAAGAAGATGCATTTCAATACATTAAAAAAGCAATTGACAAAGGTTGGAAATACAATATTATTGTGATCGACATTTTTAAAAACGCAGAAATTCCCGAATATTCAGAAACCTTTTTCGAACAAATTTATTCACTCCTCGAAGACAATGGCGTGGCAATGCTCAATACCATGTGCGATGAAACGTCCTTCAAAAAAATAGGAGAAAAAATAAGTCAAGCGGGATTCCAAAAAGATTTTTGGAACGAAATGAAAGAGAATCGTGTTTGGATATTTAAACCTTATGCAAAGTTTGGTGCAACCACCAAGTCTTTGGTTCCGTGACCATAGTCGTAGAAACCGCGACCACTTTTCACACCCAAATCACCAGAGGTAACCATATTCACCAATAGTGGAGATGGTGCATACTTTGGATTGCCAAAACCGTCGTGCAGAACGCGTAAAATTGCCAAACAAACGTCTAATCCAATAAAGTCGGCCAATTGCAATGGACCCATTGGATGCGCCATACCCAATTTCATGATGGTATCAATTTCAGAAACGCCGGCAACGCCTTCGTGAAGGCTGCAAATAGCTTCATTGATCATTGGCATTAGCACACGGTTTGCAATAAAACCTGGATAATCTTGGGTCAAGGCTGGAATTTTACCAAGTTTCTTAGACATTTCAAGAATTTCGGTTGTAATGGCTTTGTCTGTTTTAAATCCCTCAATAACTTCAACAAGTTTCATAACAGGAACTGGGTTCATGAAATGCATTCCAATTACTTTTTCTGGACGAGACGTCACCGAAGCGATTTTTGTTATCGAAATAGAAGATGTATTGCTTGCTAAAACGCAATTTGCAGGAGTTAAGGCATCAAGTTGTTTAAAGATATTTAATTTAATTTCTACGTTTTCTGTAGCGGCTTCAATCACCAAATCGGCATTACTCACGCCTTCGGCAAGTTGGGTAAAGCATTTTATATTGGCCATTGCTTTGGCTTTATCGTCTTCGGTTAAAGAACCTTTGGCAATTTGACGGTCCATGTTTTTTTGAATGGTAGCCATTGCTTTGTCGAGCATATCTTGCTTTACATCAATTAAGTTAACGGCATAACCGTTTTGTGCAAATACGTGTACAATGCCATTTCCCATTGTTCCACCACCAATAACTGCAATTTGTTTCATCGGGTGCAAATTTAGACAGAAATTGTGTGTTGACAAGCGCCAATAAATGAATTATCTTTGCATCCCCAATTTAGGGGAAATACGTTCGTATGAAATTATCTCAGTTTAAATTTGAGTTGCCTGAAGAGCTTATAGCACAGGAACCTTTAAAAACCCGCCACGATAGTCGCTTGCTGGTTGTACATCGCAAAGAAAGAAGAATAGAACACCGTAAATTCCACGATATTCTAGATATTTTTAACGAAGGCGATGTTTTCGTTGTAAACAACACAAAAGTGTTTACAGCAAGAATGTACGGACAAAAAGAAAAAACCGGTGCACAGATTGAAGTATTCTTGTTAAGAGAATTGAATCATGAATTGCGTTTGTGGGATGTTCTTGTTGATCCTGCCCGTAAAATTCGTGTTGGTAATAAACTTTATTTTGGCGACGACGATTTGGTTGCTGAAGTTGTTGACAATACCACTAGCAGAGGCCGTACTATTCGTTTCTTGTTTGATGGCGACGATGAAGCTTTTGACAAAGTAATTAAAAAATTGGGTGAAACTCCAATTCCTAAATATATTACCCGTGCTGTGAAAGATGAAGATGAACTTTGGTATCAATCATTGTTTGCTAAGCACGTTGGTGCTGTTGCAGCGCCTGCTGCTCAACTTCACTTAACCCGTGAACTATTAATGCGTTTAGACATCAAAGGAATTAACTTTGCTGAAGTTACCTTACATTTGGGTTTGGGTGCGTTTAGAGAGGTTGAGGTTGAGGATTTGACTAAGCACAAAATGGATAGTGAGTATTACAAAATCACACAAGAAACCTGCGATACTGTAAATCAAGCTGTAATTAATAAAAACAGGGTGGTGGCAATAGGTGGAAGTGTAATGCGTGCATTGGAAACCAGTGTGAGTTCGAACAAAACTCTAAATCCTAGCGAAGGATGGACCGACAAATTTTTGTTCCCTCCGCAAGTTTTCAATATTGCCAATGCATTTATTACCAATTTGCATCAACCAGAATCTCCATTATACATGATGGCTTGTGCATATACAGACCATGAGTTTATGGCAGAAATTTACCAAGAAGCAATCAAAGAAAAATACCGCTTCTTGTGCTATGGCGACGCCATGTTAATTTTGTAAAAATAAGTAATTATTGAATATTAAAAAGGCTGCATTTGCAGCCTTTTTTGTTTAGATTAAAATCAAATTTAATCCTTTTACTTTCGAAAATCCTTTATCTGCAGTCACTAAGGGTACCTTATTTACTATAGAGGTTGCCGCGATTATTGCATCTGGCAGCTTTATTTGGTTTTGCTTTTTCAATTGAATTGTTTGTTCTTTGATTTTGTTGTTCAAATCAATTTGAAAACAATTGTTCAAAAGAGATTTTAATTGAATTTCTTCAAAAGAAGTGATTCTCTGAAAGCTTAATAATTCAATTTCAGAAATTATGGATATTCCAAATCTGTAATTTACAAAAGATTCAACCTTTGAATTTCCTTCATGGAAATAAATAAGAAAGTTTGTGTCAGCAATAAAATCAATCTTCATTTTTCCTCACAGAAACTTGATATTTTAATCCATCGATGTTTCTTTTGAGTTTTCCAAAGTGCTTGGCTATGTTGCCTGTTTTGGGAGATTTTTTGAAAATCTCACTCAGGATTTTAGATGTGTTCTTTCTATTTGATTTATCAATGATAACAATCATAACCAATTTATTTAATCAAAAATACAATTTTATTTCTAATTATTAAATTTTCGTTTTAAAGAAATTCAGTAAAAAATTGCAATTTTCGCAACAATAAAAAAGGCTGCAATTGCAGCCTTTTTGGTTTACTTAGCCTTCTTCATGAGAAGGTCAATCAGTTTGTTTTGACGTTCTACAACTTCATTTAAGGATTTAATTTGCGCCAATAGCAAATCTCTTTCTTCGGTTGTGATGGAGTAATTATTTACAATACCATTTGGGGCAGAATTTGTCATGGTATTGATGTTGAAAATTATGCTCTCATCGAACTGCATAATATCCATGGCAGTAATTCCTAATATAGTGGCAATTTGTTCTAGGCGGTCAATATTAATGGCAGACTCGCCACGTTCAATTTTACCGTATCCATTTGTGGTGATTCCCAATTGCTTGGCAACAGCTTCTTGTTTAATACCTTTTATTTCTCTAATCTTCCGTAGGTTATCGCCAATTTTTTGATATTTATTTATGTTTTCCATGCCTATGTAAATTGAGAGTGTAAAGATACAAACTAACAGGAACTTTTTACAAACTATGAATTTTGTATGATGAATTAGATTTGTGGGAGGTTAAATAATTTTCTTAATTGCCTTTTATGTTGCATTCGAGCAAAATTGGAAACCGAATTTATTTTACAGTTTAAATAGTTAAAAGTTGATGAATATTAAATTCAAGGTTACAAATCAAGAACAAATTGAAAAAGCAATTTTTCGTGGAACTTTTATAGTCATGATTTTGATTGTAGTAATTTGGTTTATAATCCTTTTGGCAGAAATAGGGATTATTCGAAATGAGACTAAAAAGCTCATTTTTGCAAATTCCAATTCTGGCATCGTTGAAAATTCTTTCTGTTATAATTAGTATTGAGTTTTAATAAAAAAGCAACCCCTATAGCATTTGCAATTTTTGCAAAATCAAAAAAGGCTGCAATTGCAGCCTTTTTTTTGTGCCCAGTACTGGATTCGAACCAGCACATTCTTTCGAACTCCACCCCCTCAAGATGGCGTGTCTACCAATTTCACCAACTGGGCAAGAACACTGCAAATATAACCAATTTTAAGCGATTCTAAAAATGATCCGCTACTATAGTTTAGCGCTTTCTGTAAAAATATTGAGGAAATACACTCTGTGCAATTACAAACAACACAATGGGCATGATGGCAAAATACCACATGTACATTTGCTTTTCTCCCAAGAATTCACTCGGTAAAAAGTAATGCGCAAACATCCCCCCAAACAACAAACCGCCCAAATGCCCCTCATGAGAAATACGATTTCTATCTGGAGTTTGTGTCAAAACAATGCTTCCTAAGCTGTAAATGATTCCGAAGATCCAAGCGGGTATCATCACCGGAAATAACATCAAACCAATTTGCATGTCGGGATATAAAAACATACCCACCATAATCAAACCACTTACACCGCCAGATGCACCAACCGCTTGGTAATTCAACTCTTCTCTGCGCACCCAAAGTGGCAACAATGAACCGCCCGCAACCGATAAAATAAAAATAATCCAAGACAAAAATGCGCCAAAAAACTGCTCAATAACAGGTCCAAAATAGTAAATTCCAATGCCGTTCATAATTAAATGAACAATACCGGCATGAATCAATGCGGGCGACAAAATGCGGTAATACTGTTTGTTTCTTCGGATTTGAAAACTACTAAAATGTAAATTTTCTGCAATTTGGGGATTCCCCATAGTGCCAAAAAATACCAAAGTTATAAGGGCAATTAATCCGTAAGTAAAAGGATATTCAACGTGAATGTGAGATAAGTTCATGGGTTATTCGGGAATGGCTTTACCACTTCCATAGGTATTGATTTGTGATTTGTAAAACGTGCGTGATTTGTAAAACAAATTGCCGCTGTTATAGATATTTGCTTCAAATTGCTTTTCAGGATAAACATAGCAATCTTGCTTGGTGTAATGACGTATGTACGCGTCGTCGCAATAGAGTTTTTTGGCATCAAACCACGATCCTTGTTCGCAACTCCAAGAGAATATTGTACCTCGTCCCTCAAAAGAAATAGGGCCTAAATTGCTGCTTCCCCCATAAAGATTTCCGCAATTCACTTTGATCACAGCGGGTTTCACCGAATGCATATCGATGTTCAAATTGCCCGTATAAATGGTGTCTAAGCAAATCAATTCGCAAGCGCCTTGGATGCTTAAGTCATTCAATGTGTGTATATTGATGGTTACTTTGGGCCTAACGGTTAAATCGCGCGTCCAGTTATAACTATTTCCATCTGTGATTTTTAGGGTGTTGTTATTTATTAATGCAATAATTTTGTCATTCAGGTTTTCGAAATATTCAATGGTTATATTTTGAGGGACAGATGTGTCTTGGGTAATGTTCACCAAAAACTTTTCGCCAATTTCTATGGCGTTAAAATCAATCAGTGGGCGTTGAATGGTTTGCGGATTCCCTGCCGATTTAAAAAAATCGTCGGAATTTTTACATCCCTCAAAAGCAGATATAAAAACGAGAAACAGCAAAAGATGATATCGTCGAAACATGACTGATGCAAAGTTGGCGAAAGATTTTTACTTTTGTTGCATGTCATTTAAAAACTTATTGTTCATTTTAATCCTTGCCGGCAATTGTGTTGAGGCGCAATATAGTCCTGAAGACGAAATGCCACCCATTGCCCGTGCGCATGACTGCATGAACAAAGGCAATTATAGAATGGCCGAGGGGATATATCGCGAAGAGCTTCGCAAGAACAACGTACCTGGTGTTCAGCAATTGCTTTGTCATTCGTTAATTATGCAACAGAGGTTTACTGAAGCGGATTCAACTTTATTGAGTTTAGTGGCATTAGACAGCAATGCGGAACAGAATTATTGGTTTTTGGCTTTGAGTGCTGAACGGCAATCAGATGACAATAAAACATTGTTCTTATTCAAGAAGTACATTGCCAAAGCAAAATTGAGAATTGAAAATACGCATGGTGTTGAAAGTGAAAATCCCAAGGCATGGTTAAAAATGGGATCAGTTTTTAGGCGTAAAATGCATACCAAAGGCATCAATGATCAAGAGTGGATAGAGATGGTTTACGATTACGAAGTGTATTTGAGGTTAAATCCAACCGATCAGTTTGCTTTTAATTTGAATGAATTTTTGGACCAAGTTCGCCTTAAAAGACCCGATCCAATGGGAGGCATATTACTTTGGGATGAGAAGTCGTAACTTTGCAGCATAAATGGTTACAGCCAATAAAAGTAAAATCATCAATGATCCATTACATGGATTTTTGGCTTTGCCAAGCGCTTTGATTTATGATGTAATTCAGCATCCATATTTTCAGCGTTTGCGGAGAATTAGGCAATTGGGATTAAGCGAATGGGTTTATCCTGGTGCCACGCATACCCGTTTTCATCATGCTTTGGGAGCTTTGAATTTAACCATTCAAGCAGTTGAAACCTTGCAGCGCAAGGGAATAGAAATTACCGACGAGGAAAAAGAAGGGGTTTCATTGGCTATATTGTTGCACGATATAGGACATGGTCCATACAGCCATACCCTAGAACATACATTGATTCATGGGGTTCAACATGAAGAAATTTCCTTGCAAATTATGCAAAGAATGAATGTTGAATTTGAAGGCAAACTTTCATTGGCCATAGAAATATTCAAAGGCACGTATACAATTAAACCGTTTTTAGGACAATTGGTTTCTGGCCAATTGGACATGGATAGGCTCGATTATTTATTGAGGGATAGTTTCTACACTGGGGTAAGCGAAGGAATTGTGGGAGCAGATAGAATCATTCATATGTTAAATGTTTCTGAGGGGAATTTAGTGGTGGAAGAGAAGGGGATTTATAGCGTTGAGAAATTTTTGGTTGCCCGCCGTTTGATGTATTGGCAAGTGTACTTGCACAAAACGGTAATAGCTTCTGATGCCATGTTGATTTCAATTTTACAAAGGGCGCGACAATTGGCTATGGCCGGTTCCACTTTGGGAACATACCATCCACTGATGCATTTTTTGTTTAAAGAAGTAAATGCAAGCAATTTCGATCACGAAGCATTGGATTTGTTTTTGGCCTTAGACGATATTGATATTATGTCGAGTTTAAAACAATGGCAGTTTCACGAAGACAAAATTTTGTCGGTTCTGTGTGGAAGGATGTTGAATAGACAATTGCCAAAGATAAAAATTGGTTTAGAACCAATTACCGATGAAATGTTTACATTGGTTACGCAACAGGCGGCGAATGTATTTGGAATTAGCGAAGCATTGGCCGCTGAATTTTTTATTAAAAAAGGAATACTTGAAAATCATGCATATAAAACAGAGGGTGGGGGAATTAGAATTTTGAGAAAAAACGGAAGCATTCAAGATGTTGCTGAGGCATCAGATAATTATAACTTGGCCGCATTAAAAGAAACTGTTACCAAGTATTACATGATTTATTGGGAGAAATAATGTTTAGAAAACCGAATGCAAATAGCGACAAGGTAACTGCGAAAAAGCAACTTGGACAACATTTTTTAACCGACAAGGGCATTGCCCAGAAAATTGGTGATTTACTCATTGACGATTTGGATGGAGTGATTGAAATTGGCCCAGGAATGGGTGTAATGACCACATCATTGTATGAAAAATGGGGCAATAAATTGGCGGTAATTGAAATTGATAAGGAGTCTTGTGATTATTTAGGCCGTCAAGAATGGGCTGAGGGTTTGAAGGTAATTGAGGGAGATTTTTTAGAAATACCATATACTGAATGGCCTGAAGGCGAAAAATTGGCAATTATTGGCAATTATCCCTACAACATATCTACTCAAATTGTATTTAGAATGTTAGAATCTGGCAAAAGAGTAGAACAATTTGCGGGGATGTTTCAAAAAGAGGTTGCCAAAAGATTTTGCGCTGAGCATGGCAACAAGGAATATGGAATTACCAGTGTGATTTTGCAGGCTTATTACAATTGCAAATATGAGTTTACTGTGAATGAGGGATCGTTCAATCCACCACCAAAAGTGAAGAGTGGTGTAATGAGTTGTGTTTTGAGGGATGATTTACCGGAGTGCAGTTATAAGAATTTGAAATTGGTGGTAAAGCATGGATTTTCACAACGCAGAAAAACGTTGCACAATGCATTAAAGCCATTGACATCAGCCAACAGTAATTTTGTAATTCCAGAAAAATGGCAAAGTAAAAGGGCCGAGCAATTAAGTGTTGAAGAATTTAAAGAATTATCAATTTTTTTCGAAAATTCAACTCATTGAAATATAACGAATTATTAAATGGTTGATTTTTTTTTGTAGTGAAATTATGTAAAACTTAAAAAAAACATTGAAAAATTACCCCAACTTATGGCAGATATAAGTAAATTTGCCCGACGAAAAACCCTTTTTTGGTTTAGAAAGATGAAGCTTAATCTATTTGGAGTTAAAAGTAACTCATTGTTTAAGAAAACGTTAGCAATTTTTGGGCTAATGTTAACGCCAATATTTTTATTGGCAGCTGATGACGTAGTAGCAGCACCTACTGAATTTAATCCTATGGCATGGGACTGGTCAAGCATATTGACATTGGTTTTGGCTATATTAATTATTTTGGTAATTGCCCGCGCTTTTGATATTGGCAGTTTGACTGAAAAGATCACTGGTAAAACCATTGTGAGCTGGAACAATGTTAATGCTTGGGCGGGAATTATTTTCCTTGTTTTGGGTTTAATTGGTGTTTGGTACGAAATGAAAGTACACGGAAAATACCTAAAATTAGGTGATTCTGCTTCAGCACATGGTGAAACCTTAGATTCAATGTTCTATTGGACTTTTGGATTTACATTCTTTGTATTTGTAGTTACTGAAATTTTGTTATTCTATTTCATGTTTAAATACAAATACGACAAAAACCGCAAAGCAGCTTACTTTTTCCATAACAACAAATTAGAAATTATTTGGACAATTGTTCCTGCCATTGTTTTAACCTTCTTGGTTTTGCGTGGATTTAGCACTTGGACAAAGATTACAACTGATATTGATAAAAATAGTGAAGAAATTGAAGTTTTCGCTTATCAATTTGGTTGGAAAGCACGTTACGCTGGTGACGATAAGCAATTAGGAACTGCTAATTTCAATTTCATCTCTGGTTCTAATCCTTTGGGAGTAGCTGAAGATAGCGCGGTTTCTTCTTTGGTTCAAGAGTTAAATGGTGAGATCAAAAAATTAGAAGTTGTTAAAGCATCAATTGAAGATTCTTCAAAATTGTGGAAAGCACAATACGATCGTTATGTTTCAACTGGAATGAGTAATTCATACCCAGAGGAATTCAAACAAATGAAAACCAAATACATGGATTTGATTTCTGGAGCGTATGAGCGTCAATTGGAAAAAGACATCAAACGTAAAAATACAGCGATCAAACGCATTAGTGCTTACCAAAAAGACCATGAAACGTTTAATGGTACTGCCAAAGATGATAAAGTAACTACTGAAATTGTACTTGTTAAAAACAAGCCATATATCTTCAAATTTAGAGCAAGAGACGTAATTCACTCTGCTTACATGCCTGAATTTAGAGCACAAATGAACTGTGTTCCAGGTATGCCAACTAGTTTTGCTTTCACGCCAATTAAAACAACCGAAGAAGCGAGAGCTGCGAAAAACAATCCTGAATTTGATTACTACTTATATTGCAACAAAATTTGTGGAGCAGCGCATTACAACATGAAAATCAAAGTTACAGTTGTAGGTAGCGAAGCAGAGTACAAAACATGGTTAGCTACGCAAGCACCATTTGTAGCTCCTCCAGCAGCACCTGCTGCACCAGAAGCACCAAAAACCGATTCTACTGCGGTAAAACAAGGGTCAGTAGTTAAAAATTAATAAATTATTTTAGAAAAGAATATGAGCACAGCAGCTTTACACGCAGAGCACGATTCACATCACAACGACCATAAGGAGAGCTTCATTAGCAAGTATGTCTTCTCTATGGATCACAAGATGATCTCTAGACAATTCCTAATTACGGGTATTATCATGGGTATCATTGGTATGGGAATGTCTTTATTATTCCGTTTGCAATTGGCTTGGCCCGATGAACAATTTGGAATTTTAGAAACCTTATTGGGAAAATGGGGTAAAGATGGTAAAATAGATCCTAATTTCTATATGGGATTGGTTACCATTCACGGTACAATCATGGTATTCTATGTATTAACAGCAGGATTAAGTGGTACCTTTAGTAATTTACTCATTCCTTTACAAGTTGGAGCTAGAGATATGGCATCGCCATTCATGAATATGTTGAGCTATTGGTTCTTCTTCATGTCTTCTACTGTATTGTTAATTTCAATATTTGTTGAAACTGGACCAGCTTCAGCTGGTTGGACAGTATATCCTCCATTATCAGCATTAGAAAAAGCCATGCCTGGTTCAGGCTTGGGTATGACGCTTTGGTTGGTGGCAATTGCATTATTCATTGTTTCTTCATTATTGGGTGGTATTAACTACATTTCAACAGTTTTGAACATGCGTACCAAAGGTATGAGCATGAATAGAATGCCATTAACAGTATGGGCATTCTTCTTTACAGCTATCTTAGGTGTATTGTCATTCCCTGTATTATTGGGTGCTGCATTGTTCTTGATTTTTGATAGAAGTTTTGGTACTTCTTTCTATTTGAGCGATATTTACTTAGAGGGAGTTGGAGCATTAGAAAACATTGGTGGTAGCCCAGTATTGTACCAACATTTATTTTGGTTCTTAGGTCACCCTGAGGTTTATATCATTTTGATGCCTGCTTTGGGTATTACTTCTGAAGTAATTTCTACAAATGCACGTAAACCAATCTTTGGTTACACAGCAATGATTATTTCATTGATGGGTATTTCAATATTGTCTTTCATTGTATGGGGTCACCATATGTTCATTACAGGTATGAATCCTTTCTTAGGATCTGTATTTATGATTTTGACGTTGATTATTGCGGTACCATCTGCGGTAAAAGCGTTTAATTATTTGGCTACTTTGTGGAGAGGTAACTTGCGTTTCACTCCAGCAATGTTGTTTTCTATTGGTTTGGTGTCATTCTTTATTTCTGGTGGTTTAACAGGTATTTACTTGGGTAATGCTGCTATGGATATTCAATTGCATGATAGTTACTTTGTAGTAGCGCATTTCCATTTGGTAATGGGTTCTGCTGCAATTTTTGGAATGTTCGCGGGTATTTACCATTGGTTCCCGAAAATGTTTGGTAGAATGATGAACAATACATTGGGTTATTTCCATTTTTGGTTCACATTTATTTCTGCATATTTGGTGTTTTTCCCAATGCATTTCATGGGATTAGCGGGTGTTCCACGTCGTTATTACCAGTTCACTTTATTGAAAGAATTTGATGTTTGGATGGATGTAAATAAACTAATTACGGTTGCCGCTATTATGGGTGGTGTTGCGCAATTGTTTTTCCTTTGGAATTTCTTTTATAGTATTTTCAAAGGTAAAAAATCTACACAAAATCCTTGGGAAAGCAATACACTTGAGTGGAGTACGCCAATTGAGCACTTACATGGTAACTGGCCTGGTGAAATTCCAACCGTTTACCGTGGCCCTCACGAATATTCTCGCCCAGACAGAGAACTTGATTACTTCCCTCAACATCTTCCTGATGAAACAGCTCCAGTTACTGCTCCTCAAGAAGGTGAACAAACTGCACCTACAGCAGTTGCACCTGAAGAAACTGTTGAAAGCAGTGTTTTCTTTGCAGCAATCAAACGTGTGTTTGGATTGAGTTAAAATGAGTCACACAGATTCTTCTCGAATCAACATTATATTCAGACGGATAGGTTTATTTACCTGTTCGTCTGTTTTTTTATTGTTCCTATTGGGAGCATTGGTCAGAGCAACCGGAAGCGGTATGGGTTGCCCCGATTGGCCAAAGTGTTTTGGACTTTATGCGCCTCCAACATGTGAGTGTCAATTGCCAAAAAATTACGAACAAGTTTTTCAAGAAAAACGTCACAAAAAGGTTGCTAAATTTTTGAAAACATTGAGGACTTTTGGTTTCAACGAAAAGGCAGACTTAATTGAAAAGGACAAAAATTTATATAGTCAAGAGAAATTTGATCCTACCAAAGCTTGGATAGAATATATCAATCGTTTGTTTGGTGTGCTTGCCGGATTGTTTGCTGTTATATTTATTGCATTGTCATTTTTAAATAAGTCCCTCACGAAAACGAGATTATGGGCGAGCATTGGATTTATTATGCTTATACTAAATGCTTGGTTAGGAAGTATTGTTGTAGCAACTAACTTATTACCTGGAATTGTTTCATTTCATTTCTTGTTGTCTTTCTTGTGCTTATTTGGCTTTATCATGGCAATTCATAAGGCTGGTCCAATTTTGTATTTACATAATCAAGAAAGCAATAAGGTTTGGTTTTGGTTATGGATTGTGATTTTTTCTGAAGTTATTTTGGGTACTTGGTCTAGAGAACAGGTAGATGTGCTTAAGGCAAATTCAATTTTATATTTGAATGGAGATACGAATGAAATGTTAAATTTTATGGCAATGGACATGCTTTTTGCGATTCATAGATATGTTCCAGGTATTATATTGATATTTGCTTTGGTTAAATATTATAAAGATAAAGATTTTAGAACACGAAAGAATCATTGGTTTTGGATTGCTTGTATTTGTGTTGTTCAAATTTGTTTGGGTGCAATCCATATAGTTTATGTTGTACCAAAATGGACACAAATTGCCCATGTTGTTTTGGGAAGTGGTTTGTTAACTTATAGTTTTTTGGTTTGGTTATCATTTAAAAAAGAAGAAATATGAAATCGGTATTGAAGAGTTATGCTGAGTTGGTGAAATTCCGATTATCGAGCACTGTAGTTGCCACCTCTGCATTTGGCTATATATTGGCTCTGAAATATGCATATGGAACGCATTGGACGGAGTATTTTAATTGGACATTGTTCTGTGGTGTTTTATTCGGAGGGATGTTCATCGTTTTTGCATCAAATGGGCTCAATCAAATTATTGAAAAGGATAATGATGGAAAAATGGATAGAACTGCTAAAAGACCCATTGTAGAGGGTCGAATTCCAGTACTTCAAGCAAGAATTTTTTGTTGGGCAACTGGATTTATTGGCATAATGACACTTATTTTAACTGGGGCTCCATTCTTGGCTGTGCTTTTGGGTGCTATTAGTTTGGTGGTTTATGTTTTTATATATACACCAATGAAACAGGTAAGTCCACTTGCGGTTATGGTGGGTGCTATTCCTGGTGCTTTACCTCCACTAATTGGATATTCTGCGGTAATACCTTCTTTGGATCAATTGGGAATTATTTTATTTTTAATTCAATTTTTTTGGCAATTTCCACATTTTTGGGCAATTGCTTGGATGTTGCATGATGATTATCAAAAAGCCGGATATTGGTTGTTACCTTCAGGCGGTGGAAGAGATAAAAAAAGCGCCTATCAGATTCTTATATATACAGTTATATTGAATTTGGTGAGTTTAATGCCATTGCTTTATGGTCTGTCTTCCGTTAATGTTTTGTTCGTCATTTTGCCTTTATGTCTGTATTTTTTCTTTAAATCTTTGCAATTATTTAAGACTTTAGAAATAAAAGATGCAAGAAAATTACTTTATGCATCGTTTTTATACACTCCTGTTGTATTTTTGTCGTACATATTCTTCTAATGAATAAGAAATATCCAAAAGATCCAGCATTTGCAGTAGCACCATCTAAATTTAATATGTGGTTGTTTATGTTGGCGAGTTCTATGCTTTTTGCGGCGGTTGTGAGCGCGTTTATCGTTCACCACCCAGATGCTGAAAAGAAAGATGCATGGACGGCTTTTGATCTACCAATTTATTTCTTGTATTCAATGTTTATTGTTGTTGCCAGTTCAATAACAATTTATTACGCCTTTAAAATGGCAAAGAAGGATGAAATTTCAGCCAATAAATGGCTGAATGGCATTACCCTTTTACTTGGAATTTTATTCTGTTTCTCCCAATACATGGGTTGGAAACAGTTAGTTTCGTTAGGATTAACATTTGTTAACTCTAGACCTGAAGATATTTCTGCATCTTATGTATATGTAATTACAGCCCTTCACGTAGTTCACGTTTTGGGTGGAATTGTATTACTATCAATATGTTGGATTCAGTCGTTAAGATTAAATGTTCACAAAAAGAATCTCACGCTTATGTCAATTACTCATACTTATTGGCATTTTGTAGGATTATTGTGGATTTTGTTATATTTATTCCTTTATTTCGCAAAGTAAATTTATCCAATGTCAAATCATTCAGAAGCAGCTTTTGAGAAGCAACCCATGTGGGCGGGAGGCAGATCGCCTTTTAACGTTAGTTATGGAAAATTAATGATGTGGATCTTCCTTTTATCGGATGCATTCACATTTTCTAGTTTACTCATTCAGTACGGTGCGCAACGTTTTTCAAACGTGCAAACTGCGGTAACTACAAAATGGCCGGATCCAGCGTCAATTTTTAATCACTTTCCTTTCATGCACGGTTTTCATTTGCCGTTGTTGTTTGTGAGTGTGATGACATTCATCCTGATTTTGAGTTCAGTTACTATGGTATTAGCTGTAGAAGCTGGTCATAGAAACAGTAAAAAAGAAGTACAACGTTATATGTTCTATACCATTATTGGTGGTGTAGCATTCTTAAGCTGTCAGGCATGGGAATGGGCTACTTTCATTCATGAAGGTGCGCGTTTAGATGGAAACTTTTTTGGTATTACAAAAGAAGGTTATGATCACCTGCATAGTGTGCACTTCGGTAGCCACTTTGAGTGGGATAAAGCCGTAGACAGAACCAATGGTCCAGTACCATTTGCTGCGTTGTTCTTTATCGTAACTGGTTTCCATGGTTTTCACGTATTTAGTGGTGTGGTAATCAACGTTGTAATGTATATTATGACAGCTAGAGGTTCTTTTGAACGTCGTGGACACTATGAAATGATAGAAAAAGCTGGTTTGTATTGGCATTTTGTAGATTTGGTTTGGGTATTTGTATTTACCTTCTTCTATTTAATTTAACTATATAAAGCATTAAGAATATGGAATTTTATTCAAAACCAGGCGAATATGATGCAATCAATTATGTTCCCCATACAGAAAGTCATGGTACCAAAGAACTTTGGAAAACATTTTGGCTACTTTTAGGTATTACAATTTTAGATTTCGTTATCTATTTTGTAATGGGTCCTTCAGCAGTTAGAAATGTGATCTTTATTTTCTTCGGTTTGGTAAAAGCATACTACATTGTAGGTGCATTTATGCATATGAAGAGCGAAAAAGTGAACTTAGCATTAAGTATAATTGTACCAGTTGTATTTGTACTAGGTTTAATTTGGGTAATGCTTTATGAAGGTGGTGCTATTTCTAAATCGCACACCACTCATTCTGCTGAAACTCATACAGAAGTTCATAAATAATTAATGAGCGCCTCTATTATTAAGAAATTTAAAGTGGCCGCAACAGCGGCCATTGTTATTTTACCCATCTTTGCTGTATGGTTTTGGAGCAAAGCACAGTGGGTTCATAAAGAATTGCCAATTTTTGGTGACACCATAATGGGTGATAATGGCAAAAAAGAATTTTTAAGCCATACCGTTAGCGACATCGTTCTATATAACCAACATGGTAAAAAAATTACCCTTGATGATTTTGACTCTAGCATTCTTGTGGTGAATATTTTCTTTGCTTCTTGCCCTACTATTTGTCCTTCGCTAAATAAACAAGTGCAATCTGTTGCAGAAGGATATATCAATGAAAATAATATAAAGTTCTTAACCGTTACTATAGATCCAGAAAGTGATTCTGTTCCAGTATTGGCAGCATATGCCAAAGCATATAAAGCAGATTTATTTAAAAGAACTTTTGCAACTGGTAACAAAAAGGAGATTTATGATTGGGTTTTTAATGATTTAAAACTAGCAACTGAACAACGTGGTTCGAATTTTATTCACGATGATAAAGTTGTAATTATTGACAAGGAACACAGAATTAGAGCAATTTTGCCAACTGCAGGCGAAACCAATACCCAAAAGTTTAAAAATATTCAACGCATAAAAGACGATATCGAAAATTTAAAATATGAATACAGACAAAAAGAATTGGATAAGTGATAAAGGCTTCTTTTGGCTTGTCCTTGGTGTAACATTGGTTATTCCCGCTGTTGTTGTTCTCTTGCAAGTTATCCCTGCAGATTTGCGTCCTTCGGCTGATTTTGCAAAACATTTGCCAAAATTAAATGCAATAATTAACTCATTGGTTAGTATTTGTTTGTTTTTGGGATATCGCGCAATTCGATATGCAAAAAACAAAGCATTACATCAGAAACTTATGTTCTCGGCATTTTTATTGTCGGCAATGTTTTTAATAAGTTATGTTACCTACCATTTAACCTTGCCTCCAGTAAAATATTGCAATGAAGGATTTTTGAAATATCTTTATTTCTTTTTATTGGTTACACACATAGTATTGGCTGCGGTTATTTTGCCAATGGTATTATATACCATTTATTACAGTACTTCTGGCCGATTTGAAAGTCATAAGAAAATTGCCCGTTGGACATATCCTCTATGGTTATATGTTTCAGTTACCGGTGTAATTGTTTATTTGATGTTGGCACCTTGCATGTAATTATGAAAAAGTTAATATTATTTCTCGCCATTATGATTGTGTCAAGCGTTTCGCTTGTAGCACAATGCCCAATGTGTAAAGCTGCTTTAACAAGTAGCCGTGATCATGGAAATAAACATGAGCAAAATGTAGGTAATGGAATTAACAAAGGGATATTATTTTTACTATCAGCGCCATATTTCTTGATCGGTACTGCTGGATTTGTTTATTACAAGGCCCAGAAGAAAAAGAAATTGGCTAATGGTTAAAATTAAAAAGCCGGGTGTTTATAGTTTTTTAAACTCAAAGTGCCCTCGTTGTGGAAAAGGCAAGGTGTTTTCTGGTTCTATATTTTCGTTAAGAACCTTTTCTGCTACGCTTGATCGCTGTCCAAATTGTGAATTAAGTTACGAACCAGAAACTGGATTCTTTTTTGGTGCCATGTATTTTAGTTATGCATTAATTGTTGGCGTGATTATTATTGGAAGTATTGTAATGAATTTGTTCGATTTATTTGATTATGCTATCTATTTAATTCCTGTATTATTGATAATCTTACTGCCTATAATTTTCAGACACAGTAGGTTATTCATGTTGTATGTGGTTTACCCATTGATGTACGAAGAGAAGTTTTACGGCAAGCGCAAAGATTCTGAATAGAATACATTAATTTTTACAATTATATAAAAAGAAAAGCCCTTGAAATTTCAAGGGCTTTTGCTTTTTATAAGATATTAGATTTATGCTTCAACGTCTGCATCTGGTTCTATTGCAACAACATCTTCTCCAGCTTTATTTTTAGCAATAATTTTAGCTTCCAATTCAGCAACCATTTCTGGATTGTCTTCAAGAAGTTCTTTTACGGTATCTCTACCTTGACCCAATTTTGTTCCATCGTAACTAAACCAGCTACCACTTTTTTGAACAATGTTTGCATCAACTGCAAGATCAAGAACTTCACCAACGCGGCTAATTCCTTTTCCATACATGATATCAAATTCAACAACTCTGAATGGAGGTGCTACTTTATTTTTAGCTACTTTTACTTTGGTACGGTTACCAATAATTTGGTCGCCATCTTTAATTTGAGCATTTCTACGAATATCTAAACGAATAGAAGCATAAAATTTCAATGCATTACCACCGGTAGTCGTTTCAGGATTACCAAACATCACGCCGATTTTTTCACGCAATTGGTTAATGAAAATGGCAATACAACCTGTTTTGTGAATTGTACCTGTTAATTTTCTCAATGCTTGGCTCATTAAACGGGCATGTAAACCCATTTTGCTATCGCCCATGTCACCTTCGATTTCCGCTCTTGGAACCAAGGCAGCAACTGAGTCAATAACCAATACATCAATTGCGCCTGAGCGAATCAAATTATCGGCGATTTCAAGAGCTTGCTCTCCGTCGTCAGGTTGAGAGATTAACAAATTGGCAGTATCAATACCTAATTTTTCGGCATAGAATTTATCAAATGCATGTTCTGCATCAATAAATGCGCAAATACCACCTTTTTTTTGTGCTTGTGCAATGGTGTGTAAAGCAATGGTTGTTTTACCTGAGCTTTCTGGTCCATAAATTTCAACAATTCTTCCGCGAGGAAATCCACCAACGCCCAACGCAATGTCAAGGCCAAATGATCCTGTTGAAATAACATCTACATTAATAGACTTGGTATCATTCATTTTCATAACAATACCTTTTCCATAAGCTTTTTCTAGTCTTTCGATAGTTTGTTGAAGCGCTTTTAGTTTTTCTTTTTGTTCACTCATAATTGTAATTTTTATAAATATTAAACGATTAAATGTTCCAGATTGTTTTCAAAAATACGATTTTGAAAATATATTTACCAAAGTTATGTTAAAAAATTTATCAACACAAGAAATGCCACTGATGAATATGGTGGGCACAGCAAAGGTACAAGAAAAGCTACTTTTGCAGGGAAGACGGGCACTTTCGGAGATTGAACTACTCGCATTGATCTTAAATAACAGCGCAAATTGCAAATTATCTGTACAAACAGCAACAAAAATTCTGAATTATTGCGAAAATAATTTGCAAGAATTGGCGCGACTCTCAATTGAGGAATTATTGTCGATTGAAGGCATGACATTAAAAGCTGCATTACGACTCTCGGCAGTGTTTGAATTTGCAAATAGAAAACAAGGTAATCTATCCCTCAAAATAAAAATAAAGAAATCACTCGATGCTTACGAATTGTTTAGACCCTATTTTTCAGATTTGGTTCATGAAGAATTTTATATGGCTTTTTTAAATAGGGCCAATCAAGTTATACGGGTTGAATTATTAAGCAAAGGTGGAATCAATGGAACTGTTGTAGATGTGAGAATAATAATGAATAGGGCAGTATTGCATAAGGCTTCGGCTATAATTGTTGCCCACAATCATCCTTCCGAAAATTTATCGCCCAGTGAACAAGATAAGGCACTAACAAAAAGATTGAAAGAGACTTGTGCACTATTTGAAATGCAATTGATAGATCATGTGATTATGGGAAACCATCATTATTTTAGCTTTGCTGATGAAGGAATTATTTAGTTTCACAAAAATGTGCATTTTAGGTTCACTTCTTTGACAATAATTATATTAGAAAGGTGTAAATTTGCTTTTAACATATGAGTAAGTTTGATGCCCGCTACACTATGCCTTTTGCTGATAGGCATATTGGTCCTAGAAAAGAAGATTTAGCCGCAATGTTGTCGGTGATTGGCGTTAACAGTTTAGACGAGTTAATCGATAAAACTGTGCCATCAAATATCCGTTTAAAACAGCCGTTGAACACGGGTGCGCCAATGAGCGAACAAGAGTTCTTGACCGAATTAAAGGGAATAGCTTCGAAAAATGAAATCTTTACCAATTACATTGGTATGGGTTATTATAATACTTTAACGCCAACAGTTATTCTTAGAAACATCATGGAAAATCCAGGATGGTACACGGCTTATACCCCGTACCAAGCTGAGATTGCTCAAGGTCGTTTAGAGGCATTGTTGAATTTCCAAACCTTGGTTATTGAACTATCAGGTATGGAAATTGCCAACGGTTCTTTGCTTGATGAAGCTACCGCTGCAGCAGAGGCTATGAACATGTTCAAAGGATTGTTAGATAAGAAACGTGTTGCCAATAAATATTTCGTTGATCAACATACTTTCCCTCAAACAATTGATGTTTTATGTACCCGCGCACAACCTGTTGGAATTGAAATCGTAATTGGTGATTACAAAACCTTCACGCCTGATGATTCTTATTTCGGAGCAATGCTTCAATATCCAAACAGCGTAGGAAGCATAGAAGATTACCGTGAATTCACTGCCAAATGTAAAGCTGCAAATGTAAAAACTTGCTTTGCATCTGATTTAATGGCACTAACTTTATTAACCCCTCCAGGTGAATTTGGTGCCGATTGTGTTGTAGGTAACTCTCAACGTTTTGGTGTTCCATTGGGTTACGGTGGACCTCATGCTGCATTCTTTGCTACCAAAGATGATTACAAACGTCAAATTCCTGGTCGTATTATCGGGGTTTCTCAAGATCGTCTTGAAAACAGAGCTTTGCGTATGGCTTTGCAAACACGTGAACAGCACATTAAACGTCAAAATGCAACAAGTAATATTTGCACCGCGCAAGTATTGTTAAGCATCATGGCAAGTATGTATGCCGTTTATCATGGTTCTGAGGGACTAAAAAACATTGCAGGCCGCATTCATGCACAAGCAAGATTGTTGTCAGATTCTTTGGCGGGATTAGGTTTCACCAATGAAAATGCAAATTACTTCGATACATTATATTTAAAGTCTTCGGTTTCTTCATCAACTGTAAAAGCAATTGCTGAGAAACATAAAATCAACTTACGCTATTTTGAAAATGGCAATATTGGTATTTCTGTTGATGAAACCACCACAGAAGGTGCATTGCAAACTTTGGTGAATATTTTTGCTGAAGCTGCAGGAAAAACTTCTAATTCTGTAATTGGAACTAATGCAGTTGTTGCTAACGTTTGGCCTTCATGGGCGCAACGTACTTCTAATTATATGATGCATCCAGTATTCAATAGTTACCACAGCGAACATGAAATGTTGCGTTATATCAAATCATTAGAAGCAAAAGATTTGAGCCTATGCCACAGCATGATTGCTTTGGGAAGCTGTACAATGAAATTGAATGCAACTACCGAAATGATTCCTGTTACTTGGCCTGAATTTAATAGTTTGCATCCTTTTACTCCTTTGGAACAAGCAAAAGGTTACCTAGAAATTATTGAAAAACTCGATAAAGATTTAAGTGAAATCACAGGATTTGCCAAAATGAGCATGCAACCAAATGCAGGTTCTCAAGGTGAATATGCAGGGTTGATGGTAATTCGTGAGTATTTCAAAGACAAAGGCGAAGGCCACAGAAATATTGCTTTGATTCCTTCTTCTGCACATGGTACCAACCCAGCAAGTGCTGTAATGGCAGGTATGACCGTTGTTGTTACCAAATGTGATGAAAACGGAAATATCGACGTTGCTGATATCAAAGAGAAAGCTGAAATGTACAAAGACAATTTGGCTTGCTTAATGGTAACTTACCCAAGTACACATGGTGTATTTGAAAGTGCAATTATTGAAATCACCAACATTATCCATGAAAATGGAGGACAAGTGTATATGGATGGTGCCAATATGAATGCCCAAGTGGGATTAACTTCTCCAGGTATGATTGGTGCAGACGTTTGTCACTTGAATTTACATAAAACTTTCTGTATTCCTCACGGTGGTGGTGGACCAGGTGTTGGACCAATTGGTGTTGCGGCACATTTGGCTCCTTTCTTGCCAGGACATTCAGTTGTGAATATGGCTGGTGATAAAGCAATGCGTGCAGTGAGTGCTGCGCCTTGGGGTAGTGCAAGTATTTTGTTGATTTCTTACGCTTACATCAAAATGATGGGTGGTGAAGGATTAACAGAAGCTACCAAATATGCAATTTTAAATGCCAATTATATCAAAGCAAGATTGGAACACGAATATCCAATTTTATATACTGGTGAATCTGGATTTGCAGCACATGAAATGATTTTGGATACACGTAAATTCAAAACTTCAGCACATGTTGAAGCTGAGGATATTGCAAAGCGTTTGATGGATTATAATTTCCACGCTCCAACGTTGAGTTTCCCAGTTGCTGGTACCTTAATGGTTGAGCCTACTGAAAGCGAAAGCAAAGAAGAGTTAGATCGTTTTTGTGATGCCATGTTGAGCATTCGCGAAGAAATTAGAGAAATCGAAAATGGCACCCAAGATGCTGAGGTGAATGTATTGAAAAATGCACCTCACACTGCTTCTGAAGTAATTGGCGACAATTGGAATTATAACTACAGCCGTGAAAAAGCTGCGTTCCCATTGCCATACGTAAAAGCAAACAAATTCTGGCCAACTGTTGCCCGTGTAAACAGCACCTATGGCGACAGAAACTTGATTTGTGCATGTATTCCAGTTGAAGCATACGCTTAAGTTTTAGATTAGAAATTTTTAAAAAGGCGCACATTGTGGCGCCTTTTTTGTTTTGATATTTTAAGGTTACATTTTATTGGTATTTGTGTGCCATGGCAATGAAATGAATTTCAAATCAAAAAAACCAATAATCTTGGTTAACCTAAGTGTTTAATGGGTGGCACATAGATTAGGAAAAAGTTAACGGGACAGTTTAACCTGCTTGAATGAATAATAATATTCAGTTATCAATAAAGTTGAATTGGAATTAAACTTAGTTATTAAATAATGCCAATGTAATTTAATTTATATCATGAAATTATAATGGATTATTGTTTTGAATTGTCATATATTTTTTTCATATTTGATAATAAATTATTTTATGATGAAAAAAATACTACCGTTATTTATTTTAATTTTCAGTTGGAATGCTGTGTTTGCCCAAAATAGGGCATTGAATTTTGACGGGGTTGATGATTATATTCTTGTTCCTGGAAGCAGCTCTTTGAGCCCTGCTAAAATAACTTGTGAAACATGGGTTTATATCAAAGATTTCACCACTACCCCTTGTGGTGATTGTGCGCCTATTATTTGGCATCAAGGCAAAGCATTCCGTTTTGGAACAGGAAATGGTAAAATAGTTCATTTGCAACTTTTCAATAGCACTACTGTTGTTTCTTTAAATAGTTCAACCCAAATAACAGCCAATGCTTGGAACCACATTGCAGGTACTTTTGACGGTGCCAAAATGAAAATTTATATCAATGGCGTTTGTAAAGATTCTAGTTCTAGCTCTTTTTCAATTTCCTATTCTGGTACCAGTGATGTATGGATTGCCGATCCTGCAACAGGTTTTAATGGAACTTTGGAAGAAACCCGCATTTGGGATTATGCCCGTTCAGAGGCACAAATCAAAGAAGGAATGTATAGGAAATATCCAAGCAATCAATCTGGTTTAATGTTGCAATATAGTTATGAAGATGGTGTTCCCTACAAAGTAAATACCACCGTTTCTAACATTGCCGACAATTCCAGTTTTGCAAACAAAGGCGGCGCCAAAAACTTTAAAATGACCGATTCAACTTCTAATTTTGTTCTAGGAAGATCATTTTGTGATACCATTGCGTATGCCAAATTTTCATTAAGCAGGTGTGTAAACTATCAATTGCCGTCTAAAAAGAAAACCGTAACCAAATCAGGTGTTTATCAAGATACAATAATGTCTTACCGTGGTTGTGATTCTGTAATGACCATTAATTTAACTATCTTGAAACCATCAGGTACAAGTGTTATTGTTGTTCAATGTGATTCGTTTATTACACCATTGAACAAAACGATTATCAAAACTTCAGGAAAATATACTGAAAAAACGAGAAATGCAGTTGGTTGCGATAGTGTAATTTCTTTTTATGTAACCATTCTCAAAAAGGATACTACGTACTTCTCTCTGAGCGGTTGTTCATCAGTTACATTAAAAAACAAGTTGAAAACTGTTGTCTATAAAAGCGGACTTTATATAGACTCTTTAAAAGGATACAAAGGTTGTGACAGCTTTGTTCGCTATACTGTAGTTGTCAGAAAACCTTCATTTGTAAAACGCACATTAAAGATTTGTAAGTTTCTAGTTTGTCCTTCTAACGTAAATAAAGTATTTAAAAAACCTGGTATATATAACGATACATTGGTCAATGCTGTAGGTTGCGACAGCGTAATTGAATATACTGTAAATTCAGCGGCTTCATCTGGCGTTGTAAATTTGACTACCTGTGCAGCAGTAAAAAGTCCTTCAAAAAAATATACATGGACAAAATCAGGAACGTATAAAGACACATTAATCAATAAAAATGCTGCAGGTTGTGATAGCTTTATTACAATGAATCTTACAATAAACAGTCCAACTACTCAAAATTTGAAAGTTACCAATTGCCGTTCTTATACCACACCATCTGGAAGACATGTTGTTACAAATACTTCGTTTGTGAATGACACGTTGAGAACCAAAGGTGGTTGTGACAGTGTTGTATTAACCATTGATGTAACCATCAATAATGTCAATACTGCTACAACACGTTCAATGAATACTTTGTCTGCAACAACCGGTAATAGCGGTGCATTGTTTCAATGGTTGGATTGTGATAATACGTATGCTACAATTGCAAATGAAACCAAGAAAGATTATACCCCAGCAAAAGATGGTAAGTATGCAGTAGAAGTAACTGAAAATAGCTGTAAAGACACTTCAATGTGTGTTACTTTTGCCATTAACGGTGTGAAAATGTTAGATAAATCAACATTAAACATTGCACCAAACCCATCAAAAGGGAATTTCACAATTAATTCATTGTCGATGATTCACAACGCCAAAGTTTCGTTGATTAATGCCCAAGGTCAGATGATTCAGTCATGGAATTTTGCTGAGTTGAAACAGTCGAAATTAAATGTACAAGTTGCTGCTGGAATTTACTACTTGAATATTGAGTCTGCTGAAGGCCAATATCATACATCTATCATATTTGAATAATATCAATATTAATGCATAAAAAAAGGGCGCATGCGCCCTTTTTTTATGTATTAATCCCAGCATTCCATCATTAACAAATGCCCCGTTTCATAGGTGATGGAAACAAATCCATCCAACGCTACTTCATTTGAGCTACTGGTGCTAAATGGCAATTGTAAATCGTGGTTTGACATGTTATATGCTAAATTTTCTGTATGAATACCCGTTGCTGTCCCAACAGGGAATATAGAAATCTTGGTTCCTTTTGGATACCATTTCTTAAATGCGTTTGGCAATACATAAACCCTTGAATGGTTGTCAATTACACCCAAAGTTATTTGTGAATGATATTGGGGAAGTGTAAATAAGTTATTAAAATGGTGGTCTTGTCTTTTGCCCGTTCCCCAAATAATGTTTGCAGCGGGGAAACCTTTTCCAATTAAAAATTCAATGCCTTTTTGCAAATCGGTTTTGTTTTGATCTGGTGTATGCACTTTTTGAATATGCTGTAGGTGTGGTATTTGGGTAATATCAATATCATTGCTTGAGTCAAAATCGCCAAGCCACGCATCAAACTTAATTTGCTTTTCTAAAACCCTTTGAATGGCACCATCAAGTACCAACACAAATGGCGACCATTCCATAAGTTGATCCAATAAATCATCTGAACAAGCTTCTCCATTTGCAATAATCAATGCAGGTTCTTGGTCATCTCTCACTATATGGTGCGAACTCATGATGCAAAAATGGTTAATCTTAAATGAAATAAGATGTATTTTGTCTAAAAAAATAAAAAATCCCCCGAAAAAGAAAAAATAGCGCGAATTTTGAAGTAAATTATCCGTTATATAATTATGATACCACACATTCTTTGGGCCGACGACGAAATTGACTTACTAAAACCTCATATTATATTTCTTGAGGGAAAAGGGTATAAAGTAACAAGCGTTAACAGTGGCAGAGATGCCATTGATGCCGTGAAGAAATCTGAATATGATTTGGTGTTTCTTGACGAAAATATGCCGGGTATATCTGGTTTAGATGCCCTTGCACAAATCAAACAAGACAGACCCAATATTCCGGTTATCATGATTACCAAAAACGAGGAGGAGCACATTATGGAAGAGGCAATTGGCAGTAAAATTGCCGATTACCTAATCAAACCTGTGCACCCAAATCAGATACTGTTGAGCATCAAAAAGAATCTTGATGAGAAACGATTGGTAAGCCAAATGACCACCCAAGGGTATCAGCGCGAATTCATGCAAATTGGTATGACCGTTTCCGATAAATTGAGTTTCGAAGAATGGAAAGAAGTTTATAAAAAATTGGTGTATTGGGAAATTGGCCTAGATCAAACCAATGAAGAAGGCATGAAAGAGGTTTTTGAAACGCAAAAATCTGATGCAAATAGAAACTTTTCACGCTTCGTAAATGACAATTACAATCGCTTGGTGAACAAATCAAACGATGAAATTATCATGAGTCATAACCTTTTTAGAAAAGTTGTGAATCCCCTGTTAGATGGTGATTTGCCTGTTTTTATGGTGGTATTAGACAACTTGCGTTTCGACCAATGGAGGGCAATTTCAGAGACCTTAGGTGAGAATTTCAGAATAGACAATGAAGATATTTATATGAGTATTTTGCCTACCACTACCCAATATTGCAGAAATGCAATTTTTAGTGGCATGATGCCCTTAGATATCGAGAAAACCTTTCCCGATAAATGGAGCAACGACGAAGACGAAGGTGGAAAAAACATGTATGAAAAGGATTTCTTGGAAGAACAATTAAAGCGTTTACGCCGAAATATTAAGTTTGGGTATACCAAAATTACCAATTTAGACAACGCAAAACACCTTCCTGATGCGGTTCCAAATATGTTGCAAAACAAGTTGAATGTGATCGTTTATAATTTCGTAGATAACTTCTCTCATGCCAGAACCGATGTGCATATTGTGCGTGAGTTGGCCGAAAATGAAGCTGCCTACAGAAATGTAATGGCTACTTGGTTTAAACATTCACCACTTTGGGAAGCCCTCAAAAGAATTAGTGAAAAACCTTGTAGGTTGGTAATTACTACCGATCATGGCAGTATCCGTGTGAAAGACCCAATTAAAATTGTTGGAGATAAAAATGTGAATACCAACTTGCGTTACAAACAAGGCAAGAATATCACCTACAACCCAAAAGAAGTTTTTGAAGCCAAAAAACCACACGACATTTACTTGCCTTTGCAGCATTTGAGTAGCGTGTTTGTTTTTGCCAAAGAAAACGATTTCTTTGCTTATCCGAACAACTACAATTACTACGTAAATTATTATAAAAACACCTTTCAACATGGCGGTATAAGCTTAGAAGAAATGTGTTGTCCACTGGTTACCCTTACGGCAAAACCTTAATTATTTTTTCATAAAACACATTAAACCATAATTAAAAAGTCACAATGTCTATTGAAAAAACATACACGTTGATTGCCACCGAATCAGAAATGGATAGGGTAGTGCAGTTATTATTTACCATTGAACCTTTTCCTCAGGTAATTTGTTTTCGGGGGGATTTGGGTGCGGGTAAAACAACCCTGATCAAGAAAATTTGCGCTCAGTTGGGTTATTCCGGTGAGGTAAGTAGTCCAACTTATGGCCTTGTAAATCCTTATCTAATAGACAATCAAGAGCATACCATTTATCACTCCGATTGGTACAGAATAAAAGACCTAGATGAATTGTATGATGCCGGAATTGAAGACAATTTATATGCACCCAATAGTACTTGGCTTATTGAATGGCCACAAGTAGGAATGGAGATTCTGATGGGATTCCATGTGGTTGACATTGAAATCAACCACCTAGAAAATTCACGAAGTTATTTGATCACGGATTATCCGTTATACACTTTTTAATTAATCGACTGCCAAGTTGGCCCAGGTAGGACAATGGTCGGAATGCTTTGCATTTGGATCAATTCCTGAAGAGATAATGGTGGGTGCCAAGGTGTTTGAAACACTCACATAGTCAATTCTCCAGCCTTTGTTATTGGCTCTTGCATTTGCCCTAAAGCTCCACCAAGTATAATTGTGTGGTTCTGGGTTTAATGTTCTAAATGAATCGGTAAAGCCAGTACTGAACCATTTGGTCATCCATTCTCTTTCTTCAGGTAAGAAACCGGTGCTATTTTTATTGCTCACTGGATCGTGAATGTCAATGGCGTGGTGACAAATATTATAATCGCCACAAACCACCAAATTTGGTATTTGTTTTTTAAGATTATTGGCATAATCGTAAAAGTAATTCAAAAAGTTGAATTTGATATTCTGGCGGTCATCGCCGCTGGTTCCACTTGGGAAATAGGCCGAAATAACACTTCCCCAGTTAAAATCTAGTCGAATTACACGTCCCTCAAAATCAAAAAGATCATTTTCACAACCGTAAACTACATTGTTAGGTTTGTGTTTTGAAATAATTCCTACGCCGCTGTAGCCTTTCTTTTGGGCTGAAAACCAATGGCAATTGTAGCCCATTTCTTCAAGAGGAGCTTGATCAATTTGCTCTGGAAGCGCCTTTAGTTCTTGAAAGCAAACAATATCGGCACCCTCGGCCATTAAATATTCATAAAGTCCTTTGGTGGTTGCACTGCGAATACCGTTTACGTTGTAAGAAATTATTTTCATTGCTTCAAAAATAGGGAAAAAACGATTCGGAAGGAACAGAAAGTAGCGGTTTGAGGGACTTTTTCGGCGACTTTAATTTTGAATTCGTATCTTTGCACCATGTCTGATAAATATTCTCGTAGGGGAGTTTCTTCGCAAAAAGAAGATGTACACAACGCCATCAAAAACATAGATAAAGGATTGTTTCCCAAAGCGTTTTGTAAGGTTATTCCCGATTACTTGAGCAACGACCCAAATGCTTGTACCATTGTGCATGCCGATGGAGCAGGTACCAAAAGCAGTTTGGCCTATATTTATTGGAAAGAAACTGGCGATATGTCGGTTTGGAAAGGCATTTCTCAAGATGCCATTGTAATGAATACCGACGATTTGCTATGTGCTGGATTAACTGGCCCATTTTTATTGTCGAGTACCATTGGCCGAAACAAGAACCTAATTCCTGGTGAAGTTATTTCTTCTTTGATTGAGGGATCAGAAATGTTTTGCCAAAGCATGCGTGAGCATGGCATTGAAATCCATGCAACTGGTGGTGAAACCGCCGATGTTGGAGATTTGGTTAGAACAATCATTGTTGATTCTACCCTTGTAGCCCATGGAAAGCGTTCTGATATCATTGACAATTCAAATATTGCTGATGGACAAGTAATTGTGGCTTTTTCTAGTTATGGACAAGCTACTTACGAAACCGAATATAACGGTGGAATGGGAAGCAATGGTTTAACCAGCGCCCGCCATGATGTTTTTTCAAAAGAATACCGTGAGAAATATCCTGAATCTTACAACACCGATTTACCAGAAGATGTGGTTTATTGTGGCAACATGAAACTAACCGATGCGGTTGAAGGTTCTCCTTTAAACGCAGGTAAATTGGTGTTGTCGCCAACCAGAACATACGCCCCAATTGTGAAAAAGATATTTGACGAATGCGGCAGGGAAGTAGTGAAAGGTATGATTCATTGTTCGGGTGGTGCACAAACAAAAGTTTTGCATTTTGCCGACAATGTGCACATTATGAAAAACAACTTGATGCCAATTCCTCCATTGTTTGATTTGATTAAAACCCAAAGCGGTACCGATTGGAGAGAAATGTTCCAAGTATTTAATATGGGACATAGATTAGAGATTTATACCGATGCCAAATCTGCCGAAACCATGATTGCCATTTCTAAATCATTTGGGGTAGAAGCACAAATTATTGGTTTTGTTGAGGGACATTCAGGCAAAAAATTGACCATTGAAGGTGCTTGGGGCAGTTTAGAATACTAAAACCCAAATTCTATTGTGAAGTGAACAATTGTTTTGGGATTTGTTCGTTATTAACTTGTAACTTAATCTAAGTAAATACGTTTTAAAATTATGCAAAAAATATATCTGTTTTTTGTTGCGCTTTTTGCAACAATTTCTCTTTCGGCACAAGTTTCTGGCAATGCCGCTTATAATGAAAACAACCGCTTTAAAAACAGCGAAATGTATCAATCTAAAGCCAAGTCGAAGGGTAGAAGTGATGCTGGAGTTGCTGGGAATAATGGATACAACAATGGATACAACAATGGATATCAAAATGACGATAAGGCATTGATGCAACAAGTAACAAACAATTACAGTTCTTATTCTAGCGGTAATGATTATGTAGTGAAAGTAAATGTATTGTACAATGCAGTTCCAAATAATTATACTGCCATTTTTCATTTGAATCAAGCGGGTAAGAAAATCCAAGAATTGGATAGTTTGTTGCAATGGAGGGTGAATAAATTCGTTTCGTTGGCGAATAAAATTGGGGTAAAAAAAGACAATTTTTACTTAGATATGATTGCATTGGTTCCAATTTTTGAAAGAGAGAAAAAAACATTTTCTAAATCATATATCCAGGTTCCTAAAGGATTTGAAATTCAAAAGAATTTGCATGTTCGTTATCGCGACCCAGCTCAATTAGATCAATTGTTCTCAATGGCTGCACAATGTGAAATTTATGATTTGGTAAAGGTTGAATATCAATTCGATTCTACCGAAGTTGCGAATGCCATCATCAGAGAAAAGGCACAATTGATTTTGCAGAAGAAATTGAAATATTATGCCAAATTGGGTGTGCAACTGGATACTAATTTTAGAACCATTACAGAACAACAAGCTCAGAATTTTCCGGTAGATCAGTATGTGTCTTATTCGCCTTTGGCGGTGAGTACATTGGATGATGAATCGTCTAGCGATGCTTCTAAAATGGCAATGCCAACGAACAACAGCAGATCAACCTTGTTTTATAACCAGATTTCAAGCGATGGATTTGATATCGTTGTGAATCCTTCGCCATTAAAACCAGGGATTCAGTTTGTGTATTCTTTGGAAGTGAAATACAAAATTGTACCAACTGTTTATCACAATACCAAAGTTCAAAAGGAAACGGAAATACTCTTGATTACGCCACAAGGCACAATCAAAGAGCTAAAGAAATAATATCAATTTCTTGCAGTAACTTTGCTGTGTGAGTCAGAAAGTGCAACGCATCCTCTTTGTTTGTTTGGGTAATATTTGTCGAAGCCCATTGGCTGAGGCTTTGTTTCAATCGGAAATTGAATCTAGAAATTTAGTAAATCAATTTAAAATTGATTCTTGTGGCACCAATGGATTGCACGATGGCGAGCGTGCAGATGTAAGAACAAGAAGAAATGCCATGATTCATGGTATTAATATACCTCATGTTAGCCGTAGAATTAAATTATCAGATATTACTGACTTTGATTTAATTCTAACCATGGACGACAGTATCAATCAGCGTGTTTTGAAAATGTGCATGAACGATGAGCAAAGGGCAAAAGTGAAATTATTTAGAACTTTTGATGTGGAAAATCCGGGAGCCGATGTCCCTGATCCTTGGTTTGGTGGCGATGAAGGTTTTGAAAATGTATTTCAAATTATCAAAGAAAATACCGATATTTGGGTAAATAGATTATGCTAAAGAAAGTTCTCTTAGGAATCATTGCGGTTTTCGCTTTGATCCAACTTATTCCCTCAGAAAAAAATGTATCTGATCAAAAAGATCCTGAGTTGTATACAATGTATCCAACTTCAAATACATTTAAAAACATCTTGAGAACGTCGTGTTACGACTGCCATTCTAACAATACAGAATACCCTTGGTATTCGAAGATTCAACCGGTTAAATTTTGGTTGGCCGATCACATTGAGGAGGGTAAAGAGCACTTCAACATTTATGAGTTTCAAAATTATAGACCTTGGAAACAGTTCCATAAAATTGAAGAGTGTTTAGACGAAATTACAGAAGGCGAAATGCCTTTAGAAAGTTATACGTTTATTCATAAAGTTGCAGTTTTAACCGATTTGCAAAAGCATGAATTTGAACTTTGGGCGCATGGTGTTTTAGATAGCATGAAACGTCAGTATCCAGCAGACAGTTTAATTTCTCCAAGGAAGAGAAAAGAACTCAAAGAAAAAAAGGATTAAATGAGCCACATTTTTACGGCCCTAGATTTTGAAACAGCCAATAGCAACGGTTATAGCGTTTGCCAAATTGGGATTGTAAAAGTGATGTTTGGCGTTGTTACCGAAAGGGTTTCTATTTTGGTGCAGCCTCCAAATAACGAGTACCATTATTGGAATACCAAAGTGCATGGCATTACGGCAATGAATACCAGAAATGCACCCACTTTTGATGAAGTTTGGGATGATATTTCACATTTTTTTGAGGGACAAACGGTTGTGGCCCACAACGGTAAATTTGATTTTACTTGCTTGGCGAAAGTATTAGATTTTTATCAGTTGCCCCATCCGAAGTATGTGAAAAAGTGCACCTATGTAATCTTTAAAAAAGGCTTGAAAAAATTGTGCGATGAATACGGTATCCACCTGAATCACCACGATGCCTTAAGCGATGCCGAAGCATGCGCAACGCTGTACATGAAACATTTGGGGTTGTAAGAAGCCTATTTTTTTTCTAATAACGCTTTCAAATTTGAAAGTGTTTGATTCATGTCTTTTCTAAGCATTGGAACAAACAAGGCAGACATTACGTTGAACGGAATTTTACTGGTAGATTCAAATGTTAAGTTCACATTTGTTAAGTTCTCAGATTTCATTGTTGTGGTGGTAGTTGAATAACTCGTTCCTTGCATTGGACGCACAAACCTAATTTCAACTTTCATTTTTTCACCTTCTACAATTTCAATGATTTCTTGTTCTCCCTCGCCAACGTTGTTGTTTTTGCTATTCCAGTAAACTTTAAAACCAACTTTGGCATCTTCACCAGTATATACCATTTCTGAATTTGGATCGGCCATAACCCATTTGTTAAAGTACTTTTGGTTTGTCATAAGTTTTACATATTCAAACACTTGATCTTTCCCTAATTCAATGTCAATATCGGCAATGATGGTTGATTTTTTTGGCATAATTAAGGCCAATAAGAGGATAAGTGCAAAAACACTACCTACGATGGTGAAAATGGTAGATAACATAAATTGAAAATTTGGGTGGAGAATATCGGAGTCGAACCGATGACCTCTTGCATGCCATGCAAGCGCTCTAGCCAGCTGAGCTAATCCCCCAAATCTGTGGCAAAAATAGGGAAAAGGTTTTGTTAAATAGAAATTTAACTAATTAAATGACTTTAAGATATTTTCTGCTACGTTTTTACTTACGTCTTGTCCCTTCGAAATAAGCATGTTCCAAAGCTCAATATATCCTTTGTTGATCGTTTCTAATGATGAAGGAGTTTGCAAACGGGTAATGGCATTCGTGAGCGTTTTGACCTCAATATCTTGTAAATGCTCTTCTACCAATTGGCGTTGCAACAAAATATTTACCAGAGACACGTAAGGTATTTTCAAAAGACGTTTACCAACGAAATAAGTAATTTTATTTACCTTGTAAGCAACCACTTGCGGTACTTTAAACAAAGCTGTTTCTAAAGTTGCCGTACCACTTGCCACCAAGGCAAATCCTTTGGTTTGATGTGCTTGACTTAAAATTTCAAAAGTTTTACCAAATACAATGCTTGCTGTTAACTGATGGGTATTTAAAATATCATTGTAAAATTCCATATCCAAACCGGGAGCACCGGCAACAACTACATTTGCATTGCCAATTTGATTCGCTGCCTTGATGAAATTGGGCAACAGGGTAGAGACTTCGTTTTTGCGGCTTCCTGCTAAAATAGCAATGGTAGGTTTATCTGGATTTAATCCTATGAAATCGGGTTGTTTTGGTTGGACTTGTTGAAATTCCAACACCGATTCAAGGGTAGGGTTTCCAACATAGGTGCAAGGCATCCCAAGTCCCTCAAAAAAAGAAACTTCAAAAGGAAAAATCACGTAAAGGTGATCAATGCATTTGCGCATGGTTTTCACCCTGCTTTTGTTCCAAGCCCAAGCTTTTGGAGCAATGTACCAATGAACAGCAATGTCGTGTTTTTTGGCAAACTGTGCCAAGGGTAAATTGAAACCTGGATTGTCAATGAATATAATGGCATCGGGCTTTTCGGCAAGAATATCTGCTTTGGCTTGCTTCATATAGCCTTTAATTGCACGTATGTTTTTCAATACTTCAACCAAGCCCATATAAGCCCTGTTTTTGTAGTGAGAAAGCAATTTGGCGCCTTCATTTTGCATCAAATCTCCGCCCCAAGCCACCATTTCAATAGATGGGTCAAGTGATTTGATTTTGGCTATCAAACGAGAGCCATGTTGGTCGCCGGAGGCTTCTCCTGCTACAAAAAAGAGTTTCATTAGAATGATTGCAATTCAATAATCATGGCTAAAATGGCCATCAGCATTGTAGCGATTAACAATCCCCTATTAAAGAAAATCATTTTATCGTATTTCATTAAATAGAAAAACAAACCAATATTTCCAGCTACTCCAACTTGAAACGGGGTGTTGTAAACATGTCTTAAATGAATAATGCTCTTGATGAATGTTTCGGCATGGATGTGCATAACAGTTGCAATTCCGGTACCTAGTAAAAAAGGAATTATTAATCCAATAATAAATCCTATAGCCATTTGTTTTAGGTTAAGTTGTTCCATTGAGGTTCCATTGATTAAGCGACCCAATTCTTTGGTGGTCGGTGAGGTCATACATAGTTGGCACTATAGAAATATATCCATGATCAAGTGCCCATTGATCTGTATCTTCTCCTTTGTCCATATTCACAAACTGCCCTGTCATCCAGAAATAATCGCGTCCAAAAGGATCTTGACGGCGGTCGAAATCTTCCTTCCATTTTGCTTGAGCTTGACGGCAAATTTTAATGCCTAAAATATTTTTATCAGCAGGAACTGGAATATTTACATTTAACAAAGTACCATAAGGCAAACCATTTTTTAGGGTTTCAAGTGCAATGGTTTTGATGTAGGGTTTGATCGATTCAAAATCGGCATCCCAAGCATAATCGCAAAGAGAAAATCCAATGGCTTTCATTCCATCGATAGATGCTTCAACTGCGGCCGACATGGTGCCGGAATAAATAACATTGATAGATGAATTTGAACCGTGATTGATTCCAGAAACCATTAAATCGGGTTTTCTAGGAAGAATTTTGTCAATGGCAATTTTCACACAGTCAACGGGTGTACCCGTACATTGATAAGCGATTACTCCTTCATGAATATGTACTTCGGTAATGCGAATAGGTTGGTTAATGGTAATGGCATGTCCCATTGCGCTTTGCGGCTTATCAGGAGCAACTACAATTACTTCGCCAATTTCTTTCATCACATCAATGAGTGCTTGAATACCGGGTGCGGTAATTCCATCGTCATTGCTAATTAAAATTAAAGGTTTTTGGTGCGACATTGGTAATACAAATTTACAACTTTGAATGTTAGATATTATTATGTTTTGAAAATTGATTGTTATGTAGCTATTTTAAATATGTAAAATATAGAATATTAACAATTTGGGAATTGATGGGTGAGGTTTCTGTTATGGATATCAAAATATTGACGGAAATAAGCAAAAAGTCAAAACAATAAACAGATGTTTATTTAATACATTTGTTCAAACAATGAACTTGAAAACTAAATATAACAGCCGCCAAACTCAAAAATTACTTTTTTTGATTATGGCTATGCTATTTATCTATAATCAAGGATTTGCATTTAATTATACTCCGGTTGAAATTACCAAAATCTTAAACAAGGCCAATGCCGAAACTAATAGTTTGAGTCATTCAGCAATTGGTGAAACAGATTATCTAATTTCAGGTGATTCCATGTTTTTAAATCCCGATGGAACGCATTATTTATATTCATATTTACCCTCTAGAAATACATTTATACGCTTAGATCATTCTCAGTTTCATGGACACAATTTTGTGCGCCATTTGTTTCTGTATAAAGGTGAAATTTATGCTTTTGGGGGATATGGGTTTTGGAATGACCATGCCAAATTAATTAGGTTCGACAAACGCACCAAAGAGTGGGAATTGGTGATGGTGAAAAACGATGTGTATTTAATTGGGAAGCCCTTGATGTCGGTGCTTCAGGGTGATTCTATTTACATTTATGGAACAATTAGACACCATGTTAGCTTAAAAGGAACTTCGATAAATGCCAATTGTTATATTTTAGATTTGAAAAAACTTCAGTTTTTAGAATTTAAAAGTGAGAGCCCAAATACTGAAATCCAAGCCTGTTCTGTGGGGTATAACAATCAATTTTCAAAATATATCATTTATGGAACCCCCAATTCTATCATGTATATTTTTGACAAATCAAAAAAAACAATGTACAAAAATGGTTCGGGGCCGTCTCTCTATCATGAGTCGAATACGCAAAGAATAGATTTCGTAGACTCATTTTATAGATTTCTAATTGGAAACGAACTAGTGAGTGTTTTGCCAGATCTTTCCATTGAAAGAATTAACTTAGATAACTATATTGAATTGTACTGTTTTGAAGAATTTAAATTCGAAAACTGGACTCCTTTAAATCCTAAATTTGAGTGGTCTGATTTTTCATACAAATACTTTATCTTAGTTTTATTGATGTTGGTTATGTTTCTCGGGTATCATTTTTTTAGTACAGGTGGAATTTATAACAAAAAAATACTGAATCAATACAGACATTTAGAAGAAGAAATAAATATTTTTGGTTACTTGGATACGCTTAAAGACAATGCATATTCAGAGCAAGAAATTGATTTGATTTTTCGAATTTATCATTACTCTAGCCAAGTTAGAAAAATCAAGAGAAGTCAAATAATTAACGAAGTGAATCAAAATTATCCTGGGAAAATTGAGAAAGTTCTCAATCCCAAGAAGCCTAAGGAATTCATGTACAAGATAAATGGTTAATTTGAATCGATTTTTGAGATTAAAATGAAACAATTGTAATATTTACCTTCAAAGCTTGTTGAAAAATCGATTTTAGATATTTTCTTGAATTTCTTATTGAATAATCCAATTCTTTCAAGCACCATCTTTTGGCCATTTGAAGTGCCTATTTTGCGCTTAAATGCACTCGTTAAGCCTTTGTTTTGAATATGAATGATGATTTCATTTGGCGAGGTTGATGTAATATGAATAGATATAAACCCAATTGCTTTTTTCTCTAGTAAAACACCATGTTTGAGCGCATTTTCTAAAAGTGGCTGCAATATCAAGGGGGGTAAATTCCAGATTTCTATATTTATTCCCTCTTCAATAATAATATTAAATTCAAATTCTTTATCACTTTCAAAGCGCATTTTTTCTAATTGGATATAGGTATCTGCAAATTCTAATTCTTGTTTGATACTGATGAAATCTTTTTCTGAGGTTTCCAAAAACAACCTGTTTATTTGAGACAGTTTTGTTGTTGCCTTCAACGCCATAGTTTTGTTGTCCTTGACAATCATGGCTTGTACAAAATTCATTACATTAAAAATGAAATGTGGATTCATGTTTGATTTCAAACGGCTTAATTCTAATCCAATAATTTTCTCTTGTAGTTGAAATTTTTGAAATTGCTCGTTGTATATGAAGAAGAAGAAAATGAATGCGGCAATCAGGACCAAAATCCAAAATTCCGTTCTTCTTAACAAAGGATTTTCTATTTTCAAAGGAATTCCCTTTTTCCATTTGATTGTATTTATGGATATTTGAAATAACCCCTCGTTTATGTCATTCATCCAAATTGGGAGGCGCGTTTCTTTGAAATTTTGAAACAAAATCGAATCGTCATTTGATAACATCAATTCACATACACTGTGATTGCCATGAATATAATTGGGTGAAATTAATCGAATGGGAAAGTTCTCTCGCTGATTATAATAGGGTAATTTAAAATCAGAAATATTTTGATATGTTTCAAATACGCAGTTGAATAATTGATTTTGCTTCAGAGATTCTAAAAAATTGATTTTTTGTACATAATTATTTCTTAATAAATACAAGTAAGTTGATTCAAAATGTATGTCATTAATTTCCTGTGAATTGCCTAAGTAAAACTGATTTAAGAATTTTATGTATTTGCTCTTTTGATTGATGGCAAATTGCAGTGCATTGTTGCTATTTCCCAGCCACAAGCCTTTTTCATCGCCTTTAATCCAAGTTATTTCAATTGTTGGAAATAACTTTTGCAGATTTATTGTTTCTTTGGCTTTGATTCGTTTTCGAATAAAATCAATTTCGCAGCAAATTAAATTTTGACCGTCTCGGATGAGCATTGCATTTCCAGCCAAATAAAAATTAAATTTACTTTTATCAATCGGTATATCTACAGTTAGATGATAAATTGAATCATTTTGAAGAATAAAATAACCTAGATTATCGGAATGCAATATGGTAAATAGTTTTGATGAGGCAATTGAATTGAAATAGGTAATAGACTGATCTAAATGATTAATTACTTTTTCTTTATTTAAGTCATAACTCCAAATAGGGCCAAAATAATTAATACAATATAAAATTTCATTTTGAATAAAAACGTGTTGAAAGGCTGTTCTGAAAATGTGTTTTATTTTACTCTTCTGTTTTGAATTAAAAATGCAAATTCCATCTTCGCAATGAATAATGATATTTCCGTTGAATGCCTGCACTGACCGAATATTGGTTTCTGTTTTAAACGTCTCCCAAATCAAACCCTGCTTGGTTTTGAAAATGAGTTCATTCGCTTTCCAAGCAAATTGAAAGTTCTGACTTTCAAAATAATCTTCAACCGCAAATGGTAAGTCAATGTTGTTTTGAAATTGAGGATAATAATAAACACCTTTGTGTATTGAGTTTGCCCAAATTCCATGGTTTATTGAATCATAGGTGACTCCCCAAAAGAACGGTTTTTTAGGCTGCTGGCTAATGTCAAATGTTTTTTGGTATTCGTTGTGTGTATACAAATAACCGCTTTCAAGGTTATTGGTATTTCCAACCGCTAAAATTAATTTGTTATGTGTTGCTGCAAAATCCCACACCACATAATTATCATTATTTTTATATTTAAAAGAGTAGGTTTCTGTTTTTCCATTTGCATCTAATGAGAAATACGAATTGAATCCGGTGCTGCCAAATAATTTGTTTTGGAAAACAATAGTGGTCATCACCGTTTTGTATTTCCCATTTTGAAGTAAATATTTATTCAGCGGGTCTTCGGGATTAGTTTCCCATTTCTTTTCATTTTTCCAAGTCAATAATGGCTGCTTGTCATAAAAACTTACATAAAACTGCTTGTTAAAGTAAAATATGTCTACTGGCATATTCTTGCCTTCAGATTTATTTTTCACTTTATTCAATATACAGTTTACTTTTAATCCTGAAATTTCAAAAAAACCATTGCCCGCAATTAAAAAGAGTCGGTTATTAATTTCTTTAAATTTTCTAATTCTGGGATATTGGCTGTAGCGATATCGTTTGATTAAATCTCCACTATTGATATTGAAAATAAACAATCCAGAATCATAACTCGCAATGTATAGGAGGTTCTCCCTTTGTATGATATCCCAGACTTGACTAAAGCCAACTTTTTTAGCAATGATTACTTTAGGTGCGCTGATTTTAGGAAATACGCCCAAGCCGGCATCTGTGCCTACCCAAACAGTACCTTCTTTGTCTATGAATGTTTTTCTTGTAACAGTTGATGGCAACCCTTTGTTATAATCTAATTCTAGACCATAATCACCCGAAGCAAATAACGTAGTACAAATTAGGACTAAAAAGAATCCTGTAATATTTTTCTTCCAGTTTTGGAAAGGTTTATATGTGTGCCATCTTTTAGACATAAATAATTACTACTAAAACTTGTAATTTGCCATTTAGGTACCAAAAAAGATCTATGAACCCTTAAAAATGATTTTGGTAAAATGGTTTCTTCTAATGCTTTTAAAGTTTTAGTTGCTACGTATTTGCGGTTCAAAGTTACAACTTTTGAGTAAGCGCCACTTGCCTCAATAAAAATAATATCTTCAAATGGAATTAAGATATTTTCTCCGTTTTCTTTAATTACAAAAGATTCTGATGGATTTAAAGGATTAGGCAATCCAAATTTTATACTTAATTTTTGAATTAATCGGTTTTTAAATTTGATAAATTCTGCCTCATCAATTGGCTTTAACAAATAATCAAAAACATTTGCTCGTATTGCATTGATTGCATATTGAGAGTGAGCCGTTACAACAACCAAAACACAATCTTTAGATAAAAAGGGGGCAATCTTAAGTCCATCTTCTCCGCTCAACTCATAATCGGTGAAAACAATATTTGGACTTAAACTCAACATTGCTTCTTTTGCTTCATCAATCGACGAAACTTTAACCATTTTATCAACCAAATTATTTAGAAATTGTTGAATATAATATTCAATCATCGTCCTTCCCGATAATTCATCGTCTATGATGAGTATTTTAAGTTTTGATGATTGATTATTCATTTGATATAGAATGATTTTTGGGAGCTAGGTATACTTTTGCCTAATTTCGCGCAAAATGACCAATTATTCTCTAAAAAACAATGTCTTTTTTGTGAATGCATCGAAAAGCGGAGCAGAATTAATCTCGATTCACAATTTAACTAATAAAACAGATATTTTATGGAATCCGGATTTAAAATTTTGGAATAGAATTTCACCCGTTTTATTTCCAATTGTAGGTAAATTAAAAGATAATAGTTTTTTGGAAAATGAAATGCATTTTGAAATGCTACAACATGGTTTTGCCAGAAATATGGAATTTGAAATAATTCAGCATACTGAAAATTCCTTATCCATGCAACTGACTTCCAATGAAGAAACGCGCAAACAATTCCCATTTGATTTTCTGCTAAATATTTCTTATATTCTTACAGAAAATTGCCTCGATATTCATTATTCTGTAACAAATTTATCGTCAGTTGAAATGCCTTTTTCTATAGGGGCTCATCCCGGATTTGCAATTGACAAACCCCTTAATCAATATAAATTGGTGTTCGATCAACCATTTACCGCAGATAGATATTTGATTGATAATGGATTATATACAGGAGAATCAACTCCTACTATGCAAAACACCCATGAACTGTTGCTATCTGATGAACTCATTCAACACGATGCAGTAGTATTTAAAAATGTACCGTTTTACCGCGTAACGCTTTGCGAGTTAGACAATACTCCAGTGGTTACTGTAAGTAGTTCTGATTTTCCTCATTGGGGATTTTGGACCAAACCCGGTGCACCATTTTTTTGCATTGAACCTTGGGCTGGACTTGCCGACTCAACCAATGCAACCGGTAATTTGAGAGACAAAGAAGGTATCCATATTTTGGAACCAAACCAAATGAAACAATTTTCCTATTCAATAGAAATGCCAGCCAATTAATTTGGTTGTTAATATAAATTCATCAATTCTCACTAATTTTACAAAATGAAACCAGAATATTACTTCTATTTAGGAATGGGCATAATGATTACTTCCATTATAGTTTCCAAAATTTTAAGCGAAAAAGGATTGAAAGTACTGTCCAACGAAGAAAAAGGAATGTTGATTTCAAATTTCTCAAAAACCCGAATGGCATCAGTGGTTATTTTAATGTCAATTGTAATTATTTACCTAGCTGCCATGTATTCTGGGGCATCGGTTTGGCTCGAAAATAGGCATATCAATCCAACGTTATCATACTTCGTATTGATTGCGCTTTATATCGTTATTCTCAGCACCTATACCCTTAAAAAACAACGTGAAATGGGTCTTCCAAAATCCTATTTAGATGCACAATTGAAATCGCAAATTGTGAGATTTGTGGGCATCGTTTCGTTGTGTATTGGAATGTATTTTTACTTCGGAACACTAAATTAATTCAAAGCTTTTTGCCCGGTTGATTTTGCCGTTTTCGGTGTATATCAATTGATCAATTACAAATATTTCTTTGGGTTTGAAATAGTCATTCGAGAAATTCCATTTTTGAGGGACATTCTTTTCAGTGGTAACCAGAACAAGTTTTTGTCCCAATATTTCATCGGGCATGTGCCAACAAAAAAAAGCATCGCTCGGCCAATTTGTTTGTTTTTGAATTTCAGATTCTACCGTTTCTAATTGAATTTTAAATCCCCCAGAATTAATAGTGAAATCTGTTCTTCCCAACCATATAAATTGCTTTTCATCAATGAGTTCAACAATATCGTTGGTTTGGACCCATTCGTTATCTGTAATAAAATTCCTCACTTTTAATGCTCCAAGTTCGTTCTGGGCAATTTCTGTATTGGACAATACTTCGTATATATTTTTACCCAACTCTCGTCCCGCAAAATGAGAATAAGTTTCTGTCATTCCGAAGGTATGAAACCAGCGGGTGTCGGGGTAGTTATTCAGCAAAGTTTTTTCTATTTCGGGGGATATTGTGCCGCCGCCAATCAACACAGTGTGAAACTGATGTAGCACCTCTCTGCTAATTTCATGGTTCAAAATATGCCACAATTGCATGGGGGTAAATGATGCAATTTGTGCTGCACCTCTATATTCCAACAGCGGATTTGCACTTGCTTCAACCACATCAACCGGGGAATGCCAAACAGCGCTGCGCACCAGTTGCATAAATCCACCAACCTTTGATACGGGCAAACAACAAAGTTGGTATTTGTTGATGGTTCTTTTTAAGAAAGCTTCTTTGGTATTATTGGCGCTCCAAACGAGTTTGTCTTTTTCAAGAATGATTCTCTTGGGTTCGCCGGTGCTTCCAGAAGTGGTTAGTTCAAATTGGATTTGATCGTTTTCCCATCCCTCAAAAAAGAGAGAGGCAAGTTTTTCATTTGAATTATCCGAATGCATATTCTTTGAGCAAAGATACGCATTGTTCTATTTCACGTTCGGTATTGTAATAATGGGTTGAAATTCGAATATTATCGAGTCCGTTTTCTGCCACATGCCTCAAAATCATTTGCTTAGACCTTGCATAGTTTACAAAGCCAATATTTGGATTGTCTTTCTTAGATTTTTTAATTCTGAATCCAATTTGAGCACCCCGCGATCTGTCTTCCGTTGGGGTAAGCATTTCTATGCCATCGCCAATTTCCAATAGTGAATTTTGTAATTTTTGTGCCAAATATTTCACGCGATTTTCAATGCGCGAAGGACCAATTTTGGTGTAAAACTCCAACGATTTCAATGCACCCACATGCAAAGGTCCACAAAAAGTACCATAACTGTATCGGCCTGCAGAATCTACCAAAGGTCCCATGCTTGGCGGAGTTGCTCTCATGTTGAACTCTCCAGCGCTGTATGCCGCCACATGGTAAATTTTGGTCTGCTGTAGTTTTTGTTGTGCAATGTATAACCAACCCGAACCAATAGGTCCCAAAACCCATTTGTGAAAACAACCTGCATAATAATCGCAGCCAATGTCCTTCACATTAAATTGAATCATTCCCAGCGGATGGGCTCCATCAATGCAACTGATAATGTTTTTACTTCTTGCCAAATCACAGATTTCTTTTACGGGCAAAATTTGTCCAATGGTGCAAGGTATATGCGGTACTGCAATGGCTTTGGTTTTTTTGGTGATAGCCGCATTTAGGTTATTCAAAGTTTCTTCGGCGGTTTTTCCAAGAACAAAAGTTTTGATGACAATGCCATCCACTTTTGCACGGTGTAACCAGGCCAAGCATCCCCCAACATGTTCATGTTCGGTTAAAATAACCTCATCGCCACGCTTCAAATCCAAACCCCAACAAATGTGATTGATGCCTTCGCTTACATTTTTGGTAATGCCAATTTCTTTTGGATCGGTGCCAATGATGCTTGCGAGCATTTTTTCTAAGTCGTCGCTATGGTGCGGGTATTCTGCTTTTTCGGCAATGGATTCAAAGCTATTTTGAACTGCATTCAAAACGGGGTAGGGCGTAATTCCCATGGTGCCATTGTTTAAGAAAATACGGTCGTTACCAAGTGGAAACATACTTCTAATTGCGGCCCAATCGAAATTGTCGGTTTGGTCAAGTTGTGCCAAAGAACCCATATCATTGAGTTGTGCTTCAATAATTTGTGAATTGGCAGCCTTTAAATTAGCAGCGGCAAAAAGACCAGTTCCAATGGTTAAAAACGATTTTCTTTTCATAGCAAATAAATTTGAACTTGCATTTTACAAAATCTTTGTGAAAACTGCTACATATTCCTGAAATAATTGGTTGTGGTTGCTATTTTATCCAAAAATTATTCCTTTTCATTGCCTATTTTTGCATTTTTACACATTGTAAGAAAGTATGAAGGTACTAGGTATAATGAGTGGCACAAGCATGGATGGCATTGATTTGGCATTGTGCGATGTGCAGCAAAATGGCGACCAATGGTCGGTGAATATTGACAGCGCAATTACAGTGCCTTACAACGAAACTTGGAGGGTGCGATTGTCGCAATTGAAATACCAAAACTCCGAAGTTTTTGTAAAAACCGATGTGTTTTACGGACGTTATTTGGGCGAATTGGCAAGAGGTTTTGCCCAAGAAACGGGCAAGCAAATTGACCTGATTGCTTCTCATGGACATACCATTTTTCACGATCCCAAGAATTGGATTACCAATCAAATTGGCGATGGCGCTACTTTGGCAGCAACAGCGGGAATTCCTGCGGTTACCAATTTTCGCCGTGGCGACGTGGCCCTTGGTGGTCAAGGTGCTCCGTTAGTGGGATTGGGCGACGATTTACTCTTTCCAGATTACGACTTCTGTTTGAATCTGGGTGGATTTTGCAATATCTCTGCAAAACACCAAGGAAAACGCATTGCCTTCGACATTGCTCCTTGTAACATCATTCTAAACCGTTTGGCCCGTGAACGCAATTTGAAATACGATGAAGATGGTAAAATTGCCGAAAACGGCAATATCATTTATCCGTTGTTACATGCCTTAAACGAAATTCCCTATTACAAAAATAACTACCCAAAAAGCTTGGGTAGAGAATGGATTAATAAAAACTTTTGGCATTTGGTGAGAGATTATGACGATCAACCATTAGAAGATCGCATGAAAACTTTGGTGATGCACATTGCAACTCAAATTGCCATTGCCCTAGACCGAATTGCCGAAAAAGATTTGCAAGAAACGCGAATTTTGGTTACCGGTGGCGGTGCTTTGAATCAGGTGTTGGTAGACTTTATTAAGTCTGAAACCGAAGCCCAAGTAGTGGTGCCAGATGAACAATTGGTAAACTACAAAGAAGCCATGATTTTCGCCTTGTTGGGAGCCATGCGCGCCAAAAATATTTGCAATACTTTGCCCAATGCAACCGGAGCAAAACATGCTTTTGTTGGGGGCTCTTTAGATGGAGATTTTTCGAAATTAATTTAAAATATACACGTGAAATTAGATCAGTTAATACAGAAATTTGAGGGAAAACAACCAGAAATTGTTTTTGCTTGGAAAGATGCCGAAACAGAGGCGGAAGGTTGGATTGTAATCAATTCATTAAGAAACGGTGCTGCTGGTGGTGGAACCCGAATGCGCAAAGGTTTAAACCAACGTGAAGTTGAAAGCCTTGCAAAAACCATGGAAGTGAAATTTACCGTGGCCGGTCCTCCAATTGGTGGTGCCAAGTCTGGTATTAATTTCGATCCTGCTGATCCACGTAAAAAAGGGGTTTTAGAGCGTTGGTACAAGGCCGTTCGTCCGTTGTTGAAAAACTACTATGGAACAGGTGGTGACTTAAACGTAGATGAAATTCACGAGGTGATTCCAATGACAGCTGCTTTGGGTGTGTTACATCCCCAAGAAGGTGTTGTTGCTGGACATTTAACTCAATACTCTCCAGAAGACAAATTGAAAGCCATTTCTCGTTTGCAAAAAGGAGTTTTGTTGCCAATTACCGACGAGCGTTTGAGTCCAGATGTTACTAAAGAATTGACCATTGCCGACATGATTACCGGTTGGGGTGTTGCAGAAGGTGTTCGCCACTATTACGAAGTGTATGGTGGTTTCATGAACAACAAATTGGCAATTATCCAAGGTTGGGGAAATGTAGCTGCTGCAGCTGCCTTCTATCTAACAAAATACGGTGTTCGCATTGGAGGGATCATAGATCGCAATGGCGGTATTATCAGTAAGAATGGTTTGGGACATGAAGAAATTTTAGAATTGTTCCTCACCCGCGATGGTAACTCTTTGAACGCTCCAAACATGATGAGCTTCGAAGAAGTAAATGCCCAAATCTGGGATTTGCCTGCGGAAATATTTATTCCAGGTGCTGCAAGCCGTTTGGTAACTGAAGACCAAGTAAATCGCATGGCGAAATCTGGAATCGAAGTGGTTTCTTGTGGTGCAAACGTTCCGTTTGCCGATGAAGAAATTTTCATGGGTCCAATTTCTCGCCTTGCAGATAGCCAATTTGCAGTTATTCCAGATTTCATTGCAAACTGTGGAATGGCGCGTGTATTTGCCTATTTGATGAAACAAGATGCCGAAGTAACCGACGTTGCCATTTTCAAAGATGTAAGCAACATCATCCGCTCAAGCATCATGCGTGTACACCAATTCAATCCAAAAACTACAGGCTTAAGCGCCAAAGCGTTGGAGATGAGTTTGACAGATCTCGTTTAGGGTTAGACAGATTAGACGGGTTAGACAGATTAGACTGATTTTTTGTTTAGGGGTTAAACGGGTTAGACAGATATTTTGATTAGTGATAAAGATGTTTATCCCGATATTTATCGGGAGGATTCTAAGATTTCTTTTGAGGGATTTTTGTTCGAGTGTATCTGTTTAACCCATTTAATTGTAAAGATGTTTTGTCAATAAGGTTTCTAATTTCGTCATATTCTTCAATCGTAATCATATTTAATTCATGACTTATGATGAGTTGGTTTAATAATTCCATGAGACTAGAATAAGCAAATTTGTAAAATTGACTTTGTTCTTTTCCTTCAAATCTTCCTTGTCCTTCGGCAATATTTGAACTAATTGAAATGGCGGAACGCCTCATTTGGTTTGCCATGGGTGAAAAATAAGAATCGGGATATTTTGCTGTAATTTCAAAGACTTTCATTGCAATAGATTGTGCATTTTTCCACGCTTCTAATTTTTCAAAACTGAATATTTTTCTTGTAAACATTTCTTCATTACAAATTCATAATTCCTTTCCCCTAAATAATCTCTAAGTTATTTCATTAATTAAATTGCATTTATTGCAATTTCTCTAATAAACTATCAAACCCTCCTAACCCAAAATCCGTCTAATCCGTCTAATCCGTCTAACCGGTCTAATCTGTCTAATCAAAATATCTGTCTAATCTGTCTAATCCGTCTAATCCGTCTAATCCAAAAGATAAACATTTATGTTTATCTTTGACCTATGAACATAGAACAACGTTTCTGCAATTATGTGAAGATTGATACACAAAGTGATCCTGAGTCAACTACGTTTCCAAGTACCGAAAAACAAAAAGATTTGAGTAGGGTTTTGGTCGCGGAACTGTTGGAAATGGGATTAACCGATGCGCATCTTGATGAGTATGGATATGTGTATGCAACTTTGCCGTCGAATGTAAATAAAAAAGTACCTGTGATTTGCTTTTGCTCTCATGTTGATACTTCTCCAGATTGTACTGGGGCCAATGTGAAACCCATTGTTCATAGAAATTATCAAGGTCAAGACATTGTGCTTCCCGACGATACTTCACAAGTGATTAAACCTTCAGAGCATCCCTATTTGTTAGAAAGAATTGGCGACGATATCGTAACCGCTTCGGGTACAACCCTCTTGGGTGCCGATGATAAGGCAGGCGTTGCGGTTATTATGGATTTCGTTCAAAAAATGGTTCAAAATCCGAATATCCCTCATGGTGATATTAAAATTTTATTTACCCCAGATGAGGAAATTGGACATGGGGTAGATCATGTAAATATTGAAAAATTAGGGGCCGATTATGGCTATACCCTCGATGCGGGTGAGCGCGGTTGCTACGAAGATGAAACATTTAGTGCCGATGGAGCAACAGTGAATTTCTATGGAATTTCTGCCCATCCGGGTTATGCCAAAGATAAGTTGGTGAATGCCTTGAAAATTGCTGGCGACTTTTTGAGTCGTTTGCCTAAGAATGAATGGAGTCCTGAAACTACGTCTGATCGTGAGGGATTTGTTCACCCGGTTACCATGGGTGGCGGTGCCGAACATGCCTATGTGAAGTTCATTGTGAGGGACTTTATTACTGCGAATTTGGCAGAGCATGAAGCGAAGTTGAAAGCGTTGATGGAAGCAACTGTTGCTGAATATCCTGGAGCAACTGCGAGTATGGAAGTTGCTGAGCAATACCGAAATATGAAAGATGTGGTGCAGTTGACACCTGAAATTTCTGAATATGCAATCAAGGCGATTGAGATGGCAGGAATGACACCACAATTAACAAGTGCACGCGGTGGCACCGATGGTAGCAGATTGAGCTTCATGGGATTGCCTTGTCCGAATATTTTCACTGGTGAAATGGCATTTCATGGAAAGCACGAATATGTGAGTGTGCAAGACATGGAAAAAGCGAGTGAGGTATTGGTACATTTGTCTGGATTGTGGGCACAATAATTGAAAAAAAAATATTAATTTTGCCGTCCCTTTAGGGGAGACCCGTTCCCATGCGCAATTACCGGAGTTAGTAAAACTAGCAACACAATCGGGATGTAGCGCAGCCCGGTAGCGCACTTGCATGGGGTGCAAGGGGTCGTGAGTTCGAATCTCGCCATCCCGACCAACAAAAAAGCCTTACGCGAAGCGTAGGGCTTTTTCATGCAGACCGAATCCAAACGAAGTTTGAGAGAGGGATGCATGAAAAAGCCCGCTAGCTGCGAAGCTGCGCAGGCTTTTGGGTTGAGCCACCACCCCCACGAGATCATTGGAGATAATCTGTTAAGATTATCGAGGATAGTCTCGACCGAATCCAAACGAAGTTTGAGAGAGGGATGCATGAAAAAGCCCGCTAGCTGCGAAGCAGCGGAGGCTTTTGGGTTGAGCCACCACCCCCACGAGATCATTGGAGATAATCTCGCAATCCATACTCAATCAGGACAAAGCTTTCGGGAAACTGGAAGTCTTGTTTGTTAATGATGTTTCAAACATAGTTCAAATTAGTTAGTCGACCCTTGAAAAGGGCAAGGATATAAGCCCAATGTACAGGATGTGAACGAAATATGTGTTCAAAATTGCAAGATTTGAGAGAAATAGGGAAAAACCTTGCAAAAACGGATGATAAAACACACAGAAAATTTGGGGCAAATGAGTTTTCTCCAACTAGTCCATGTGTTCCAACGGATGTGGTGGCGTTCAGAGACCGCATAGGTCATGGATGATATTTAAATCATCATTGAAGTAAATGGAAAAGACGGTGACGAAGTTGATATTGTGGGAGACCTTAGTCGGTAACAACCACTTTTTTTCTGTATAAAATATTGGACTCAAAATATTTATATTGAATTATGTAAGTTCCAGGCATTTCGACCCATATTTTATTTAATTCCACTCTGTTTTGCACAGTTCTGCCATTAATATCAAAGACAATTATCGATTTGAGTTCAATCAATTTCCAATCGTTAAGTTGAAACCCAAAATTCGCTTTGGATGGATTTGGAATCACAGTTCCAATATTTTTATTCTTTGCACATGCTGTTGGTAAAGGTTTAGAATGTTGGGTATAAGGAATTTTGCCTGAAATTGAGGAAAATCCAATGGAAGTTGTCAAACCAGGAATGAGGAACTGATTCTCAGCTGATATTGTATTCTCATTCAATTCATCCATATATATTATTGTATATTCATTGAATATTAAGTAGTCAAAAATGTTTTTTACATTCAAACTCAAAAGAGTATCAATTAATCCATCAGATTCAAAGTCTATAGCAACAAAAGAATTCGAGTCAGAAGAAATGTATATTGGTGCGCTCTCTGCACTAACATAAGAATTGGCCGTACCTATATAATATAGAGATGCTCCTTGGCTGATTGCTTTAATATTTACCTTATCACCTTTAAACAAGTAAATCTCCTTTAACTGATTGCTTGAATTACCAAAATCAATCGACTCAAGAATTATAGAATCTTCCCTTTGAATAATAAGATTGGCAAAATTTCCAGAGTGATATGAGCTGATAAACCTTAATCCCGGAAGACCGATGAGTGCGTTCCTCCAATTATTGTTTTTCGACTCAAAAAAATTAACTTTTATTTCATCTTCTGATCGACCTATCAGATAAAACTTATTGTCATCTATGATATATGCACTTAAAAAGTCCGTATATGACACGGTTCTTGCAATCGAAGTACTTGATATTTTTGCATTAATATCCATGCTAATTGCGCTAAAAAGAAATGCCGTACTTCCAGTTTTTCCGTAGAGTACATTACATTTTCCATTGTTTACTCTTGCCTCAACCACATCAAAGTTACTTCCTGAATCAATCAGTAAATCACTGACTGAATCACTAAATATTAAAAGTGATATTCCCCATTTCTCACCTATGAATATTGTTTTAGTCCCAATTTGTAAACTTTTATTGAATAGTATTAGCCCCCAAGAGCCAGAACTTCCTGAAAGTCCAGCTTTTATAACCCTTATATATCCCGAAGATGAAACCTTATTATACTTTAGGTTATTACTAGATGAGTCCATCTCTGCAAAAAAGGCACTTGTGAAAGTGGTACAGCTATCGTGGATTGATAAAAAATCAAGCTTTGAATTAAAGTTCCCCCCAACAAGGTATCTTCCGTTTGATCCTTTTTCAATATTATGCAATTCCTTAATACTCGTTTTTTGAAATGCTCTTATCTCTTGAGCGCTAGTAAAATTAACCTTAAGGGCGGTTAGAGTGAATACAACTCCGATTAATACAGTTTTTATATTAAAATGTTTTGGTTATTCTTAAATATGGGTAAAATTCCTTTGAAACAGGGTAATTTGATTCACCCATTTTAATAATATTCAGTAAGCCATTTGTATACCCAATGTTAAAGTAAAGCTTTGGAATAATTATGAATGATAAACTCCCATTTATGTCTAAAGAAAAACTTCGAAGATTCGAATTGCCTTGTTCATCTATTAATCCATACTTCCTTGATACAAGGGTGTCACCTGTAACCTCACTAAACGCAAATCCTTCCAAAAGACTAATATTAATAATGACCGATTTTGATAGATTAAAGTTTACAGCTTGCACAAGATTGATAGATAATCTCTTAGTTGAACAAATAAAATCCTGGTCGAATGGTATTTTGGTGGTGGCAGTGATTCCATATCTTGTATAATTTATTCTTACACCAATTTCTGTAAACCATCTTTGCGTGTTGATTTTCTTATTTTTAAAAGTGTCACCACTTACAGCAGAAGTTTCAGATTTAAGAAAGAGGCGCTTGGCATATTCTGCAGTAATTCCAGCATCAACATAAGGGGAACTAGTAAAAGACGGAGTATGAAAATAACTATTAGGCCCTCCAATCGTTACAAAGTTGCTACCCAAGCTAATTGAATTGCGCTCCTGTGCAGCTCCAAATGATATATATGAATTAAGAATCATAAATCCAAGTATTCTAAATTTGACCATTTTCATATATCAGTTTTTATTAGATTTTATTTCATGCATTCCGTCCAAATATCATTGCCATTTTGCTGCCAAGGCCCCGGAACTATTCCCTGACCTTGTGTAACAGCTTTCCAACATTTCCCTGAATATATAACAAGGTCTCCTTTATGGTACACTTTGTTGCTGTCAAATGTCTCTTTACAGTCACATCTTGTGCATGAGGCTAGAACCAAGTTCAAAATAACCAAACTTAAAAAAAAGGCATTCAACAGACCATGCATTTTGTTTGAGTATGTCATCTTTTTTTGTGGGCAAGGGCTGTCGTTTTTTAAACAATATGTTGTTGATTTTGAAAACATGAATCGGGATTTCTAATATTAAAGATTTTAAATATTTGCATATTCAAATCTATGCTAGGAAAAATATGTAAAGGAGTTCGACCTTGCGGTAAAGAATGTAATGATTTCAAAACTTGTAACGTATTATTTTGTAGGAATCACAAAACGAACATATAAAATAAATAAATAAAAAACAAATTTCTTCAAAATTATTTTAAGAATTCCGATAAGGTGAATATGTAAATATTTCATATTCAAATGTTTTCACGAATGACTCTTGTTTTAATTGGGGTGTTTTACCGTGTATCCTTTTTGGAAAATATACTCCTATTTTCGAAAATTGACAAAATTAGGTTTTGGGGGGAGGCTTTGAATCCAATAGCGAAACCAGACCTCTAAAAATAGCAATTCCCGCCACTACTTTTATCCCAATCTTCAGCGCTTCCTGATCGGTCAGCTTTTGTTCTTCCTTCAATTTCAGCAGCCTGAGACTGTTATTTTCAATCCTTCTGGTCCGTTCCTCACACATTTGCAATCTTTATGGAATTGGCATGGTTTTAATAATAAATGTAAGGTTTTATTGGTTTTTGTGCGTTTTGTCTAAAAATGTGCGTTTGAGAGTTATTTGGGAGAATGCTAAAAGCGATAGTGTTGAAGTCAGCCGATAATTTAGCCAATTGAAGAAAGCCAAAAGCTGCGAAGCAGCGAAGGCTTTTTTGTTGATTCACCACCCCCACCGAGATCATCGAAGATAATCTGCTAAGATTATCGAGGATAATCCAGTCATCCCGATCAATAAAACAAAGGCCTCAGAGCAATCTAGGGCCTTTGTTATTTAGTGAAAAGCTTTACGCGCTCGGTAATCAATTTTTTATAGGATTCTTGGAGTTCAGCTTCTAGAAATGATATTTCAATCAATTGAATTGCGAGCGGTAACCATTTTTGTAATTTCTTGTATACCCCTTTTGTTTGTTTTTCATTTAAATTCAACACCAATGCAAGTTGATCAAAATACCCTTTTTTGAAGTTTTCTTTTTTTCCACCAAGTAGCAAAGCCGTGTCTTCTTTGTCTTTGGGTAATATTATTTTCACATTCAGTAGGTCATAAAATGGCGATAATACCCAACCCATTTCAGATATAAACATGGAATAGTTTTTTAGATGCATATCGTTATTTCCAATGATAAAGTTGAATACTACAGATTCAAAAAAACGGAGTTTGTCGAATAATGTGTTTACGGATAAATCTCCAATCGTTTTTCCCAATGCTTCTGTGGTTCCTTTGTATTTGTCTGAGAGTTCTAAAATTTGCAGAAAATCAATCATGTGGTTTTTTGATCCATCCGAATTTCTATCAATTCGTTTGGTAATAAAACAGAGTTCTCCCGACTGTAAACGAATCATGCTCACAGGCACAACGTCAATTTTAAATAGTTCTGCCAGTTTCATAGAAAGATGTTCATTTTCTGGCATTTGAGGATAAAGAGAATTTTGAGGTTTTAATATGTAGTTCCCATCTAACGCATTCATAATGTTTAATCTACCCATGTGTCCATCTTCTAATTGTGTTTTAAGCCAACCTAATGATAATTTGGGTTGTACTCCCGGAACGGTAATGGATAGTTGGGCTGCTTCCGTTGCCAATTTTTCCATCTCTGATAATTGGTAGGGTAATACGGGTGCATATTTTGATCCGTAGAATGCTTTACTGCACTTTGCGTGGTAATCAACTTCAGTTTTATCTAAGGGCAGATAACAATATAAACATTTATGCATTTGTTTCTATTTTAATTGGATGAATACTTACCGCACCTATCGCATTTTGACAACAGGCAAGGAGCAATCCCATGCGGTCATTTTTGTTGATTTTCCAACTTTCAGCAGCAATATTTAAAAGCCATCCTTCCGGTATTAGTCCATCAAAAAAAGGAAAAAGTATTTTGCTTCTATATGGTCTTGTTGTTACCGGCATTTGGAAGGTAATGAATTGGTTGGGAAAAGTTTGAGCATACGTTTCATCATAAACGAACTGGTACTCTCCATTGTCTTCTTCGGTTAAAATTCCGGCCAAGTTGTTATTGTATTTTATGATTGCTTTTCGCATTTTTAATTGGATTTAACTGGTCCTATACTATACCCAAACATCATTAATACCTGATTGACTTTTGACAAACTAAGGTTTTCTTTGTCTTGTTCAATCTTTCTAACCACTGTAAGTGCAACTCCTGCTTTTTCTGCAAACTCTTCCTGCGTCAAGCCTAAATGCTTTCTTCGGGTCTTCACAAAGTCTGATAATTCACTCATATTATATGTTTTTACATACAAAAATAGTGAAAATATTCTAATTATATGCAATTACATACATTTTTATATTTTTTATTTAGATTATATGTAATTAGATATAATATTACACATCAATATGCTCAATATTAATCATGAGGGATATTTAAGGTTCCAAACGAAGTTTGAGAGAGGGATTCAGGAAAAAGCCCGCTAGCTGCGAAGCAGCGGAGGCTATGGGGTTGTTATTTTGCGTTTTTCGCAAATAATTTTACAGTTAAAGTATTCACTTTGAATTATATAATACACTGATTTTAAAAAAAATGTTGCAAATTTGTAATGCGTATGGAAACAGAAATCATCAACACAAAAAATAAAGAAACAGGCTTTGATTATTTTATTGATCAAGTTGCTGCATATATTAAAGGAGAAGAGTTGGAAATAACTGCTGGTGTGGCTCCTACGCAAAAAAAAGAAATTTGGGAACAAATTTTAAAAGGCAATTATCTGCCAATGCTTAAAGTGAATCAAAATAATAACAATGAAATACTAGGTGTTCAAATTGCTTTAAGTTTTATTCAAAATTTAAAGGCAATACACAAATCGAAGCCACATAAATTGGCGTTAAGTCAAAAGAATAATAAAGTGTATATTTGGGCCGAAATAGCTGATGGAGATGACGAAACTATGGAAGCTATTTTAGCATCTGTCATTGATGCAAATTTTGAACACAGAGATAGTGGAATTTCCCTATCACCAATGATTGTTGAGCAATCAGATAATTTATCTGTTCCTGCGCATTTTAAAGTACTTTAACTTTATGCCAAAATCTGTTTTTCATTATCGTCAAGCGGAAAGGAATCTTAAACTTGTTGAGACATTGAATTTGACCCCTGAAAAATTTTGGGATTGGCAGGTTACTGCACTTTTTTATTCAGCCTTGCATTTGGTAAATTCTCATATCAAAGAAACAGATGGTGGATATTATTATACCCATGTTTCGGTTCAGAATATCATACACCATTCAAATGATGGAAGCAAAGCAAAACTTCCGAGTGAGGTTGGTATTGCATATGAGAAATTACAATTACTATCTCGAAGGGCCAGATATTTATTTGATTCAGCTGGAAAGTCAAAACCTCAACCTGATTATATCGGTGCCGATGGATTTGAAAAGGCAGTATTTGCATATGAATTAATATACAATCATTTATTTGAGTTGCATAAATTCAATTTGAATCCTGTAAAGGTTAATTCTTTGAAATCTGGATGGACAAATCGTAAATTACCAAACTAATCCCCCCCTACCTTTATCTCACCAACATCACCGTTCCGTGGATGATTGATGGTGGGTTGTTGGGGCCGTTTAGGTAGAGGGTGTAGAGGGCGAAATAAGTGGCGGCAGGACATTCCGCGCCGTTGTTCATCACCCTTCCATTCCAATATAAATTGGGTTGGCGGGTGTAAGCATGTTCCACTTCGTAAACTTTGGCTCCCCAACGGTTGAATATCATCAAATCGTATTGCAAATCTTTGCCCTTCGACATCACAGCAAACTGATCGTTGATTCCGTCGCCATTGGGACTAAAACTGTTGTATAAATCAAAAGATATTTTTGATGGAGGGATGTCAATGCAAGTTGAATCGATGCAGCCCAAGCTGTCGGTGACGCGCAAACAAATGCGATGCAAGTTGTCGATTTTGTTAAATTGATAAGTTAATTTAGCACGGGTTGAATCTTTGTAGCCATCATCAAAGCTCCAAAGGAATTTAATGGCATCTCGTGATGCATTGGTGAACGTAAATTCTGGAACCTGACTAGAATCAATGGCAAAGTCTGGAGTCAATTTGGTTTTTAAAATTCTGTACCGCACCATGGAATCGCACCCGGCAAAAGAAGTGTGTTTGAAATTGAAACTGGTATTTTTAGAATAAGGAACGTTGTTAATCACCACAGTGCTGTCTCCGCAGAGTATGTAAACGGCAGTGGTGTCGTATTTTGGGTGAACCACAACGGTTGAGTTGATTACCGAATCACATCCCCACAAACTCTTTAATGTATCAAAATAGGTTCCGGTTTTTTTGTAATTGTGCTTTCCCACAATCAATGAGTCACCAAAACAAAGTGAAATTTTGTTTTGGATGAACGATTTTGGTTTCACGCTTAATGCAATGCGGATGGTTGAATCGCAGCCGTCAAAACGGGGCAATTTGACTTGGTAATTTCCTGAAAGCACATACTTTAATCCCCGAAGCACAAACGAATCTCCTTGGCAAATGGTGGGTTTGATGCGCACAGCGGTATCGCGCGACATGGTGATTTTGGCAATTACCATAGAATCACAACCTTTGGAACTCCTAAACACCACTTTGTAGTTTCCGGGTTTGTAAAAAGTAGAATCACCAAGTTTGTAAATATAGGTGTTGCAAACGTGCTCCTTCAAATACACCGTATCAGAGGCAATGCTAAATTTAGAATACACAAAAGAGTCGCAACCAAATTTGTTCACCAAAGTGTCTTTAAAAAAGCCGGCGTTGGTATACACGTGTTTGCCCACTTTCAAAGAGTCACCCCTGCAGCGAACTACCTTTTGATAGGTAGATGAAGTATCTTTAAAATGAATGTGATAAGTAACCACAGAATCACATTTGTAACGGTTGCTTAGGGTATAGGGAAACGTAGAGTCTTTATAGATTTTGTGTTTTCGGTTGGTATAAATTGCGCCGGCACAAAGGGTATCGTAAACGTCAATGTTGTGTATTTTGCCTGTGGTAAAAATGAACTTTTGGTATTCGCCGTTGCAGAAATAGTTTTTGGCTACAAGGAGTTCAAAGGTGTCACCGGGATTGGGATTTTTAAGGGTATCGTAAAAATGCTTTGAGCCCGTAAAAAGTTGCACAATGGGTTGATTTTTGGCATTGAGTTTTGTCCACTGAAAGGTATAATCAGTAATAGAATCGGCATTGGGTATTTTGGCAATAAAATTTCCTTGGCATTTTGAAGTGAGTATGGTATCGACCTTAAAAGTGCGCACTACAGAGCAAGATTTGGCAAAGGGGTTGGGAAAGGAGGCGGTAAAACTATCGCCCGCAACAAAAAGTTGATTGCTTAATTCGTTGAGTCGGATATCGATCACTTTTCGGATTTTAGCCGGTTTAAACAGGTAGATGGTGGTATCAAGTTTGAGTTTGTTTTTTGCAAAGGTGTAGACCAAAACATTGGCACTGTCACCCCCTAAGAAAACGTGGTTGCAGTTGTCTGCCGCTATGCCGGACTGCCCTAAATGCCCACGCCTACCTTTATGCCAGGCCACAGAATCAATACATCGAATTTTACCGGTAAACTTTTCATTCACCATCAATACTTTGCCATCATAAATAAATACAAAGCTATCATTTACTGCCAATCCATTGAATCTGTTCGTAATTGTGTTCATCTTTGTAAAATTGCTGTATTCGTGAAACACGAAATATGGACTGATATCAATTTCATATTTTGGCCCATTGAAAGAATCATTTGCTAATATAAGTCCGCGGTAATCCTTCCAATAACTGCCAATTGGTTGACCAATACTATCATATTTCATAGTTAATTTACTGTAATTAATTAACACAAAATAATTATTTTCAAAATCGATGATTGAACGTATTATGTCTTGTCCAATGTTTTTAGTATCACTAGTAATTCGGTAAACATTTGGTTTTAAAGTACTAGTGTCTTTGCTAATTAAAGTCATATTTACAGGGGCCATTATGCCACCACCAGAAACTACGATTTTATTTAGTTTGCAATTTATGTTTAAATCCCAAAGTTCAGGTGCGTCAGCTCTTGCCTGTGATAAGAAATTATCATGATTTCCTTTGGTATCTAATCTAATAAGTTGTGGGCCGTTGCCGTATGGTTTAAATCCTGGTCCTATATACAATTTTTTATTGTTTCTATCCATAATAATCGCACCAGGTGCATAATATGTATACACCGAGGAATACCAATTTATTAATGGTAACTGCCCTGAGAAAAGCCATTGAAGTTTTCCATTTTTATTGTATTTAGCAACTAATGGATAACGTTCGTTTTGGCTCATTACCAAAGTATTGTCATCGCTATCATAATCCATTTGAGAAACTAAATTTTCAAAATTGTAGTAATTTCTAGGCGCATCTAAAAAACTATCAATTACTTTCACATAAGGATCAATATATGTTTCAGATTGAATTGGGTTTGGACAATTTAAATTGATTTGAAGCGTGTTCTTTAAGTTTGATAAACTTTTTGATAATTTTAATTTTAGGGGGATGTTTTTTTCGTTTTGAACTGCATTCCACCCTGAATCAAACAGGGTAAACTCTTTGGCAACATATTGAATGGAGTTCTCCTTGAGGTTTTTGAATTTGGCCCCTTTTAGTTGCATCTGAATGTGGTTTGGATTTGCACCGGGGTGTAAAATGAAACCGTATTTGAAATTTCCCAAAGCTGGGTTGTTGCAGGTTTCGTAATACACATCAATAAACGGATAAATATTTTTGTAGGTAATGCGTTTAAATCCGATTGAATTCCATTTTTCGGGACCATAGGTCCAATAAAAATCGGAAGGTTTTTCTACTACAATTTCAGGATTGGGGTTGGCATTTAAAAAAACTTGGGTAAGTTCATCAGATTTTTCTTTGCCATTTCCTGCTTCCAATTCTCTTTCACGTTCTTTTTCATACTCAGATTCTATTTCAGAAAATTCATTTTCATGATCTTCTTTGTGCATTTTTACTTGTGTAAATTTCCAAGTAAATCCGGGTTTATTTTTAAAAAGGTGCACGTTGTGAATGCCATTCCAAAGTATATAACCAATGCTAGAATCTTCGTGGTTCCATTGTCCTTTGTTTTGAATAAAATAATCGGTTGGAAATGGATTTGATTTGACGTAGGTATTTTGAGCCAACAAAGTTGTTGAACAAAAAAGTGGATAGAGCAAAAGCACTATCCACTTTTTTGATTGATTGATATATGTTGTTGCAATGTTCAAGGAAGTTTCGAATATAGTTGATATTGCATTGGTTAGCAAATATTTTTTATTTACGAATAAATGTATTTTATTTGTTAAATTACAAATAATGAATATAGAAAAATGAAATATATATGTAGTTTACTTATTGGTTTTTTCACTCTTTCGTTCTCTTCTGCCAACGTTTGGATCCCTCAAAATGATCGGGAAATAAAATTGGTGGATCAAATTTTTAATGATTTTTCAGAGACTTTGAAATTAAATCAAGGGCAGTCGCTGCAATTGATGACGCTTAAATACGCCAGTTGCGATTGGTGTAAAGATGAAATTTCAGGATACGCCTTTGAGAAATTAAAATCTGTTCCGCTTGTATTTCCACTAGCAGATACCGCTTTACAAACATTGATTAAAGATCAATTTAAAAATAGAATCATCGTTTTTAATGACCATATATTCGATTTGTTAGGCAAACTTAATGTGGATCAAAATAAGGGGTATTATTTTCAATTCAATGTCAATCCCCAATTTGCGCAAATTGACGCTGTGAATGCTTCCAATATTAAAGAATTGCTGGCCCAAAAATCCGTTATCGATTTGTCTCTTATTAAAATATGTAAAGTTCCAGTGGGTTCATTCATAATTAGATATACAGCAAAGACTCAAATGGGCAACTTCTTTAACGATGTGCGCAACCGTTTGTTTTGGGTAAAACCCAATGATACTATTGCCTCAGAATTGAAATTGTTTGATCAATTTAATTACGATTCTATTTTAAAACGCGTTCCCAAACCAATGGGTGAGGTTTTGTATTCGAATGAACTGAAAGATATGCTCAAAGATAAATATATGCTTTTGGGCATTTTCCCGAGCGGAGAAAATACGGTTTTTCATGTGGCATTTAACTATTTGTATAAACACCAAGGTGATACGGTGATTTTTTGGAAGGCCACCCTTTTTATTACCTTCAATAAAAACGGTGCTTTTACTTATGAAATCATGTCCAACAATGAAGTCGATGCATCCTTGAAAAATGGCCACACGCTTCCATATAATTATTTAATTCCGTACCCGAATGGATCTAAATTATTGGGGCGGATTTTTTCAGACGATGAATTGAAGGATATGGCGATTTTTAAAAATGATAAATCTCCTTTGGCTGTTGAGTTGCAACCTGCTAAAATTTGTGAAGTAAATCCGACGGGGGAATACCATTGGTCTAATATTTCTGTAGTTAAATCACCCTCGTTTAAAATTTTAAAAGAATACAACGTTTCAAATGAGTTAATAACGAAATTATCTAATGAATCGGCCGATTTTGGTTTGATTATGAATACTTTTTTAAACAATCAATTATTTTTCTTTGGAATGCCTTATGCGTATGATTTCAAAAAAGGGACAGCTGTGGAATTAGGTTGGTGGCGCAAATTAAACACCAGTTATGGGGAAAACCTATTTCTTCGCGGGGTGAGTTACAACGCAAAGTTGCACGCTTATTTGTTTGCATTTACACTAAAACAAGGAATCTTGTTTGCAATCACCAATGAGAATTTTGAATTGAAAAAATTAGAAATGAACACAAATCCGATTTTTTCTAGTGCAAAAATCTTCCTCGAAAAGCAATGCGTTTTCCAATCTGCCGATTTGGTATACCAACTGAAATTTAAATTCAAAAACGAGTAATAATTAGGTTTTATTTATTGAAATCGCCAAATTCATATCGAAATTGGCGATTATAACCACCAAATTCATATCGAAATTGGCGATTATAACCACCAAATTCATATCGAAATTGGTGATTTCATACGGTTTTTTACTGAGTAAAATTACTCAGCGTATTGAGTAAAATTACTCAGTACATTGAGTAAAATTGTAAAAGATTGACTATATTTGCATTTATGTACTACAGAGAGGCCTTTTTTGAATTGAAAAACCGCATTCTTGAACAGCACGCGCTGATTCAAGTAATTGTTGGTCCACGTCAAGTTGGAAAAACAACCATGGTGAAGCAACTTTTCGAACTCGATCAAATTAATGGGCAATACCATATTGCGGATTCTGTAAGCAACGCCGATACAACTTGGATAGAAGCAATTTGGAATGCCGCTAGAATTGACAGCTCCCTATCAAATAAAGTTACTGTTTTGGCAATTGATGAAATACAAAAAATACACCAATGGAGTGAAATTGTAAAGCGCTTATCAGACGAAGATAAATATCGGAATGTTAGCGATAAATTGAAAATTATTTTATTGGGCTCTTCTAAATTATTGATTCAAGAAGGACTTTCTGAATCGCTCGCAGGTCGTTTTGAAAATATACAATTGAATCATTGGAAGTATACCGAACTCAAAGAAGCATTTGGAATAACACCAGAACAATATGCTTGGTTTGGGGCTTATCCAGGTTCAATGTCGATGATTGATAACGAACTTAGATGGAAAAATTACGTAAAAGATTCATTGGTGGAAACTGCAATTACCAAAGATATTTTAATGCTCAAACGAATCGATAAGCCTTTGTTAATGAGGAGATTGTTTGAATTAGGTGCAAGCTATTCTGGTCAAATTTTATCGTTCAATAAAATTTTGGGGCAACTGCAAGATTCTGGCAACACGGTTACATTGGCGCAATATATAGAACTGATGAATGCAGCAGGTTTGTTAACCGGGTTGCAAAAGTTTTCAATTGATGCTGCCCGACAAAAAAGCAGTAGTCCTAAGTTTCAAGTGCAAAATCAAGCGTTAATGACAACTGCTTTAAATTCAAATTTTGAAGAATCCTTCCAAAATAAAAAATTGTGGGGACGCATTATTGAATCGGCAATTGGTACACATTTAATGGCTTATGCTTCAAATGAGTTTAAAGTGTATTATTGGAATGAAAGCAATGCCGAAGTTGATTTTATTATCCAATACCAGCAAAAATACATTGCTTTGGAAGTGAAAATTGGCACAGATAAAATAACAGGTTTGGCTGAATTTCAAAAGAAATTCAAACCCCACAAAGTATATCAACTTTCTGAGAATGGGTTGACGTGGCAAAAATTTATAACAATAGACCCAAAGAGTCTATTCTAAATTACGCACCCTCTTCTTCAGATTCCTCGTCTTCGTCGTATTCTTCTTCGTCGTCGTATTCGTCTATCAACCACTCGTTGTCGATGTTGTCCCACACTGCGCATTGGCTCAATTCAAGCTGTTCGCAAATCTCTTTTAACTCAGGGTAAGATTCATAAATCTGCTCCAACGATACCACCACAATTTCTTCCTCATTGTTTGGTTTGTCGCCTACAAATTCCCATTGGTCTTCCGCATCGCGTAAAATGGCAACAATGGTTTCTTCTTTGCTTAATAATTTATTGGTGGTATAGCAGTTTTCTAACATGATCTTTATTTTGTTGTAAATTCATTTACAAAGATAGTGCTTCATTGTAATGGTTTTATTTTTGAGGGACGCATTTCTGAAAAATTCATCATAAATTCGTTACTTTGAAAGCCGGCTCACGGCAAAATATCCCCCAAAATAATAAAAGTCATGAATACAAATACGCCCATAGAACTTCGTTCCGATACCTTTACAAAACCAACCCCAAATATGCTCACTGCCATGATGAATGCCGCTGTGGGCGATGATGTGTTTGGCGAAGATCCCTCCATAAACGAATTGGAACACTTTGCTGCACAAATGTTTGGAATGGAAGCTGCGCTGTTTTGTCCCTCAGGAACCATGACCAACCAAATTGCCATTAACGTGCATACACAACCCGGCGATGAAGTCATTTGCGAAGAAGGTTCGCACATTTATTTTTATGAGGGAGGTGGAATTGGCAAGAATTCTGGCTGTCAAGCAAGATTGATTCGAGGCAACCGCGGACAAATTACAGCTGCGCAAATTGCCGAGGTCATCAACCCCGACGATGTGCACCGTGCCAGAACCCGATTGGTGAGTTTGGAAAATACCTGCAACAGGGGTGGGGGTAGCTGCTACCAAATGAGCGAATTGCAAGCAATTCGAAATCTTTGCGATGAACATGGATTGAGCCTGCACCTCGACGGTGCTCGATTAATGAACGCCATAGTTGCCCAAAACAACGACCCGTTGATGTATGGGAAAATATTTCATAGCATTTCTTTGTGCTTGAGCAAAGGCTTGGGCGCACCTGTTGGCAGTGTGCTTTTGGGAAGCAAAGAGTTTATCAAAGAAGCCAGAAGGGTAAGAAAAGTAATGGGCGGAGGCATGCGTCAAGCCGGATTTTTAGCAGCCGCTGCAAGCTATGCTTTGGAACATCAAGTAAATCGATTGGCCGAAGACCATGCGCATGCGCAAGTTTTGGGTAAAACGTTAGCATCGTTGAATTGGGTAGAAGCGGTGCTTCCGGTAGAAACCAACATAGTAATTTTTTCAATTAAAGCACCAACAACGGTGAAGCAAGTTTCGGATTATTTATTGGCAAACAACATCCGCGTATCTGCCATGAGTGCCACCCAAATTCGGATGGTTACCCACCTCGATGTTACCCCCCAAATGATAGATAAAGTGGTTGAAATTTTGGGAAATTACAATAAGTAATTGATTTTTAGTTGTTTGAATTGAAAAAGTATGATTTTAGTCAGTTGGCTGACTAAATTAATAGTAAATTTGGTCAACTTACTGACTAAATTAATAGATAATTTCAAATTTTACTGACTAAATTCATAGTTTTTGTTTTATATTTGAAGTATGAAACAATTTCAACGCGGAATTTTAGAACAAATTCAAGCTAAAATTGGGCAGCAAAAAGTTTTGATTATTTACGGTTCTCGCCGTACTGGGAAAACGTATTTGATGCAACAACTTTTTGAGGTGCAAACTTCAAAAAAGTTATGGATTAACGGAGAAGATGTTGAAATTCAAAAGAAATTAAGCAATAGATCGGTTGCAAATTATCAATTGCTTTTTAGTGGAATCAAGTTGCTCTGTATTGATGAAGCGCAAAATATTGAAGAAATTGGGCAAGTTTTAAAGTTGATTATAGATCACATTGAAGGCTTAACAATTATTGTTACTGGATCGTCTTCATTTGACATTTCAAATGCTGCCGGTGCACCTTTGTTGGGAAGAAGTTACACGTATCATTTAATGCCAATAAGTATCATTGAGCAAAGCAATGTAGATTCAAACTTTGAAATAATGAATCAGTTGGATACAAGACTTATTTATGGGAGTTATCCCGAAATTTTCAAATTTGAGAATGAAATTGACAAGCAAGAATATTTGGTAGATTTGGGAATTGGCAATTTGCTGCGTGATGTGTTTAAATTTGAGGGAATTCAAAATTCATCAAAAGTTCAGCAATTGTTAGAATTGGTGGCCCATCAAATGGGCAGCGAAGTTTCATACAACGAACTTGGTAAATCATTGGGAATTAGTAAGAATACCGTAGAGCGTTATTTAGATTTGCTTGAAAAGAACTTTATTCTTTTTTCCTTGCGAGGGTATAGCAATAACGACCGCAGCGAAGTTACGAAAACCCACAAATGGTATTTTTACGATAATGGAATCCGGAACGCAATCATCAGAAAATTCGGTGCTAGAAACAGCCGTGAAGATTGGGGTGCTTTGTTTGAGGCCTTTGTAATTCAAGAAAGAATCAAATTGAATCAATACAAACGACAGTTTACGCAATTTTATTTCTGGCGAACCTATGCACAACAAGAGGTAGATTTAATTGAAAAACGTGACGATAAAATTTATGCTTTTGAATGCAAGGTGAAGCAAAAAAGCAAAATAACAAAGGCATTTACTTCTAAATATCCGGAAGCAGAGGTTGGTATTGTAACCGAAGCAAATTTTTTAGAATATTTGCTTTAAATACATAAGAACTACAACCCTTTCAAACGAAAAGGATGCTGTTGAATGGCAGTTACGTATTTTGACTTTTTGCTAGGATTTTGATCAAGGGGTTTGAAAGGTTTATACTCTTTAATATCAAATAGGAAGGAATCCTTTTGGTTGACTTTGATAAACTTGTAATCAAAGAATTTTACGTCTTTTAGGGTATCGTAAGCCAATGTATCGGCGAAGGCACCGAGGTTCTTGAAGGCATGAATTTGGGTAATATTTTTTGTTTGTACATTGAATGAAACTAGGTTAATATTATTCCCCACGAGATTGCCCGTTTTCAAGTGAGAAATCACGGTAAATAGGTACACATTTTGACTCAAGGTATCTACAATTATTTTATTGGGAACACCATTTTCTGAGTTGTGAAATAACCCCAACGGATAATATTGAACGCTTTGATTTTCGTGAACAATGAGTCCCACTTGTCCAATGTTTTTATCAAACGCAATATGAAAATCATTGCGTGAACTGTCTAAAACGGTAAGTCCCGAAACATCATACGATTGGTTATTTTCGGTAGTGGTGTTGTTTTGATTGCAAGAGAACATAAACAACAAACCAAGGACAATAAAAAGTGTACGGTTCATATCTGTATTTATTTTGAGGGATAATTATTCGTCGTCGAGATGTAAAACATGCAACAAGCGGTGTAAAATGGGTGCCAAAAATGTGGCAATCATGGTTAGGAATGCTACTCCACTATATAAGGCATAAAACGATGAAAACAACTTGGCTGCGGTTGTTTTCATTTCAACAACAGGACCCATTCCTGTTAGAATGAGGGCAGACATGTGGAAGGCATCAATAAAATTCAGTTGTGCAAAATGCATATATCCAATTACGCCCAATGCCATTGAGAAAATCACAATGAGAGAGGCATATAAAAAGTACTTAAATAATCTTTTTATAAAATCCTTCATAGGAAGTACTTTTTGTTTTTTTGTTTCGAATCTTACCATGTTATTTAGAGATGCGTTTAAAGAATTTTGGCGGTCTAGCCGGAAAAATTTCACCTTCAATGGTACTTCCTTCTTGAAAATAGGCTTTTGTACCCACTTCACCAGGCAGCACCCAACAGTTTGGATGGTAGTAAATAAAACTTGATTCTGAAGGATAAGGCAATTTGATTCGCAATATGCCCAAATAGTTGTTGTAAAGTACTTGTACCTCTAAATCAGATCTTTCAAGTGAATTTTTCAAAATGTATTTGCCTTTAATTTCATTTCTGATTTTTGAGGGAAAAATACACAGGGTATCTTGGGTGGCGGAATCGCAAAAAACTCCAAAAATATTTTTGTCGCAATTTGATCCTGCACTTTGAAATGATTTCACAAACTTTTCAAATGCCGGAGCAGATATAATTTCGGGTGCGGTAAATTTTTTATTGACATTTACAATTTCTAAAGCGTACCACCCCGATAAACTTCCCCTACCACCTGCAATGATGGTGTCGTAATCTTGTATAAAGGTGCAAACCGCTTTCAGTTTTCTCCCTTTCACAAAGGGTTCTTTATTTTGTAATTTCAGTTGTGCATCATTGATCCAAATGGTAAAAGTATCTTTTAACAATAGATTTTCTACCACTTCAATAATGCCATTTGATGGACCTTCTATGTATTCGATGAAGGTAAATTCCCTTAATGAATAACTAGGTGCCAAATAGATTTTTTGTCCTGTGTTGCCGCAAACAATTGTTCTTTTTGAATCGCTGCAAGGTTCAAGGGTATTGGGTATTGGTAAATAGTTTTCTTGAGAAATCCCAATATTGAAAATAAAATAAGAAAACAGAAAAAGAAAGGAATTGAGTTTCATAGTATCAACCTACTTAATTATTTCTCGTTGATTCTATTTCTTTGCTCTTCTGCATTTTTTATAATCTCGGCAGATTTATTGTCGGCCTCGGCCACCAAAGCATCCGCTTTTTTATTGGCTTCTGTTTCAATTTTACTGGCGTTATTTCCTGCGGCAAGTTTGAACTGGTTGGCTTTCTTTTCTGCTTCCTTCTTCAAAATTTTCACCGCTTTTTCAGCAGCAAATTTTTCGATTGGGTTAGATGCTCTACCCATCAATTTATCCGCTTCATCGTTTGCTTTTTTCAAAGCTTCTGTTGCAAGCCTATCGCCTTCTGATCTTTCTTTATCGGCCAATTTGTGAGCTTCTTGACGGAGTTGTTCAGCCTTTTCGCGGGCAGTTTGCTTCAAATTGTCGGCCTCAGCTCTGGCTTTGTTCAAAATATCATCGGCTGCTTTCATGGCTTTGTTTTTGATTTCTTCCTTGCCTTTATCCAAGTATGTTTGTGCCAAGTCTTTTCCAAAACCTTTCCAATCGATCACCAATTTAGGACTTTGAACTGTTCCTGTAATTTTTAAGGGCAAAGATTTTCCTTCGGCAATAATACGTCCCCCAAAATCAATGGTTTGATCCAATTTTACCCTACCTATCAAACTCATTTTGCCACCTTTAGGCAATTTCATGCGGATAGAATCTTTCAATTTTAATTCGCCATTTTCAATGGTGAATCCCACTTTGGTAGGTTGTAATTCAAGTTTTTTAGCGTCCCATTTGAAGAATTTACCTGCTTCACTTAACCAATTCGGCATGTTAATTAAACCTTTCAAAACATCTAAATTTCCATCGGCAAAAACAGAATTCATGTCAACGCCCATTTCTTGGGTTAAGTTGGTTTTTAAATTCATATTCAAGTTTGCCAATCCTTCAATGTCTTTCAACGCCGGTGCATATTTGTTTACCAACGCTATTTTTTCATTGAGTTTTGAGGGATTTAAATTCGACAATGCAACACTGCTATTTACAATTGGATCGCCACCTTTTATATGAGAATAAGATGTTCGGTTCATTTCGAAGGTACTTCCCCATAAACTTGCTTTGATAGGATCAATGCTAACAACCCCATTCGCAACAATTAATTTCGCTATACAATTTGTAAGGTTGTAATCTTGGAATTGCATGCTTGCTGCATTTGCTGTAAGTTGGAAGTCAATATTAGCTGGAATAATCGGTGCCGCCATTGGCGCTGAAGTATCTACTTTGGCAGTTTCTTCGGTTGATTTTGGCAATGAGTTCATCCATTCGTTCAGGTCTAATCCGTTGCTCGTTAAATTCAAGTTTCCATGTAAAGTTTCTTCATTGAACAAGTAACCCAACATATTGGTAATTTGTCCGTTGGCAGAAATGGTTGATTTCCCATAGGTCAAATCAACAGAAGGTAAATCAAACTGTTTAGGACTTAAATTAAGTTTCAAATTATTGATAGACAAAGGAAGGGTAGAAGGCGCATTGTATTGCAAACCGTTGATGGCTATATGTCCCTCTGCCTTTAAATCTTGCAGTTTGCCAGGGGCAATTTCTGAATAATGTCCATCAAAATTCATGTCTGCCAAGATTTCACCTTTGAGCGCAGTATTTTTCTCCAATGGCATTAAATTCAACCATTTTTCTAAATGCAATGCAGTTTTTAAGTACCCTTTTGCATAGGCATTTGAAATAGGGTTCGACAAATATAGTTGTGCATCCAAAGGTTCTCCACCTAAGTTGGCTTGGAATTTCTTAAGGTCAACAATGCTTTTGTCTGGAGTTCCATCGGGATTGTCGAATTTGAAATCTACATTGATACCAGAAACACTTGCTGGCAATCCTGGATATTGAAACGATGCATTATCTACTTTCAATTCGGCAAGGGTTGCTGGCATTCTCAAACTGTCCATAATACCTTTAATTCCAAATTTCAAACCAAGTTTACCAGAAGTTTTCACTTGAGAAAAGTCTTTGGTATAGCAACCTGGAACTACAGAAAGGAATGATTTGAATTCAGACGTTGGTGCTTCAATTGCAAAATCCATATCCATGTTATTCTCGTTCATTTGCAACCAACCTTTGGCATCCAAAGGAAGTTCATTCATTTTTACGGCAATGTCTTTGATGGCAAAGCGCATTTTGTTTAAATCCACATCTACGTTGGTTTTCACATCGAGATTAGATTTAGAAACCAGGGTCATGCCACCAAAACTCATATTCAAGTTGCTTGAACCAAGTTCGGTACTCATTACAAAGATGTTATCGGCAAAGTCGCCTTTTAGGTTCAAGTTTGCACCACCGGCAACCATATCAAAATCCATGCTATGGTCGTTATAGGCAATATAGCCATTTTCAATTTCAACATTTTTCAATTTCAACGACAAAGGAGCACTTGTAGACGTGTCAACCACGGTTGATGTATCAGGTTTAGCAATGTCGTAATTGGCTTTTCCGCTTTTAAGTACAACCACATTGAGGCGTGGTTGATTTAAATATATTCTGCGAATATTGATAGGTTTATTTCCCCCAATCAATGAAGAGATATCAATGGTTAATCGGATTTCTGGAGCCGAGAACAAGGTATCGTGTTTGAATGAGTCGATACCAATAACTTTTAAATTGTTTACCCCAACCGATAAATTTGGAAAATTGCGAATGAGACTCAAACTCAAATCGTCATCGAAGGATATTTTGGCATTAACAGAAGTGCTAGCACTTTCTTGGGCCATTTTTAAAATTTTTCCTTTAAATGCAAATGGAAGGATGAATAAAATCAAAAAAATTACGGCAATACCAATGCCAATGCGCTTTAACCACTTTTTCATAGATAGATTTTTCTATCACGAAGGTAGTAAAATTCTAATTCCTTCGCAATGCTAAATTCAACAAGATTATTTCATGATTTTCTGATGTTTAAGTCATGATTTTATTCTCGGCGTAATTTTTTAGATACACATGTTTAATTTTCATTTTTTTGTGGAAATAGGCAATTGCTTTTCCATTATATTTGCTTGCAAACAAACATAAACAAATAGAATATGATGACAGGATTTGTACATTTACACAATTTACTCCGTTGGGTAATATTGGTGTTGTTAATTTGGTCTTTGATCAATAGTTTTTCTAAAAAGAATGGCAAGGAAACCAGGATTTTAACCATTACTTCTCATGTAATGTTGCTATTGGGTTTGGTTCAATGGTATGCAGGTGCTTGGGGATTGAAATTGATTCAAGCTGCCGGTGGAATGGGTGCTGTAATGAAAGATGCAATGCAGCGCAAAATGGCGGTTGAACATCCTTTGATGATGATTATTTCTATTGCCTTGATTACAGTTGCTGGAGTTTCAGTGAAAAAAGGAAAAGACAATGCAAAATGGTTTTACCTTGTGGCGTTAATTTTAATTTTGGCCGGAATTCCTTGGTATCGTCCATTGATGCCAGGAATGCATTAAAAAAATAACAAACAAAATTTCAAAAGAGGCGCAACATTTTGCGCCTCTTTTGGTTATATTATCAATCCTATGAAAAAGTTCACGTTGCAACTTGCTTTGTTGTTTGTTTTACAAACGGTATCTGCGCAAAAAGTATATAAAATACCCGTTGCCTTTGATTCCTGCGTCAAACCTCCCTTAACCGATTATTCCTTAGTGCAAAATTGGTCGGCATTGCCTACAAAAAGGGACCAAGCTGATTTTGTCCCTCAAGAACTAAAAGACAATCAATCATCTGCAAAAGCGGATTTGTTTTACATTCATCCTACAACTTTTCAAAAGCAAGCCATAGGACCTTATCAATGGAATGCCGATGTGAATGACCAAGAGGAAAATGAAAGCGTAGACAAATCGCCCGTAAAGTTTCAAGCTTCCATTTTTAATGGAAGTTGTAAGGTGTATGCTCCTCGATACCGTCAAGCGCATATGTACTGTTTTAGAACCAAGGATTTGAGCGATAAATGGAAAGCACTCGATTATGCCTATCAAGATATTAGAAATGCATTTTTGTATTATTTGAAAAATTACAACCACAACCGTCCAATTGTGATTGCATCTCACAGCCAAGGAACCATTCATGCCGCGAGGTTATTGAAGGAATTTTTTAGTGATACCTTAAAGAAGAAATTGGTTGTGGCGTATATCATTGGAATGCCAGTTCCAACAGATTCATTGCCGGCAATTGACTTTTGTCACAACGCCAATCAAACCCAATGTTGGGTGAGTTGGAGGAGCTACGAACACGGCTTCGTTCCTGATAATCCATGGGTAACCGCCGAAAAGGCAATTTGTATCAATCCCATTACTTGGGAGTATAACGAAAACTATGTTCCTAAGGAACTAAGCAAAGGAACGGTGCTTTTGCCTGCGCACAAAGTTTTGCCGAATCGATGCGACGCCCAAGTTCATGGAGGAATTTTATGGGTGAACAAACCCCGCTTTAGAGGGAGTGTTTTTTATAGGAATCCCAATTATCACATTGCCGATTTGAATTTCTATTATATGGATATTCGATTGAATGTTGAAAATCGCATCAATGAGTATTTATTGTTAAATCGAACTGCAAATTAACTCCATCGATTTCCAATTGATTCTTGTCGTTTCTCATTGTATTTTTGCTTAAAATTTGCTATATTTAAATGTTATGAAAAAGAATGTTTCGTGGATTACGGTTGTTTTATTGTCGGTTGCGTCTGGATTCGTTGGGTCTTGGATATTTAACAAAGCAAACAATTCGGGTATTGCATTTTTAAGGGTTGCCGGAGATGATATTCCTGTTAAGATGGCGTCGAATGGTATGAATTTAGCCGGGTTTGAAGAGGCAAGTGCCATTTCTACCCCCACCGTTGTTTTTATCAAAACCCTCAGCACCGTTCAATATGAAAGTCCTTTCGGTTTTTGGGATTTTGACCCATTTGGCAGTAGGGGACAAGCTACCTCAACGGGAAGTGGTGTTATCGTAAACAGCGATGGATATATTGTAACCAACAACCATGTTGTTCAAGGTGGAGATAAAATTACGGTAGTATTGAATAACAGCAAAAAAGAATATGTAGCCAAGGTGGTTGGAACCGATCCAGGTTCAGATTTGGCTTTGATAAAAATTGAGGAGAAGAATTTGCCCGCAGTAGTTTTTGCCAATTCCGATGATGTGAAAGTGGGAGAATGGGTGCTTGCAGTAGGAAATCCATTTAACTTAAATAGTACCGTTACAGCGGGTATTGTGAGTGCCAAAGGCAGAAATATCAATATTGTAAAAAATCAGTTTCCCATTGAGAGCTTTATTCAAACCGATGCCGCCATCAATCCTGGAAACAGTGGTGGGGCTTTGGTTGATTTGAAGGGACAATTGGTTGGAATAAATACAGCCATCCAAAGCAATACGGGAAGTTATACCGGTTATGGGTTTGCCATTCCTAGTAACATTGTTCAGAAAATCGTAAAAGATTTCATTGAAAAAGGAGAAGTGCAAAGGGCGTTTTCTGGAATGGAAATTGGCGAAGCCAGTTCAAATGAAATTGAAACTTTGGGATTGAAACTTGAGCCTGTGAAAGTGAAAGATGTTTTAGCCGATGGACCTGCATCAAAAGCAGGTTTAAAAGCAAATGATATCATTGTTAAAATTGGAAATACAAATATCAATGGCCGTTCGTCTTACGATGAATTCATGGCATACCAACGTCCAGGAAATGCTATCAAGGTGCATGTTCTAAGGGCTGGGAAGGAAATGGAATTTACCATTAACTTGGTAGACAAGAAAGAGAATCAAGCTTTGGTAATGAAAGGCGCTGTAAATAGCAAATATCTGGGTGCTGATTTTCAACCTTTAACCAAATCAGATTGTGAGAAATACAAAATTGCATCAGGTATAAGAATCATCAACATTAAGAATAACTTATTTGTTGCGCAGATGGGATTGCCAAATGGATTTATTGTAATGAAATTCAATGGCAAAACGTATACAGAGGCAGTTGATTTAATTGCGGCCATGGAAGGATCTAATGGTAGATTAGAAATTGAGGGGAAAGACCCCAATGGAAGTAACAGAAGCTATAGCTTTTATAGATATTAAGTAATCAATGATTAAAACGAAAAAGGGCGCTTTTAGCGCCCTTTTTCGTTTTATAAGATGTCAATCAAATAATTGCTTGACGAATACGTACTAACTTTTGTAATAAATCTTCAACCTTGTGTAATGGTATCATGTTGGCTCCATCACTTTTGGCTGTTGATGGATCTGGATGTGTTTCCATAAACAAACCATCGGTACCAACGGCAATGGCTGCTTTGGCAATTGTTTCAATCAATTCTGGTTTGCCACCTGTTACCCCACTGCTTTGGTTGGGCTGTTGAAGGCTATGTGTAATGTCCATTACAACTGGCGCTCCAATTCGTTGCATTTGAGGGATGTTTCTAAAGTCAACTACCAAATCGGTATAGCCGAAAGAATTACCTCTGTCGGTTAAAATTACCCTGTCGTTTCCACTGTCAACGCATTTTTGGTAGGCATGTTGCATGGCGTCTGATCCCGCAAATTGTCCTTTTTTAATATTTACCCACTTGCCTGTTTTTGCTGCTGCCACCAATAATTCGGTTTGTCTAAAAAGAAAGGCAGGAATTTGTAATACATCAACTGCTTGTGCCGCCATTGCAGCTTCGTGCGATTCGTGAATGTCTGTTACTGTTGGAATATTAAAATGTGCACCTACCTCTTGTAAGATAGATAGTGCCAATTCATCTCCAATTCCGGTAAAAGAATCAATTCTAGAACGGTTTGCCTTTCTATAAGATCCTTTGAAAACCAATGGGATTTGTAACTTGTCGCAAGTTGTAACCAATTGTTCTGCAATTTTAAATGCCATGTCACGGCCTTCAATTGCACAAGGACCAGCAAGTAGGAAAAAGTTATTAGAATCGAGATGTTTAATTTTTGGAATATGAGGTATCATAAAATTTGATTTTGTAGGGTTATAAAAAAAGAAAACCCTTCTAAGCTTTCGGCATTGAAGGGTTTTCTTAGGTATTAAATATGATTATTTATTTTCTTCAGTTGGCGCAGTTTCGTCAGTTTTATCTGATTTCTTAGACTTCTTAGATTTTTTAGAAGAAGATGAATCTTCAGTTGAAGTGCTCTCAGCTTTTTCTTTCTTCTTTTTCTGAACTTTCTTAGGTACCAATACCAATTCCGCACCTATGATTCTTGAATCTGATTTGAAAGGTTTAGCAAAGAATCCTTTACCCAAAGTAGGAACTTTTACTTTATCAGTAATAGTAAATTGAACACCTTTAACGATGTAATCGCCAATCATCATTTCTTCAACTACAAATTTGTTAGAAGGTAATTTTACTTTACCAACTTTAAATTTCTCACCGTCAACGAAATCTTTCTTGTTGATCAATTCTTTTTCGAACCATTCAGCAGCAACTTCTGCAGGAACCGCAGTTACTTTACCATTCAAGTCAAAAGCAAATTGTTTCGCTTCTTTGTTTGCAACCATTACAGAAACAAATCTGATACTGTCTTCGGTGCTAATTCTAACGCGAATTACAGTGCTCATATCAACATCAGCAATAATTGCATTTTCTCTTGCTTTTGCTTCTTCTTCTTTGCGTTTTGCTTCAGCACCTTTGTTACTATTGTTCAAGTCAACGTCTTGGTTGATTTTGGCTCTTGATTTCTCATTGCCATATTCAAACCTAACCGTAGTACGTCTGTTTTGTTGGTGTTGGTATTCATCACAAGGTACAAACCACTTTCCGTCAATTTTGGTTAACTCAGATTGTTTGTATTGTTCATAATAGCTTTTTACTACGTTTCCTTTTGCATCTTTCACAACAACCATTTTGCGTGTTGTGTCTTTATGGTAAGGCGTAAATCCTGCTTTTTCTGCACCTTCACATTTACAATCGTTGATCAACTCTTTTTCTCCATAACCAACGGCATGGATACGTGCTGTATCAATTTTGTATTTTCTAAGCAAGTATACTTTGGCACTGTCTGCACGACGTTGAGCCAATTTGGTGTTGTAAACTTCTGATGCACGACAATCCGTATGTGATCCAAATTCAGCAACCAATCGAGGATATTTCACCAATACTGTTTCAGCAAATGTATCAAGGATTTTGGCAGCATCAGGACGAATGTTTGCAGAGTCTAAATCGTAGAAAATAGGCAATGTGTAAATTTTGTCCAATGGGTTTTCCATACAGAAATCTTGAATCAACTCTTTGCTAAAACGAATACCATGGGTAGTTCTGTTTACAGGAGGTTTTTCAAAATAATACTTTTCAGGATATTTAGCCAATAATTCGTAGTTTGTTTTTGGATTCAAAGTAGCCTGGTATTCGCCATTCTCATTTGCTTTCAAAATCATTACGCTGGTGTCTTTGTCGTTTGAAATCATTACAGTTGCACCAACCAATGGTTTGTTTGTGTTACAATCTGTAACAACACCACGAATGGTAATAACCAAAGGTACAATGTCAAATGCATAAATATCGTCGTCATTTTTCTTAGCACCTCTATTTGAAGTAAAGAAACCTTTGTTGCTTTTTCCTTCATAGAAAGTGATACCAAAATCGTCACCACCGCTATTCAATGGTTCACGCATGTTCTCACGGTCTCTCCATTTGGTAATGTCGTTGGTTGATTCAGCCGCATTGATATCCAAACCACCTAAAGTTGGCCATCCGTCTGAACTGAAATATAAACGTTTGTCGTGTTTATTGAAATAAGGGAAGTATTCGTTTTGAGCAGTATTAATGTCTGGACCTAAATTAATAGGTGCTCCCCATGATTTAGAACGTTTGCTCCAAGTGATTGCCCAAATATCAAATCCACCGTATCCACCTGGACGGTCAGAAGCGAAATATAAAGTTTTGTCATCCAAACCGTAAGAAGGATGTCCATAACTATGGCCAGTATCTTCTTTACAGATTTCTAATGGTTCACCTAAATTCCAATCAACGCCGGTTTTTTTGTAGCTGTAAATTGCACATTTTTCAGTTTTTCCATCTTCACCACCACATTGGGTAATGTACATGGTAGAGAATTTATCGTCAAAAGTTAATCCACCTTCATTCCATTTACTGCTATTCTTTTCTGCGTAAACAGGCTTATTCCATTTAACAACTTTTACTTTGGTTTTCTTATTTCCCTTGCCTGTAGATGCTGCTTTTTCTTCTTTACCTTCAACGTACCAAATGTCTGACCACATTTGCATGGTACCACCATAAACACGTTTGCTAAATCCACCTTCTCTGTCTGAAGCAAAAAATACAATATTGTCTTTCTTTGCAGCAATCATTGGTGCCCAGTCATTCGCTTTTGAATTTGCAGGTTTGAAAGCTTCAACTTTAAATAATGAACTATCTGGTGTCCATCTCAAAGCCAATTCGCATCCTGCTTTTTTCAATTGTACGCTAGTATCGCCAGGAACTTTTTCTAAATATTTATTGTAAGCATCATTGGCTTCACGGTACATTTCAAGTTTTTTCAACATGTTTGCACGCATCAACAATGACTGGGTATTGTTAGGGTCTTTTTTCAAAACCTTCTCGTACAATTTCCTCGCCTTGTCGTAATCGTTGTTCAAGCGATAAGCTTCGGCAGCCATGAATACTGCTTCTTCTTTTACTTTTTTGTCTTTGTCACGCTTTGAAACTTCTTCAAAGGTTACAGCCGCTTGACCGTAGTATTCTTGATCAAATAAGGTCTTTGCCTCTTTGAATGTCGGAGAACAACCTGTGTTAATTCCGAAAACAATGGTCATAATAACCAATGGTAGCGCTAGTTTTTTAAACATTCGTGCGTGCAGTTTATCAAAATGGAGACTCATTTTCAATATTTATCCTAAATAAAACGCTAATTAATCGTTTTTTTGTCAAAAATCAAAGGAAACGGTTGTTTTTTGTTGCATTTTCTTCAAAATTCAATGCTGTGGCAAAAAAAAATCTCAACTTACATTGAGATTTTTTCATTAATTTTTATAAAATTTATTGCAATTAAATAGGCATATTTAAATTTAATGTTGTATTTTAATTCGCTTTGTTACTTGTTCTTTTCCGCTTTGAACTGTTAATAGATAAATACCATCCTGTATTTGACTTACATTCAAAGAATATCCGCCTTTATTGTCGGTTTCATGAATTTCTAAATTTGTAACTTCACTTCCTAAAACAGAAAAAAGTTTGATTTTTATATCGCTTAAATCTGTATTGCTAACTTGAATATTTAATATTGTTGATGCAGGATTTGGTATGGCATTTACTTTTGGTATATCAGCCAATACACTGTTTAGTCCTGAGAACATAAGTGCGATTATAATTAGAAACTTTGGCATACTCGAATATAAGCAAACCATATGCCAAAGTTTATAGAAATCGGATATTAATATCCTAAAATCCGACGAATTTTCTTTTCATTGGCTTTTTGAGCTTCATTAGTGGCATTCAAACTATATGATTGCAATACTTTAGCAAATAATCTGGCATACTGCGTTTGTTTGTTGAAATAAGTAGCAACTTCTATGGCTGGACTATTCAAACGGCTATTGAAAGTGGTCATTCCCTCAAATAAATTTAAAACAAGGTCATCGTTTAAAAAATTCAAACGTTGCAAAGCTTGCATTGCCAATATTCTGGTTCTAAACTCATATTTGTCGCTGCTCATACTTACCAATGCACCAATAAAACTTCCTTTCATATCAGGATATGTTTCACTGGCCAATTCACAATATCTTACTTTGATGTTATTTGTATAGCCATTCACAGTTTTTATTTTATCTAAAAGCGTATTATGCTTATTTTGATACATCTGATGGTTCCACATCTTCATCAAAGCAGCTTCAATTGTTAAGTAACTGCTGTCGGTTAACGCGGCTTCAAACAATCCTTTTGTCTCTTCATTGATAGGCGCTTTGTTTACAAATGCCCTGCGCACTTCAGTAATTTTGTCTGTTGCAATTTGGGTGTACAATGGCAAAGGCAAGTTTCCCATATTTAAGAATTGATTTGCAATTTCTGTGCGCATCTCTTTGTATGTTTCTGTTTGCCAAGCATTCATCAATGCCAATCCATAAGCCTTACTTATGTTTTCATTGTTCAAAATAACGCTGTTGAATCCTTTCAAAGCCACCAACGCATCATATCTATCAAGCATGTTTTCAGCTTTTGCCAATTGAGCCATTAGTTCTTCAGGTGATTTTGTAAATTCTATTTCCTTTAAAATAAAACTTCCCTCATCATACAATTTAAATGCGATTTCTTTATTTTTTGTAGGGACAAAGAACTTTTGGAACGCTTTGTCAATCATGACTGTTTGGCGGTGCACACTGCCATCTTTAAAGTAGATTGCTATGTCTGTTGGCATTTTAAATACACCTACAACAGGGTCAATTTTTTGAACTTGTTCAACCGTGAATTCAATGCCATTTTCTCCGTTTTGCACCGCATTTTGAGTGCTTACTTTTAACTTTGGTTCTCCACCGCGGTGAATCCATTGGTCAAAAAACCAATCCATATTGATGCCCGTAGCATCAACTATTGCTTTTTGCAAATCCCAAGTTTCAACCGTAGCAAACATATTGCGCTCTAAATACAATCGAATGCTGCGTCTAAAATTATCGCGACCTAACAAATGTTGCAACATATATAACACAGAAGCTCCTTTCGGATAATGTCTAGAACTTCCTGCTTGGCTATGTCGCACGGGCAAAGAGTTTGCTTTGCCTGCGGCAATGGCACCTAGCATTTGTCCTCTAAAATACCAATCCATCTCTGATTTTGAAATGGCAGAACCGTTGAATAATCCAGGGTAAAAAGTTGCAAAACTCTCTTGCAACCATTGTTCACCATCGTGACGACCGGTAATCAAATCACCAAACCATTGGTGGGTTGCTTCATGGGCGTTCACGCCAATGTAGTTTTTGTCTAAAAAGCTTCGTTTGTCTACCCAAAAGAAATCACCAAATATGGTAGCACTTGTGTTTTCCATGGCACCATATAAGAAGTCTTGCACCATTACTTGAGAATATGATCCCCATTGATAAGGCACCCCAATTTCGTCTTCTAAAAACTCGATTATTTTTTCACTGTATAAATTTGTTGGCTCAACACGTTCTGGATGTTCAGGGTAGTACCATAAATTCATTGGTGTTCCACGTTTGGTTTTGGTAGATTTTACAGCGTATTTGTCAATGGCCAACATCAATAAATAACCGGCATGTGGTTTTGGCATTTTATAATGCCAGGTAGTTTTTGATTTGTCTTTGGCATCAATAGTTTTTGAAACCAGATTCCCATTGCTTAAAACGTTATAATCGCTTTGGAAGGTAATTTTTGTTTCGGTAATAAATTTGTCACCACGGTCGTCTATCATTGGAATCCAATGGCGGTTGTCGATACCTTGTCCTTGGGTCCAGATTTGGCGTCGTGTCATGTTTGCAGGATCTTCTATTTGAGGGACATTCCATCCAATGAAATAGATTCCTTTTGCAGGGGTAGCGGCATAGTCAATTTTTACGATGTGAACTTTTTTGAAATCGTTTTTCAAATTTGTTTGGCAAATAAGTCCCTCAGAATTAGTACGAAAACCAATTTCTTTGTTATCGAGCCAAACTTTATTGATTTTTATACCGGGGGCATCAAAGAAAATGGTGTCGGTATTGTTTTGCAGTGATGAGAAGGTATGGGTAACCACACCAAAAACTTGTTTTTGAGCGGGGTTAAAAGAAACCTCAACGAGCATGTGAGAAACATCTATGTTTCTATTTCGTTCGTGTGCACCTGGATCGTTGTGGTAGCAATTAATTTCGGGAAATTGCGCCGAAGCAATTGAAAAGCAAGCAACTAAAGCGGCAAAAATGGATATTTTCTTAGTCATTGTGATAGCGAAAATACGGCAGCGGGAGTGGTAAAATGAATTTTTTTCTAAAATTATCAAAAAAAAAGTTGGAAATGACATTGAAAATAGTATTTTTGCACTCCCAATCACGAACATCTGATTAGGAAAACGGTTTGGTAGTTCAGCTGGTTAGAATACATGCCTGTCACGCATGGGGTCGCGGGTTCGAGTCCCGTCCAGACCGCCACTAAAATTATTATTTAATCATTAAGCCCCGTAAATCTAGTGTTTACGGGGTTTTTTGTTTTTAGTCGAATCTAAAATACCCGTAAAATTAGCTCATTAGGGGGAGCAATTCGGGAGTCATGTCATTAGGCGAAAAAAGACTCCCTCGGATGGCTCTAAGTTATTGCTATATTGTTGATAGTGTTGAAAACTTCACTTGACTTTCGAAGCAAAATGTAGTAACTTTATGGATATAATTAGTAAAAAAATGTACAATTCTTTCAGCGTTATTTTTACAACACGCAAAACAAGAACATCGAATGACGAAAAAGTAATTATTTACGTCCGAATCACACTTAACTCTCAAAGGGTTGAAATGAGCACTGGTTTGAAAATTGAAGCTAACAAATGGTGTGAAATTAACAAAAGGGCAAGAGGTTCATCAGAGCAATCTAAAACCATCAATTCTTGCTTAGGAGACATTAACAACAACATCTATCAGGTGTATTCCATGTTGGTAGGTAATGGCAATGCAATTAGCGTCTATGACATTAAAAAGCATTACTTAGGCACTCCAGAAAAACGAGTTACCCTTATGGAAATCTTTGAAAGGTTTATTGCCATTAGAAAAGATTTGGTAGGTATTGAATACAGTCATTTAACATATCGAAAATATTGCACCCTAAAAGTTCATTTGCTTGATTTCTTGAACAAAAAGTTGAACGTTCAAGATGTCGCAGTCGACGACTTTAAATTTTCCAATTTGATGGATTTTGAGCACTTCTTACGAACGGATAAAGGAATTGGCAATAATGCGGCCGTTAAATATGTAAAGTACTTTAGAACGGTTATTGGATATGCTTTAAATACTGAAATGATTAGCAAAGACCCATATGTAAAGTACAAGGGAAAAATCAGGGAGGTTAACAGGGGCTATTTAACAATGGAAGAATTGAGCGTATTGGAAGCAAAGGTTTTTTCAAATGAACGGTTAGAAATGGTAAAGGACATTTTTGTGTTTTGCTGTTATACGGGATTAGCGTATATCGACATTAAAATGTTAACCATAGATCAAATCTCCATGGGAATAGATGGGGAACAATGGGTTAATACATCACGTAAAAAAACTGGCAATGGTGTTAATGTTCCACTTTTACCAGCAGCATTGAGAATTATTAAAAAGTACAATGGCCATCCTGCTAGAGAAATTGATAAAAAAGTGTTGCCAGTGTTGAGCAATCAAAAGATGAATGCATATTTAAAAGAAATTGGAGATATATGTGGAATCAACAAAACGCTTACTACACATTTGGCTCGACATACGTTTGCTACTACCATAACTTTGACTCAGGGAATATCTATGGAAAGCGTAAGTAAGATGCTTGGTCATTCTGATATCAAAACAACGCAGATTTACGCCAAGGTAACGAATCAGAAAATATTGGGGGAAATGGTAAAACTGAGAGAACTGACTACCCAATGGCCAGATGAAGACAATTCGAATGAAGATTCTGAACAAGCACCACAATTACAAAAAATTATTTAATCATGAAAATAGATTTAGTTACTGAAGAACACTTCAGCAAGTTCAAAGCAGAGATGATAGCAGCTATGACAGACTTGTTACAAAATGAGAGAAATCCCAGACAATGGTTAAAAGGAGCAGAAGTCAAAGAACTGCTTCAAATTTCAACCACCAAATTAACCGATTTAAGGATCAATGGAGCTCTTACATTCACATTGTATGGTAATATGTATTATTACGACATAAACTCCGTCTACGAGCAAATGGAGAAGAATAAAGTTAAGTGTAGGGAGTGTGCGTAGTTGTTGGTTGTGGTTTTAGATGAAAAGGGTGTTCTTGGTAAGGACACCTTTTTTGTTTTGGGGGAATGTTTTATATATTTGAATATGACACAAACAGTTGCTGGTGAATTTGCAGATTTTAAGAAAACCCTAAAGGAATTTTCACAATGGTTAAAAAATTTGAAGGATGGCGATGATTTTGCGGATGAAATAATTCAATCTCAAATGGAAACTTTAATTAATTCTATAAGTGTGCAGTTGGCATTTTATACAGAAATGGATTACAAAGCCAAGTTTTTGGAATGGGTCCAAAGAAAACTTGTCGATTTGATAAATGAAAATAAACGACTGAAATTAGATAAGAAAAAATATGTGATAAAATATGTAAGGATTAATTTAAAAAATAAATTTGACCATATTTTAGTCGCTTACCCATTTGTTACGGAAGATATTGAATTTATAAACTGGAAGTGGACTTACAGGGAGGTTTTGATGGTTTTGTATAGTTTGAAAGAGTTTGGAGCGTTTAAAAAAGAAACGGAGGAAATAGACATGTCCAACCTTAAAGATTTGATATTCAAAAGTGGATTTTTTTATAACGGTAGGTTAGATATCGAAAACTCATATAAAGATACTATCACAGCTTGGAATAGAATTAAAAAACGACAAAAGCCTTCTTTGAAATTGGATGTAAAAGGTAATCCTATCGATAATTCAGTAATGAGCGACACAGAAAATGCAGGATTTGAGCGTCTAAAAGAATTTACAAAAAGCATTCATAATGCTATTAGTCAATACGATAGTGAAAATTCACCTTAAAATTGGGTGAATGTTAAGTGCTTGAATGCTGCCAATTTTGCATTCAATTATGAGTAATTTAATAAAAAGCTCAGAGTATCGGAAAGATTCATCTGGAGCACACGAACAAACCAACGTTAGTTCAATCACAACCGCTGTTAAAACTAAAAGTAGCTTATTAGTTTACACAGCTACCGAACTTTTGGCATCCTTTGATGGAAAAGAAACGGACTTCTTATGGGATAACCTAATTCCTCGCACAGGAACAGGATTATTGGTTGGACCTCCTGATATGGGAAAATCTCAACTAGCTAAAGAATTGGCTATAACAATTGCAAAAGGCTCTACCGAATATTTGGGCCAGAGATTAAAACCGATTCACAATCGGGTTCTTTATGTTTTTACGGAAGACCAAGAGGATGCCGTTAGTAGCAGTTTAAACAAGCAATTGCTGAAACATGTAGATCTTGATAAAAACAATCTTAGCTTGGCTTTTTTAACCGATGAAACAATCACTGAATTAATAAAGAAGTTGTCTTTATTCTGTGAAGAAAATCCAGTCGATCTAATTATTGTAGATGCGTTTGGAGATATATTTTCTGGTTCCGATACAAACAGCAATATTCAGATGAGGCGGGACATCAAAGCGTTTGATGAATTAGTCAGAACCCATAGATTGGCTCTTCTTTTTGTTCATCACGTTAATAAAGCTGGATACAAGAGTAATCCATCTCAAGAATTAATACAAGGCGGTAGTGGGTTAACCCAAAAAGTTAGATATGCATTATATTTATCTAGAAACGAAAGTGGACAAAAGTTTTTTAACGTAGCCAAAGGAAATTATACATCCAACTTTTACAAGGAAAATAGACTCCCAGTTGAGTTTGAAGAGGAAACATTAACCTTTGATGTTATGGGTAATTGGGAATCAATGAATAGTAACGTTAAAAAAAGCAAACAAGAATTAACTGAGTCCGATTTATTCATGATATTTAAAGATAAAGGTTTTCCGTTTAAAACTACGTGTCTAAAAATTAAAACTTTTTTAAATGTATCATTAACAACGGCCGAACGTCGTTTAAGAGATTTGGCAACAATAGAAAGAGTTAAAAATGTAAAAGGACTTTACTATCTTGATGAATTTGCCCCCAAAGATTCTTCGGAAATAAATGCTGAGACAAAAACAACCTTCACACCAAATACCCAAGAAAAAGTTGAAGGTGATGGTAACGAAAATATATTTGATACAGCAGAAAATCCAGATGCTTCAACCTTCAGCCCTCAAACCATAGTGAATTTTGAAGGTGAGGGTAATAAAGAGATCTCTCAGGCAAATGAAGGATTTCGCCGAAGTAATGGAAATTGCGAAAATGTAATTTTGAAATTAAATGAACGTGTTACCTTCAACACTCAAGATTTACTAGGAAAAGAAGGTGAAGGTAGTTTCGATTTCAACCCTGAAATTTTGGTTTTGCCTGAATCAGAAACAGAATATGTTCTTGACCCAATTATAAAATTTATACATGACAGGATTGGTAGTTCTGTATATGGTGAAGACGAAAATTTCTATTTGGCTGCAGAAGATTTTTTCAAAACAGGGCCTGGTATTTTTAGACAGGAAGAGGTTTATTATTTGGATTTAGAATGGATTCTTCAGGATAATTATGATATAGATGCTAAACAAAGTCGAATGATGATGCAAATTTTTAAGGATTTGAATTTATTTAGGATAGATGAATTTGGTAGGGTACATGCTATATAATCTAATAAAATATGTTAAATTAAAGATTTGTAAACAGGTCGCGTGATGTGTTTTGAAATTCAATGCATTTGTATCCTATCAGCCAAATTAAATAAATTAAAAATCCTTTCAATCAAAGAGGATAGTGCAATAGCCATACGTTACTAATAAAATCGTTAAACCAGTTGAAGCAGGGTTGTTAAATGCCCTGCTTTTTCTTTGTTTTATGGGTTGAATGTAAACGTAACTGTTGATAAATATTTATACATTTTACTGGTAATTTTTTTATCATTTTGTATCTTTGTATTGCCTAAAGGCAAACATATCATGAACATAATAGATAAAATTAAAAAAACAAAAAGTGAACATCAAGATGGAAATTTTGGATTTGATTCACGCAAAGATTACGAAGACGCAGTAATCGAAATGAGTAGTTACACTTGGGGCGATTTTGGTAAGCAAATCAATTTTGAACTATTGCAACAAGGTAAACTATTTGGCCTAAAATTTAAAGATTTGACAAACCCATTAATTAATTTTCCAACTCCAAATAAAGATGTAGTATTGGATGCAGAAGCAATTGCAGAGTTAAACAAACTCAACAAATCCCTAAACTTGTCATACCTGATTTTTAATCTATTTAGTAGGAATGATGAATTTAACAATCCTTTTGATGCAATCGTGCCATTAGACAATTCGCTTATTGGACCTGTTCTGTATTTTGGAATTCACGGTCATAAAACCCTCGAGGTAATGCGTGAGAAGCTATTGTGTAATCCTAAAAAGTATTTTCAAGAAAAATTCGATGCCGAATGTTCTTTCTAGATACTTTTTATGTTACATGTTTTCAACTCCACCCAGCAATGAGTGGAGTTTTTTTTGTTGTAATTTGGATTTTTTTTGTGATTTTTGAATAAACTGCCCTCGAATTCAATTTATTTCGATATTCATTAAATAGTTTAATAAACGCTTCACGATATATAATGAATAACCCAAAGAAAACTATAACAGACTTGCGTTTTACCGCAAATGAAAAATTGGGTAAATGCCTTAGTAGTGAATATTCTGGTGTAAAAGCACATTATGATTGGGAATGTGAACATGGTCACATTTGGTCTGCCACTGCGGATTCTATATTAAGAGGAAGTTGGTGTCCTAATTGTGCTGGCCAAAAGAAAATTACAATAGATGACATGCGGGAAATTTGCAAACAAAAAGGTGGTGAATTCCTAAGTGAGCAATATATCAATCAACATACAAAATACAAGGTAAAATGTGGTGAGGGGCATATATTTTATCCTCATGGACAATCTTTATCTAAAGGTAGTTGGTGTAAAATTTGTCTATCAACTGAGCTTTGGCAAAAAGACCGAACAAAAGTTTCACGAGATGATTATGTAATGGCGGGTATTCACGTGGATTGTGAATTGTTATCTCTTCAAATTCCAAATAGAACAACTATAAAAGCACAATGGAAATGCAATAAAAAAGGTCATGTTTTTACAATGACATACAACAATATTAAAAATCATAAACAAAATTGCCCAAAATGCAGTGGTAAAGGGAAAGTTACAATTGCAGATTGTATTTCACTCGCCGAAACAAGGAACGGAAAGTTTTTATCAGAAACATACAATCCATATGAGTTGCAAGTTTGGAAATGTAAAGATGGACATGAGTTTAAATCAAAATATAGCACTATCAAAAGTCAATCAATTTGGTGTCCCTATTGTTCAGCTGGTGTCGGCGAAAGAGTTTGTAGATTTATTTTCGAATCAATTTTCGAAGTTCCGTTTTTAAAAGTTAGACCTACATGGTTGCTAAATAATGAAGGAAATCGACTAGAATTAGATGGGTTTTCTGATCATTTAAAAATTGCTTTTGAACATAATGGTAAACAACATTACTCAGAAAAGTATCATAGAGGAACTAAAAAATTGTTGCAAGATGACAAACTTAAAATAGAAAAATGTAAACAATATGGGGTGAATTTAATTGTTGTACCTGAAATTCCCAGTTTGCTTCGGTTTGAAGATTCTGTTAATTTCATTATTTCTGAATTGAAGAATAAAGGTATCGAAATATCAGCGAATGTTAAATTCCCAATTGTAGATAGTAGATTTAGATGGTCTGATACAATTGAAGATGAACGTACTAAAAAACACAAAAAAGCCGAAGAGTATATTCTTTCAAAAAACGCAGTTCTAAACAAGGTAGAAGTGACGAGGCGTGGAAAGCAATATGTTTCGGTTTATAATGTTACTACTGCTGGTGGTGCAATAAGAAGTCTAACTGAGCACCTTCTTTTTAAAGATGATTTGTGGTCAGTAAAAATTCGGGATCCACTGACAGGTGAAGAGTTTTACAAAAAAAATGGTCGTCAACTTTTTGCGTCTAAACAAAACTCATGGACATATAACAATATGAAAAAGTTAGGCAAATTGAAGTAGTTGAAAAATATATCCAATATAAATTAATTGTTGATAAAACGGAAGGTTTGTCGTCAGAAGAATCAGAGATGCTTCAATTTTGGACAAAATTGCTTATACCTAAAAATAAAATACCAATATGACCAATGAACAGCAAATAACAGTTGATGAGTTTAATGCAAGGCTTGAAACTCAAATAATTGATTATTTGTCGTGGGGTAGCAGACGTTGTTTAAATGTGATTTACTACGAATTAGAAGAAATTGTATATCTCCTGGCTGTAGTCCCAGATGATGTTTCGAATGATGGTGCTGGAATACATCGTCATATAGAATATTTTCGGATAGAAAAAGATGGCAAATGCGAGTATGTACACCCAACAGTTTTCCATGAAAAAAGGAATTTAGCAATAGAAATTTTCAGGACAAATAAAGATGCATAATCCCATGAATGAACATAAAAAAATCACAAGAAAAGCAATTCTTCTTTGTAATGATAATAGCTTAGACGCTTCTGAAGAGTTTAAATCCGAATCGGATTTGGGACTTATTAAGTGTTTTTTGACTTCCGCTTCAGGTGGTTCTTTTAATGATGATGAAATTTCAACATGCAAAACAAATGACATTACCCGTGATGCAATATTTGAGTTAATAGACGCTTCTGATTATACGTTTATATATTTTTCGGGACATTCAAATTTTGTGGATAGAAGAATTCAAATCCCTCTTAAGGATGGCCAGAGCATATATGAATCTGAATTCATAAGGCCTAATAAGAAACAATGGATTTTTATGGATTGTTGTAGGTCAAACAACCCTGCACCTAATTCGCCTAAGTTTGAAGTTTTAAGAAAAGAATACTCTTTTCCTGGAAAATCGGAACAGAATAGAGTGCAATGGGAAAATACCCTAAATTGCATGAACTCATTTTACATGATGTACTATGTTACTGAACTTGAGAATTTCGCTTATACAAATTTTCATGGAGGATATGGTACACAAAAATTCTTCATATCCCTGATGGAAAAATTAAATGAAAATTCAGCATTTAGCTTTGAACAATTTGTTCAGGAAATAAATAAAGATGAACTTGCTGTTCAAAAGAGTGATTACATCTTGGGCAACTTGAATTTACAAGAATTTTCAAAGCTTTTTAAGTTAAATTAAGAAATACTCATTTAGGTTTCAATAATTAATAAAAATCATAGACAAAATCCCTCAAAATGACCACCAATGACATCAAATTGAAAATTGCTGAACCTCCAGTTGAAACACCTAGGTCAGATTATGACCCTTTGAAAACAGTAATAATTGGCACTCTGCACAGAGGAGAACAAAGAATCACTGCCGAAGGTTCGCTTAATATTAGTAAAACGTGTGTAGTATGGGAAGTTGATGAAATAGGAACCTATCACGTTTCATTAGACAATTTGGATATTGATAAAACGGAAGGCTTATTTCAAGAAGAAACTGAATTGCTCCAATTCTGGACAAATCACCATGGAATGCATTTGTTAGAAGGCTGATGTCATGTTTTAACAATTAACTTCAATTAAAAAACTCAAGTTTTGTATAACTATATTTCTTACGGGCCTTTTCAATATGCATTAGCACCACGTGATCCATCCAAAAGGATTCTAATATGTAAATTTAATAGAGATGAGCAAGTTCTGAATGCAGATGCATATCTTGATGAAAGCAATACTTACGTAATTTGGGACTTAGAATGTCTAGGTGGTTTTCATGTATCTATCGATACGTTTGAGATAAACAGAACAAAAGGGTTGTCTCCAGAAGAATGTGAATTGCTTATAAGCTGGACTATGAAAGGATTGGAGTGGTTACAAAGGACTGATTGAGTTAAGTTGGAATTTAAAATAAGTATTTAGAGGTCTGATTTTAAAGCTTCATTTTTCTTTTTTCTTTCAATTAATCCCTGAATTTTCAATATGTTTTTATTCGAAATTGTTTCTACAATTTTCATTTTTTTAGGATTTTGTACCTTAAAATAATCCATATATTGTTTTTGACATTTTGAATCATAATATTTATCAAACTCCCAGGTTGCTAATACTTTCGATAAATTATTGCCCCAGTTAACTGTTGAATACAATTCTTCTTCACTAAATTCTCCATACATATTGCTACACTTAATCTTTTTGAGTTGAGATGTCAAGATACCATCCCCGTATTTTAATTTCCATTGATCATGAAGTTCAGAATTTAAATTAGCTATAGTTAATTGAACTAAAGTATCATTATAAAACACCAAAGCCAAATTTATTTTTGATTCTCCTATGGTGTATTCTTTGATGATTCCCATTCTTACTTTGTAGCCATAATACAAATTTGAATAAATTAGAATATTCGAAAATTCTGACCCAAACTCATTGAAATCAGGCCCATTCCCTGTTAAAGTGTCGATGTTGTTTTTTATTAAAAAAAAATACAAAATATCTGAATCACCCTTCAACAAGTCTGAAACTGTTGTCTTGTTAATTTTTAATTTTCCAAATCCAGTCGGAGTTAGCTTTTTTTCTACTGATAATTTTGATTGGCTGGATAAATTAGAAAACATCAAACCTAAAACTATCATCATTATAAATTTCCTGAATTGCATAATGGCAAAGATAATTTTTTGTGTTAAATTTAGATATATTTTAAATTTTAATTAAATGAACGGAATTTTTGATTTTCATCACATCCACCCTTCCTGCACAAAACTCACATAATTGTTATCCGTTCCTAGAATCAGATGGTCCATTAGTTTGATGTCGAGGATTTTTCCTACATCATGAAGTTTCTGTGTAATGTCTAAATCTTCCTGTGATGGTTTTAAATTGTTCGTAGGATGGTTGTGGGCCACTATAATGGTTACAGCAAGGCATTTTAAAGCAACAGCAAATATCAGCCTTAAATCGACTGCTACACCTGTAATTCCGCCTTTGAAATCTTGGTAGGTTCCGATGACTTTGTTTGCCCTATTTAAATAGATTATATTGAACTCTTCCCTAACGGCTAAGGTATTTTGATCAAAGATGTTTTTGAAGGCCTTAAACGCTTCCTGTGAGCTTTTTATGGTGATTGGTTCATTGCTTGTGTTTGCAATATAATGGAGTTTGATTTCTTGTATGTTTGGGTTTTTCATAATGGTGTTATTAAAGTTTATGGATTTTTTTCAAATAATAGGTTTGATGCTTTAGATTTGCAATAATGAAAAATTATTTATTAGCTTTATTAGTAGTGATTTGGGTAAGTTCTTGTGCAGTTGTTCCTCCACCGTATACTATATCGGAATCAATTATGAAACCGCACAACGAGGTTATGACTGAGGATTTTCCAACTAAAAAATCTGTATTTGTAAAATATGGTACTCCGACTAGAAAGGAAACTTTTGAGAATATTGAAAATTGGTACTTCAAATTATCGGAAGTAACAAACTCAACAAGTATTGGCTTTTCAAGCGGTGTCGGAAGGATATATCAGGATCCCTTGAATCCTTATTTAAGACCACAGGATAGAGCTTTAAATACAACTCAAAATCAAGTTAATAGACAAACCGTTAATAGTTCAACGATTGAAACGTATGTTCAATTTTGGTTTACAAATGATACAGTAACAAAATGGGAATCTTATGGTGTGAATTATTCGCATTTAGTTCCGAATCCCAAATACGATGCAAGTAAAGCTGCCATGAATAATGCTGAACGTGAAAAAGTAGGAAAACATAACAAGAAAATTGGCTTGATTAGTTTTGGAGCTTATGTGGTTGTTATGATGACTTGGCTGATTTTATAATAGGGTTTAAAATATTTAGAATTGCTCAATATAAAAATAAATCCCCCCAATTAAATTGGAGGGATTCACATTAAAAGTTAATCAACGCAACTACAGTCAGAATAAATAACTTTCTAAATTAGAAATTACTGTGGCTGCATTTACGCCTCTATCTAGGAATCGATCAATATAACTTGATTTGTTAGCACTTGTAAATAGGTTGTAAAGTTTCCATAGGTCAATGCTGCCGTCTTTTTCTCTACCGAAGTGTTGGTCTTTGAAATATCCCTCAGCAACCAAATTTAAGTGATGGTCGGTAAACAATAATTCTGGCAGCTTCTTCTTTTCAATGGATGGCATAAAATTCAACATTCTACATCTTCCCAAGAATTCAGCAAATTGCTGTTCGGTAAGTTTGGTTCTTCCCCAATGAGAATATTGAGCCAAAGTTTCTGCTGATTCGTACTTCAAAAGTAGATTTTCTGTTGTGTCCGAAAGCTCAGAACTCGTACCTACTTTTAAATCATCCAAGATTCCATCGGTACTGACGCACATATTACAACAAACCCTGTTTCTGAAACCAACAAATACCTTGAATTTCTGTAAAGAACGCTTAGAATAAAGGTTTTCTAGGTGATAACCCCTAACACCACCGACAGTCAAAGTAAGGTGATTGCCATTGATTACACGATAAATAGAAGGGATTTCAATAGTGAACATTACCCGTTCATAATAAACCGTTTTTTCGCCGTCTAGGAGCTCTTCTGCTGCCTTATCTTTTGCATCTGGAATTCTACCCTTAATTGGATGAGAAACCCTTACAGAAGGCAAAAGAATGTCCTCCGTGCAAAATACATTCTGAACAGCATTATAAACGCTTTCAACGAAGTCTGCATTGCTAATAGTTGGTTCATTGTCCTTCGAAAAAACTGGTATTACGCAATCGTCTCTAAGGTGGTTTAATGAAACAGATTTTGTATTCGCATGAATAAATCGGCTGTCGGATGAAACTCTCGCTTCTGCGATGTTCTCATTGATGAATGTGGCTAGCTCCATTGCTTTCAAATTTTGGTTTAAGTTCTATTTGACGGGCTAAAAAATCCTTGTGATACATTGACTTTTCAGATAGGGACAAATCGTAATACAGAATTTTGAGGGATTGTACGTCGGTACATTCTTCAATCTGTTGAGCAATTGTTTTATCTCCGCTTTCACACCAGTTTAGAATTCGCTGTCCTGTTATCTTGGAAGCTTGAAATGGAAAATCCTGAACAAATATTCCTGTTCTATCTTTGGATGCAGCACATTTATGCGTGATATCTATTTCAAACACAATTGTAAACTCATAATCCATACCATCACGGGTAATAGATTTTAAACCTACTTTCTCAGGAACCATCTTTCCATTTTTATCTGTAAGGACATAATCTTGTTTGGTTCTCAATGTTGCGATTACATGGGCATTTACGTTTAGGATTCTTTGAACACAGGCATTATGTCGCGGAGTCAATTTAGACCAGTTCGTAAATGAATTACCTGGCATATTTGAATGTGTTTCTAAAATCCCTCCATCTCCATCCCATTCATGAGATAGGGAATCAATGATAATGACTTCCATTTCTAATTTTTCGCATTCTGAGATGGCTTCAATGTACTTTTCAGGAGTGAAAGGTTTGCTTAATGTAAGCACGTTGTACGGTCCTAAATGTGAGTACAAATCAGCTGAATTGTTTTCTGTATCAATGACACAGATTTTATTCCATTCAGCCATACCATTTGCTATTTGAAGTGCGGAATACGTTTTTCCAGAACCACTAGATCCTTGTAGGGCGAGTTTAATTTTTGCTTTTTGTCTTTGTGCTTTTCGAATCATAATTTTAATTTAATTGGGTTAAACAGTGACAAAAAAAGGGAGCCTAAGCCCCCTTCTGATTGTCTGAATTTTTGTCGTCTTGGTTCATTCAAGCCATCACTTCTTCAATAGAAGAAAAGGAAGGCATGCTTACACTTTGAGAATTTGGAACATAGCTCCATCTGTGAGAAAGTTCAATGACTTCACCTGTTTCTTGGACCACATATTCGTAAGGGTCGCAGGTTACTTTTTCAATTTTGCCATCGAGTTTTTCACCGATCATTGCTTTGCATGAATCTTCATCTAAAGTTGAAGCGATTGAACAACGTTTCACAGTTGCATAGAATTGTCCAGTTTCAGCTGAACGAACCATTTCAATTCCACCTTGAATAATCAACGCATGGAATTCCTTGCCAGATTTACTCTGACGTTTTTCGAAGTTAATAATTGTTACCATTTTTTTCTTACACCTAAGGGATAGACCAGGTGCCCAGAATGAGAGGGGGTGGTTGAAATTGGAGTAACCTAAGGGGGGGTGGGTATAAAAAAAGTTTTTTTCGGGAAAAAATTGGTAATTAAGGGTGGTTTGGATTTTGGAGGTTAGTAAAAACGGGAAAACACGTTTTTATGGAATGTGATGGTATGTAATACATTCGGTAAAAGTAGGAATTTCTACATTTATGAAAGTGGTTGATAGTTAATAGGTTCGGTAAAAACGGGAATTCCTGCTTTTATGAAAGTAGCACAATTGAAATAATGTTGGTAAAAGCAATGGGTTTATTTATTCATTTTTGTCGTAACCGTCTTTAAAAGCTTTAACACCTTTATAAATAAGGAAAATTGTAAAAATAAGAATCCCTGCTCGAATAGAATAAATAAAAAACTTCACCCCGTATTTAGAATCAATAGAATAAATAAATATACCAATTATAAGATAGATATACTTTATTGCTTTAAAGAAAGGATTGTTTTTTTCCATGTAACAAATATACAACTGTTTAAATTATAAAAAAACGTATGAAATTTTATACTTTAACGTGAAAAGAGTCCTTTGATTTGTCTAGTTTTTCTTGGTGCTTAATTTTCGAATGATAACCAATACAATAATTAATAAGATTGTAAATATTGCAAAGTACTGTTTTCCAGAGCTACTGTCGAAATTGAAACTATATTTTGATTGATTACGGGCATTCAGCGAATCAATTCTGCTATTTAGGGTGTTTACTTTCAAATTAAGTTGTGTAATCGAATCATCCTTGCGTGTGTTTTCAATTGCTTTTTTCTTTATCGAATCTAATCTTTTGTAGGAATCCCAAGTTTTTAAATTTTCTTCAATTTTTCTGTTTTGATAATTGTTCTCTCTTGTTTTTTTTTCAATTTCGGCAGAAGTCATACCTCTTGTTTCCAAAAGAGCTTGATCAATCAATTTATTTATATTTCCAAGAGGCATTAGTGATTATCTTATTTTAATCAGAACAGTACATTCCGATAATTTTTTAATTTTATCAACCAATGTAAGCCCATTTAAATTGTCTGATTTACTATTCGAAATATTTAATTGAGCTAACAATGGGGTTAGATATTCTGACTTTATTGCGTAACTCACATTATCTGCATCTGGTATTTTCGCACAGACAATACCTATTATATCGCCATTGCCATCTAGAAGAGGACCCCCACTATTTCCAGGTTGTACAGGAACAGAAATTTGATAATGTGTTTTATTGCCTCGAAAACCAGAATTTGCACTTATTCTGCCATCAGTAAATTTAACTTCATCTCCCATGTATGTTAAAGCCATGGGAAATCCAAGTGCAAATACATATTCACCTGTGTTTCTTATGGTTTTGCTAATGGAATAAGGAATTTGTAAATTTGTAAATTTGGGATCAATAATTTTCAAAATTGCTAAATCATTCTGCTGATCTGTTTTGATAACTTTCGCAGTATATATTAGTTTTTTTCCTTGTGATAAATATTCAATTTCTATTTCTTTTGCATTTTCGATGACATGATAGTTAGTAGTAATATATCCATCATTCGAAACAAAAAATCCAGTGCCACTTCCTAACCAATTATTTTCGTTTTTTCTATTAAAGTGTGAATTTGAATTGGAGTTGTCAATCGTGAAAAATTCTTTATATGTCATTTCAGACCATTCGATCGTGCCATCTTGTATTAAACAGACGCCGAATTCATTTTTGCGAAATTCAAAAGCACTACATTCTGCTACTTTGTGAGAATTCAAATAAAAATAAAACATATCAGCTGATTTCATTAGTTTAATTTCGATTAATTCTCCGTTAATGATAGATAAGTCTTGTTTCCAAGGGATTATTTCATGGTATGTGCCTTCAATCATACAAGTAACGTGGAAAGATTTTTGATTAATTTGAAAAAAGCAGTAATTTTCCCAGTCTTGAAAGCCAAAAATAAACCCATGACCACTTCTAATGTTTTTGGATTCAAATTTGTATTTTACATTAATTGAATAAGAAGATTTTTGGTTGATTTCGAAATGTCCTGTTCTTGGGAAATTATATTTTGATTTAGAATTAATTAATAAATTATTTTTCGAAGTAAGTTCAGTGTTTATTTCTTTTGTTTTGTATGCTAGATTACTCTGAAATTCCTTTACAAAATTGATTTGTTTAATTTTTGCACCAATACCGTTTTCATCAAATTCGTAATATTCGTCATTAACAAGTTTTCCATCAACATAATTTAGAAGATATTGAATTTTTCCGTTTGAGTAATAATATTCAGTTTTACCATTTAAATTTCCTGAGAAGTCATATTTTTCTAGTTTATACAACATTCCATTTTCATAATAAGTAGTGTTTACACCAACTACATTATTATTTAAATATTGACATTTGCGATTAATTTTACCGCTTGGATAATACCAAGTACAATTGTCTGTATGGAAAGTTTTTTTGTCATCTAATGGATCAAGATAAACAGCATAGAATTCCGATTGTAAAACTCCATTCATGTAAAAATCTTTTATGCTACCATTTGGCTTATATTCTTCGCTGAATGTAATAAGTCTATAGTATTGAGCTTTTTCTGGTTGACAAATTTTCCATTCTTCATCATAATATAGTGTAAGTTTGGTTCCGATGTCAAAATTAAAACTTGTTTCTTTATGTCTTTTTTTTATGATTTCTCCTTTTTCGAAATAATATATTTTACCTGTAGGGTCAATATACTTTCCTTCGTAAAAATTTCCGTTTACAACAAATCCGTCAAACTGACTTCCATTTCCTAAAGTTTGATGACAATAGCCATGAGAGTTCCCATTAATAATATTTCCTTCGTATGTTGTTCCATTTTCAAGAATAAACTTCCCTTCGCCATTTGCTTGGTTTTTGATAAATGTACATGTTAATATGGTTCCATTTGAATAGGCTAATTTTCCTAATCCAATTTTTAATCCCAGATTCATGTTGCCTGTGTAGGTGCTATAAAGTTCATTATTGTGGTATTCTTTTAAAATTCCTGAACCGTTAGCCTTATTATTTTTGCATTGCCCGTCCCAAGTGTAAGTAGTTCCAACTATGTAATTATTGATAAAAACCTGACAATTACCATTTCCACAATTTAACCATTCATCTCTGATGATTTGACCTTGTGATTTTACAAATGATAAAAAGCATATTAGGGAAATTATTATTATTTTTCTAAACATTTCCTTTAAATTAATAAATAACTCCTCTTAAGAATTTGATTGAATATTTTTCGTAAGCATCAACAAATGATATTCTTACAACAACAATTTCTTCAGTTCTCACATATTTTGATAGATATGGATTTAAAACAGTAAATCTTATATCATACTCACAGTCTCCTGATTCTTGGATTTTCAGATCTGAAATTATTTTCCAATCAGGATATTTGAACTCAAGCCAAGATTTAAAATTCCTCTCTGCATTTTCTATATTGCAATTAAGGACCTTTTGATTCGCAATCGAATTCTCAATTCTTATGCTGTCAAGTTCATCTTTTGATAGTTTTTTAATTTTATTTTCATTCGAATTATTATTCGAACAACTCATTATGAAATAGATACAAAGTATTAGTGTGTATTTTAGGTGTTTTTTCATTTTCTCGTTTTTAATACTTATTTTAAAATATCATCAAATTGAATAATATACGAACCCACAGAAATTATTTTTATGAAAGTTCTTGGGGCGTAGTAAACCTGAATAGATATTTCTTCGCCATCATCTGTAATAAATTCAGCTATGGAATAATCTTCATTGTATTTGGTAGTTTTCTCCCATCCTTTTCTCATGGTATATAATTTTTTAGTCCCACCAGATAAATAATGCAACACATCTCCGTTGTCATTATAATTTATTATAAAAATATTTTGCCCTTTTTTCCAATCTTCCCAATCCTTGTTTTCGGATTTAAAAGCATATTGCTGAAAAACCAATTTAAAAGGGTTGTTTTTTGCAACAGGCTTTGTCAAGTTGTTTTTCACAATTGGCAAAACAGTGTTGCTTTTAATTGTAAATCCATAAAATAAAATGAGTAAAACTAGAACACTGGACTTCGTTAGTATCTTGATCCAATTTCGGGTTATAAAAAAATTATTTTTCATATAGTATATATTATATTAATATTCGTTTTCCAATTTATCTCGATATTGGATAATTGCATAAAGTTTATAGATGTCTTCGCCTAATGATTTTTCATTAAAATAACAATAACGTTTATTTACGTCATTAAGGAATATTTCACCCCCTATTGTAATAATACCTGCTTCTGCATCAATTTGAATTTGTCTAAGTGCCTTATCGCTTACAGAGCTAAACCACATCAGTAAAAAGTCTTTATTTTTGTTGTTTTTATCTTTTCTTATGAAAGCGATTTTAGGACAATTCTCCACTGCTTTTCTGTAAAACATTAAAAATTGATACTGAGTCCAAGGTTCTTGATTCGGATTTTGAATAAATAGATGGCTTGATTTTTGAGTTTTTAATTTTGTATTGTTGGTTTGTGTTTTAGTTATAAAAGACATTCCAAAAATTAAAATCAAACATAATCCAAGGGTTTTATAATTAAGTATTTGCTTCATAGTTATTATTCCTTTAACTTTTTGAAAATGCCATTGTTTTGCATCGGTCAAATTCCACAGTAATTGTAAATTCCCATCTTAAATTATTAGCTGATACACCAATTACATTATAAATTCCTGGTTTGCCATAGAATTTATAAACTGCACGCTCAGAATTCGAATTACATCCAGACCCATCAGTGTAATATCCATTAGAAATCCATGAATGATATTCGCCATTTATCCAGATTTCAATAAGATTACCAAAGTCAGGGAAATTCGCATAAAATGTTACACTTTGATAATCAGACGGTACAGTGCGTGTTCTGTAATAATTATCTAATTCTTGCTTTCGTTTTATTATTTCCAGTCTTTCTGCTTCCATTCTTTGGCGTTCTCTCAAGGTATTTATATAAACATCTGCTGGAATTTGTGGTATATAATTATTATGGGTAAAAGGTCTGCTATTGGCACCAATTTGTGCATTTACAAGTTTAGCTTGAAAAATAACCGCAATAATTACAATACTGTATTTAAAGAATTTTATACGCATAAGTGTTTGAATTTATTAATTGAATTATGTTGTTAGCATCTATTTTTGCTGTAGAAGGTTTGCAAATTCTACAAGCTCGTCTTCCAATTTTATTAGCTTCACTTAATGTGATTTCACGGATTGAAGTACTACAATTATTTAACCCATTACAATTTCTAGTTGAATGATAAGCTATACTTTTGGGTCCATCGCATACATAAACATTATTGCTTTTAAATGAAAACAATGAGATTATAGCTAAGAGAAATAAATTTTTCATTTACAACCTGATTTAAGTTAATTCGTATCTGATTGGAATTTTCGTCTGTATTTCATGATGCATTGAATCATAGTGAAATTTTCACTGATGTAATCCCAGCTTACTTTACAATACGTAATATTAAAGTCTCTTATAAAGTCAGATTTACTTATACCAAAGTTTTTTATTTCATACTCAGCTGTAATTCTTAATTGATCAGCTTCTTCATTATTCAATGAATTAAAGTAAACGTCAAGATAATCTTTGACTTCACCATTTCTAGTTTGACCCCAAAAAGCAATCTTAGGGCATTTTTTTACAAAATTGGCATAAAATGTATTTAAACGGTAGGTTGTCCATTCTCTATTTTCTATTTGCCCGTTTAAATATGACGAAATAAATATAAAGCTAAGTAATATCGCTTGTTTCATAGTGTTTATTTGAACTTTTTTAATAGTTTATAATATTTAAATTCAGGCAATTATAGCCTCAGCGAAATAAATTAATAGCGTTTATATTTTCGTAGGCGAAAAATGACAATATATTGCATTTTTAGACAATGCAAAAAGCTATATACTAAAGATATATAGACTTTGTTCTAAGCTTTAAATGCTTAAAATTAAAATAATAAAGATTCTTAATTTGAGTAAGTGGATGTCTTACTTGTTGTTACTGATAATTTGCTTAGTTAATTCTAAGTTTATTTTTCTGAGTTCTTGAACTTCAGTGCGTAATGCTTGTAACTCATCTTTCAAAAACGTTACAATTGACGTTTCTACAGTTGCTTGGAAGGAATTATTATCGCCTTGTTGGAAATTAAACGTTTGTTGACCTTGATCGTCGTACTTCAAAAATTCATCCCAACTAATGGTCAATATTTCTAGTATTCTACCTACCAGTTCAAACTTCAACTCCGTTACACCTCTCTCCATACGAGAATAGGTTCCAGAATCAATTCCTAATTGTGAAGCCACTACTTCTTGGCTAAGACCTTTAATAACCCTTAATTCTCTAAGTTTCTCGTTTGCTTTCACAGTACAAACATACGAATTTGCATTTAATAACAAAATATTGCGATAAATAACATTTTTGTTAAATGGTGCCAAATGATTGCTTGATGAATTTCGGTCTTTCCAATTTAGGTATATATTTGGTATAAGGATGTTATGGTTTTCTGTTTTTGGAATAACCTGAAAATCTAATGAGGTAGATGTAGGCGATTCTATAGGATTTCTGTTCCTTATTAAATACCGACGGAATAGCATGTTCATTAAATAATTGAACAGCGTTAATTTTTTATTTGTTTTTTGGTTCATAAGGTATATTATATTAGTTTTGTTTTAACGAATAGTTAGCAATACGGGAGTCACTAAGCTTCTTGATTTTTAAAATATTATATATTAGTCGGTTAAAGGTAAAGGATTAGTCCCGTCCAGACCGCCAGATTAAAGCCTCAGAAATGAGGCTTTTTTTATGTCCCTCAAAAATAAGCGTGTATAATTTTGAAATATACACATTGTTTATTGTATTTATAATATGTTGTGGCGGAGAATCTATGTTTGATAAGCGACAAATGTGTCTGCCGATTATTGAACCGCCACTTTTGTCAAACCGGTGTTACCAATTGCCGTTTTCCTATGCATTGAGGTTTTCATTTTATGGTTATTGGTCATATGTCTTGGGGAACTTGTATACTTTTTCATAAACCCGTTGTGGCGCATCAAAATTGACTATGTATTTGAATTTTACGCTGTCTTTATACCATTTTATGTCCTCAATATCATTTGTGTAGCAACACTCTGTACGAAGAAGTTTGTCAACAACTTTATCGCCATAAAGAATAACATAGTTGCCGTCAACTGGTCCAGCATTAAAGGAGAAAAAAGGGAGTTTGCCGTCTAATACAATTTTAATTGTTGCGTTGCCGTAAGGGCTTTTAATCTCCTCTGAGGTATATGGTATAAATAGATAAATCCAATAAGATCCTGCAACGAACGCAAGTATCGCAAACATAATTAAAACAAGTCTTTTTAATAAGTACATTACCGCCAATTGTAATTTAAAGTTATGGCATTCAAAAATAATAATTTTCCCTCAAAAACAAATGTGTATAAATTTGAAATATACACACTTTTTGTTATATTTGTAATATGTTGAAGCGGAGAATCAATATTACCCTTGACCAGGACGTTCATGAGAAGGCCAAGTATTGGTTGGGGAGAGAAGGTAAAACACTCAGTGAGGAAATTGAAAACTTCCTGAAAGACTATTGCGAGTCAAAAAATGATCAATCAATTTCTGCTGTTTCAGAATCGGAGGTCCCATATGAAAAAGCAAGCAATACGTATGATTTCCATACTGCTGTTTCGAAACTACCCATTGAAAAGCAAGTGGAGGTAAGGCAATTTGTTGATTTTTTGAATAGCAAAGATAAATTGACTTCCAAAATTTCTGTTTCGGGTATTATGCCAGCCGGATTGTGGATGTCGGACGACTTCGATGAGCCATTGGAAATGTTTCAAGATTACATGTAATGAATTATTTAATAGATACCCATACCTTATTATGGTACTTGTCGAATTCAAATCAATTGCCGCTAAAAGCAAAGCAAATTTTGGACGAAAAGGACAATGTGATATTTATCAGTCAGGCTTCATTTTTGGAAATGTCTATGAAAATGAGTTTAGGTAAACTCAAGCTTCCTGTTTCGTGGTCAGATCTATTATACTACTGCGAACGTGGAGGAATACATATTTTGCCAATTGAAACTGGCGATAGTATAAGGTTGAGCAATTTGCCTTTTCACCACCGTGACCCATTTGATAGGATTTTAATTTGCCAGGCCTTGAATAGGCAATATAGTATAATAAGCAAGGACTGGTTATTCGCAGCATATGGGGTAGTGAGGGTGTGGGATTGATGGCTGAATTAAATAATTGCTTTTTTTATTTTGAGGGACAAAAAATAGTTTGAGAACCTAATTGCGCTTATGGTTAACGAATAGCGTAGTAAATTGGCTTATCGAAGCTAAATTATTAAAGAAATAATTCAGCAATGATTTGGTAATTTAAAACAAAGCAGTATATTTGCAGCCCGTTAAGGAAACAAGACGGGAAACAAAAAAGAAATAGACGAACCTAGGTTGAGAGATTTAGGGGACATTTATAAAGTTCTTTGAAAGAATAAGAGTAAGGAATAGATAAGCCACCCAAACAATTAACAAAATACTTTGGGAAGC
>CANFLS010000001.1 GCA_947447955.1 Flavobacteriales bacterium | reverse complement strand
GATATCTTCAAAATCAAATCCATTGGTGGAACTTTCAATTACGACATTCAAGTATTTAACCGCTGGGGAGCAAAAGTCTTTGAACAAATTCATGCCAGCAGCTCCGACCAAACAAAACTTTGGAACGGCCTTGTCATGAATATCGGTGCGGAATGTCCTTCAGGCTCCTACTTTGCCATCTTTCAAATCTATTTGAAAGGTAGCAACAATCCTCCTGAAGTTGTACATGGGGTAATTACATTGATACGGTAATTATTATTTGTTACGCCATCTCTTTTACCTTATTCCTAAGAACTTCCAATTCATCGCGTAAGCGCGCAGCATCCATGAATTCCATGTTTTTGGCAGCGCGGTGCATGTCTTTCTCGGTTTTGAGAATCGCTTTTTCTAAGGCAGGTTTATCCATGTAAGCAATGATTGGATCTGCAGCAACCGACATCTCTGTTTCATAGAAATTGTAAGCTTTCGGATCATCACTGAATACACCATCTGCTACTGCAGTTTGACGGAAAATTTCATCTTTCGATTTAATTACCGTGGTAGGGGTAATTCCATGTTCTGTATTGTATGCAATTTGTTTTTCGCGACGGCGATTGGTTTCATCGATGGTTTTCACCATACTTTTGGTCATTTTGTTTGCATACATAATTACCTTGCCTCGGTCGTTTCTGGCAGCACGGCCTATGGTTTGTACCAAACTGGTTTCGCTGCGCAAAAATCCTTCCTTATCCGCATCCATAATGGCCACCAAACTGACTTCAGGCAAATCAAGTCCTTCCCTCAATAAATTGACGCCAATCAAAACATCTATCACACCCAATCTCAAGCTGCGCAGTATCTCAACCCTCTCCATGGTTTTCACATCGCTGTGGATGTAACTCACATTGATGTTTAATTTGGAAAGGTATTTCGTCAATTCCTCGGCCATACGCTTGGTTAAAGTGGTAACCAAAATACGATCACCCATGGCAATGCGTTTGTCAATTTCTTCTATCAAATCATCCACTTGATTGTCAAGCGGACGCACTTCAATTACAGGATCCAAAAGACCCGTAGGACGAATCAACTGTTCAATCACAACCCCTTCAGATTCTTTCAATTCAAAATCAGCTGGCGTAGCACTTACGTAAATCGATTGATTGATCATCCCATAAAACTCTTCAAACTGAAGAGGTCGGTTATCCAATGCAGCAGGCAAACGGAAACCATAATCCACCAAGTTCATTTTCCTAGATCTATCACCGCCATACATGGCTCTAATTTGAGGGATAGAAACGTGGCTTTCATCCACCACCAAAAGGAAATCTTTAGGGAAATAATCGATCAAACAAAATGGCCTATCACCTGCATTTCTTCTATCAAAATAGCGGCTATAATTTTCTATACCATTACAATAACCCAATTCACGAATCATTTCCAAATCAAAGTTCACACGCTCTTCCAAGCGCTTGGCTTCCAAATGACGGCCTTGCAGTTTGAACTCTTCCAATTGTAAAACCAAATCATCTTGAATTTGATAAATCACCGATTCAAGTCTGTCTCTTGGCGAAACATAAATTTGCGCTGGATAAATGGCGCAATCTACCAAATTCTCTATTTTCTTACCCGATTCAGGTTCGAAACTATACATTTCTTCAATTTCGTCACCGAAGAAAATCACACGGTAAGCAATGTCATTATATGCCAAATGAACGTCAACAGTATCGCCTTTCACACGAAATGTAGAACGTTTAAATTCAGCTGTTGTTCGGCTATATAAACTTTCCACCAAACGATATAACAATTGCTGGCGCGAAATTCTTTGACCTAAATTCAATCGGATGATGGTATTTTCATAATCCGAAGGATTACCTGCACCATAAATACAGCTTACACTGGCAACAACAATCACATCTCTTCTTCCAGAAAGCAAAGTTGCCACTGTTTTAAGTCGCATTTTTTCAATTTCCTCATTAATATTTAAATCCTTCTCAATGTAGGTATTGGTGGTAGGAATAAATGCTTCCGGTTGATAGTAATCGTAGTAACTTACAAAATACTCAACAGAATTGTTTGGAAAAAACTGTTTGAATTCTCCATACAATTGAGCCACCAAGGTTTTGTTATGACTCAATACCAAAGTTGGTTTCTGAGTTTGCTGAATTACATTGGCAACGGTAAAGGTTTTACCCGAACCGGTAACCCCCAAAAGGGTTTGTGCCCTAATGCCATCGTTAATACCACTCACCAATTGTTCTATGGCTTGTGGCTGATCACCTTTGGGTGTAAATGGTGATTCTAATTGAAATTCAGGCATACCGCAAAGTTACAGAGAAAACGTCCCTCAAAAGAAATAGATTCTATTGAAGTACAAATTTCTTCGAACGGAATTCACCGTTTGAAGTCACAGTTAACGTGTACATTCCTTTTGGTAAATGCGATACATCAAAAGAAGTTGAACGTGCTAATAGCATTTCCGACTTAACCAATTGTCCCAAAGAATTATACACTGAAATTGTTGCATTTTTTGCAAATAATTCCGACAAATTAATATGGACAATACCTGTGGTTGGATTCGGATAAAGTTCAAATCCGTTATTATTGTATTTTTCAACGGCAGCGGGTTTTTGCACAGTTACCGATTTGGATTTTTGAACACCCACACAACCAAAGCTATCTGTTTCAGTTACTTTGATCGATGCGGTTACCGGAGGGGTATTCCATTTCACTACAATTTGACTTGTTGTTCCACCCGATAATTTGGTACCACCAGTAATTACCCAGTTGTAAGTCGATTTATTTTTGGCAACCACTGCGTTAAATGTATCTTGGGCAGAGAGTGTGGTTGATTTTCCAACAACAGAAATATCTATTGGCATTGGTAAAACCGATACGGTATCAATCATTGAATCGCTACAAAATGTACCCAAGCGCTCAATTAATCTCACACGATAATTGCCCTTAACTGTATATTTCTTATATCCCACTTTCATGGTATCCAATGCACCTACCCCATAATTCCATTCGTGTTTCATTGCTTTAATTGGAGTGGAAACATTGGTAAATGAAAATGCATTGGTAGCCAAACATTGACTATCATTGTTAACGGTGAATTTAGCAACAGGTTTGTCGTAAACAACAATCGAGTCGTTTCTAGTTTCAGTACATCCATCTTCGTTTGTTACAGTTAATGACACTTTGAATTTGCCAGCAGCAGAAAAAACACATTGTGTGGTTTTACTCAATGTTGTATTTGTGGTGTCGCCAAAATCCCAAACGGTATTGGTAATTTTCCTTCCAAAGCTATCTGTGGTGTTCTTGAATTCTACAGGAGTACCCAAACATGTAGTAGTATTTTTGTAATCAACTTTCATGCATTTGGTATAAACATACCACAATTCGTTTCCAAATTCTGGATGATCAGCTGTAAAAAACAACGTATCGTTGTGTAATGTCAATAATGAAGGATTGGTGCTTTCTGGTCCTTCATACACTTCTGTAAGCATTGAAGTTGCTTTGCCATTGGTTTTCCAAAGTTCTTGACCATGCGTTCCGTCGTTGGCAGAAAAGTACAACCATTTTCCAACAGGAGTTAAATTTAACACATTTGAAGTGCCACTTCCTTTTACAATATCGTTCACCAAATAGGTGCCGTTTTGTGTTCCATTGGTCGCCCAAAGTTCAATTCCGTTGGCACCATCGTCGGCAAGGAAATACATCAATGTATCCACCACGACAAAGTTTGATGGGTTGCTATTTCCTGAACCTGAATTGATATCGGTAAACAAAACTGTACCGGCAGCGGTTCCATCGGTTCGCCATAGTTCACGGCCATTGCTCGCATTGGTTGCGGCAAAGTAGATGTATTTTCCTAGCTTTTTCAAATTTGAGGGACCTGAACTGTTAGCACCCGTTACAATGTCCTTCAATAATTTGGTTCCAGAAGGAGTACCGTCTGTCGTATAAAGTTCGCTACCATAAGTATTGTTGCTGGCTACAAATAACATTTGTGCCGTGTCCAAAATTGTTAAGTTATTTGGATTACTTGAACTATAACCTGAGTAGATGTCCTTCACCAAAGAAACAGTGTTTGTCTTCGACGCTTTATACAATTCAACACCAGTTCCAGAAGTTCCATCTGATGCACAGAAAAATAGTTGGTCTCTAAATACGGTTAAGTTCGACACCCTATCGCCGAGTTTGCTGATATCGAGTGTCATTACTTTAGAACCATAATTGGTTGGAGAAACGTAGTATAAATCAGGATAAAAGCTGCTTTGGTTCCAAGTAAAATAAACCTTTCCGTTGAAAGATGTCCAATTATCGGGTTGTCCGTAATAGGTACTACTCACAGTAACTTCAGTGACATTTGTTCCATCTGAATAAAATTGCTCACCATAAGAGGAATAAGGTTCGGTTGTAAAATAGACTTTCCCATTCACACTCCTCAATTTTCTTGGGGTAGATGAATAAGGCGAGTTGGTTCCAATGTCCTTCACCATTTTGGTTTTGGAAGAATCACCGGCACTTCTCCAAAGTTCATCTTTGTAGGTTGGTTCATTGGCGTTAAACATTACTCCACCAGGATATTCTGCAATTGAAGTAATACCACTTCCCAAAGTACCGTTGTTTACATCCTTTAACAATACAGTTCCTGAAGCAGTTCCATCACTGGTCCACAATTCTCTGCCTACAATATTATCGTTCGCAGAAAAATAAAGTTTGTTATTCCAAGCGTAAAAATTCGTTGGTTGACTAGATCCCAAAGCGCCAGCCCAAATGTCTTTCACTCTAGAAATTGAAGTTCCTTTACATTTGAATAGTTCTATATCGCCATAATTTGGAGTTTCTTGAGCGGTAAAAAACAAGGTGTTACCAACGGCAGTCATATTATTGATTTGTGCATCTGTTTGAATTGGATATAAATCACGAATCAATCCAGTTGTTGCTGTGGTTCCACCACAACGGTGAAGTTCTCTCCCGTTATAACCCGTAGCTGTGAAGTATAAAATTGTATCAACGGCAACCAAACTGAGTGGTGCAGAACCTGTATTTCCTGGGTCAATGTCTTTCATCAAATAAACCTTCTGCCCATTTGTACGAAACAATTCTTGTCCTACCGTAGCATTATAAGCTGAAAAATAGAGCCAGTTGTTACAAACTTTAAGATAATCTACGCTAGAATAAGCGGTTGTAGTTGCAGAAGGAACCTTTTGAGTTCCGGTATCTGTACCATCTGATTTCCACAAACCTAGGTAAGTTGAAGGGGTACCAGGACAAGAAGCATTGAAATAAAGGGTATCTTTATAAGCAGCGAGTGAAGAAATGCTAGAACCCGAAGTTCCAGGATAAACGTCTTTCACCAAATAGGTTCCATTTGCCGTTCCATCGGTACGCCAAAGTTCTTGTCCCGAAGTTGATGACGTGGCTACAAAGTATAAAATATTTTTACAAATGGTAAACAAATAGGGCTGAGAATTTGAGGTTCCCGGGTTGATATCTTTCACCATATAGGTTCCAGTATCAGTTCCATCACTGGTATAAAGTTCATAATCGCCGCTGGCATCTGCACCGGCAGAGAAGTACAATTTATTCTTGTAGGCTACCAAACCAACAACACCAGAACTACCATAACCGGTTCTAATATCCTTCACCATAACAGGGGCAGTAGCTCCGCTATCAACTTTCCAAAGTTCACGTCCAAATTCTGGTGTAGTTGCAATAAAAAACAAGGTGCTCCCAACTTTCGTGAGCGCTACGGGATCTGAAGGAGAAGTGCCTTTCACTATATCTGCAAACAGTTTTGTACCCGCGGTAGTTCCATCTGAACGCCATAATTCTGTTCCTGAACTTACATTGGTACCATTAAAATATAGATAGCCATTTACTTCACAGAATGCAGTTGGGTAACCGTTCAGAAAAGTGGTGTTAATGTCGCGCGTTAAATGAGGGGTTTGTGCATTGGCAGCAGTAGCCATAAAAAACACTGCTGCTATAAGCATTTTTAAAAATTGCATGTTCAAAGTTAAGGTTAGTAATTTTAAAAATAAGAATTCACAAGAAAATACCAAAAAGATTACATAGTGTTGTTTTGGAGAAACATTCTTTTTATTGGAATAAATAAAAATAAAAATTCCATTAATTGGAATATTTATTATATTCGTAAAGTGGAAATTATTGAACTTTTAACTGGGAGAATATACATTGTTGATATTTTACCACTTGAAAAAAGTGATTATAAATCCTTAACCAAATCGAGATATTTTTTCAACTGGAAAGAAGAACTAGAATTTGAGTTATATAAATTGACAATAAAAGGACACCAAGATATATTGGGATTAATATCATTTGAGAAGTATCCGGAAGAATGGAGAATCCATGTCCGGCTGCTTACTGTATCGATAGAAAACAAAGGTTTAAATAAAATGTATGATAAAATTGCAGGCAATTTAATTGCCTTCGTTTCTAAAATAGCGGTTAAAGAATATGGTGAATTGGCTTGTATTTCTCTAAGACCCAAAAGCACATTGGCAGAATATTATATTCACAAATACAATATGAGACTTACAGGAGCAACCTTAAGTTTGGAAGTTCCTGAAATTATCAGTTTAATCAATAAATACGACGGCAATGAACAAGGAAAGTAAAATTATTTTAGAAGGGGATTTCGGAATTGATTCCAGATACAAATCAAAAATTGATAAGGATCAAGATTCAATTTCACTCTTAGAATCTAGATTGGCTAGACTTAAAAATATGAATGCAGCACAAATTATTGATGCTAAACTTATTCAACTCAAATTACAAATGGAAGAATTTATGACAGTTCAAAATAATGAACTTCACCAAAAATTTGTATTATTTCTAAAATCCTACATTGATATTTTTTATGTCAAACAAAACGATTTCGCAGAGGATATTAATATTCAACCTAATTTGTTGAGTAAAATCCTAAATCACCACAGGGAACCCAACGATGAATTTATTCAAAAGGTGATGGTACATTCTGAAAAGGCATTCAAGAATATCAATAACTATTCTTCAACAATTTGGTATTATCTCTATTATCATGAACGAATTCACAATTCAATTTCAAAACAAAATGAATGGCGACCTGAGATTGAAAAACAAGTAAAATTGACAATAATTGGTTGATATGATATTAACATAAAAAGAACTTTCACGGACCATTGATTACCTTTGTTATCTTGATTATATTCAATTTTATTAAATCACTCTGGAAAACCAATATTGCTAAGCAAATTGCTTTCGCATTTTTGCTGTTGTTTTTATCTAGATTGGTTTGGTTTTTTGTTAATTTTTATTGGTTACCAGATGTGGGAACTTTGGGTTATATCAAATCTATTCTTTTGGGGATTTATTTCGACATCCCAGTAATTGCATATTTGTTTGCGCCCCTATTTTTATGGCAATTCGTTTTGCCATCCCTTAGTATAAAATATCCCTCAATAACAAAAATATTGTTTTTATTGCCAAGCGCCATTTGTTTAATATTGAACGGAATAGACACAGGATTCTCCAAAATCAATGGAAAAAGAACAGGTTATGAATTGTTTGCCATGATCACCGATGAAGGAAATAATATTGCACCTTATTTGTCAGAAAACATACTATCCCTCACGGTATTATTCATTTCGTTTTACCTCATTTACAAATTCACTCCTACCAAATTCAAAGCCATTTATTTGTGGAACAAAAATCATATTTTAAGAAGTGTGATTGCCATTCCATTGGTGCTGGTTATATGGATTATTGCCGGTAGAGGTGGACTCCAACTTCGACCTTTGCGCAGTATCGATGCTTGCAATTATGTGGAAGCCGAAATAAGTCCTTTGGTTTACAGCACTCCCCTTCACATTTTAAGTACTTGGAAAAAATCAGGTAAGTTTTATGAACAGAAACCTTGTGCACTGAATGTGGCAGAAGCCGATATTTATCAGAAAAAATTTGACTCACAAGCAGTTGCAAAGAAAAACTTGGTAGTTATTGTGGTTGAAAGTTTGGCCCGTGATTACACCGGGTTTTTAAACAATGCACCTTTTACTCCCTTTCTAGATTCGTTGTCTAAATCATGTATCAATTTTACCCACTGTTTTGCCAATGGTACGAAGAGCATTGACATGGTTCCAGCCATATTCATGGGACTACCAAATTTGATGGATGAGCCTTATATTTTGTCGACATACAACACCAATAAAATAGATAACGCCTTCAAAAAATACAGCGATTTTGGGTATTCAACTTCGTTTTTTCATGGGTCGAACAATGGCACAATGGGCTTTAAAGCATTTTTAATGCAAACTGGACTTCAACATTATTTTGGAATTGATGAATATCCCAACAAAGACAAAGATTACGATGGAAATTGGGGAATTTGGGATGAAGCGTATTTGCAATATTACGCCAACTGTATTGATACATTTAGGCAACCATTTTTTAGTTCGGTTTTCACTTTGTCATCGCATCATCCATATGAAATCCCTCAAAAATACGAAGCCCAATTGCCATTTTCAAAAAGAACCATACAGCGTTCTATTGGTTATACCGACATTTGTTTGAGGAAATTCTTTGAAACCGCCCGCAAAAAAGATTGGTTTAAAAACACGGTTTTCGTAATCACTGGCGATCATACAAGCCATGGAGTTTTTGAATATTTTTACTCGGCATCAGGACATTACGAAGTGCCATTTTTGATATATAACTCTGGTTTACCGGCTGTGGCAAACCACAAATCTGTTTCACAATGCGATATTATTCCTACTGTTTCAAATGTAATTGATAACAAAATTAATCTTGAGGGACTTGGACGCAATGCCGCTGATAGCAGTTATTCGGGATATTCGATGCACTACGATAATGGATTGTTTTATATGGTTCAATATCCGTTTGTTTTGGCAGTGGATGCGAATGGCAAAACGAGTGTTTACCACAAGCAATTTCGCAATGCACCGAAGCCTATCAAATTGCCGCAGTCTGGAGCACAGTATAATTCTATGCGTAACATATTGACCAAGTATTTGTTTGTGTACAGTGAAAACATAAAAAACAACCATTGGCATTAAAGTAATTTTTGCCATTTTTGGTCAATTCCAATCAAATTAATTTGCGTATCTTTGCGGTAATGCAAGAGGTAGTAAAAAAACCAGAAGAACTAAGCAAAGATGCATTTATAAATCAAGTTCTTGACGATTATCGCATTGCCTTTGAAAGTAGACAGACTTCACTTACAGGAAGAAAAGAAGTACTTACAGGCAAAGCGAAATTTGGAATATTTGGAGACGGCAAAGAAGTTGCCCAATTGGCAATGGCTAAAGTTTTTGAACTTGGCGATTGGCGCAGTGGCTATTACCGCGATCAAACTTTTATGTTTGCAAAAGGTCTTTCCAATGTGCAACAATTTTTCGCACAACTCTATGCAGATCCATCCGTAGAAAAAGAACCAGCCAGCGGTGGTCGAAGCATGAACGGGCATTTTGCTACCCGTTTGCTCGATGACAAAGGCGAATGGCTTACCCAATCTGACCGTTTTAATGTGAGTGCCGATATTTCTCCTACTGCAGGACAAATGCCGCGATTACTTGGATTGGCAGTTGCTTCAAAACTCTACAGAGAAAACAAAGACTTACATCAGTTTACTGATTTTTCAAATAAAGGAAATGAAATTGCTTTTGGTACCATTGGAAATGCATCTACTTCGGAAGGTGTTTTTTGGGAAGTATTGAACGCCGCTTGCGTGATGCAAGTTCCAATGCTTATGAGCGTTTGGGACGATGGTTACGGAATTTCTGTTCCTGCAAAATATCAAACCACAAAAGAAAACATCTCTACCATTTTAAAAGGTTTTGAAACTGATAAAAATGGTACGGGTATGGAAATATTCCATGCACGTGGTTGGAACTACGCTGAACTCTGCAATGCTTATAAACAAGCTGCCGATGTTTGTAGAACCAAACATACTCCTGCTTTGGTGCACGTTACTGAAGTAACTCAACCTCAAGGACATTCAACCAGCGGTAGCCATGAGCGTTATAAATCCAAAGAACGTTTGCAATGGGAAATCGATTTCGATTGTATTACCCAAATGCGTAAATGGATTTTAGACAATCAATTTGCAAATGAAACTTCCTTAGAAGAGTTAGAAAAAACCGCAACTGAATATGTGAAAAATGCGCAAAAAAGCGCATGGACAGATTTTTCAAGTTCTATCAAAAGTGAAACTGCTGAATTTGTTGCCGTAATGAATACCATGATGGTCAACAACATTGAACGCGAAGCAATTGAACAAATCTCATTGGGAGTTCAAAATATCAAAGACCCTATTCGCCGCGATATTGGAAATGCCCTTCATAAATGTTTGAGAATTACTGTTGGTTATAATCCTGCAGCCCGTCAACCGTTGTTAGATTACTTGTTAAATTTTAACGAGTTAAATGGCAACCGCTATAGCTCTCACCTAACGAGTGAAAGCAAATACAATGCACTTGACGTTCAAGAAATTCCTGCAACTTATTCTGATGAAATAGTTGACGGATACCAAGTGGTTCGTGCATGTTTTGAAGCAAACATGGACCGAGATCCAAGAATCTTTGCTTTTGGTGAAGATGTTGGTAAAATTGGTGACGTAAACCAAGGATTTTCAGGCTTGCAAGAGAAATTTGGCGAATTGCGTGTTACCGACAAAGGAATTCGTGAATGGAGTATTTTGGGTGAAGGAATTGGTGCTGCTATGCGTGGACTAAGACCTATTGCTGAAATTCAATACCTTGATTATTTATTATATGCCTTGGAACCAATGAGTGATGATTTGGCTACCATGCAATACAGAACCAAAGGTGGTCAAAAATCTCCTGTGATTGTAAGAACCAGAGGTCATCGTTTGGAAGGTATTTGGCACAGTGGATCTCCAATGGGAATGATTATCAATGCGGTAAGAGGAATGCATGTTTGTGTTCCACGCAACATGACCCAAGCTTCTGGTATGTATAATACCCTATTGAAGTCTGATGATCCAGCATTGGTTATTGAATGTTTGAACGGTTACCGTATCAAAGAAAAAATGCCTACGAACATTGCAGACTTTACGGTTCCTTTAGGAAAACCAGACACCCTTCGCTTTGGTGAAGATGTTACTTTGGTAACCTACGGTTCTTGCTGCCGTATTGCTACTGAAGCAGCTGATATGCTTGCTGAAGTTGGTATTCGACTAGAAATTATTGATGTACAAACCTTATTGCCTTTTGATGTTAACCATTCAATTGTTGAAAGCATTAAACATACCAACCGCGTTGTTTTCTTCGATGAAGACGTTCCGGGTGGTGCTTCTGCTTTCATGATGCAACAAGTTTTAGAAAATCAAGAAGCTTATAAGTATTTAGATAGTAAACCTTTAACAATTACCGCTAAAGCACATAGACCTGCTTATGGTAGTGATGGTGATTATTTTTCTAAACCAAGTGCCGATGAAGTATTTGCTTCTGTGTATCAATTGATGCATGAATCAAATCCTACTAAATGGCCTACCCTATTTTAAAATCAAGTGACTAAAACTGTTATTCATCCATATCTACGATTAAGTGGTCTTGAACCATTTACGTTAACTCCCGACATTAACTTTGTGAATATTGGTGAAAGAACCAATGTTACAGGAAGTAAAAAGTTTGCCAAACTAATTTTAAATGGCGACTATAATGCGGGGTTAGATATTGCGCGTCAACAAGTTGAAAATGGCGCTCAAATTATTGATATTAATATGGATGAAGGAATGTTAGATGGCGTACAAGCCATGACAACATTCGTGAATTTAATTGCCTCTGAGCCAGATATTTCTCGTGTGCCTATCATGATTGATAGTAGTAAATGGGATGTAATTGTGGCAGGACTTAAGTGTTTGCAAGGGAAAGGTATTGTAAACTCAATATCCCTCAAAGACGGAGAAGAAGCCTTCTTGAAAAAAGCTTCTCTCGTGAAACGCTATGGAGCCGCAGTTGTGGTAATGGCTTTTGATGAAACCGGACAAGCAGATTCATTTGAAAGAAAAATTGCAGTGTGCAAACGCAGTTATGATTTGTTAGTTGGCAAAGCAAACTTCAATCCAAACGACATTATTTTCGATCCAAATATATTAACCGTTGCAACCGGTATTGACGAACATAACAATTATGCCGTTGACTTTATCAATGCCACCCGTTGGATTAAGCAAAATCTTCCTGGGGCAAAATTAAGTGGCGGTATCTCGAATATTTCTTTTTCTTTTAGAGGGAACGACCCTGTAAGAGAAGCCATGCACTCTGCTTTCCTTTACCATGCCATCCAAGCCGGTTTGGATATGGGAATTGTAAACGCTGGAATGATTGAGGTTTATGAAGAAATTCCAAAAGACCTTCTTACCCACGTTGAAGATGTTTTGTTAAACCGCAGAGACGATGCTACTGAACGTTTGGTGACTTTTGCAGAAACTGTTAAAGGGAAAAAAGTTGAAAAGGTTGAAGAGCAAGAATGGAGAGGATTTTCAGTTGAAGAACGATTAAAACATAGCCTGGTTAAAGGAATTACTGAATTTATTGACCAAGATACACAAGAAGCCTTAGACAAACTCGATGATCCTTTGGGAGTTATTGAGGGACCTTTAATGGCGGGCATGAACTATGTAGGTGATCTATTTGGTGCAGGTAAAATGTTCTTACCTCAAGTGGTAAAATCTGCACGTGTAATGAAAAAATCTGTTGCCTATTTGCAACCATTTTTAGAAGCACAAAAATTAAATAACCCTAATGCCAGAGCACAAGGCAAAATCTTGTTGGCAACTGTAAAAGGTGATGTTCACGATATTGGAAAGAATATTGTTGGGGTTGTATTGGCCTGTAACAATTACGATATTGAAGACATGGGTGTAATGGTTCCTGCCGATAAAATATTGGCACGTGCCAAAGAATGGGGTGCTGACATCATTGGTCTCAGTGGATTAATTACCCCAAGTTTAGATGAAATGGTACACGTTGCATTTGAAATGCAGCGCTTGGGAATGAAACAACCATTGCTCATTGGTGGTGCCACAACTTCACGTGTGCATACCGCTGTTAAAATTGCGCCGCAATATCAATACCCAATTATTCACGTTTTGGATGCAAGTCGTTCGGTGCCCGTTGCTGGACAATTGTTAAGTCCCGATACTTATCAAATTTTCTCTGAAAAACTTCGTTTAGAATATACTGAGTTGGCTGAATCTCATGCCAAACGCCAACTAAACAAAGACATTATTCCTTATGCCAATGCTTTGGCAAACCAATTGCCGCACAACGGAATTGTTTCAAAACCTAAAAATACAGGATTCTTTCAATTGAAAGACATTGATTTAAAGGCTTTGAGGGAAACAATTGATTGGACACCATTTTTCCAAACTTGGGAACTTGCAGGACGTTATCCAGATATTTTAAGTGATGAGGTTGTAGGTGTGGAAGCAACTAAGCTTTTCCATGATGCCCAAGCAATGCTAAATGAATGGGAGAATACCCAACCAATTGCATGCGAAGCAACCTATTTCATATTGCCAGTTAAACGCACAGATGACGATGTTGTAGTATTAAATGCAGAAGGAACTGAACAAATTAGTCAATTCCATTTCTTGCGTCAACAACGTAAAATGTCAATGGGTGTTCCAAATTTATCACTTGCCGATTTCCTTTCTCCAAACGAAATTGATTATATGGGGGGATTTGCGGTTACTGCAGGTTTAAACCTTGACCCAATTGTAAAAGCATTTGAAGCAAATCTCGACGATTATAACAGCATCATGGCGAAGTCATTGGCTGATAGATTGGCTGAGAGTTTGGCTGAATATTTACACGCAAAAGTAAGAACCGAGTTTTGGGGTTATGCAACTACTGAAAACCTATCAAACGATGAACTCATTCATGAGAAGTATGTTGGTATCAGACCTGCACCTGGTTATCCAGCTTGTCCTGACCATACGGAAAAATCGACCTTGTTCAACCTATTTGATTCTGAGTTCAAATTGAATATTTCACTTACAGAAAGCATGGCAATGATGCCAGCAGCGAGTGTAAGTGGATTCTATTTTGCCAATGAAAACTCCAAGTATTTTGGATTAGGTAAAATAGGAAAAGATCAGGTTGAGAACTACGCCGAAAGAAAAGGAATGAACTTGAAAGAAATTGAACGTTGGTTGAGCCCAGTTTTGGGATATTAATTACTTCTTAAATGGATTACTGTAGGCCGGGTTTGTAATTAACTTATTGTCGGTCATCGTCATTAAATAAGCTTTCAAATTTGCCTTTTGTTCGGCAGTTAAATTCAATTGAATTCCACCGTGCGAACTTATCAAAGAATGAATGTTAGGAGAATTAAATTTCATTTTATCTGAATAGTGCTCAATAACTTCATCCAGGGTATTGAATCTACCATCGTGCATGTAAGGAGCGGTCAAAGCAATATTCAACAAGGAAGGGGCTTTGAATGTTCCATATTTCTTTGGATCATTGATAATTCCTCCATAACCCAAATCGGTAAGCACATCGTCTAAGCCATTGTTTGCAACGCCACCCATATTGAAATTTTGTTGCTGAGCCAATTCACCACCATGACAGTGAAAGCAATCTGCTCCTGGGGTAAACTTGGTAACTGGATCAAAATTCACCAATCCATTAAATATTTGAGCACCTTTTAATTCGTTAAAATTAAAAAGTTGTATACTATCACCTGGGAAAAACTTATTAAAGCGAGATCCATTGCTTACAATGGTCAACATAAATTGCTCCATGGCTTTTGACATATCTACAAGGTTTGGTGAATGACCAAAAGCTTTGTTGAAATAATCTATATATCGCGTTACATTCTTTAATTTCCCTTCCAATTTTGGCAATGTCATTGCCATTTCATTGTGGGCTTGTATGGGTTCAAATACCAAATCTCTCAAATTGGTAACCCGTCCATCCCAAAAGAAATGTTTGCTATATGCCATGTTAAATAAAGAGGGTGCATTGCGTTTTGTCTTTAATCCAAACGCCCCTGGAGAAAATGCAATTGGATCACTAAAAGCAAATTCTTGCTTATGGCAAGATGCACAGCTAATGCTACTATCGTAAGATAAAATTGGATCGTAGAACAGCATTCTTCCCAAATAGACACCTTCAACGGTTAAGGAATTATCTGAAGGCAATGATGGCATGCCTAACTCAGCAGGGAATATTGTACCCGGATCAATATTTGTAGGGACATAGGTACTGGTAGGATTGTGTTTTGCATTTTCATCCTCCTTTTTGCATGATGCCAAGAACATAACAGCAACAAGTAAAGATGCGCAAACGATTTTTAATCCCGCCCTATTCATACCCCTTGCGTAATTAATTATTGAACCTTGGTAATTTTATAGACGTTCTGAGCGTTTTCAAGAAGAGCCTTCATCAAAAGGATTTCTGAAGGACTTTCAGAATGACTTACAGAGGTGTTTTTTAATAAAATAGGATTTGGCGCTCCAAACATTTTTTCAACGTAACACTCAATGGTTGCAGTTTTTACCGATCTATCTATTGAATATGTAAAAGGCAAATTGAACATTGTTTTCATTTGGTCTGTAGCCGCATGGAAGCTAAATCCATTTGTTGTAGAAGTAATAGAATCCTTACTGTAATTTCCATCAAGTGCTTGGAAAATATATCCACCAGACCAACCCCAATGCAAACCAGTTGTATATGCATTCAAAGGATGATTGGCAGGCCATTTATTAGGATCTCCATGGTTAATTGCCGAATCCAAACCTAGCATAAATGAAATTCCCTTATAATTTCCCTCAGGAATATTTAAATATTTAAAGGAAGTACGGGCATCTTTAAAACTTATCCATTGATATCCATCTCCAAGTTGAACAGTATCGCCATTTTCTTTCACCAATGCCAAATGAGAAATTAAGATCGACCAATTGGTAACAGTAAATAATTCCCCTCCAAATTTGCCAGACATTTTTGTGCTGCTTGTCACATCATCTCCATTGATTAAACCAACAAAGTTTAATACCACTCCGTTGCTTTGAGGAGTATTGGCTGGAGGAGTTTTTTCAGTTTCGCAAGACACCAAAAAGGCACACATTGCAACTGCTGAAAAGAATAAAACCGATTTTAATACTTTAACCATTTCTTCGAATATACTAAATTGCCGGCATAAATCCTAATAATATAAGCCCCTGTTGACCATTTTGAAGTATTCAAATCAACAAATTTCTGTGCTTCATTGCCGTAATCAACACTAAAAATATCTTGTCCTACGCTATTGAAAATTTGAATTTTTGTCATGTTCGAATTCCTGCAAAACACCGATGCTACATCCCTTCCAGGATTAGGGGCAATCACAATTTCTTCCTGTTGAATTAGATCAACATTGATACCTCCAACACTTGCCTTTGCAAGTACTGTCACATTTGGGTCAAATATTGCAGTATCGGCAGAAAAAGGCAATTCAATTTCATAATTCTCCTTCAAATTTTGCGGTTCCCAAACAAACAATTGGCTTTGCGTTTTATTCTTAAATAGCATTGGTACTTTGATATACCAAATAGGTACCATCATGTTCGAAGGCGTTTGCTCTACCGAAACCGAAACTTTGCTACCTCTCTGCTTCCAGTTTATTTTCAAATATGGAAATCCTTCCCCATAAAACCACCGCTGAAAATACACGGCCAAGTTTTTTCCAGAAGCCTGCTCCATGTAATATTTAAGACCAGCAGTATTTCCAAATCCATATGCGTTTGCTCCGCTTAAATAGTTTCTACAGCCCGCAAAAAAAGCACTATCGCCAATGGTTTTTCGCAATTGATGTAAAACCCAAGCCCCTTTGTTATAAGTAAGCCTACCGTTAAAAAGCACGTTTACTTGTGAAGTATCGGCAGGACAAACTGCTCCGTTTGGATCACCTGTTATGTCATTCCTCATGCCACGTAATCTATCCTTAGCAGACTCTGGTCCCTTCAAATATTCAAAAGCCAAACACGTTAAATAAGTTGCGAATCCCTCATTCAACCACAAATCTCTCCAAGTACCACAGGTTACCATGTCGCCAAACCATTGGTGGGCCAATTCATGGGCCATTAAATCAAAACTAAAATTCACCATGAAACTCATGGTTTGATGTTCCATTCCACCTCCCCAGGTAAACTGGGCATGTCCATACTTCTCTTTCACAAAAGGATAACGCACAAACAGACTATCGAACAATCTAATTTGTGGCAATACCTGTTGGATTTCTTTATAAGCCGATGCAGTAAACTGAGGGAAAACATAATTCAAAACAGGCAATGAATCTGTTCTTCCAACCAAATGGGCATACTGGGTAAACTCGTCGTAGTTTGTAACCACCATTGCTACCAAATAAGTAACAATTGGGTATCTATGTTTCCAGTGGTAAATGTGATTGGTATCACCTTCCTGCATAGTTTCAACCAACAAACCATTCGAGCCCGCTTTTAAACTTTTATCGGTGTGAACATAAATGTCTATAGAATCAATTTTGTCATGCAAAGTCTGTTTGCATGGCCACCATGACAAGGCTCCATAAGGTTCACTCAAGGTATGAATTACAGGTCCAGTTTTGTGATTGTCGTATATAAATGCGCCGAAACCGTTATTGTTGGCAGGAAATCCCTCATAATCAACTTCAAATGAATCTTGATCATTTGATTGCCAACCACCCACTTTTTTCACATAAACCGCATCGCCCTTTCGGCTGAATGCCATGTTTGTTCCATGATAACTAATTGAATTGATTTTTAGTCCCGAAATCAAATCAAACCCAAGTGAATCTTCCTTATCAACTACCCTAAATTGGAACAATACCCTGCCTTTTAAATAGGCATTTTTAATTGGATTTAAATACCAATGGCAACGGTGATAATTGATTTCAAAACCATGGTGAATGTTCGATATACCGCGCTTTTGAATGCGATTAATAATTCTGTTTTTTTCCGCACAAATCAAATCCTCATTGATCTGGGAGAATACAATTCCAAATTGCAGAAAACACAAAATTGCAATAATTTTTATTCGCATAGTTACAAAGTAAGTAAATTTTACGGACACATTTCAATGCGCGCTTAAAAAGCGCTTACTTTGTAAGGTGAAATATAAATGGTTGCCCGTTTTCTTGATTATTTTCTTAGGTTGTATTTGGGGTAGCTCATTTATTATGATCAAGCGAGGACTAGAAGCCTTTAGCCCAATTCAAGTAGCAGGATTGCGGTTATCAATGGCCGGGGCATTTTTACTACCTTGGTTCTTGAAATACAGCGTTTTCAAGCCATACCACAAACCATTTATCAATGAACATTTGCACCCTGATCAACATTCTAAAGTGTTGGTTGTTCAACCAAAAGATTACTTTTATTTATTTGTGAGCGGTGTAGTTGGAAATGCAATTCCAGCTTATCTTTTTGCAATGGCAGGACAAAGAATTCCTTCCGGATTAAGCGGTATTTTGAACGCTTTTACTCCTATGTTTACATTGCTTATGGGTATTTGGCTATTCAAAGACAAACTCACCAAAAATGGCATTTGGGGCGTAATTGCAGGTTTGGTTGGTGCATTCTTTCTTTTTGGTCCTAGCCTGTTTAAAGGTGGATTTAAAATAGATCCAATTGGCGCATGTTTGCCTTTAATGGCTGCCATTATGTATGGTTATAACATTAATATCATCAAGCACAAATTAAGCCACTTGCCTTCAATGGTTAAAACAGCGTATCCATTTGTGTTTATTGCCATTTTTTATGTTTTTATCATTTGGAAATCAGACATTGCCAGTGTTTGGGTTAACAAACCAGACATTGTATGGTCTAGCTTTAAATATTTGCTCATTTTGGGCTTCGTAGGAAGCGCGGTGAGTATGGTGCTCTTTAATTATCTCATACTACATACTTCGGCATTGGTGGCTTCAACAAATACATTTGTGATTCCGGTTACCGCAGTAATGTGGGGATTGATGGACCAAGAAGTATTGTCGTGGAACATATTTATCGGCTTGGGATTTCTTTTGGGAGCGGTCTATTTGATCATGCGGAAAGAATAATAAATAATTCTTTCATGATAAATTGTTAAAAGTGACAACCTATTTTTGTGTTGCCATGACAAAACAATCATTTCTAACGCAATTACAAATTAACGAAACTATTCCGAGTGCTAGTACCGGATTGAATCACATCTCTTGCAAGGATACCTCTTCGTTTGTAGATTTTAGTCCTGTTGACAATCAAATCATTACAAATGTAACAGAATGTGATTTAGACACTTACAATGCAGTTGTTGCAAAAGCCCTTGAAGCCCAAAAAGTTTGGCGCCAATGGCCTGCACCAAAACGCGGTGAAGTTGTTCGTCAAATTGGTGATGCACTTAGAAAAAATAAGGATGATTTGGGTTCGTTGGTGAGCTATGAAATGGGCAAAAGCCTTCAAGAAGGCTTGGGCGAGGTTCAAGAAATGATTGACATCTGCGACTTTGCTGTAGGTATGAGTCGTCAGTTATATGGCTTAACCATGCACAGCGAACGTCCCAATCACAGAATGTACGAACAATGGCATCCGGTGGGAATTGTGGGAATCATTTCTGCCTTCAACTTCCCAGTGGCAGTTTGGAGTTGGAATGCCATGATTGCTGCTATATGTGGCAATGCTTCTATTTGGAAACCAAGTGAGAAAACACCTGCAACTGCGCAAGCAGTGCAGAATATTTTAGCCGATGTGTTAAAAGAAAATCAAATTCCTGAGGGATTGTTCTGCGTTATCCAAGGGGGAAGTAAAGTTGGCGAATGGTTAACCAACGATCGCAATATTCCGTTGATTAGTGCAACTGGAAGCACCCGAATGGGTAAAAAAGTGGGTGAAATTGTTGGCGCAAGATTGGGTAAAACAATATTGGAATTAGGTGGCAACAATGCCATCATTGTTTCTGAGCATGCCAATTTAGACATCACCTTAATTGCGGTGTTGTTTGGCGCCGTGGGTACTGCAGGACAACGTTGTACCACAACAAGAAGATTGATTATTCACGAATCTATATATGAGTCTTTCAAAGAAAAATTGGTGAAAGCTTATGGTCAATTGCGTATTGGAAATCCATTAGATTCCAATAATCACGTTGGTCCTTTGATTGACAAAGATGCAGTATCAAACTACTTAAATGCGATTGAGAAATTGCAAAATGAAGGTGGCAGCGTGTTATGTGGCAATAAAGTTTTTGAGGGACAGGGGTTTGAGTCTGGATGTTACGTTGCACCAACTATTTGTGAGGGTCAACCTAATTATCAAATTATACAAGATGAAACGTTTGCACCTATTTTATATTTGTTAAAATATTCAACGCTTGAAGAAGCCATTGCCATTCAAAACGGAGTAAAACAAGGTTTATCAAGTGCCATATTCACAGACAACCTTCAAGAAGCTGAAACCTTCTTATCGGCAGTTGGATCAGATTGTGGAATTGCCAATGTGAACATTGGTACATCGGGTGCTGAAATTGGCGGAGCTTTTGGTGGCGAAAAAGAAACAGGTGGCGGAAGAGAAAGCGGTTCCGATTCATGGAAAGCCTACATGCGACGTCAAACCAATACAATCAACTACGGAAAAACCTTGCCCTTGGCACAGGGTATCAAATTCGATTTGTAAGAAGTATAAATACGATAAACAAAAAATCCCTCAAGTAACCTTGAGGGATTTTTTTATGATTGAAAATTTTTTAGATTAAAATTGTTGTCCAATAAAGAAGTGGACTTGAGTTGGTTGACCGCTCTTAGGTACATCTCTATAATCGAAGCCCCAAGCGTAATCTAAACCAATAAGTCCGAACATAGGCATAAACAAACGAATACCAACACCAGCTGAACGCTTTAATTGGAATGGATTGTATTTCTGTATGCTAGACCATGCATCTCCTGCCTCAATGAAAGCCAAGGCATACACTGTTGCAGTTTGACCCGTTGTTATTGCTTGACGCAACTCCATTGTAAATTTATTGAAAATTGGAGCACCCGCAGAACCACCCATGGCAGTTTGTGAAATGGTGTAATTGTCGTAACCACGTTGTGAAATAATTTCAGTTGCTGCAATGTTGTAACCAAAAATACCGGCACCACCTACTTGGAATCTTTCAAAGAAAGTTGGTCCAATCTTAGGATTGTAATACCCTAAAAATCCGAATCTTGTTTTGCACATCAATACCAATTTCTTGTAAACTGGGGTATACCATTCGGCGTCAAACTTGAATTTGTAAAATTCAGCCCATTTGTATTTTTCAGTTAAAGCCATTTTGGTATAATCTTTATCATTAAAGAAACTTAATGGCGGTGTACCTTGTATCGAAGTGGTAAAGTTACTTCCTGAAGTTGGGTAAATTGGGTCACTTACAGAGTTTCTTGAAAGTGTAATTTGCAATGATGGATTATAAGAAATTCCTTGGAATCCCGTTGGGAAACCATAATAAGCACCATCCATGTTTTGCATTCTGTATTGTTGGAAACTCAACAAATATTGAATACTAAAGAAATCATCTGGCCACTTTAAACGTTTACCCAAACTCACGTTCATCCCCGTATTGAAAAATGCTTTATGCAATGGATCAGAGGATTGACGGTAATCGAAACTATTTACAGTATGGAAAATAGAAACCGACAATGAATTTGGCTTATGTCCACCCAACCAAGGTTCGGTAAATGAGAAAGTATACCCTTGATAATTCGCACCATTACTTTGTGCTCTCAATGATAATTTTTGGCCATCACCGACAGGAACTGGGTTCCACAATTTAGGATGAAACAATTTTCTGGCGCTAAAGTTATTTAAAACAACACCGGCTGTTCCTATTAACGTTGGTGTTGTACTATATCCGTTTCCACCCCAACCACCAGACAATTCAATTTGATCTGAAGGTTTTTCTACCAATTTATAGGCAATATCAACTGTTCCATCAGAAGCATTTGGTTTTGGATCTACTTTCATTTGTTCTGGATCGAACAATCCTATTGCAGCCAAATCGCGCATGGTACGTTGGATATCGGTTCTAGAGAAAGTATTTCCTGGTTTAGTTCGAAGTTCTCGTAAAATTACCCTATCGGTAGTTTTTGTATTGCCAGACCAGGTTACATGTCCAATTACAGCTTGAGGTCCCTCAGAAATACGAACTTCCAAATCGATACTGTCATTTAACACACCGACTTCAACTGGCATCATATTAAAGAACAAGTATCCGGCATCCATGTATAAACTTTGAATATCAAAGCCACCTGGATTACTAAACAAACGCTCATTTAGTAGGGATTGGTTGAAAATTTCTCCCTTTTTAATTCCAAGAAGGGTATCCAATAAAGTAGTTCTATATTTTAGATTACCTTTCCAAACAATATTTCTGAAGCGATATAAATTTCCCTCAACCAATTTGATGTGAACAATAATTCTATCGCTGCGGAACATAGAAATACTATCAGATAAAATTCTTGCATCTCTATATCCTTTTGCGTGATACTGTTCAATAAGGTTTGATTTTTCTTCTTCAAATTGCGACTCGGTGAATTTAGAACTTCCGAAGATGTTCCATTTGAGGTATGAGCGTTTTATTTTCTTGATAGAAGCGCGCAAATCTTTATCGGATATGGCATAATTTCCATCAAAATCAAAATCATAAACCTTTACTTTTGGACCTTTGGTAATTTCAAAATCAAAGTTCTCAAAACCAACCATTGGTTTCCCATCTTTGTTTTTAGCTGGCAAACGCACCACTTTTACACCAACGTTATAAAAACCTTTGTCTTGATAATACTTTTCAATTTTTTGAACGGAACGGTTAACCAAGTTGGGAGTAATATACATTCCCCTTTTCAAACCAATTTCGTCTTTTAAAGTTTTCGATTGGGAATTGGAAATATTGTTAAATCGATGTCCGTTTAATCTTGGTTGTTCTTGCACAATAAACTGCACAATTACATTGTTACCGCCAACATTTTGAAAATACACTTGAACATCACTGAAGTAATCCTGACGCCATATATTTTCAATTGCCTTTGAGATATCATTTCCAGGAACTTTAATTTCCTGACCAATTGACAAACCAGAGTATAAAATGACCATGGCTTTTTGAACTTGCTTGCCACTCACCTCTGCAACTTGAATGTTTCTGATTTTATAAACCGCTGGTTCAATGAAATTATATTCAATAGACGGTGCACTTTGGAAGGCACTGTCGTTTATCTGAGAATATCCCAAACCTGCAATACTTAAACACAATATTAAAAAGAGTATTCTCATGAATTATTTTGTAATTTGCTCCGTAGTTTTTCCAAAGCGTCTTTCACGACTTTGATAATCTAAAATAGCATCTAAAAAGTGATTTTTTGTAAAATCTGGCCAAAGGACATCGGTAAAGTAAACTTCGGAGTATGCAATTTCCCATAACAAGAAATTACTAATGCGTTGTTCGCCACTGGTGCGAATCAATAAATCGGGGTCTGGGTATTGAGCTGTATTTAAAGCAGCGCTCACAACAGAATCATTCACCTCATTGGGCTGAATTTTTCCTTCTTTTATGTCGTTGCCAATTTTCTTCATAGCTTCAATAATATCCCAACGACCACTATAACTCAAAGCCAAAACCAATGTAGTTTTTACATTGTCTTTGGTTTTTTCTTCTGCTTTTTTCAATTGCGCTGCACAATTTCCGGGTAGTTCCGCAATGTTACCCAAGGTTTTCAAACGAATACCATTCTTCATTAATGCAGGTAATTCTTTTTCAATTGAATCTACCAACAATTGCATCAGTGCATTCACTTCTATGGCCGGTCTATTCCAGTTCTCAGTAGAAAAAGCATACATGGTAACATATTTAATTCCCACTTCCGCCGCAAATTCAATTGCACCTCTTACAGCATCCACACCCCTTCTATGTCCAAAAATCCTCATTAGGCCCTGTTTTTTGGCCCAACGACCGTTGCCATCCATAATAATAGCAACATGTTTTGGAATTCTATTGACTTGAATTTGGGGGTAATTTGTAATTTGTTCCACTTAAATTGAAATTATCTGCAAAGAAAGGGTGTAAAACGGTAAGATAGGTTAAATCCGTAGAAATAATACCAGTCTTTTAAATGAATATCACCACGGAAGGTACCTGCTTTGAAAGCTTTACCTCCATTTAATGTCTGTGCTTGGCTGTATTGTGCATTCCCAATTCCTTTGTCATTTTTCATGATGCTATAATCGGGATAAACATCGTCTACATCATCCAAATAATCGATGAATGTTTTACGCCAAATTGCTTCCACACCAAAAACCCAGGCCCCTTTATGTCTTCTAACAGTGCTCATTGTCTTATAACCAATACCAATTGGCACAGAAAATTGCAAAGGACTATAAGTTGCAGAGCGATTTTCAGTATTCATAACGCGCAAATCAATGTCGCTATTTTCAAGTCGTGTAGGATTAAAATAAAAGGCTGACAAACCTAAAACAGCATATGGAGTTTCACTTCCATTTCTAACATTGGTTCCAAATGAGTGAAAATCAAATGACAACATACTTGCAAACTCATAAATGTCCGTTTTGAAATTTAAATTTTGCACTTGGTAATTACTGTTGCCTTCTGTAGTACCTGAGATTTTCAGATAGCTTATTTGGTTCCTTAATGAAAAATAGCTGCTCAAATTATAACGTTGATAGACTCCATAAGACGGATGAAACTGTTTTAAGTTTTGCCCTTGAGATAAATCACCATAATAATTACTCACACCATATACAACACCAAACTCATTTCTTCCAGAGAAATACTTTTGGCCATAAACATGAAAATGCGCCACAAATGCAGCGCACATTATCAAAAATCTTTTGGTAACAGGATTAAAATTGAAAACAAGTCTGCTTTCCACCCACTATCTTCCTTGTCAATGTAAAGTTAAAAAACATATACCAATCTTTATTTTGAGAAGCATCACCACGGTGAGCACCCAATGTTTCGTTGGTACCAACGTCGTTGATTCCCAAAGATGGATCTTGTAATTCTGGAGTTCTATCGGCCAATGCTGAGCTCAAGCCGGTATTGGCACCTGTTGTAATTTGAGGATCAACGTAAGTCAAGCTTACATCATCTAAATAATCTGTAAAAGTTTTACGCAAGCCAAGTTCAATACCCCAAGCCCAAGTTTCACTGAATTGTTTTTTATAACCAACTCCAATTGGAATGGATACTTGAGTCAATGAATATCTTTTGCGGCTATTGTATTTGGTTGTTTCTTGTCCTTCGGTACTCAATGGTTGTAACTCAATCCATTTACCATCATATTTTGATAAATCACCATAATCCGCAGGGTCGTACAAACCTTGGATATATTTGAATTGTGCCATTGGGTTAAATTTGAAAACGCCAATACCAGCAAACAAGAAAGGAGTACCAGGGTTTGTTCTTTGTGTTTCACCAAAGCCCAAAATATTCCACTCTAAAGTTCCACTGAACTCCATGATATTGCTCTTGAAACTCAAGTTTCTTTTATGAAAATCGGCATCACTGCTGTAGTTTTGATCATTTCCACTGATTTGACCAAAAACTGCATTTCCACGCAATGTCAAAAAGTCTGAATAATTAAAACGACAAATAATACCACCCATAGGATGGGTTTCATTCAATGCAACCAATGGGGTTAAATCACCCATATAGTTAGAAGCACCTAGGGTAATACCAACCTCAATAGGTTTGCCCCTAAAACGTTTTGGCTGGGCGTTCAACTTAAATGCAAACATTAAAGCGAACAAGAATATAATCCCAGATTTAAAGGTCTTTGTCATCATGGTAATAGGCAAATTTAACTAATCGGTATTATTTTTCCTAACTTTATACACAATAACAATGTAAAAGTAAAAAAAACACAATTTAAGCCTTCACTAAATAATACATTCCCATAACCAAATAGTTACGTAAATATGGAATATTAGCAATGATATTCAATTGTTTTCGCGGTTTAATCCCAAACTTATATTCGTAAATTGGGTTGAATAAATAACTCGATTTTTTTACCACAGAAAATTCTGAAGCTTTACAAATTCGCTCAAATCTTTCTATCGAAATACCTGTATCACGAATTTCTTCCATGGTATTTATACCGCTTTCATTAACACCAAACATTTTCATAACAGCAGGATATAACTTACCCGGCAACAGATGATAATAAGGCATTTTGCTTGCCATTTTACCGGGAAGCACCTGCTGATGTCCTCCGTAAGGCATCTGCCAAGGTGGAAATGCAAAAAATACCACACCTCCTTTGTTCAAAAACCGATGCAATTGGGGCATAAACTTCTCTTGATTTGGAATGTGCTCTATCACATCCTTCAAAATAATTAAATCAAACTTGGTACCCAAATCAACCTCAGGATTTACATCATAAATGTCTTTATTTAAGAATTGAATTTGGCCTTTTTCCAATTCATCTTTCATGAATTCTCTTGCAAACTCCAATCGAGATTCTTCCAATTCAATTCCAGTACATTTATACCCTAAGTCTGTAAAAGCCTTTAAAACTCCTGCTTCCCCACAACCAATTTCCAAAACACGCATGTCACTTGGAAACGGAAAATGCTCTTTAATAAATGGCAAAATATGACCAACAGTTACCTTGTAGGTCATGTCAAAATAGTAACGCTTATCGCCGTGAAATTCGTACATAATTAAGGTTTTTGCAAAACCTCTCCACAGTTTTTACAAGTTCTCAAATGTTCAGAATCATAAAACTCATTAAAATGATTCAAAAAATCTGTCTCTATATTTTTCAACTCAAAATAAGCTTCATGCAATTTGTGATTACAGCTATCACAAAACCACAACAAACCGTCTGTAAATCCTTTACCTTCTCTTACCCTTTCAATTACCAATCCAACGCTTCCCGCTGTTCTTCCTGGAGAATGTGGCACTTTTGCTGGCAACAAATACATATCGCCTGCCGTCATTTTAACATCTTCCCTCTTGCCATCCACTTGGATTTTAATCGTAATCTCACCCTCCAATTGGTAAAACAACTCTTCGGTTTCGTTGTAGTGATAATCTTTTCTGGCATTCGGTCCACCAACAACCATCACAATGTAATCTGATCCTTCAGGATAAATATTTTTATTGGCAACAGGTGGTTTCAAAAGATGCTTATTCTCTGAAATCCAAGCTTGTAGATTGAAAGGTTTTCTAATATTCATGACAACATTTGGGTTGGCTTTAATACAAAAATAATCAATTTTATTGAATCTCTTTTTTTAGTACTCACATTTTGAATGTTTATATCGTAAATTTGCACCTTAAACACATGAGTGACGCAATAAAGCACGAATGTGGGGTGGCATTCATTCGCTTGAAAAAACCCCTCGAGTACTACTACGAAAAGTACGGTACCTATTGGTACGGCCTGCATAAATTGCAGTTTCTAATGACCAAACAACTCAATCGAGGCCAAGATGGTGCTGGTATTGGGGTGGTAAAACTTGATCCTGATTACGGTGCACGTTACCTCGCCAGAAAAAGAAGTGCTTCCAAAACTGCACTTTCCGATATTTTCGATGATGTTGCGTCTGCATTAAAAGATATCCCTCAAGAAAAACAATTTGATGGCGATTTCTTAAGAAAAAATTATGCTTATGCAGGTGAATTATTACTAGGACATCTTCGTTACGGTACCTATGGCGGAAATTCAATTGAAAATATTCATCCTTTCCTTCGCCAAAATAACTGGATGGCCCGCAACCTAATGTTGGCAGGTAACTATAACATTACCAATACAGAACAGTTGTTTCAAAACCTGATTGAACTTGGTCAACAACCCAAAGAAAAAAGCGACAATGTATTGATGCTTGAAAAAATTGGGCACTTTATTGATGAAGAAAATCAACGTCTGTTCGGAATTCTTAAATCTCAAGGATTTAGCAATAAAGAAATTTCAGATAAAATTAAAGAAGAAATATCTATACCCAATATCTTAAAACGCAGTTTTAAAAATGTTGATGGGGGATATAATATGATTGGATTATTGGGTCATGGCGATGCTTTCATTATTCGCGATCCTGCCGGAATCCGTCCTTCTCACTATTACTCAGACGATGAAGTTGTGGTCGTGGCTTCCGAAAGAGCCGCAATCCAAACTGCATTTAACCTATACCCAGAACAGATTTCTGAACTTGGTCCAGGTAATGCTTTGATCGTGAAAAAAGATGGTTCTCATTTTGAAACCAATATTAACGAACCCGTTGAAAGAAAAAGTTGCAGCTTTGAACGTATTTATTTTAGCCGTGGAAACGACCAAGAAATTTACGCAGAACGCAAAGAATTAGGTCGTTTACTCGCTACTCCAGTTATGGAAATGCTAGGAAACGATTTGGTTGATACTGTTTTCAGTTATGTACCTAATACCGCTTCTACCAGTTTCTACGGACTTATTGATGGTATCCACGAAATTCGATTGAATATTCAAATTGATGCCCTTTCTCAAATTGATGCCAAAACCAATCCTGAAAAAGTAAAAGAAATCTTAAGCTGGCGTCCACGCCGTGAGAAAATTCTTGTAAAGGATGTTAAAATGCGCACATTTATTACCAATGACACCGATAGGGAAGATTTAGTAGGACATGTATACGATATTACCTATGGCGTTGTGAAATCTTGGCAAGATACTTTGGTAATTATGGACGATAGCGTGGTTCGTGGAACTACATTAAAAACAAGTATTTTAAGAATCCTAGATCGACTTGAACCAAAGCGCATCATTTTGGTAAGTTCTGCGCCTCAAATTCGCTACCCAGATTGCTACGGAATTGACATGAGCAAAATGGGCGACTTTGCAGCATTCAGGGCAGCCGTTGAATTGTTGAAAGACAAAGGAATGGAATCATTGATGCAAGACCTTTACGTTAGGGCTGTGGCAGAATTGAAAAAACCTGCAACAGAACAAAAATGTATTGTTCAAGAATTATATGAGCCTTTGACCCAAGAAGAAATCTCTCAAAAAATTGCCGATATGGTAAAACCAGTTGGCTTGAGGGCAGAATTTAATATTCTTTTTCAAACCGTTGACAAATTACACCAAGCTTGCCCTAACGATTTAGGCGATTGGTATTTCACCGGAAATTACCCAACTCCTGGTGGAACAGAAGTAGCCAATCGCGCTTTTGTTTATTACATGGAGGGACGAAAAGAAAGAGCCTATTAATATTTTCAAACAATTTCAATAAATTTGCATTAATTCAAATTATGAGCACAGTTAAAGAAGTTATCAGTAAACTACAAGATCAACTCGAGAAAAACCTTTCACATACTTCTGTGGAATTCACAAGAATACGCGCCGGTAAAGCATCTCCAGATATGCTTGATGGTGTAATGGTTGAATATTATGGCGCTGCCACACCATTGTCGCAAGTTGCCAATGTAAATACACCAGATGCACGCACAATTAGCATTCAACCTTGGGAAAAAACATTAATTCGCCCCATTGAAACCGCTATCATCAATGCAAACCTAGGTTTTGCACCTCAAAACGATGGTGAGTTTATTCGTATTAGCATTCCACCAGTAACTGAAGAACGCCGTAAAGAATTGGTGAAACGTGCAAAATCTGAATGTGAAAATTCTAAAGTAGGAATTAGAAATTTACGTAAAGATGCCAACGAAAGAATCAAGAAATTGAAAAGCGATGGTACCAGTGAAGACGAGTGTGCTGCAGGTGAAGAAAGCGTTCAAAGAATAATTGATAATTATATCAAAAAAACTGACGATTTATTCACTAACAAAGAGAAAGAAATTATGACGGTATAATCGTCATATTTTCTTTTACGAATTCTGCTCTTTCAATCAACTTTTCAAAATTTTCTGCAATCACTGTCACGTGACCTAATTTTCTGTTGGGTCTGCTTTCGGTTTTACCATACATATGAATGAAAACATCAGTTTGTTGATTCCACATGTATTCATTTTCTAGTTTGTAAGCACCCATAACACTATCAGGGCCTACAATATTCAACATTGCACTTGGTTGTTTTAATGTTGTATCACCCAACTCTTGTCCCAACAAAATACGGTTTAACTGCGCAAATTGACTGGTAACACATCCCTCAATAGTGTGATGCCCAGAATTATGTGGACGAGGTGCAATTTCATTCACCAAGATTTCACCCGTTTGGGTTAAAAATAGTTCAACGGCAAATAGCCCCGGTGATTGAAAAGCATGAATTACACTTTCGGCAATTTCGCGCGCTTTTGCTTCAACTTCAGCTGAGATTTGTGCAGGAGAGTATAAAAACTCAACCAAATTACTTTGGGAATTAAAGTACATTTCTATGGAAGGAAAAGAACTTTTGTTTCCATGCTGATCAACAGCAACAATCACTGCAAGTTCCAAAACATCTTCTACAAATTGTTCCAATAAAACAGATCCTTCAAAAGGGATTTTGCCATTTTGAACATCCGCCTTATTGCAAATACTCACCCCTTTTCCATCATAACCACCCGTTCTAGTTTTAACAACTATTTTATTTTGAGGGAATTTCGAAAAGTCAACTGCTGCCAGCATGGTGGAATCTACCAATTCAAATGGAGCAGTTGGAATGTTATTTGCTTGAAAAAACAACTTTTGTGCACCTTTGTCTTGAATCATTTTCAAGACTGAAGGTTTGGGGATTATTTTTTTGCCTTGAGCTTCTAATTGAATCAATGCATCTACATTGATATGCTCAATTTCCCACGTTAAAACATCAGAAACCTCGGCCAATTGCTCAATGGCAGAAGCGTCATTTAATGAACCAATAATTAATTTTTGACAATAAGGACTGGCAGGACAATCGGCAGAGGATTCTAAAACCGTGTAAGACGCAATATCAAAATTTGCCTCTTGCAACATCATCATTCCCAACTGACCTCCCCCAATAATACCGACTTTAATTTTCGAATCCATTGTTGCAAAGTTAATTTAGATTGGCGCAATATTTTTGAGATTCATCTAAATCTCATTAAAATATCGTACAATTTATGTATATTCGAATAAATATGCCTGACCCCCTCTCGGTACAAATTTTACAAACTCAGTTAGAGGCCCCTACTTTTTCAAGTTGGATTACTGTTTTAATTTGCCTTTTAACCATTGCATTTTTCTCAGGAATGGAAATTGCTTTTATTTCTGCCAATAAACTTAGAATTGAATTACGCAGCAAACAAAATGTTTTCGGCGCAAAGCATTTGGCAAGATATATCAAGCAACCAAGCGAATTTATTAGCACCGTTTTGGTGGCTACCAATTTAAGTTTGGTTATTTACGGTATTGCCATGGGCAATATTCTTGAATATTATTTAACTTCTTATATTCATTCGAATATTCTAAAGTATGTTATTGTTACTTTGCTAAGTACCATGTTGGTTCTTGTAACTGCAGAGTTTATACCCAAAACCATATTTAAAATGCAGGCAGACACCCTCATTTTTGCGCTTGCCTTGCCATTCAGAATGATGCATTTAACACTTTGGCCATTGATTACTTTCACCAAAGGCGCATCCTCTTTTTTACTAAGAATTTTTACCAAAACCCAAATCACTGAGCAAACTCCCGTTTTTTCAAAAGTTGATTTAGACAATTATATCTCTTCCATCGAAAATTCAAGTTCATCTGAATTACAGGAAATAGACACCGAAGCTTTTAGAAACGCCCTCGATTTTAGCGATGTGGTGGTAAAAGATTTCATGGTTCCACGAACTGAGTTGGTGGGTATTGATATTGATTCAAGTATCGATGAATTGAAAGAGAAATTTATCGAATCATCTCTGTCGAGAATCTTGATTTTTAGAGATACCATTGATAATATCATTGGTTTTGTTCATCATAGTGATCTGTTTCATAATCCCTCAAAAATTGAAAATATATTAAGACCTACATTGATTGCAAATGAGAGTTTAGAAGCACATGACATGCTTAGGAACTTTATTCAAAATAGAAAAAGCTTGGCAATTGTGGTAGATGAATTTGGAGGGACAGCGGGTATTGCTACAATAGAAGATGTGGTTGAAGAAATCTTCGGAGAAATTGAAGACGAATTCGATACCGAAGATTCAAACGAACACCTTGTTGCCGAAAACCACTATCACTTCTCATCTCGTTTAGAAATAGATTATTTAAACGAAAAGTACGATTTCAATATTCCGGAGGGAGAGTATAACACCCTTGGAGGATTTATCATTTATTGCTCCGAGAAAATCCCAAGTACAGGAGAAACCATTCGTTACCAACAATTTGAGTTCCATATTAAAAAAATGGTGGGCGCTAAAATTGAAGAAGTTGAAATGAAAATTACCCTTTAATTTCTAAGCTTTATTTTAATTACATCGTTGGTGTAACCGCCAATAATCCCAAATCCATTCTTGATATTTCCTATAACATTTGTTGGAAGCTGGGTTATTGAATTCTGTTGCCAAATATGTGCATTCCTGGAATTTAAATAGTTGAAAATATTCTCATCAATATTCTCCAAATAAATGTCAATCTGATACAATACAATCGAATTTGAACTAGACCTAGGCAAAGTTTCATAAAATTCTAATCTCAATTCTGTTCCATTGATAATTTGATCGCTAAAAAGTATCTCTTTGGTTGTGTAATTGTTGTAGGTATTTCTTGAAAAACAAACTTCTGTTCCCCCAATTGGCAATTTATCTTCATATAAAAAGCTATCAACCTTTCCCAAAACAGCGTCAATGGTATATTTCTTAAAATGTCTTACGCCGTAAATTCTATAGTAGTTCTTATTATATGCACTATCCTTGAAATAAATGCGGTATGCCTTTGTTTTGCCCACATTAGAAATCAATGTTGTAAAAGTATCTAAACGTTTGATATGTATTCTAGAGGGAATTTTAACAGGTACAATATCATTCAACAATGAATGCTTTACTTGAAACCACAAACTATCATTCGGCATGAAGTTTTGATTCATTGAATATTTGCCATTTCCATTGGCGTTCAAGGTAAATAATACTTTTGATTTAGACCAGATAGACAAATTGGCATCATTAATCCAGTTATATGCATTGGTTATTTGAGACACTTCAGAAACCGTTGCATTTACAAAACTATCTGGATGAATAAAGCTATGTATTACTAATGATTTTGGACTTTCGCTATTCTGAATAATTGGCACTTCATCTATACAGCTTTGCAAGCCGATAATCAAAAAGCAATATTTCAGATACTTCAACATTAGAATGAAATTTGATAGCTAGCAAAAGGAATAATAGGCAATAAACTCACTTGATAAAGTTTGCGAGAACCGTCTGAATCTATACCTAAATTTAGAAAAAAGGGATTGTGCCTGTTGTACACATTATAAATTCCAAATGAAAAATTACGTGGATACTTTGTAGTCTTGGAAGAAATTGTCATCGATAAATCTAATCGGTGATTGTCTCTTGCCCTGTTATTATTTCTATCTCCATAAATGTAAATATCTCTGTAAGGATCGTTGTTTGTAGTGGAAGGATAAACCCCAATGGGCATCGTATAAGCAAAACCAGAATTGAAAACCCAAGTAGCGCTGATATTGATGCGTTTCGATAATTTATAAGAAGCCATAATATAAATATTATGCCTTCTGTCATATCTCGAAGGGAAGGCATTGCCTTGATTCAATTGGCTAAATTGCCTGGTGCTTGTCATCCAAGTATAAGAAATCCATCCCGTGAGGTTTCCTTTGGTTTTTTCTGCCAATATTTCAATTCCCTTTGTTAACCCGTTGCCAGCACAAACTGAATTTTCCCAATTCTGACCTGAGGTTACATAAACTGCACTGTTGTTATATTCCAAAATGTCATTGAAAACTTTCTGAAATACTTCCACGCTGAATTGAAAGTTTTCCAATTCTTTTGTTAAACCTATTGAACCCTGAGTGGCTTTGGCAGGCTTAAATATTGTATTTGAAGGAACCCACAAATCAGAAGGCAAACCCATTGTCAAATTGTTCAATTGATGAAAAAATTGACGAGTTTGTGAAGCAGCCATTTTTAACCATAAATCTCCTGGTAGTGCATATCGAATACTGATTCTCGGTTCTGGAAGAATGTAATATTGTCCATAACCCAAACCGTAATAAACACCGCGTATTCCCAAATCGTAATATCCCCATTTGGGATTGTGGTACTCTAAGGTCAAATAACTAAAAATTTCTGGGGTAGTCAATAAGTTGTCTTGAAACACAATATCCGTTTTCACACTGTCGGTCTCAGATGTAATCACCCTTTTGTTTGGAATAAACGTATGTAAAATATAACCTAATCCAATTTTCGCAGCCAATTTATGGGTAACCTGCTTTTTCAAATGTGCTGAGTATTCAATGTCCCTCAAACCATTCGACAATACATAAAGTGATTTTTCCAATTTTTGATTCCCAAATAAATCGATTTGCTGATTTGAGTACAAATGTGAATGTGCATATAAGTAATTTGTTACATATGCTTTCAGTGAAAAAGTTGCACTAGGTGTCAACATATAATCCCATTTGATACTTGCCAATTGATTTCCCCATGACGATACATCGTCTAGTTTTAAATCTTGGGTAATATTGTTATTTTTATAGGTAGTATTTCTGTCTAATAAACCCGCATAATCAATGCCCAAATAACCGGAAGCTGATAATCTACTGCGTTCACTAAAACGATGGGTTATTTTAAAATTCACATCATAAAAATAATATCGATTGGCAAAGTTTCCATTTTGAAATTGTACCAAACTCGATAGTGGTTGAACCAAGTAATCAAAAAAACTTCTTCTCAATGCCATTGAAAAGGATGTCTTTTTTTTGAATATAGGTCCGTTTAATGACAAGCGACTCGATAACAATCCAATTGAAACAGATCCTCCAAATTTTTCAGCATTTCCTTCTTTTGTGGTAACATCAATGACGCTACTCAACCTGCCTCCTTTGTCGGCGGGAAAAACTCCCCTGTAAAACTTGGCATTTTTAACCACATCGCTGTTGAAAACGCCAAACATACCATAAAGGTGGTAAGCATTATAGACTGGCACTTCGTCTAATAATATCAAATTCTGATCAGATGCACCACCCCTAACATACATCCCAAAAACTCCTTCGCTACCTGAAACAACACCTGGATTTAAACTCATAACCCTAAGGATATCTGGCTCACCCATCAAATGGGGAATTTTATCGAGTTGGGCTCGATTGATATTAAATTCATCCGATTTCCCAGAAACCACTTTCGGGGTATTTTTATTCCCATCTGCAGTAACTAGTGTAATCTCCATGCTTTCTGAATTATCTGGAACTAATGGAATATCGATAAAGTAATTGCGCTTCTCGTCATCAATGGTATCGTAAAATGTTTCAAACCCAGGATAAGAAACTGCATAAATTAATTTTCCACTTGACGTTTTAAATTGGAATATACCTTGATCATTTGTGAATGTAGTTTGATTTCTGTCTACAAGAGAAACCATGGCATTTACCAATCTTTCTTTAGACTCTGAATGCCAAACCCGGCCTGAAATAACAAGTTCATCGTTTGGCGCCTCCCATTGTTGAAGTACCAAAAAATTATCCCCCAGCAAAATAAAATTCAAACCCAATCCTTGCAAAAAATCTCTCAATGCAACCTTGGCAATTTCATTCTGATAGTTGACTACAAATCTTTTTTTCTTGGGTTTTAAAGAAGCATCGTATTGGAAATAGCAATCTGTTTTTTGTTCGAATAGCTTTAATATTTTCGCAAAATCATTGCCAGTATAAGAAATTGAGATGCGTGAATTTAAAGAATTGGTTTGACCAAAAAGCACAGAAAATTGCGCAAATAAAATGATCAAAACAATCCTTAATTTCATAAGGCAAATACGCTTCTTTAGTGTTTATCAGCGTAATCAAATGCCTTCTTCAATAAATCAGAAGTTCTAGAAACAGGGTCTTTTCTAATTTTATTTTCCTCAGATTCAATTTGAGTAAACAACGCTGCGGTCGCTTTTTCAGTTACATATAAATTCAAATCAGGTTGAATGTCAGCAGTTAATCCCAATAATTTCTTGTTTTGATTGATTTTGGTAACCACAGGATTCCAGGTTTTAGCCACAGCCACTTCGTCAAGCGCTTTTTTCACTTCTGGCATAAACAACTGTTTCAACTCAGCCTCTGAAGAACTCTTCAAATAACTTGTTGCAGCGCCTTGCCCACCTGTCAATATTTTCATGGCATCGGTAAACGACATATTTGTGATTGCCTTTTTAAATACCGGCACAGCCAATTGCATTGATTTTTCAGCACCCGCATTCATTGCGTCGATGGTTTTGTCTAACTCTTTTCCAATTGCCGCATTCAACAAATAGTTGTCGCGAATTTTCTTTTCAATGTTTTGAACTTCGGCAGGCAATAATATTTTTATTGAGGGACTGGTTGCAAACGCACCCACTTTGCCCAAAGTGCCAGTTCCATTAATTACGCCATTGATTAACGCTTCTTTCAATCCTCCTGCAGCTTCATCGCTGGTTAATGAAGGAACAGCAGGTTTGCCATTCGCAACATTGCTTAATGCCTCATTTGCTACATCGGTTGCAGCAGATTTCAATACATCACAAGCTGCAAAAATTACAGTTGCTGCTAAAGAGAAAATAACCAGTTTTTTCATAAATTCGATTACTTCAAATATAATGCCTGAACCTCCAAAATCTTAAATATTCGATAAGAAGATGTAAAATAATTACTAACTTCGTATAATATGAAGTTCACGTATTATTCAACAGTCTTTTTAGTATCCATTTTAAGCCTTTTATCTTGCAATACAACCACCGCGCAAGGAGTAAAAAACATTTCTACTGATGAATTTGTAGAAGCCTTGAAGAACTCAGACAAAAAAATAATATTGGATGTTCGTTCACCCGAAGAATTTGCAAATAGCCATATATTCGGCGCAATCAATATCGATGTTCGTTCTGAAGATTTTAACAACAGAATTACCAAATTAGATAAAGACCAAACAGTGTATGTATATTGTCTTTCTGGTGGAAGAAGTGCAACCGCATCTAATATTTTAGCTGATAATGGATTTAAAACTGTAAACAATATGCTTGGCGGAATTTCGAAATGGTCTAGTGAAAATAAACCTACCATTACCGCCGAAGGAGCAAGCGAAAGAGGCATGTCAGTTGAACAATTCAACGCACTTATCAATGCAAAAGACTCAGCAGTTTTTGTAGATTTCTTTGCGCCATGGTGTGCACCATGCAAAAAAATCAAAGCTTACCTTCCTGAACTTCAAAATGAGTACAAAGGCAAATTGAAAGTTGTGTTAATCAATTACGATGAAAATCCTAAATTGGTTAAAGCGCTTGGTATTTCCGGAATTCCTTATTTGAAAATCATTACTTCAAAAGGCACAACTGTACTTCAAGATTTTCATACAAAAGAAGAAGTACTTGCCGTATTGAATAAATAATACCCATGCAATCTCAATTCGAAGCGCTCAAAGAGCTCTTGCATTCCTATGCAGTTCCCTCAAAAAGGGAAGGAATGGAGAAATATATGAAAAATCTTTTTTCTTATATTAGCGTCCCCTCCCCAAATAGAAAAGAAGCCTTAGCCATTTTTAACGGAGCTTGGAAACCAAATAATCACCAAGAGTTGATAGAATGGACAACCCTACTTTGGAATTCTAATGAACGAGAATTTCAATATGTTGCCATGGAGCACTTTTATAAGTACCGCAAATTGTGGCTAGAATCAGACATCGATTTTATCGAATGGATGGTGGCAACCAAAAGTTGGTGGGATACCGTAGATGCACTCGCCGCAACAATTGTAGGTGAATTTTTCAAAAAATTCCCGCAACAATTTGAATCTAATATGTCAAAATGGATTGCAAGCGACAATATGTGGATTAACCGTACCGCCATCATTTGTCAATTAAAATATGGAAAAAATACACAAACCAATTGGTTAGAAAAATCAATATTACCCCATACCAAATCAAAAGAATTCTTTCATCAAAAAGCCATTGGATGGGCTTTAAGGCAATACGCCAGAACGGATTTAGATTGGGTTGTTTCGTTTGTGAATGCACATGAGTTAAAGCCCCTTTCTCGAAGGGAAGCTTTGAAACACCATAAGCACTTGTTATAAATCGTTTCTGCCGCCCAAAACAATTTGGATTCCTTCGGTTAAACTGTGCGGCTTATAACCTAACTCTTTTCTCGCTTTGCTTATGTCTAATCCTGTAATTGGTGGACGTTTGGCAGGCTGATTCAACGTTGTACTACTCACCTTTTCAAGGTTTTCCATTGAAAAATTAAACATTCCCGCAACTTTTTCAACCAATTCATAGATGTTTAAGTAATCTTCACCGGCAACATTATAAATTCCTTGTGCTTTTTGACTTGCTGCCAAAAAACAACCTTGAGCCAAATCTTCGGCCAACGTTGGGGTTCGAAACTGATCAAAAACAACCTTCGCTACTTTTTTATCTTTCAACGTATTATATGCCCACAAAATGATATTCGAACGGCTCATGTCGGCAACTTGACCATACACCAAAACAGTTCTTAAAATTGACCAACTTTTTGCATGGTTAATGACCATATTTTCCGCTTCCAATTTGCTCCAACCGTAATATGACAAAGGATTTGCCACATCGGTTTCGGTGTACATCGGTTTGGTTCCATCAAAAATGAAATCGGTGCTTAAATGCACCAAATGAAATCCCATTTCTGTAGACAATTCAGCCATTGTTTTAACAGCTTCGATGTTCAACGAAACACAAGCTTCCTTTTCGAATTCGCAATCATCAACTTGCGTCATTGCCGCAGTATGAATCACTACATTTGGTTTATACATTTCTAAAACTTCGGCAACTTGTGCCTTGTTTTCTATGTCCATCTCTTGGTAAACATATCCTTCTTTTGAGGGATATCGGTTTGCGCCTCTGCCTGTGGCAATCAATGTAATATCAGATTTTTGAAGATACAAATCTGTAAGTTTTTGGCCTAAAAGGCCATTACTTCCGGTTACCAATACAACTTGCGACGCCATTTTTTATAATTCCCTTCAAATGTCTTATCGAATTTCTCATTCTGCAAATCGAGTTTTCCCCCAAAAGTTCAAACGATTGCGTATTTTTGTGCCATGAAATTTGTTACCTACATCAATCAACAAACTCCTGAAGTTGGAATTATTGTAAATGAAAAGATTTATCCAGTAAATAAAATTGACAATACCATTCCATCTCAAATGTCTGACATTCTAAAAGATTGGGATGCCAACATGGTAAAAGCGAAAGAAGTAGAAGCGCAAATTTTAACTGGAAATCACGAAGCTTTATCAAGTACTCTTGAAGGTTCAAACCTTTTGGCTCCAGTACCAAATCCTACCAGCTGCCGCGATGGTTACGCCTTCAGACAGCACGTAGCAGCAGCACGTAGAAACAGAAACGTTCCTATGATTGCTGAGTTCGATCAATATCCTATTTTCTATTTTACAAACCACAATGCCATAATGGGTCCTGGTGAAATACCTTGTATGCCCGATCATTTTCAAAAGTTAGACTTTGAATTGGAAGTGGCGGTTGTTTTAGGAAAAAGAGGCAGAAATGTGAAAGCCGCTGATGCTGATCAATATATTGCTGGTTTTATGATCATGAACGACATGAGCGCTAGAACCTTGCAAATGGAAGAAATGTTGTTAAACCTTGGTCCTGCAAAAGGAAAAGACTTCAGCACCGTAATTGGTCCTTGGTTGGTTACCCCTGATGAATTGGAATCATTTAAAATTCCTGCAAAACCAGGACATGTTGGAAATAGTTACGACCTAAAAATGAGTTGTCATGTAAATGGAATTCAAGTGAGTAGCGGTAGCGTTGGCGACATGGATTGGACCTTTGCTGAAATCATTGAGCGTTGCGCATACGGTGCAGATATTTTCCCTGGTGATGTAATTGGATCTGGTACCGTTGGAACAGGTTGTTTCCTAGAATTAAATGGTACAGGCTTGTTAAACGATCCTAGCTTTAAGCCACAGTGGTTACAAGCAGGTGATGTTGTTACAATGGATATTACTGCTTTGGGTCACTTGAGCAATACCATTGTAAAAGAAAATAGTGACATGTCACTATTGGCGCTTAAAAAAATGAACTAATTTTTATTTTGATGGAGTTGGATTAAAACCCATCTCCATCAAACATATTTCCAAGTCCGCCAAGAATACTTCCTTCTTCTTTTCTACCGCCCATTGGTTGACCGTAGCTTAAAATTCTACTTGCCAAACGGCTTACAGGCAAGCTTTGTAACCAAACTTTTCCGGGTCCAGAAAGGGTAGCAAAAAATAATCCCTCACCACCAAAAATCGCATTTTTAATTCCTTTTACCATTTGAATATCGTAGTTTACATTTGATGTAAACGCAACGATACAACCCGTATCAACTTTCAATTGTTCACCTGGAGCCAAATCACGTTCCAAAATAAATCCACCAGCATGAACAAAGGCCATTCCATCGCCTTCAAGTTTTTCCATGATAAAACCTTCACCACCGAATAGGCCTGTTCCAAGTTTTCGTTGAAATTCGATACCCACGCTAACCCCTTTGGCCGCGCATAAAAATGCATCTTTTTGGCAAATGATTTTATTTCCCAATCGAGATAAATCGAGTGCTACAATTTTGCCGGCATAAGGTGCAGCAAAAGCCACTTTCTGCTTGCCATATCCGTTATTGGTAAAAGCCGTCATGAACAAACTTTCACCCACCAATAATCGTTTTCCGGCCCCCATCAATTTGTCGAAAAAGCCACCTGAATTTTGTTGGCTTCCGTCGCCAAAAATGGTCTGCATTTCAATGCCATTGTCCATAAACATGAAACTGCCACTTTCGGCAATTACTGTTTCTTGAGGATCTAACTCAATTTCTACACACTGCATTTCTTCGCCGTGTATGTAATAATCAATTTCGTGATTGCGTATCATATATCTTCAAAATTGACGAAAAAATATGACGATTAAAAAGACATTCGGCAAATGATAAAAATATTCGATAATTAAAACCAGTAAACCAGTTTTGCTGCTAAATTTCTACCCTTGGCATCCCATACTTCCGTTCGTGCTGTTGGAACAAGATAAACTTGATTCCAGTTTTGAGAGAACACCACAAATAAATCACACATTGGCCTATACCTCCATTGAAAACGAATATTTACATTCATCAATTTATTTTGAGCATTCAATTGCCAATATCCTGTTAGATACGTGGTTGTAGTTAGTGTATAATCAGCTTTAAATCCTATTAAATCAATCTTATAATTGAGGCTATCTCTTACCTGTATATCAACATGCTTAATGTTTGCAGTAATAAACCACCGCGGCAATTTGCGTTTTCCCAAACCTGGCAAACGATAACTAACAGCAGCCGTATATTCAGCTTTTTTTCCTTCAAAATATCCCCCAAAAACATATTCGGTAGAACAACTTAAAGATTTTCTGGTGTTAGAATTAAATTCAATATGTAAATTATCCCAGTGGTATTTTCCTAAAAAATAATCCTTATTGGGTAAGTTTACAGGTGCAAATGGAAGAAAAAGTCTGTAAAACTCTTTCTCATAGCTTATTTGCAAATAAGTGCTATTTTGAAAATTGAATTCAACAGAATTTTCGGTGTATGATTCTGTAGGATTATACGAACTATCATAATAACTGCTATTGTATACAGAAAGTCCATAGTTATTGATAATCTTCTTCAAATTGCCTTTGGGATAAAATATCCTTTTGATTTGGGGTTCCAAGCGCCAATAATCGTATTTAACCGTTTTTTTTGTAATCAAATTATAATTGTCGGTTCTAGGAACAAAGCCAGTTCTCGCAATAAAGGACTTACTTACGTACTCATGGTTCCACATCACAAACCATTTCAAAGTTTTATATAACAACCAAGTTGCATGGGCGTAGCCATGGTTTCCAACTCCGGGGTAAAATGATTTCTGTACGAACCCTTTTCCTGACCAAATATTACTTTTCGTAAGTAAGTTAAATTCAACTCCAGCAACAGTATTGTAGTCTCCTTTTTGGGGGGAATTAAGGACTTGGTCATTCACCAAGATCATGCCAATGTTTGAAGCTTGAAACACCTTTTTTTGAAATGCCAATACGGTATAATTGATTGGTGCTATTGACTCGTTATAACGGGCGGTAGTTAAATTCATTGCTCCCAAACGCAACCCATTTCCGTATTTGCCAGATAGTCTTACCCCATATAAAATGGGCACACTTCCAACATCTGAATTCAATCCAATTCTCCTAGAGAAAAACGGTCTAATTTGCCTAAATCCAAAGTTGGCAAATAAGTCACTATTCTCAATGAAGAACTGCCTGCGTTCGGGAAAATATAAACTGTATCTGGTCAAATTGAGTTGCTGAACATCCACATCTACATTGGCAAAATCCGGATTCACAGTTAAATCTAAATTCAAACTTGAAGTAATTCCAATTTTGGCATCGCCTCCAAATTTAGGTTTGGTAGAAAAAGGCTGTCCTGGTCCTTTAGATTCAGAAATACTGCTTACATAAGGAATAATTGCCAAGTTCTTCGATTTCTCAATAATGGGATTTTCCCAAATCATTGAATCAGCAAATACGAGAGAACTCACATTGTAATTTCTAGGAACTCTTTTGTAGCTGCTAATTTCATTGTTTTTTAAATCTATTCGGGCAACATTAAAACTCCAAACTTTAGATCCTTTTATGAATCGAATACTCGAAAGTGGGATAGCAATTTCAGCTACCCAAAAACTATCAGAAATTTTAGTTTGACTAAACCAAACTTGATCCCAAGCTGTTGTAACACCCATGTTCCCACCGTTTTCAATGGCACCTTCTCTTTGTGCATTAAAAGGGGTTACACCAAATGAAAATCCGTTTTGACCATCCAAAAATGGAGAAATTGACAAAACAACAGCATCATTTGTATTCACACTGAAGTCTCTTTTTAAACTCTGAATTACAAAAGGCTTTTTTACATTCCTATTCTGACAAACAAAGGCTGCATAGATAAATTTATCATCATGGGCCAACTCGAACTCCGTTTTTGTAATGGCTTTCGACGTGTCGTAAGGGAAATATTGAACAAATTCATGTTCAATAATATTGTCCTTAAGTTTAGACCAAATTACTTCATCCAAAATACCATCAACCTTAATAGGATGATCGACTTTATGAATGATAAAAGGTTTGTTTTTATTGTAAGAATTAACTTGTCCAAACAATGAAACGCTAAAAAATAGAATGCCTAATAAAAGGAGATTATTTTTCATTAATCTTGTTCGGCAATATTTCGCTTTTCTAAGGTGGTTAAATTATTCAAATTCGTGTAAAAAGCCTTTTTGCTCGCATACACGTAAAATTTCAGTGAACGTCCCAAAGCCAATTCATTCCCTCTCATTCTATTCCAAGAGCGCATTTGCGTTGGAGTACAATCAAAAATATCAGTCAATGTGAATAAGCCATCGCCCTTTTTCACCGAATAATAAACCCAAATTTTTCTGTCTGCCAATGGTTTTGGTATTACAGTACTTTCAACATCATGAGGTTCCTCAGATGTTTTCAAAATTGTAACAGTATCGTTGTTTTCCAATACTTCAACCATGGTATCATATTCAATAGGTTTTACCGGTTTAACTATTAACCAATAATTAATTGAATCTCTTTTAGCCCTAAATTTAGAAACCATTTTTTTCGGCATTCTAAATACAAAAGCTTTTCCCATGTAAGGCACATAGTCAGTTTTCAATGAGGGATTTAAATTTCTTAAATCATTCACAGAAACATCAAAATGCTCTTGAATTAAGGTAAAAGGTAAAATTTGATTAACAGAAGAAACAGTGTCTGAAACAATTTGCTTAAATTCAGTCTCTCTGATTTCACCTTCCTCAATACAATAATTTAAGGCAACCATAGCCGAATAAAATTGTATAACAGGAATTCTTTCTTGCGGCTCTAACAACAAATAAATTTTATTGAAGTCTAGAGAACCCGCAGTATGAATCACTTGATTCAATCTGGCTGGTCCAATTTTAAAAGCGGTAATGACTTTAAGCCAATCGCCATAGATTGTATACAAGTCTTTTAAATAATGGCAGGCAGCTTCATCAGCAGCATTTGGATCTCTACGTTCATCGTATAAAGCCATTTGTACCAATCCATATTTTTTAGCAATCAAGTATGATAATGGCCACATTCCTGAAAATCCAGATTCATCTTTGTATCTTGTTTCAAAACCAGTATTTCCCGCAGGAATCATGGCAACAAACCAAGGCAAATCATATTTTCTACGAACTGCATCAATGTGTGTGCTGTAATATTTGTATCTACCCAAAACAATGGAAGTTCCACCGTTTTCATTCATTATCCAATCTTTGGTGGTTTGTTCAATTTCTTGATTGTAGAAATAAGGAACACCCCTGCTTTCTAGTTTTTTGATTTCCTTTTCAACTTTTACAGATTGCGCACCCAATGCGCTCCACAAAAGAGAAGCCAATAATAAAAACTTAAATCCTTGCTTCATTAATTGCACGTTTCAATCAATAATTGAGACAAATTAAATAATTCTTGCTCTTTGAAAGATTTACCCATCAATTGAATGCCCATTGGCAAACCAGCTTCAGTTTCAAATAACGGAAGAGATATTGCAGGATTACCAGCTAAATTTGCTTGAACTGTAAATAAATCAGCCAAATACATGGCAATCGGATCTTTACTTTTTTCGCCAAATTTAAATGCAGGTGTACTTGTAGTTGGAATCAAAATAGCATCTACATTTTCCAATACCGCATTGGTTTGATCTTGAATCACACGTCTCACTTTTTGAGCTTTGCTATAGTAAGCATCGTAATGATCGCTCGACAAAACAAAAGTACCCAACATGATTCTACGTTTCACCTCAGGACCAAAACCTTCAGTTCTACTCAACGTATAAGTTGATTCTAAATCGTGGGAATTTTCACTTCTTTTGCCATATAACATTCCAGTGTATCTCGACAAATTGCTACTTGCTTCAGCCGTAGTTAAAACGTAGTAAGCAGGTACCAATTGTTCTAACAGAGGGAAATCGAAATAGGTAATTTCATGACCCGCACTTTCTAAATTCTGTATTAATATCTTGAAGGAAGATTTCACTTCTTCGGCAACGCCTGGATGGTGAATAGCTTCATTCATTACTGCAAACTTGGCCTTTTTAGGCGCCACAGCAGTGGTATATTTATCGGCAGGTTGTTGACGCATTGTTGCATCGTGCTGATCAAATCCAGCCATGATTTCAGTGAGGAGCATATTGTCTTCCAAACTTTTTGTCATTGGTCCAATTTGATCAAAACTTGAAGCATATGCCAACAATCCAAAACGCGAAATCAAACCATAGGTTGGTTTAAATCCAAAGGTTCCTGTAAAAGCACTTGGTTGACGAATAGAACCTCCAGTGTCTGAACCCAAGGCACAATGGCACATATCTGCTTGTACCGCAACAGCACTTCCACCAGAAGAACCTCCTGGAACACGACTTTCGTCGGCTGCGTTTTTTACAGGACCATAAGCGCTATTTTCATTCGAAGCACCCATTGCAAATTCATCGCAATTTGTTCTGCCAATAAAAATTGCATCTTCGTTGAACAAACGTTGCACAACGGTTGCTGAATATAACGACTCAAATCCCTCCAAAATTTTTGAAGAAGATCCCACTTTGTGGTTTTCATAAGCAAGTACGTCTTTTAGGGCAACAACAACACCAGCCAAGCGCCCAGCGGTACCTAGCTTAATCTTTTCATCGATCAAAGTTGCACGTGACAAAGCTTCATCGGCCCACACTTCTAAAAAAGCATTTAGATGCTTTTTATCTTCAATGTTTTGAAGATAGTGATTCACAAGTTGGACACATGAAACCGCACCCGAATTTAAGTCTGACCGAACTTCGGAAATGCGATTGTATGTTTTCAATTGTCTGAATCTGGGTTTTTCTCTTCGTTCATTCCTTTTTGAATCTCACTCTTGATGCCTGATTTCGCGTCATTAAATTCACGAACACCACGGCCAAGGCCACGCATTAGTTCTGGAATTTTTTTACCACCAAACAACAACAATAAGATCAAGGCTACAACAACGACTTCGCCAGTACCCATTCCTAAAATTAACATAGTATTTAATAAACTGCTCATGAGACCTCAAAGATAATAAAGAAATATCAGTTAATAATTGCAGATTTTACGGAATTCCATAAAATCCGATTAACTATTGGCCCAATTTCCCTTATCGTTCTGGTTGAATTGCCATGGTGCACCATTGTTTTCCATGTTGGTAAACATACCATTTAATTCTGAAGGTGCTGCACTTTGCTCCATTACTTTGTATTGGCGCAATTGATAAATGATATCAACTGGATTGATATTTACAGGACAAGCTTCAGCGCAGGCATTGCAAGTAGTGCATGCCCAAAGTTCTTCGGCAGAAATATAAGAATGCAAATCTTTGCCGTCTTCTACCCTTCCTTCTATTGGAGTACCCGCCTTTTTTGCTGTATCCATGGCCTTGCCCACTTCTTCCAATCGATCGCGTGTGTCCATCATGATTTTTCTTGGACTTAACAATTTACCGGTAACGTTTGCAGGGCAAACGCTGCTACACCTGCCACATTCGGTGCAACTATAGGCATCCATCAAATTCTTCCAAGTTAAATCTTGCACGTCTTTTGCACCAAATCCCAATGGGGCTTCGTAGTCTTCTGGCGGCTGCGCCGAAGGATCCATCATTAACTTCACCTCAGTAGTAACTGAAGCCATATTTGTGAACTGTCCTTTCGGAGTCAAAGAACTATAATAAACATTTGGGAAGCTCATGATAATATGCCAGTGCTTACTAAATGGTACATAATTCAAAAAGACCAATATTCCCACAAAATGGAACCACCAAGCAGTTCTTTCCAAGAGCACCAAAGTGCCGTCTGAAAATCCCTCAAAAAATGGAACTAAAAAATGACTGATTGGAAAACTGCCATGTTCAGCCATAACGCCTCTGTGCTGTAAAACTTGTTCAGCAGCATTCATTTTGAGTAAAGCACCCATCAATACAATTTCAACAACCAATATAATAGTGGCATCTTTCATTGGCCAACCTTTTAATTCCGGCATTTGTAATCGAGGAGTTTTTGCCACATATCTGCGCAACAAAAACACAACACATGCTACAATAACGCCAAAGGCTAGGATTTCAAAAAATCCAATAGCAATATCATAAAAACTTCCAAGATAGTGTGCAAAAAACCGATGGGTTCCAAAAAGCCCATCAATCATGATTTCTAAAACCTCAATGTTAATGAGCACAAATCCCAAATAAATCAAGATATGAAAAAAGCCAGCAACCGGTCTTTTTACCATTTTGCTTTGACCCATTGCAACCCAAAAAAGTTGTTTCCAACGAGCCGCAGGATTGTCACTTAAATCAACGTCTTTTCCTAATAAAATATTACGGCGAATAACACCAACACTTCCTACAAAAAAATAAACTCCAGTAGCTAGGAATAGGGCAAATACAATTTGAGAAATTACCATTAAGGGCGAATTTAGTATTAAATATTAATTAACGAAAAAGATTGAATGAAATTAATTCATAACCAAACGCACAACTTCGAATACCTCGGCGTAACGTTGGGCTACTTGAACTCCGCGCATGCGTAGTTGTGACCTCAAAAATTCTTCGTTGGCATAAGGGCGGTGTGCCTGGCTTTTATATTGAGCCAAAGCATTTACTTTGCATTGAGCATCTTCTTCAGATACTACTTCAAAGGCACAAGTATTGAAATTTAAATTGTTCCAAGGCAATTCATAAGAGAAAATATTCACGAATTTAAAAGCACGCAAAGCTTCTTCTGCCATTGTTTTATGGTCTTGGTGGATGTCGTTTACGCTTGGAATTAAAACAGTATCGGGCTGAATGGTTTCCCTCAATTTTATCAAATCATCTAAAATCGCCTGACGGTGATAATTAAATGTTCTCACATCATATCGGAACAACTTTAAATTTTCGGATGGAATTCCCAAAGTGGCTGTTGCCGCTTTGACTTCACTGATCAAAATATCTTTAGGGAAATTTGGTAGAACACTTTGTTCGCATGCACTAAAAGCTGCATAATAAACCTGTTTTCCCTGGCGAATAAGTTTAGAAATTGTGGCTCCGCAACCCAATTCACCATCGTCCGTATGTGGCGATAACAATAATATTTTTTCTCCTACCATAATGGTTTGAATTCTTCTTTGGCTTTCTTCTTGCGCAACTTAAGTATTTCTTTTGGCAATTTTACCATCACACTTTGATTCATCGCTTCAATGCTAACCAAAATAAATGCATCCTCGCCAATTTTCATAATTTCAGCTTCTCGGCCTTTCAATGGGCCTCCCAAAATTTCTGCTACATCGCCAGATTCTAAGACTTCGCTATTTGAATATTCACTTACGGTATACCCAAATTCAATGAGTTCTTTAATTAAATTAATCTGACGTTCAGGAATTAAAGCATCATCGCTATTATACCTTAGAAACTTTACTACTCCAGGAATTTGTAATACTTTATCTCTTTGTAGTTCCGTTGGACGTACAAAAACGTATCCATTAAAAAGGGGCATTTCAACCCATTTTTTGCGGTCTTTCCAAAATCTTAAGCTCTTATAAATTGGTAAATAATTTTCAATTTCGAATTTATCTAAATATGCTGCAACTTTTTTCTCTTGACGACTGGAAGTATAAATTACTTTCCATTTTCCATTTTCTAAAGTCGATAATTCCATTTTACGTCGCTGATTAAAATCTGTTTGATGTGAAAATAAACATGATCAAATTAGAAAAACAAAGAAGCTGTTTTAAGTGTTGAAATGCAATCGGTCATCAATTCATCAACTACCTCCTTGGCTGAAACAACCTCAGTGATACTTGCACTCACTTGACCAATTTCTAATTCACCATGAACCAAATCACCCTCAAACATTCCCTTTTTAGCCCTTCCTCTTCCCAAAAGATGAGTGAGTTCTTCTTTCGTTGCATTGTTTGAATATGCTTGTTGAACTTCATTGTAAAATTCATTCTTCAGTAATCTTACAGGGGTAATTTCTTTTAATGTTAACTCCGTTCCACCATCGCCTGCATTCAAAATTTCATTTTTGAAGGATATATGGGCGCTGCTTTCATGGGTTGCTGCAAATTTGCTTCCCACTTGAACCGCTTCTGCACCCAAACAAAGAGCTGCAGCCATAGCCGCACCAGAACCAATACCTCCAGCTGCAATTAAAGGCAAATCGCAATTTACTTTGATCAGCGGAATCAAACACATGGTTGTGGTTTCTTCCCTACCATTGTGACCGCCGGCTTCAAATCCCTCAGCAACAATTGCATCAACACCCGCTTCCTCACATTTTTTAGCAAATTTTAAATTTGCAACAACGTGTACCACGGTAATGCCATGGCTTTTCAACCATGAAGTATATTTTGCAGGATTACCTGCTGAAGTAAAAACAATTTTTACTCCTTCTTCTACAATAATTTCTAAATGTTTTTCAATATCGGGGTATAGCAATGGCACATTTACGCCGAAGGGCTTTGACGTAGCATTTTTGCACTTCTGAATATGGTCCCTCAAAATTTCAGGATACATACTTCCACTGCCTATTAAACCCAAACCGCCTGCATTGCTTACTGCAGATGCCAATTCCCAACCACTGCACCAAATCATTCCGCCCTGAATTATTGGAAATTGGATATTAAACAACTCAGTAATGCGATTTTTCATGGTGCTATATTATAATAAATTTTTTGAAGGATAATTTATCCTTAAACAGATTCAACCACAACACCCATTTTAGAGAATTTGTCAATACGAGATTGAACCAATTCATCAACAGGCAATGGAATTAAAGTGGCAAACTCTTTTAAAATAGCCGCTTTGATATTTTCAAAAGCCTCAGATGGGTTGTGATGTGCACCACCAATAGGTTCTTTGATAATTCCATCAACCAAACCATTGTTAAACATATCATCAGATGATAGTTTTAATGCATCAGCAGCCTGTTCTTTTTTATCCCAAGTTCTCCATAAAATACTAGAGCAACTTTCAGGACTGATTACACTGTACCAAGTGTATTCCATCATAAGCACTTTATCGCCAACACCAATTCCCAATGCACCGCCACTAGCACCTTCGCCAATTACAACACAAACAATAGGAACTTCAAGGGTTGCCATTTCAAACAAATTCTTTGCAATTGCTTCACCTTGTCCGCGCTCTTCAGCTTCCAATCCTGGACTAGCGCCTGGAGTGTCAATTAAAGTTAAAACAGGTACATGAAATTTTTCAGCCAACTTCATTAATCGCAATGCCTTTCTATATCCCTCAGGATTAGGCATTCCGAAATTTCTATACTGACGTTGTTTTGTATTTCTGCCTTTTTGCTGACCAATAACCATTACTGGTTGTCCATCTATTTTAGCAAAACCACCCACAATTGCTTTGTCATCTTTTATTTGGCGATCGCCAAATAATTCTACAAAGTCAGTGCAAATGTGTTCAATGTAATCAAGGGTATATGGGCGTTCTGGATGACGGCTAATTTGAACTTTCTGCCAACCCGTTAACTTGCTATAAACGTTTGTTTGTGCTTCTTTGATTTTAGACTCAATGGTCGCAACCATATCGGTCATATCTAATTTGCCTTGTTCGTGTGTGGCTTTTGCTTTCTCAAGCTGCTCATACAATTCAGCAATATCTTTCTCAAAATCAAACCAATTTTGATTCGCCATAATTTTTAAATAATTAATGCGCAATTCGCGCTGTTAAACAAAAATTGAGTTATACCCAATCCATTGCCATAGCCATACCACCAAAAAAGGTAGGCAAACCTAACCAAAATGCTTGTGGCAAGAAAATGGTAAACAAGGTAAGAGCGATACCACTAATGATGCATAATGCCCAATATCCTTTTGTGTTGCGTTTTTCGTTACTCATAGGTCGTGCGAAGATAATATCAATTTTTATACTAACAATATTTTTTTTGCTTATTGAAATCAATTAATTGTAATTCAATTAATTATAATGTTATCTTCCCAGTGACGCACAAACTTACTTCCCCATTTTACTTTCAAATTTGCCAATTCTAAGTCTTCTCCAATTGCCATCTTCACTGCAAGTAACGGAAAATTCACTCCTGCCAACTCACAAGCCGATGTTGTTCCTTGCAATCTTGGGTTGATTTCTAACAAATGTGGCATGCCTTGCACATCTTCTTTCCACTGAATTCCAATTGGTCCATGTAAGTTCAATTGGTTTACCAACGACATACAAAAAGCTTTCAGGGTAAAGTTATTTTCAAATGTTCCCGCTACGCTAATTCCACCAATCATTTTGTCGCGTGTTCTTGGCACACAAGCCAAAACTTTACCATGGTCACATAAAAGGTCTACACTGTATTCAACTCCCGGCAAATAGGCCGAAATCATCAATAAATCTTCAAATTCTTTGGGCATTCTGCTCGTCCATTCCTTTAATGTCATGGGTAAAATTCCAGCCTTTTCTGTCAGGAAATCATTCGAAACTTCTTGTACAATAATTCCAAATCCCCTACTGCCATTGCCTTCTACCGGCTTAAAGCACAACGTTTCATGCGCCTCAAACAAGGATTTGGCCATTTCTGTAAATCCAACTTTGCCCATTGCAAATCCAAAATCAGGAACCGGAATATCGGTTTCGTTCTTAATTTGATGATGCAGCAACCTTCCCTTATTATTTGCGATCTCAAGTCCCTCCAAATCAGAAATAAGAACTTTGGTTCCAACACTTTCAATTTGGCTTTTATGCATAGACAAAGGAACAAGCTCCCTTGTAGTAATGGGAAGCACCACATCGATATGTTTATCCTTGCAAATTTGAATTACCTTATCAATATATTGGTCGTCTGAACTTGGCGGCATAACGAAAAATTCATTTGCCAAGACTTTACCATAAGGATTAGGGTTAGTGTCACCAGCAAAAATTTCAATGCGAGAATCTTTGCGTAAACACCTTACAATACCAGCAAAACCAGGAGCTCCGGCACCAGAAGGGATAAAAACTTTGATGGTTGTTTTTGCAGTCATTTCAGCGGCGAAGTTAACTCAAGCATCTTGAAATAAAAAAGTATCGTTGAGTTGATTTATGCTATTAAAAGGGCGAAAAAAAAGAATTATCTTTGTGGAAATTTAAAAATGAGTCATCAATCGTTTATTTCAGGTTTAAAAGATCAAATTGGGCAATCAGTTACACTCAAAGGTTGGGTATCTAACAAAAGAGAAGGTAAAGGCATTGCATTTGTTATTTTGAGGGACGGAACAGGTTTCTGCCAATGTGTTGTAACTGCTGAAACAGCAGGAGAAAATGGATTGAATTGTGCTCAAAATATAAACTTAGAATCAAGCGTAATTCTGGTTGGTACAGTTTTATCTGACGAGAAACAAATTGGTGGAATTGAAATTCAAGTTACTCAAATTGAAGAAGTTGGAACGAGTGTTGATTACCCTATTTCTAAAAAAGAACACGGTATTGAATTTTTGATGGATCAACGCCATTTGTGGTTGAGAAGTACCCGTCAATGGGCCATCATGCGTATTAGAAACACCATCATTTTTAGCATTCATAAATACTTTCAAGAGCAAGGATTCGTTCAAATGGATGCCCCAATTTTTACGGGAAATGCCTGTGAAGGAACTTCTAATTTATTCGAAACAGATTTTTATGGTGACCCAGCTTACCTAAGTCAAAGCGGCCAACTTTATGGCGAAGCTATGGCAATGGCAATGGGTCGCATTTATACCTTCGGTCCTACTTTTAGGGCAGAAAAATCTAAAACACGCCGTCACCTTTCTGAATTCTGGATGATTGAACCAGAAATGGCCTTCTACGATATTTTCCAAAACATGGATTGTATTGAGGGAATGTTGCAGGCAGTAATCAAAGATGTACTTGCCAATTGCAAATCAGAACTTGAAACCATTGGCAGAGATGTTGCTGTTTTAGAAAGTTCTTTGGGCGCTTTCCCAAGAATGACCTACGATGAAGCAGTTCGTATTATCAAAGGAGAACAAGATGTAAATGGAGTTAACAGCATCAAAAGTTTGGAAGACGAACTTGCTGCCAAACAAACCAAACTTTCAGAAATAGATGCAGAAATTGCTGATAAAGAAAGTAAAATTGCCGGTGGTGGATTGAAAAAAGGAGAAATCAATTTCTTCACCAACAAAGTAAATACATTGAAACAAGAAAAATCAGACATAGAAGAAGACTTACGCAATATTCCTCAGTGGATAAACAGCGCAAGAACTTTCGAATATGGCAACGATTTTGGTGGCAGCGATGAAACAGTGTTAACCCGTTTGTTTGACCGTCCTGTAATGGTTTACGATTGGCCTCATGAAGTGAAAGCCTTCTATTTAAAACGCAACCCTAACGATTCTCGTTTTGCCCGTGGTGTAGATGTTTTGGCTCCTGAGGGATATGGTGAAATTGTTGGTGGTGGAGAACGTGAAACAAACGTAGAAAGTCTTATCGAAAAAATCAAAGAACACGATTTGCCAATGTCTGAATTCGAATGGTATTTAGATTTGCGTAGATTTGGATCAGTACCTCATTCAGGTTTTGGATTGGGATTAGAAAGAATGGTTACTTGGGTGTGTAAATTGAAACACGTAAGAGAAAGCATTCCTTTCCCAAGAATGTACGGACGTCTTAAACCATAATTATAGGGTTAGACGGATTAGACCGGTTATCCCGAAAGCTTTCGGGAGGATTAGACAGATTGGGATTGTTGGAATTCTAAGGTTTTTAACGGTTTATGAGCGTTTATAAAAGTTGGTTTTACAACTCTAAACAGGCGATAGCCATAAACAGCGTAGCGTCAACAAAAAAAGGTTAGACGGATTAGACCGGTTAGACAGATTAGACAGATTGTCTGGGGTTTATAAAAGTTTATAAAAGTTGGTTTTACAATTCTAAACAAGCGATAGCCATAAACAGCGTAGCGTCAACAGCGTAGCGTCAACAAAAAAAGGGGCAAAAGCCCCTTTTTTTAAATACTGTTCAAACATCAATTACTGAAATAACTCTAAAGGTGTAAACAAAGTTGCACCAGCTGGAGTTTTACTGTTGGTATTGATTTCATCTTGAGGATATAAGAATCTCTTTGGAAGTTCTGTTCCAAAAGTTGGAACAATACCAATTAAATTATTAGTTCTTCTTACATCACAGAAAGGCTCAAGTTGACCAAATAAGCTCACGTATTTTTCTGTCAAAATTTCTTTTAACAAAGCATCACTTGCAGTTGCACCTGAAATCAACGCACTTGGACCAAAATCAGCAATTACATAAGGTTGGAACCCTGTAAAAGTAGCATCCAATTCCGCACGGGCGTTATTCAAATGACTCAATGCAGCAGTGTTGTCTCCAAGACGTTGTTCACATTCTGCCAAAATTAACTCATTCTCAACATAACTAGCCAATGTGAAATTTGATGTTGTTTTGAAAATTCCATCCACCATATTTGGATCGATATGTGTGTAATAATCCATAGTGAAATAGTAGTTAAAACGACCCATTTCATCCGTTTTTGCATTGTTGCGACATTTAGCTGAAGCAGTATCTAACAATGAAGCGATATGAGAACCATCGCAACCAATGTAACCACCACGGTTCCAATCTAAGAAGTCATAATACAAATTCCAAGCACCTGGAGTTTCAGTTGAGTGATTTGCAAACATGTCGTTTCCTTTAGAAACACCAGCAGAAGCAGCAGCCTTTGCTTTTGCATAATCTTTCAAACGCAAATAGGCACGAGCTTTCATTGTATTTGCAACCTCAGCCCAATCAAAAGTTCCAGCATAAGCCACTGAATATGCATTTGAACCAGTTACATGAGGAATGGCAGAATCCAACATTGCAATACAATGTTTGGTTACATCCGACATTTTATCATATTTTGGATTATCGATATTGTCATCACACGCTTCAACATCTGGAACATCACCCCATAATCCTGAAGCTGCCAAAAGCAAGTTTGCTTCAGTAATATTGGCAACACCAAACAATTCCATATTGTTCGCTTTCAAAGCTTTTGTGCGAATCAAACGGCATTGGGCAACTCCTTCAGTATATAAATTACCCCAAGGTGTATTGAAATCACCTGCGGTCATTTTATATTGAGAGTATGAAATAAATTGACGGTCTGCACCAATAAAATGTCCAGCAAAAAGACCAGACAAACGCGCTGCTTCTCCCTCACTAATTAATACATTTGCCATTTCGGCACCTGTCATCATCAACACTGGATCAGAATCTGTAAACTGATTCGGATTGTTTTTATTGATGGCATTGATATCTTTTTCGCAAGATGTAGCAGTAAATGCCAACATAGTTATTGCGAAAGGTAAAAATAAATTCTTTTTCATGATTAAATATTATTATAAATTAACTTTAAGACTGAACATGTAAGAACGGGTACCTGGGTTTGTGAAATAATCTAAACCGCGGCCATTCGAAACACCACTCAAATTTGTTTCAGGGTCAATACCAGGGAATTTAGTCCATAATGCCAAATTTCTAGCAGAGAAACCCAATGTTAAACCTGGTACATGCATCATTTTGCAAATGTTGGTTGGAACTACATAGTTCAAACTAACCTCACGAATTCTTACCCATGAAGCATCTTTGATAAAATGCTCAGACACAGAACCAAATCCACCACCTAAACCGGTGTACCAAGATTGATCTAACAATACTTTATTGCCATTGTTATTGAAGTCTTCAAGATTACCTCTCACGGTAAAAGAACCATCTGCATTAGCAGCAACCATCTGGTCAATTGTTTTTCCGTTTACGTTAACAATCTTTGCAGCATCAGCAGCAGAAACCGTTACTTCATTCGCTGTTTCTGGAGTAATTCCAAAGTTGTTTAACACTGCATAAGTACCTGCCCACATTTGATTTCCTTGTGAAGTTTCTACCAAAACATTCATGGTTAAGCCTTTATAAGTTGCATTCATGCCAATGCTACCTCTGTATTTAGGATTTGGATTACCAATAATTCCTTCAGAAACCGCTTGTTGTGGGAATCCGTTTGCATCTAAAACATATTTTCCAGATTCATTGCGCATAAATTTACCACCCCAGAAAGAACCCATAGCCTGACCAACTACAGCTCTTGAAGAAGTTCCAGTAAATCCATCTAAGAAAACAGAAGTTGCACCACTTAAGCTTTCAACAATGTTTCTGTTCATTCCCATGTTACCATATAAATTCCATGTGAAATCTTTGCTTGTCATTAAATTGACATTTAAATCAAATTCCAATCCAGTATTGGTAATAGTAGCTGCATTTTTCCATTGGTTAGAATAACCACTAGAAGCAGGCACAGCAACAGCCAAAATTGCACCTTCTGTTTTATTTTGATAATAGGTAAATCCTAATGAAACTTTATTTTTCAAGAATTTCAAGTCAGCACCCATTTCAATTTCAGTTTTGCGTTCAGGTTTGATATTTGGATTTCCTTTGGTACTTGATCTGTAGATTGAACCACCAAATTGAGAAGCATCCATGTAATCACCCCATCCTGAAGCAGAAGAAGCATTCACATAGTTTGTTCCCCAAATATATGGCGGAGGTGCAACCCCAACAATACCACCAGAAACTCTCAACTTACCATAAGAAAGCATGTCGTTTTTAGCCATGTCTTTGGTAAATTCATATCCAACGCTTGCACTAGGAGAGAAAAATCTATTGTTGTAGGTAGATGATGCCTCAGATGCCAAAGTAGCTTGAATAAAGATTTTATCTTTGTATTCTATATCTGCAATTCCATAAACCCTGTTATTCAAAGTTTTTGTTACAGAGTTAAATGGATTTTTGTTTGCACTGGTAGAGTTGATAAATGCATATCTATCTTGGTTTGTTAATATGAACTGAGAAGCAGTACCACCAATATCATATAAGTTATAGTTAGTATACAAGTAACCTACTGTGGTATTAATTTTCAAATCAGAATTTATTTTGAAATCAGATTGATTAATCGCATGGAAACTCAATTCAGATTCTTGAATAAATTCATCTGTGAATGAACCATTCGCATTGCTAGAAGCAGAATTCACAGGGAAATAAGTAAGTCTGCGATCATTTGACATGTCATAACCCACGCGAACGGTCATTTTAGAATTGCTCGCATACTTATATCCAATTTCTGGAGTAACCGTAAATCTTGTTACATCACTTGTGTTTGACTGTTTGTTTAATGTCCACCCTGGATTGTTATATGTAGGAGGAGAATTTCCCAAATATTTTCTATAACCCCTATGAGCGTTAAAAGTTGGTATTCCTGCAGCTGAATAATAAGTTCCAGAATAATCAGTATTATCAAAATCAGGAGAGGTTCTTAAGTAACCCAAATACAAACCATCTAGGTTAGAACCTTGCTGAATTCTATTTGAGAAAATTTTCGATACAAATCCATTCAAACTAATTGTCAATTTATCGTTTGCTTGATTTACAAAGTTCAAACGACCAGTTGTTCTGCGGTAATCAGACATACCGTTCAAAACTCCTTGTTGGTTCCAATCAGATGCACTGAAGAAAATTGAACTTTTATCAGTTGCAGAAGAAATTGAAATATTGTTATTCCAAGTTACACCCGTTCTAAAAACCTGATCTCTATTTACATCATTGTAAACTTTGTTATCTCCCTTTTTCAAAATTGGACGATATATAGATCCATCATCAGCAACAAATTTAGCACCAGCCATGTTAAATGAATCAGCACCAGAACGCGAGGCAATCTTATCACCCCAACTTCCCCCAGAATTCGCTACAAACTTACCACCTGAACCTTGTCCATAAATGCCTTGTTTTTCATACTCTCTGTTTACATAGTCTAAAGACAAAGAACTACTAAATTCCACATGAACACCTTTTTTACCTTTTTTGGTAGTAATCAAAATTACACCGTTGGCCGCCCTGGTACCCCAAATTGCAGCTGCTGCCGCACCTTTAAGTACCTCAACGTTTTCGATATCTTGTGGGTTAATGTCATTCAAACGAGATTGTTGAACAACCCCATCAATACCTCCACCTAAACTAGAGTTGCTTACTGGAACACCATCAACAATGATCAAAGGTTGTGTGTTTCCAGTGATTGTGTTCTGACCACGAATTTGAATGTAAGCCCCAGCTCCAGGATCACCACTATTTTTGGTGATTTGAACGTTTGAAGCTTTTCCGCTTAATGCCTGAATTACGCCACCTTCACCTGAAGTTGCAAGCCTTTTGCCTTGAACTTGTGAAGTAGTATACCCCATTTTTCTAGTGCTCTGCTTCATCCCTGTTGCAGTTACACTCACTTCTTCAATAACAGCGGTATCGCCCGGACCCGTGTCATTTTGCGCTTGTATACCATTTGAGAAAATAAATCCCATGGGTAACAAGACATAGTTAAGTAATTTTAATTTCATATGCTATTAATTTGGTTTATGATACAATCTTATTAAATTATTTTTAAATTATAAAGAAAATTTTATAATTATGACATTATATTTCGAATACATTTTAATTCAATGCAATATTTATACTGTAGAAATAATCATTTGTTAAACAAAATATAATTTTATTGCATAAAAAGATAAACAATATAAGAATATCAAAACGTCTTGCCTACTTGAATTTCTTATCTATCAATTTAAAATATCCCCTAAATAGGCTATTAATATTTTAGTAATATTACTACTTTTTTAATTTCGTTTACAAAGGTTTTTGTACCTTTGTAAAGAAAAATATTATTGAAAGAAAATATTGGTGAATTTTGTATTATGAAACGCCTTAAAGAACGGATATGTTAGATTTTCACAACCATATTATTCCAGGTATTGACGATGGCTCAACAGACATTGAAACATCTATTGCCCTAATCAAAGGTTTGCAAGATTTAGGATTTACAAATTTCATTTTTACTCCACATACAATTTCAGATGTACATCCAAATACTCCCGATACCATTGCGGCTGGTTTTGATATCCTGAATATTGCTATGCAAAATAATAATATGAATATTCCCCATTCATATGCTTCAGAGTATATGATGGACGATATGTTTCATCAGAAATTACGAAACAAAGAACCTTTATTAAAACTTCATAACGACAAAATTCTGGTTGAATTTTCATATATCCAACGTCCCGACCATGTTGAAAACATTAGTTTTGACATGCAAATTCAAGGATATGAACCAATTCTTGCTCACCCAGAACGATATATTTACTACCACAATAAATGGGAGTATTATTACAACCATTTAAAAGAACTTGGATTTGAACTTCAATTGAATTTATTATCTTTGACCCCTTACTACGGTAAAGAAGTTCAGAGAATTGCGCACAAAATGCTCAAAGCAGGGTTGTTTGATTTTGCATGTACAGACATTCATCATCTTCGCCACCTTGAGGCTTTAAATAGTTCCTTCACCAAAGATTCATTGGCAGAACTATTTGAAAATTATCATTTGAGAAATAACGAGTTACAAGCGTAATTCGTTATTCTTTTATTACAAGTATATAGAAAAAGGGGCTTTCGCCCCTTTTTCATTTTATCTAATCTTGTATATTAAAACTATCAATATCCAAATAATTCCTCTAAAGTTAATTCCTTAACCTTGCCATATCGGCCCATATCTTCTTTGCTAATTTTTTCACGACTCGCAACAACCGCCAAATGATATATCTTGTTAGAAATATGATTCTTGTGGAAATTCGAAATATCTGAGATTTTAATATTCCCTATCTCTTGATAAACAGATTTGTTAGGATCTTCCGTTAATCCTTTTTCTTGCATCGCCCACATCATTCCTACATAATTCTCAGGCATTACCCTTTCGGTTTCAATTCTGTTGACAATGCTTTGTTTGGCCAATCCAAAAACTTCCTCGTCGGCAGGCATCTGAGTTAAAAGTTCATTCATTGATGCAATTGCATCGTGAAACTTATCAGCCTGTGTTCCAATAAATGCCGACATCATATAAGGTTTGGTTGGCTTTTTTGGTTCATTAAATATAGCGTAAGTACTATAGGCCAATGCCTTTGCTTCTCTAATGTTTTGAAACACCACACTGCTCATATCCCCACCAAAATATTGGTTAAATGACACAACAGTTGGATGTAGTGCAAAAGTGTAATCACCAGCGTTCGTCCACCAATTGATGGTTGCCTGAACTTGAGGGTAATGGGTGAAATAAACCTCTTTTTCTGTCATTTTACGCTCAGTAAATACAGGTATATCCTTTTTGTTTTGTTTGAATCCTTTAGGCATGAAACCACTTGCACTCAAATTACTCAAAACTGAATTCTCAATTTTTTCGTCTTTCAATTTGCCTACCAATTCTCTCGGACCATAATAGCTAATTTCATAACTACCCATTAAAACATCTTTTAACAATTTCAAAAGTTCACCAGATTTCATATTCTTTAAATCACCGTTTTTAATAATCCAAGTACTCGGATTGTTTGGTCCATACATTACATACTGCGACAATTGACGTTGGATGATTCTTGCATTGAATTTATTGTTCTCACGGCTTTTTAATATGTCGCCAATCAAACTTTGTAAAGCTTTCTCATTTGGCATTGGGTTGCGCAAAACATTCTGAACCATTTTTAACGCTTCATTAAAATTCTCATCTGGTCCATTCAAATTAATGTAAGCATGTTCCTCATCATTTGAAACACTGTATTTGCAACCCAAATCGTACATTTTCTTGCTAAAATCTTCAGAACTCATTTCTTTTGTCCCTAAAAATTTCAAATACGAAAACAATAACGAAGTGCGTTTGTCATGCCAACTACCTTGGTTGAATTTCAACGTTAAATTAAATAAACGGTTATCTGCATTTTTTACATAATAAACCGGTGCGATTCCCGATTTAGAAACTGTGATACTTTTTGCATCAAAAAAAGCTGGTGCAATTTGTACTGAAGGCATTTCCAACCAGTCCTTCACAAATTTGCTCTGCTTGTCTCTGTTTAATTCAACAGGATGAATTTCAGGTTTTACAATTTTAATTGCCTTCTGAGCTTCCCCTTTTCGTTTATATACTACTACCCTGTCGTTGCCCAAATATTCATTTGCAAAAGCAACAATTTCAGCTTTCGAAATTTCAGCCATCAATGCCAATTCACTCGCAGCCGCTCTGTAATCCAAATCATTCACGAAAGTGCTCATCAAGAAACTTGTTCTAGATTCATTCTCCTTGAAGGACTCAATTTTGCTGATTTCTTCATTCAATAAAATGGATTTCAACATTTTTTCGTCGAACTCACCTTTTCTAATTTTCTCCAATTGCGCAAGCAACAAATCCTTTACTTCTTCCAATTTTTGACCTTCTTTTGGCTTACCCGTTAAAATAAACATAGCATAGTCTTTCATTATATCGGTGCCACTATTTGCCGCCAAAACAAGTTGTTTTTTTACCAAATTCAAATCAATTAATCCGGCTGATGAATTGTTTAACAACAAATCTATCAATTTAATAATTGTAGCTTCTTTGCTTTTAGCACCAGGAATCCTAAACCCGATAGTTAAGTTGTCCGCATCTGGTCCCACCAATTCAATTGTTCTTTCTGTATTTCTAGGAGTTTCTTCTTCAAACTTATAAACTGGCACTTCTGTTTTCTTCATATAAGAAAACTTCTCTGCCACCATTTTCGCCGCTTCGTCAGGATTGAAATCACCTGCCATTATAATTGCCATATTATTTGGCACATAGTAGGTATTGTAATAATTACGAATAGCCTTTAACGAAGGGTTTTTCAAATGTTCAATCGTACCAATTGTAGTTTGCAAACCGTAATTGTGTTTCTTGAAAAGTTCAGCATAAATAGCTTCCCAAACTTTATCACCGTCGCGGTCCATACCAATATTTTTTTCTTCGTATACCGCTTCGAGTTCTGTGTGAAACAAACGCAAAATTGGATTTCTATACCTTTCAGATTCCAATGTTAACCATTTGTCCATCATGTTACTAGGAACATCATTCACATAAACGGTCATGTCGTTAGAAGTAAAGGCATTTGTTCCTTCAGCACCCATGGCTTGACACATTTTATCAAATTCATTTGCAATGGCAAATTTTGCCGCTAGCTGACTTGTGCTGTCAATTTTATGATAAATTGCCGTACGAAGAACCTCGTCTTTGGTTGAGTTGTATTGCTCATACAACGCATCAATTTGATCTAATAATGGTTTCTCTTTGCTCCAATCATAACTACCATATTTATCAGTACCTTTAAACAACATATGTTCTAAGTAGTGAGCCAACCCAGTATTGGTTGAAGGATCGTTTTTAGATCCCGTTTTAACCGCAACCATGGTGTTGATTCTCGGAGATTTCTTATTGGTAGACGTAATTAGCGTCAATCCATTTTTAAAGGTATAATACCTCACATTCAATGGATCGTTTTGAAACTTGCGCAACACCCAGTTTTCTGATGGATAATCGGCGTAACTATTAATTTTTTGTTGTGCACCTAATACACTGGCAAAAAGACAAAGTCCTACGAAAATATATTTTTTCATATTTTACAAAAATACAATTCTATTTTCTTCGTCCAAGCGATTTATCTTCGCGGCTGTGTCGAAACTTTTTCATAGGGTGTTTCTTTCCACTGGAAGTAACCAAGGAAATTCAATTGCAAATTTGAACCTTGCCAACATCCTTTTGAGCCAACAAATTGGCCTGGTCAAAAACACTTCTTCATTTTATAAAACTTCAGCGTGGGGCAAGACAGATCAACCAGATTTCATCAACCAATGCATTGAAATTTTTACCCCCTTCCCTCCCAAAATGCTCATGCAAAAAATCCTTCAAGTTGAAAAACAATTGGGTAGGATAAGACATGAAAAATGGGGACCACGAACTATCGACATAGATATCTTATTATTCGACAATATTATTTTGAGGGACAACGACCTTTTTATTCCGCATCCGCAAATGCACAATAGAAATTTTGTTCTTGCACCACTTGCAGAATTGGCACCAAACCTAATTCATCCCTCAATAAAAAAAACAATGAAACAGTTAGTTTCTGGAACTAAAGATACATTGCCCATTAAAAAGCTTCAATTCTGATGAATTTAATTCCAGAGATTTTTCCAAGCATCCAATGGTTTATTGTGGCTAAGCAACAACAAAATAATTACTTGTTGCAGCATTTCTCTGCACCAAACAATAAATACACCAATAAATATATTATTGCCGGCCCCAATCAACTTCAAACACTAATTGTTCCAATTATAGCAAGTACCAAATCCGATGATTTTTCGCAAGTTCAAATCGATTACTCGCAAAAATGGATCCGCGAACATAAAAATGCCCTACAAACCGCTTATGGCAAATCGCCATTTTTTGAATACTACGATTATCGAATCTTCGACATTTTTGACCAACAAATAATAGAACTTTCAACACTCAACCAATCATTATTGGTTTTAGTGACTAAACTTATTGGACTAGAAAATATTAATTTTTCGCCTATTGTAACCGATAATTCAGCATTGATTTTCAACTCAGATAAAATGGAAATATCAACTCCACCATTTTCTCAGGTTTTTGACGACCGATATGGTTTCCGACCCAAAGTTTCTATTCTCGACCTGCTATTCAACCTCGGGCCGCTCTGCAAAGATTATTTCCAAGCAGAATTTTAATTACATTTGTTTCATTCATGTCAATTGTTAAAAAACTAGCATCGCAAACGGCCATTTATGGATTGAGCACCATGGTTGGGCGATTCATCAACTACTTATTGGTTCCACTTTACACCGCTTATCTGAGTAATGTTTCAGATTATGGGGTTGTTAGTGTTATGTTTGGTTATGCAAGTTTGTTTTCAGTTGTTTTTGCCTTGGGATTAGAAACAGCATTCTTCAATTTTGCTCAAAAAACAGAAAAACCTGAACGGGTTTTTTCTACCGCTACGCATACCTTAATTATCACTGGATTTATTTGGGTTATCCTTTCACGATTCTTCGCTGATTCAATTATGAATGCCGCGGGCTATCCAGAACATCCTGAATATGCAATTTGGTTTACACTTATATTGGCAACAGATGCAATAACAGCCTTGGGCTATGCATGGCTCAGAAACCAACAAAAACCTTGGCAATTTGCAACCATCCGCTTATCGAATATTGGCATCAACGTGCTTGCAAATATTTTCTTTTTAATTGGTTGTCCTTACCTTTCAAAACACGGTTATACTTGGGCCGACTCTTGGGCTCAGCCTGAAAATATGGTTTCAAATATTTTCATTTCAAACCTAATTGCCTCATTGCTCACCTTTCCAATGATGTACAAATCATGGAGAAACCTAATCTATGGAATTGACCTAACCTTGCTTAAGCAAATGCTAAAATATGCCTATCCCTTAATATTTATTGGATTGGCAGGAATGATCAATGAAACTTTCGATAGGGTATTGCTCAAACAATTACTACCTGAAAACACCGGTGATTACGAAGTAAGCATTTACAGTGCATTCTATAAATTGAGCCTCATTTTAACGCTGTTTGTGCAGGCCTTCCGATTTGCAGTAGAGCCATTCTTTTTTCAACAAGCAAAATCATTAGATTCAAAACAAACTTATGCCTATGTAATGAAGTGGTTTGTATACGCAGTATCCATCATCTACTTATTTACCATTGTAATTTTGCCTTACATAGCACCCCTTCTAATAAGAAACAAAGCCTACTTTAACCATCCTTCAGGAATGAAAATAGTGCCCATTTTATTGGCTGCTAATTTGTGCTTGGGGATTTATTATACTTTGTCTGTTTGGTACAAAGTTTCTGGCAAAACCAAAATTGGGGCCTTGCCCGCATTTGCCGGTGCCTTTATTACTTTGGCCTTAAACTATATACTCATTCCAAAGATTGGATTTTTAGGATCAGCTTATACAACATTAATTGCATATGCAACTATGGTTGTTTTTGGATATATACTATGCCAAAAGTACTTTCCTATTCCATACCCATTGCTTCCTATATTAGGTAGCATATTCATTGCAATTGGTTCGGGATATTTTATACTCAGTATTGAAAATACAATGCTATCCATTTGTGCAAAAATTCTTTCAATTGCCATATTAATTGGCGGCATTTATTTCTACGAAAAATTCATTTACGTAAGTCCTATCCATAATGAAAACAACAATCAAAATTAAAAACCTGTCTAAACACCCTTTGCCAAAATACCAAACTGCATTGAGTGCAGGAATGGATTTACATGCAAATCTTGAAAATCCAATTGTAATTCAACCGGGCCACAGAGAAATTATATCAACGGGTTTATTTTTAGAGTTGCCTGAAGGATATGAAGCACAAATACGACCAAGAAGTGGCTTGGCATTCAAACACGGGGTAACTGTATTGAATTCGCCTGGAACAATAGATGCTGATTATAGAGGTGAAATTAAAGTATTGTTAATTAATCACGGCCAAGAAGCATTCGAAATCAACGATGGAGAAAGGATTGCCCAAATGGTAATAGCAGAATATTCAAGCATTCAATGGGAGGAAACTACCCAATTAAACGATACCGAAAGAGGCGAAGGCGGATATGGTAGCAGTGGCAAATAATGCCATTCCATAAACCATAAATGAACCCTATAACCATAAATTCGTAGATTTTAACGATATTTGCACCAAATTTTGATTACTGATTAAGATGAAACTAATTATTCCAATGGCTGGTATGGGCAAAAGAATGCGCCCACATACACTTACAACACCGAAACCTTTAGTACCTGTTGCTGGTAAATCCATTGTGAATTGGTTAATCGAAGACATTGCTGCTGTTTGTGGTGAAACCATTGACGAAATAGGCTTTGTAATTGGCCGTTTTGGCGATGAAACAGAAGCTGAACTTATCAGAATTGCCGAAAGCGTTGGTGCAAAAGGAAGAATCTTCTACCAAGACAAAGCCGAAGGCACAGGCCATGCAATTTTGTGCGCCCGCGAATGCCTAAAAGGTGAAGTAATTGTTGCCTTCGCCGATACTTTGTTTAGAACAGAATTCAACCTAGATAAAACCAAAGATGGTGTTATTTGGGTTCATCAAGTAGACAATCCAAGCTCATTTGGTGTTGTGAAATACAACGAGAACAACATCATTACCGATTTCATTGAAAAACCAAAAGAATTTGTTTCTGATCTTGCAATTATTGGTATTTACTACTTCAAAAGTGGCGAAACACTTGAAAATGAATTGCAATATTTAATTGATAACGACATCAAAGAAAAAGGCGAATATCAATTAACAAATGCCATGGAAAACATGAAAAACAAAGGAATGCAATTCGTTCCTGGAAAAGTTGATGAATGGTTAGATTGCGGAAATTACGCCGCTACCGTTTATACCAACCAACGTGTTTTGGTGAACAAATCTTCGCAAATGAAGATCGACATGAATCAATTCGATAACAGCGTTTCAATCATTGAACCTTGCTTTATTGGTGAAAACGTTCAACTGATAAATTGTCAAATTGGTCCTTTTGTAAGTATTGGCAACAATACTTCATTAGAAAATTGCGTTATTAGCAATACCATTATCCAAGATAATAGTTCATTAAAAAACTTCAAATGCGAAAACTCCATGATAGGCAATCACGTTGTACTCAATGGCGACAGTCTGGAGTACAGCATTGGCGATTACAGTTCTCAGGGTTAATTCACTGCCTTTTTTTATCGTTTTTTTTATTTTGGGGGACAATTGGTTTCGCCCAAATAGATACAGTCCAATCTACAAATTCGGCTTATCGCAAAGCTGAAGTTTTATTTCAAGCATCCGATTGGGTAAACGCTGCCGCTGAGTTTAAAAAACTCACAGAAAATCCTATTTCGGCAGAAGCAGCAAATTACCGACTTGCTTCCATCCATCAAAAAATTGGAAAAAATAATGAAGCTCTATTCTTTATTGATCAAGCGCTGAAATTAAATCCCTCAGAAGATACTTACATTATTTTAAAAGCCCAGCTTTTAACCGTCCTTTTCAAATACAACGAGGCTGGCAAATACTATTTCAAGGCAATTGAAATTAATCCCAAATTTTGGTCGCGCTACAAAGAAGCAAGTGAGTTTTTTAAATATAGCCACAATAGTTTTGATCTTTTAAAAATCTGTAGACTTTGGGAAAAACAATTTTTGTTCAGACCCGAAATAGCAAAAGCATATATTTGGGCATATCAGGATTTAAGAAAAACTGATTCTATAATATTCATTTATGAAAAACTTAATGCCAAATATCCCGATCAAGCAGAATATTATAAAGAACTTAAAACAATTTATTTAAGTTCTAAACAAATTGAGAAAGCGCAAAAATTAATAAGTAGCAAATACCAATTTGATACTGCAAATGTTTTCTATAAAAACGAAATCATTCAACTCAAAGCAATTACCTTAATGGGCCCTAACCCAAAGCAAGAAAACCAGTTTAATGGCAAGAAAACCGAAGTTTATTTAAAACTTTATACCGAAAACAAATATCAAATCTTACAAATTCTCAACTCGAAATTATACTTTTTACGTGCTTTCAAAGAACCTTGGTCTGAGCTCCAAAATTCAGCCATCGGAATTTTCTTAGAATGCGAACAAAATTCAAAATTGATTGACTCCATTTACCTATGGGCTATCAATCTTGGTTTTCCAAATTATGAAATTAAAAGAAAGTTGAATGAAACTTTAGGACGTAAATTTTACTGCAGTTCAAATTATCATTGGGCCATTAAATATTATGAACTAACAGGTGAATTGAAATTAAGCAATGAAAATGAAGTGATGCCTTACCTCTATTCTTTGTTTGCAAGTCAAAACAAAGAAAAACTATCGATTGTAATTCCCAAGTTGATTGAGGCATTCCCATTTGCACCAATAAACGAATTGGTAAGCAGTTATTCGCTTCTATTTGAAAATAAAAATGGAGAACTTTTAACTGCTACTTCAAATTTGTTGCGAACCAGAAACCTGGGCAATTCTTGGAAAAATGAATTTACATGCCTTATGTTTTTGGGAAATATCAATTTAAACACACCATCAAAACCAATTCCACAATTAGATCTAATAGAAATCCAAAATATCAACCCGCCATATCTAAGTCCATTTCTAAGTTATTTCCGTTCACAATCAAATGATTTAAAAACGAAAGAAATATTGAATTTGGCACAAATTTTGGGACAAATAATCGAAATCTGATTCTAACTATACATTTCTTTACTTAAAAATAATCCCTATGAAAAAAATATTGCTCATTATCGCCTTTGTTCTATTGTTCAGCAACCAATCTAATGCACAAATGAATATTCAGAATGTAAACTGGAAATACTGCACAGCGAAATACGATTGCGATATTCAATCACCGCAAGGAGATTTATCAGGTAATGTAACTTTCCGCATGCAAAAAGATAGCATTGTTTGGTTCAGCGTTTCTGCAATCATGGGAATTCAAATCTTAAAAGGAATTATTACAAAAGACAGTGCCCATGTTTTAGATGTATATAATCAAAAATATTACCCTTTGTCGCTTTCAGATTTAAGTAGCATGCAAGAATTACCTGCAGACTTATCTGCAATTCAAGCTTTAATTGTTGGAAATGCTCCAACAACCTCACTCATTCAATACGATAGCACCAAGCCAAATGAATACATTGGCGCTACTCCACCCTATTTGTCTTTTGGATTAACCACAAAAAACAACTTGGTTTCATCTTCCAGATTTTCAGACAAAGGCAAAATGAAGAGATTAAAAATTTCCTATTTAGATAGACTAACTGATAAAGAAGTGAAACTACCCAACCAAATGGAGTGGGAAATTCAAGATATGAAAAGTGACCTCAATAGTCTACGACTCAAATTATCGTTAAAAACTGCACGATTTGATTCTATACCTTCGTACCCATTCTCGGTACCGAATGATTATGAGCGCGTTTCGATTCAAAAAAATTAGTCAGTTTTTCATTGCCACTGCATTTGTAATTGGTATTTGTTGGCCAAAGTCAATGGCCCAAACAAATCGCCAACAGCTTGAGCAAAAGCGACGTAAAGTTGAATTAGAAATTGCCGAGAATAAAAAAATTCTACTTTCCACCCAGAAAGAAAAGCGAAATACGCTTCACCAACTTACCACAATCAATAAAATTATTGAGCAACGAACTGAATTGATTGAAAACATTCAGGTCGAAATTATTGCAACAGATGGAGATATTTTTTCACAATCGCAGAGATTGGAAACGTTGAAATTTGATTACGAAAGAGAAAAAACCAAATTAAACAAGACAATTCGCAAAGCCTATAAAACTCGAAAATCAGGCAAAGAGTTGTTTTTTATTTTCACATCCAACAACGTAAAACAAGCTTTACGCAGATGGAAATACTTACGTAAACTCTCCGATTACCGAAGAAATTTAGTGGCCAATATTCAAGTTCAAGCACAAATTGTATCCGATGCTCTCGCCGAATTAAGCCATACCCGCAAACAAAAGGTAGTACTGTTATCAAATAAGGAAACAGAGAAAAAGGAATTAGAAACCGACAAAACTACCAAACAAAAATTAGTGGTTGAATTGTCTTCAAAGGAAAAAGAACTGAGAGAGAAAATTAAAGAAAACGAACGTCAGGTTTCTAAATTGAACAGAGAAATTTCTAGAGCAATTGCCAAAGAAATTGAAGCAGAACGCCGCCGCCAAAAAAGAGAAGTAGCTAAATCAGCTCCAGACCGAACTGGAAATAAAAAAGCTAAATACAATTCATCAAGTTCAGAAAATGCACTAACGCCAGAATCGAAGGCACTCAGTGTTATGTTCGAAAATAACAGAGGTGGTTTGCCATGGCCGGTTGAAAGAGGATTTATTTCACAGGGATTCGGTAGACACAGACATCCAGAATTTCAAGATATTGAAGAAGTAAATAACGGGGTTGATATTACCACCCCTAAAAACACAACGGTAAAAGCAGTATTCAAAGGAACCGTTTCTGCCATTCTATCTATTCCAGGACAAGGTGAAGCCATTTTGGTTAACCATGGCGAATACTTTACCGTTTATTCTCGCTTAAGCGATGTCTTTGTTCAACGAGGACAAATTATATCTGTTGGTGAAAAAATAGGCCGGGTAATGACCGATGACGAAGATAAATGCATCCTTCAATTCCAAATTTGGCAAGGTCAAGAAAAACAAAATCCTCAAAATTGGCTAAAGTCTCGCTAACTTTGTAACAATGAAAAACGTAATTGTTATTGGTTCTGGAGTAATGGGTTCAGGAATTGCAATGTGCAGCATCCTTTCTGGCTATCCAACTGTAATCTATGATTTGAAAAAAGAAGCCTTAGATAAAGCCATTGACTACATTCATAAACAATTAAATATTTCAGTAGAAAAAGGCAAAATTTCCCTCGAAAAAAAAGAACAGGCAATTCAATTATTATCAATTACCGAAAATAAAAACGAATTGGTTGCAGATTTTATTATTGAGGCAATTTTAGAAAATTTACAAATTAAAAGAGAACTGTTTCAGCATCTAGAAACTATAAATACTTCAGATTCCATTTTTGCAACCAACACGTCTTCTATTCCAATTACCCAAATTGCAAGTGGATTAAACCATCCTGAAAGATTGGTTGGAGTACATTTCTTTAATCCAGCTCACATCATGAAATTGGTTGAGATAATTAAAGGAGCGGCAACGAGCACAGCAGTAGCAGAAAAAGCCTTTGAGTGGTCAGTTTCATTGGGTAAAACCACTGTTTACGCCCAAGATGCACCCGGTTTTATTGTGAACCGTGTAGCCCGTCATTTTTATGTTGAAGCATTGAAAATTGCCGAAGAAGGAGTTGCTAGTATTCCAGAAATTGACAACTTGATGGAAGCTACAGGTTTCAAAATGGGGCCATTTAGATTGATGGACTTAATTGGCGTTGATACCAACTACTCTGTTACCAATTCAATGTTTGAACAATTCAATTACGATCCAAAATTCAGACCAAATAGAATCCAAAAACAGAAAGTAGATGCCGGACATCACGGCAAAAAATCGGGAAAAGGATTTTATAGTTATGAATAAGTTTATCATTATATCCTTATTTCTTTTTGGGGGACTTTATTCTTGTACCGATTCTAGATCCGTTACACAAAACATACAAACCGGGCCGGTAAATATTTACATTGACCTTAATTTAAGCTCTTACATGCATTTGAACAACCCTGGAGAGTTTGAATATTTTGATGGGGGAATAAAAGGCGTAATTGTAATTCACGATTACGACGATCAATGGTATGCTTTTGAAAGAACTTGTGCCTACGAACCATCAAAGGCGTGTTCCAAAATTTGGTTAGACAGCTTGAATATCCAATTGAAATGTGGTGAATACATTGGCAATACTTTTAATAAATGCTGCGAAAGTCAATACAATTTTCCAGGTTTTCCTACCAAAGGTCCCGCGGCCGGAAGATTGGCTCAATACAAAATTCAAAAAGACGGTAATATTTTACAAGTCTATAATTAAAACAAAATAAAAATCAACCAATTCATTTTAGTTAAAATGATATAATATTCTCATTTTTTGCCTCTGTTGAAAAAAAAATGTGAAGTATATGTGTAAAATTTATCAAAAAACTTTTTTTTAATTAAGAGTTTCTTATATTTGTCAACTACTAAACTTATTAACGTAGACAAGAATATGCATAAAAACTACTTAAAATCAATTTTTTTACCTGCAATTATCTCTTTATTTGTAGGAAACCTATCCGCTCAAGGCCAAGGTTCAATGGGTGTTGAGGTTAATGGAGGTTACAGAGAATACCTTGGAGACATGGGTTCTAGCCTATTTTTCAAAACCAAACCCATTTACCAAGGTGGTGGAGCAACTTTTACCTATGGTATCAGTCCTTCATTTGATGGTGTGGCTAATATTTCTGCAGGTGATGTAGGATTTTGCAGAAGCTTCGACAGCTTTGTAAAAGAAAAAGACATTATTTGGAAAAGCTTTAAAGCAAATACCGCTGATTTATCTTTTGGTATTCGTTACAAATTAAATAATGGTGTTCTTCTATCTGAAGATTCTAAATTTGCTCCATACTTATATGGTGCTGTTGGTGCTTACTATGTGCATTCTACAATCAAATGGGGTCCAGATCCTTATGTAGCTGCTACGCGTATTGACCAATGGGGTGGAGTTCATCCAATTGAAAATACAATCCAAGATATTGGAGCTCAAGTTCAAGGTGGTTTAGGTTTTAAATTTATCTTAACTGAAAGAATTGCTTTAAACTGGTCTTACATCTTAACATACACTTTCAACGATCGTTGGGATGGTTCTAATGATGCTGATCCTAATCCAGATAAGCCTCTTGTAAACAAACTTTACAGAAGCAATGATGCTTGGGGTTATAACAACATTGGTGTTGCTTTCTCTCTTACCGAAGGTATGGGCGGTTCTGGTCGTGGGCCAAAACGCATGAAAGATACTGACGAAGATGGTGTTCCAGACAAATATGACCGTTGTAAAGGTACCGAAGCGAAATACCGCAAATATGTAGATAGCTTAGGTTGTCCTGCTGATACAGATGGTGATGGTATCTTAGATGCTGACGATAAATGTGCTGAAGAAAAAGGTACTAGAGAACTTAACGGTTGCCCTGATTCTGATGGTGACGGTATTGAAAACAAATTAGACGTTTGCCCTAATGTAAAAGGTACTCCTGAATTTAATGGTTGCCCTGACACTGATGGTGACGGTATTGCTGATAACGTTGATGCTTGTCCTAATGATAAAGGTTCTAAAGAACTTAAAGGTTGCCCTGACACCGACGGTGATGGTACTGCTGACAAAAATGACAAATGTCCTAACGTTGCTGGTCCAGTATCAAACAACGGTTGCCCAGAAATTAAAGATGAAGTTAAAGCTAAAATTAAAGGTTATGCAAAAGGTATTTTGTTCGAAACAAACAAAGCCGTTATCATTGCATCTTCTAATAAAAGTTTAGATGAAATCGTGAAAATATTGAACGAGTACCCTGGAGCGAATATTGAAATTCAAGGTCACACTGACAACGTTGGTGATGCAGCTGCAAATAAAACGTTAAGCCTAAACCGCGCTGAAGCAGTGAAAGCTTACTTCGTTTCTAAAGGTATCAGCGATAGCAAATTGAAATCAATCGGTTACGGATCTGAAATGCCAATTGCAGATAATGCAACTCCAAAAGGCAAAGAAGCTAACCGTCGCGTTGACTTTATTTTAACATATTAATTAAAAACATATTCTAAAAAAGGCTGCCCAAGGGCAGCCTTTTTTGTTTTATACCAATTCAGGTTTATCCATTTAAAAATTTATTCTTGAGTTTACTCAATTCAAAATTCATCATATTCTATATTTTATTACCTTCGCAATATGTCAATCGACTATTTTGTTCACGATACTGCAATCATTGATCAAGGGGCACAAATTGGAAACAATTCCAAAATTTGGCACTTTACCCATATTATGGGTTCAGCCCACATTGGTCAAAATTGCAACATTGGTCAAAATGTCTATATCGACAAGAACGTAATCATTGGCAATGGTGTAAAAATCCAAAACAACGTAAGTGTTTATGCCAATGTAACAATTGAAGAAGATTGCTTCTTGGGTCCAAGTATGGTTTTCACAAATGTGATGAATCCCCGCGCTTTCGTTGAACGAAAATCCGAATTCAAAAATACCTTGGTTAAAAAAGGCTGTTCAATTGGTGCCAACGCAACCATAGTTTGTGGCACAACATTGGGAGAGTATTCCTTTATTGGCGCTGGAACGGTAGTAACCAAAGATGTCCCAAATTTTGCCATGATGGTGGGTGTTCCTGCCAAACAAATTGGTTGGATGAGCAAATACGGCGAAAAATTAATCTTCAATAACGAAGGAATTGCCATTTGCCCTGCAACCCAAGAAAAATATAAATTAGTGAATGATTTAGTCTCTATAGATTCAGAATGAAAAAAAAGATATTAGTTACTGGCGGCCTAGGTTTTATTGGTTCGCATACCGTTGTTTGTTTACATGAAGCAGGATTTGAACCAATCATTATTGACAACCTAAGCAACTCTCAAATGAGTGCCATGGATGGCATCAAATCATTAATCGGATTTGAACCAACCTTTGTAAATGCCAATGTAAATGATAAAGAAGTACTTTCACAACTAATCATTGATCATAAACCAGAAGCGATTATTCATTTTGCCGCATTTAAGGCCGTAGGTGAAAGCGTTGAAAAACCTCTCATGTATTATGAAAACAATGTGGTTGGTTTAATCTCTGTGCTTGAAGTAATGAAAGAGCAAGGCATTTCTAACCTGGTATTTTCAAGCAGCTGCACTGTTTATGGCGAACCAGATCAAGTTCCAGTTTTAGAAACGACCCCAACAAAACCTGCTCAATCACCTTATGGTGCAACAAAGCAAATGGGTGAAATTATTTTGAAGGACAATGCAGCCTGGTGCAAAACCCAATGTCTGCGCTATTTTAATCCAATTGGGGCTCATCCAACTGCCGCTTTAGGTGAATTGCCTCTTGGAATTCCAAATAACCTGATTCCCTTCCTAACCCAAACTGTAGCCGGTTTAAGAAATGCATTAACTGTTTTTGGCAACGATTACGATACCCCTGATGGTACTTGCATACGCGATTATATCCATGTAATGGATTTGGCTGAAGCCCACGTAAAAGCCGTTGAACGTTTGGTTCATAACAAACAAGAAGAAAACTTTGAGGTATTTAATATTGGAACAGGAAATGGATTTTCAGTGTTAGAAGTCATTCAATCCTTCGAAAAAGAAAATAACATCAATGTCCCTCATAAAATTGGACCTAGAAGAGCGGGCGATGTGGTAAAAGTTTGGGCAGATACAACCAAGGTAAACGAAGTTTTGGGTTGGACAGCCAAAAGAGGCCTCGATGAAATGATGCGCGATTCATGGAATTGGCAATTAAAACTGCAAAATAATTAATTGCTTCTTTTGAAGTAAGTACCCAAAATCATTCCTAAAAACAAAATTGCCATCACGCCGATATCTCCAATGGCGGCATAAATGGTTTTGCGTTGATTTGAATAGATACTTTGTTTGATACATACTTTATCAAACCATTCCGTATTTTGATAGCTGTTCCCTAAAGGATCAATGAAAGCACTTGTTCCAGTATTGGCACTGCGTGCAATCCATTTGCGCATTTCAATGGCCCTTAATTTGGCAAATGAGAAATGCTGTTGATATCCTGCGGTTTCTCTCCACCAAGCATCATTTGTTACAATTCCAATCCATCCAGCGCCTTTGTTTATGTATTCACGAACATAATCACCATAAATGCTCTCATAGCAAATTACAGGAGCTACTTTTACTTCCCCCCTACCAAAAACCTCAGCACTATCATTCTTCCCTAAGCTTCCTGTAGCACTATTTTCATCTAAACCCAGTGCCAATTCCTCTAGAAATGGCAAATAGTGAAGAAAAGGCATTTGCTCCGTACCCGGTACTAACTTAGATTTATGATAAAACTTTGGAAGTAATGAACTATCTAAATACATTGCGTCGTTAAATACTTCGTACCATAAATTTTTATCATATTGCGACTTACGCGCCACAGAAGTTGGCTTTTCAACTGAATTAAAATATCGGATTGTACTCGCACCAGTTAATATTTGAAGTTTGGAATTCCATCGGTACTTGCTCTTATCTGAACCGAAAACAATTCCCAATTCACTCCCCCACCTTAATCTTCTGTAAAGACCATTGAGCATCTCCACTTGGCCATCGCGTTCAGGTAAATTCAAATTGATATTGTCAACCAACGATGTTTCAGGCCACAACAACCAATCGGTGCTCGAATCTATGTATGAAGCAGACAATTTAATCATCTCTTCTTCCATTTGTAATGAGGGACGGTTAAACTTCTCATTCCAAGGGTCGTAACTCGGTTGTAGTGCAACTACATTAATTTTCTTTCCTTCGGTAATATTGACAATGGATTTTAAACAAAACGACAATCCATACAATGCACCAAAAACAATAAGTATCCAATAGAATTTTCGATACTTTCCAGAAAATCCACTTCCATTAAAAACTGTATTTTGATTGTTTTCAAGGCTAGAATATCCCTCAAAAAACAAATAGTTCATCCATAGCACCAAGGCTGTTCCGCCAAGCGTACCTGTCCATTCATACCACTGAACAAAACCCGTCCAGCCCGAAAATCCATTACCCAAACACAACCAAGGCCAACTTAAATCCCACCGGTGATGTCCATACTCATACAATATCCAGGCAATTGCAAAAACCACAAACGCCCATTTGCCAAAATTTCTCTTTAGCGCAATTCTATAAAAAATAAAAGGAACACACATAAAAAGTGCATTCAGCAGCAACATGAAAATTGCACCTACATCTGAAGCATAATAAACCCACCATGTGGTTGTGATGTTCCAACCTAACAGCGCAAGAAAAACAGAACCGTAATATTTATAACGTTTTTCAGCAGCAAAACTATTAGCCAAAACAATGAATGGCATAAAAGCTACAAACAAAAATGGCGTAATGCCATTAGGTTCCCAAGCCAAGTAAAATAACAAAGATGGAAGGCAAATCCAAAACCATGTTGGAAGTTTTTTGAAAGCTATTTTTTGCAATTTCTGCAACATCATTTAAATAAAGTTTTCGCAGTTATTCCGAATCTTCTTCTACTTCTTCAGTTTCGTATGCACTGCCCTCCAAAACTACAACAAATTCTCCTTTGGGATTATGCGTTGTAAAGTGCTCAATTACAAAGGGTAATGTTCCGGTAATAGTTTCTTCAAATTTCTTGGTGATTTCTCTAGAAACACTCACCTTTCTATGCGGTGAACAAAACTCCGCAAGTTGTTTTAACGTCTTTAATATTTTGTGGGGACTTTCATAAAACACGATGGTATGATCATCTGCTGCCCATTGTTTCATTTTGGTTTGACGCCCTTTTTTGTGGGGTAAAAATCCCTCAAAACAAAAACTATGAAGCGGAAATCCACTCTTTAATAATGCGGGGACAAAGGCGGTAGCACCAGGCAAAACTTCAACCGAAATACCTTCTTGCAAAGCCATTCTAGTAAGCAAAAACCCGGGGTCAGAAATACCAGGAGTTCCAGCGTCAGAAACCTGAGCAAGCATTTTTCCCTGCTTTAATTCGCCAATTAAATAATTGAGCTTTTGATGTTCATTGTGTTGATGAAAACTCTCTAATGTTGTTGAAATTTCATAATGATTTAACAAAACCTTAGTGGTTCGCGTATCTTCAGCTAGAATTTTGTCAACGGTTTTCAGCACCGCAACAGCGCGATATGTCATATCGCCGAGGTTACCAATTGGAGTAGGAACTAAATAGAGTTTTCCAGACATATTGTTTTTCTTTTAAATGCAAAAACCAGAGAAACTCTGGTTTTTGCATTTGGTATTACTTTTAGGACGGTGCCTATATATTCATTATTTTGCTACACCAACAGCGCGTTTTTCTCTAATCACAGTAATTTTTACTTGACCAGGGTAACGCATTTCTGTCATGATGCGGGTTGACAATTCAAATGCCAATGTATCTGCTTGGTCATCGGTGGTTTTTTCAGCACCCATGATAATACGAAGTTCACGACCGGCTTGAATAGCATAGGCTTTTTCGACACCTGGGTAGCTTAACGCCATATTTTCCATTTCTTTGATACGTTCAACATATTGCTCATCTCCACGACGTGCACCAGGGCGAGAACCGCTAATGGCATCACAAGCTTGAACAACAGGGCTTAATAAACTTGTCATTTCAATTTCATCGTGATGGGCACCAACTGCGTTACAAACTTCTGGATGTTCGCCATATTTTTCGCACAATTTCAAACCTAATAATGCGTGAGGAGTTTCTTCGTCGTTATCAGGACATTTTCCAATGTCATGCAACAAACCTGCACGTTTTGCCAATTTAACATTCAATCCCATTTCGGCAGCCATAGTTGCACACAAACGAGCAACTTCACGGCTATGCTTCAATAAGTTTTGGCCATAAGAACTTCTAAATCTCATACGACCTACATAACGAATCAATTCTGGGTGTAAACCTGTAATTCCTAAATCAACTACAGTTCTTTCTCCCCATTCAACTACTTCTTCTTCAATTTGTTTTTTGGTTTTTTCAACAACCTCTTCAATACGAGCAGGGTGAATTCTACCATCTTTAATCAAACGCTCCAAAGAAACACGTGCAATTTCACGACGAATTGGGTCATAACAACTCAATACGATTGTTTCTGGGGTATCGTCAATCAAAATTTCAACACCAGTTGCTGCTTCAAATGCTTTGATGTTTCTACCTTCTCTACCAATGATTCTACCTTTAACATCGTCAGATTCAAGAGGGAAAGCAGTTACTGTATTGTCAATTGCCAATTCAGCAGCGGTACGTTGAATGGTTTGCAAAACAATACGTTTTGCTTCACGCGTTGCACCCAATTTCGCTTCATCAACAATGTTTTTCGCCAATATCATTCCTTCATTGTAGGTTTTTGCTTTGATGTTTTCAAACATTTGCTCTTTGGCAGCATCAGCAGACAAACCTGCAACTTTTTCTAATTGTGCAAGCTGTTGGTCGCGCAAACTTTGAACTTCTTTCTCTTTTGATTTGTAAGACTCCATTTGAGAATCTAAACGCTGACTTTTTGAAGCAACTTCATCTTCACGAGATTTGAAGTTTTTCAGTTTATCGTCTAAAGATTGCTCTTTTTGACGAATTCTGTTTTCAGCTTGTTGAATTTCTTGATTGCGTTTGTTAGTTTCTTGATCGTATTCAGAGCGAAGCTGCATGTACTTCTCTTTGGCTTCAAAAATACGATCCTTTTTAAGTGTCTCACCTTGATTGCGAGCTTCTTCTAATACTTTAGATTTCTCTTTTTCTAATTGTCCTTTTCGCGCTGCGATAAAAACAATGTATCCAAGCCCTAATCCACCGATTAGTCCAGCGAGGATAAATACAATTACGTCCATTTTTTGTCTCCTTTTTTATATTGGAGCATTGGAGTAGAAAAACGAATTAATAATTCTGCAACAAAGATTCAAGTTTGAGTAAAACTGGAGGAATTTCTTCCTGACTTTTTGGTTGATTTTCGCCTTTTTGCATGCGAACCACATCACCTGCCAAATCTAAAGCAGCCCATGAAAGTCTATCTATTGGCTCATTCGCACTAAACTTACGAAAAGCTTCTATGCGTTTGTTGAGCGTTTCTGCTGCCAACAAAACCTGTTGTTCATCTTTGATAGCCACACGCAAACGCATAGGCCTAGTGTCTATATTCACTGAAAGAAGAACGGTTTCGTTGTTATCCATTATCTATATTTTATTCGTTTAACAAATCAATGCACCGGTCAATGTCTCTTACTAATTCATTAATCTTGATTTTTAATTCATGATTGTCTGAACTATCGGGCGACATTTCTTTTGCAAGTTTAATAATTTTATTCTGTTCCTTTAACTCATTTAACGTATTTCTTTGAATATCTATTGTGCTTCTCAGCGTAGAATTTTCATTTTGTAGGTCGAGTTGTTCATTTTTTAAACTCAATACATGACTTTTTAACTCTAAAATCTCATTTTCTAGAATTATTTTTTCATTTTTGAGGGATGAATTTTCCAACAATACACGTTCAACCTTAACAAATAAGGTATTTAAGCGCGCATCAACTGTAGCATTCATATTACTACAAAGGTACTAAAAAAAATTACAAATTAGCACCCCATTCTGATGGGTTTTGTGCAAATGCTTTAATGCTGGCAATGTCTTCCTCACCAATATAGCCCTCAGCAGCAGCCACTTCACATAAAGTATCGAAATTTGTTAGGGTAAACACCGGAATTCCTTCGTTTGCAAATCGCTCAGAAGCATTCGAAAAACCATAGGTAAACAACGCAACCAGTCCAATAACTTCTGCTCCAGCAAGCCTAACTCCATCAACCGCTTGCATCGAACTTTTGCCCGTAGAAATCAAATCTTCCACCAAAACTACCTTGTCTCCGACCGCCAAATGTCCCTCAACCTGATTTTTTAATCCGTGTTTTTTAGGCTCTGGTCGAACATAACAATATGAAATTCCCATCCTGTCAGCACACAAAGCACCGTGGGCAATTCCTGCAGTTGCAATTCCCGCAACGCTGTCAACCCCCGTAAACTCTGTCTTTATCAACTCCGCAAGATCGTCTGCAACGAAACTTCTTACCTCCGGAAATGACAAAACCATACGGTTGTCGCAATAGATTGGACTCTTGATTCCAGACGTCCAAGTAAATGGTTCTTTAGGCGATAATTTAATTGCCTTTATTTCAAGAAGAAATTTTGCTAATTTTGCACTTTGTTGAGACATGGAGCCACAAACCTACAAAATTTATTTTAATGAAGGTGCAATTATCATCACAGATTCTCCAAGCGCATTGAGGGGCATTCCTAATTTGTACTTTATTGGTGACGATGAATTGCTAACTAGTTTTAAAATTCTTACCTCTAGCGCGTCTAGCGGCAAGGTAATGACATTCGGATTAATTTCATCTGAACCCGCTGAAACGTTCAAAGAGTTTTCAGATAACTACACCGTTATTCAAGCCGCTGGTGGTTTGGTTTTTAATAAAGAAAACCAATTACTCACCATCAAAAGGAATGGATTATGGGATCTTCCAAAAGGAAAAATTGAGAAGCACGAAGATCAACGCGCTGCAGCCTTAAGAGAAGTAATGGAAGAAACTGGTATCAATATGATCAATATTAGCGAAAAAATTGGTGAAACGTATCACGCGTATTTTGAAGATGATGTTGTTTTGATGAAAGTTACCCATTGGTATATCATGAATAGCAATGGTAAAAATAATCTTAAGCCGCAAATTGAAGAAGGTATTTCTGAAGTGAAATTCGAAACTCTAGAATGGTTCAGATCAACAGACTTCCAATCTTATAACAGTGTGCGCGACATCGTGAACAAAGCACTGGCACAAATAGATCCTTCTTAAAGATTTACCTGAACTGCCTCAGGCAAAAATGGCCTGTAGTTTCCATTGTGTATGATTAAATCTCTTACCAATGTACTGCTGATATAACTTAGCTCCGGCGAACTCAAAATAAAGACGGTTTCAATGTCTTCATTTAATGCTTTATTTAACTGTGCAATGTGCGATTCATAATCAAAATCGCTCCCATTACGAAGTCCTCTCAATAAAAAATTAGCTCCTGCTTTCTTGCAATAATCTACCGTTAACCCTTCGTAAAAATCAACTTCTACTTTTGAGTTGTGCGCAAAGGTTTCCTTAATCCACGCAATTCTCTTCTCTAAGGTGTATAAAGTTGTCTTTTTGGTATTAACCCCAACGGCAATAATAATTTTATCAAAAATCAAGGACCCGCGGTCAACAATATCAACATGACCCTTTGTTATTGGATCAAATGTGCCTGGAAATACTGCAATTTTCTCGTTTGTCATTTTATTTTTGTTTAGCGAATATAGTACAAGTTGTGCTACCGTATTCTTTTTTTATAATATGCGCTTCGTGAAATTGTAACTGAGGCCTGTGCTCTAAAATAATGATACCATCGTCAGCCAACCATTCAGAAAACATTTTCGGAAATTGCTGAATATTCGGTATGTCGTATGGCGGATCTGCAAAAATGATATCGTACAACTGCCTTTGCCTGGGCTCAAATTTGTAAATATTCTGCTTCACAATTTCCCAATGATTGAGATCTCTCTCTTTTTGCATTGCCTTTTGCTGCAAAATGTTTTTACCATCTAAATCAATTGATGTAACAGCCAAAGCTTCCCTACTTAAAAACTCTGCCGCAATAATTCCTGACCCCGAGAATAAATCCAATACCAATTTTCCCTCAATACCAAATTGATGAACCAAAGAGTTAAACAAACTCTCCCGCATTCTGTCGGTAGATGGCCTTACGTGAGAAGCAAATTTGGATGGAATTACCCAGCCCTTTAAAATTCCTCCGGTAACGCGCATGAAGAAATGATCAATAAATTTGTTGCAATATGTGTGTCGGGAATTTGTTTTACAGATACATAAGGCATTTTGCTATTTACAAGCTGTAAATCAATGCCAAACTTTTCAAACTCCGTTCCCATTTGATCGGCCTTCATCTCCGAAATATCTGCCGCCAAAAAATAAGGCATCGTCTCAAATTTGGCTTCCTGCATGATGGCAGTTACAAAATAAATAACCTCAGCAATGTTCGTTGCATCGTATAAATTACCCATGTAAAATTGCTTGTCTTTAAAGGCCAATACAACCAACTTTCCCTCGTAAAACCAAAAATAAACCAGGTTTTTATGCAATTCCGACATTTGTTTTGCCTTGGTAAACATTGCTTGACTCAAATGCATATTGTGGTTCTCAGAATGGTAAACCAAATAAATAGAATCAGAAACGGATACCTTTGTATTTAATGTCAATCCTGGAATCTTTGTGTGAATGAATTCCTTAGGATAAAATGAAATACTACCCTTAAAATCAACTTCTCTATCTGTTGCGCGAATTACCAAATTCTTGCCAATTTCATGAGAAGTTAATTCGCCCGATTCTCCCACAGTAATTCTATGAATTTCATCATGATGATTGATGTAAAATCCAATGTTATTTTCATCATAGTTTGCACTGCGATATTGCCATGGTTGATTCATTAGAGCAAAATTGCACATTTTATGGCGACTTCACAAGTGAATAGTCTTCGGCAATTTGATTATCTTGCACTCATGTTCAAAAAACTCACGTTTTCTGCAATTTTTTTTACATTTATTTTTTGCAATTCTGCGTATTCTCAAGTCGAAATTGATCAGCGCCCTATGGCACTAGATGAACCCGATAACAGTCGACCAAAAAACGTATACGATTGGAATATTTGGCACACCCCCGATTTTGATGACCTCCATAATTCTCAAGATCCAAACTATTGGAAAAATAAAAAGCCTTATGAGGGATATTGGCAGCAGGATGTTTACTATAAAATTCATGCCTACTTAAACGACACATTTGAATATATCAAAGGTGGCGAAAGAATTACCTATTACAACAACAGTCCCAATGCCATCACCGAAGCTTATTTCAATCTCTACCAAAATGCGTTTATCAAAAAAAGCCTCACGAACGAGTTATACAAACTCAATAAAACGAAAGTTGTAAACGGCAAATATGAAAGCGAAAATAAAGGTATTGAAATCACCTCATTCATGATCAATAATGAACCTATTGACTTCGAAATTTACAATACCATACTCAAAATAAAATTGCCCAAACCCCTACTTCCTGGTGAAAAAATTGATTTCAACATCGATTTTATTACCTACTTCGACAGGGGTTCTATCAGAAGAAGAATGAAAGTATTTGACCACCATGGTTACAAACATTTCAATGGCTGTCAGTGGTTTCCGAAAATTTGTGTGTACGACAGGAAATTCACTTGGGCAACCGACCAACACCTTGAAAAAGAATTCTATGGCGATTTTGGTGTATTCGACGTACAACTAGATTTACCAGAAAACTACATTGTGGAAGCCACAGGTGAACTCAAAAATCGTAAGACAGTTTTGCCTGATTCCATCCGAAAAAAATTAGACATTGCCAATTTTGCCAAAAAACCAATTGGAGAACAACCCTCTGTAATAATTCAGCCATCAAACAAAAGGAAGCAATGGTGGTTTCACGCCACGAATGTGCACGACTTTGCTTGGACCGCCGACCCAACTTATAGAATCAGTGAAACCAAATTCAACGGTGTAAACTGTGTTGCCATTGCCCAAGAAAACAATGCCGCCGGTTGGCAACAAACATCGGGCTTTGTGAAAAAAATCATTGAACTTTTTAGTAAAGATTTCGGACAATATAACTATCCCAAAATTGTAGCCGCCGATGCCGGTGATGGCATGGAATACCCCATGATTACAATGGATGGTGGTACTTACCCTGGTCACCAAAGTTTACTCATTCATGAAATTGGGCACAATTGGTTCTATGGAATGGTAGGTAGTAACGAAACGTATAGAGCTGCGCTCGACGAAGGCTTTACCCAATTTTTAACAGCTTGGGGACTCAAAAAGTTAACCAACGAAAACTTCCCGGAATATGGCAGGGCCTATGCCGGCTATATTGAAGATGCAATAGATGCCAACGATAGCAAACTCAATACCCATAGCAATGAATTCAATGGAGCAACCGGCCACGGCGGTGGATACAAACATGTATATTTAAAAACTGCCACCATGTTGTATAATCTTCAGTATTTTTTGGGGGATTCGGTGTTTTCCGCGGCCATGAAAAACTATGTTTCGCAATGGAAATTCTGTCATCCCTACATTGAAGATTTTAGAAACTCAGTTATTCAAAGCGCTCAAGCCGATTTAAATAAGTTCTTTGACCAATGGTTCGAAACTACCGATGCCTGCGATTACGGTATCAAAAAGGTGAAAAAAATATCCGCGTTAACTTATCAAATTACAATTGAAAGAAAAGGCTTGATGGCAATGCCGGTCAATCTTGATCTTGTGTTTGTTTCTAAATTAACAGGAAAGCCAACAATCATTAAAAATACCATTCCAGTTACATTCTATCAAAATCCGGAACGACAAAACTTGGCTCCTTGGTTGGGCTGGGATAGAATTAAACCAGAATATACTTTTCAAATAAATACGCCTCCAAACTATTCCTTAGAACAAATTTTTCTTGATGGAAGTTACCGTTTGGCAGATATTGACAGATCAGACAATGTTTGGAAACACAGAAATTCCATCGATTTTGATTTCATAAATGGTTCAGATGATTCTTATTTTGGGGGATACAAAACCCTTTGGAGACCAAGTGTAACATTCAATCCTTTCAACGGTTGGATGGCCGGGTTAAAACTCTCTGGACAATACCAAGGACGAAAACATGTGTATGATTTAGAAACCTTTTACTCCCTCAACAAACAACCACTTTCAGCGGATGTCCTTGTGAATCGTGGAACACAACCCCTCAGTTACAATTTTAATTACGCCCATACTGTAGCCAAAAATGGTACCTATTTTGTTGAAAGTAAATACTACAACAATTTATTTATAAATAAATTAGGATGGAAAATGAAAGTAGAAAATCACACCTTTGGCATTTATGGGAAATACATGAAAAACTACTTCCGTGAAACATTTGATGAATCTAATCCCAGCTCTATTTTCCATACCAACTACAACAATTATGTTTTGGGACAATCATTTTGGAGCAATCAAGATAACATCAGTTTGAATTTATTTTGGACAAAAACCTATGCAGGTTGGGGTCGATATGGAAGCTTCAATGTAAACACCCGTTTGCCAAGTCCTTGGAGTCAAACCCAATTTGGTTTCGTGCAAGGTACCTGGAAACACAACCAACCTTTGGGCAAATTATTGCTAAAAACACGCGTTTTTGGCCAATATGGCGGTGGACAAAGCCCAACTGCCGAATCTGCATTGTATGCCGCAGCAGCCAATTCAGAAGAAATGATGGACAACAAATTGATGCGCGACTTTGGATTCATCCGTCTCAACCAAGCACAGTTTCTTCAATATGGCGGGGGACTTAATCTTAGGGGGTATATCAATTCACCCATTGCTTTAAAACAAAACGATACTTCTATTGCATTTTACCGAGGGAACTCTGGAATTTCTGCAAACGTAGAAATTGATTTTACACGATTCTTTTCGGGCGCTCCAAAATTGCAATGGATCAATATTCAAACCTATCTCTTTGGTGATGCAGGTATTATTTCACAACCAGTTAATCAAAAGCAATTAACAAGCCCCATTATTGCTGATGCGGGAATTGGCGCAATGGTAAATTTGAAAGCCAATAAAAAAGTAGTGTTCAAGAAATCTACCTATCAAAAAAGTATCCTTTCTGAAGTAAATCCGCTCAGATTGAGAATCGACATTCCCTTCTTTAAAAACATCACCAATAATAACGAAAATAACCTACAATTCAGAATTCGTTTCGGAATTGAACGCGCCTTTTAACCATGAAAATCATAGCTAAAATTATTACTTACATCACCTTTCCTGGCCTTTGGGCCATTTTGGGTGTCTATTTTATGTCGCGCATCGATATTTCTAATGTTTTAGAAATTCAGAAACTTACCCAGTCAAAATTACTCACGGCAAGCTTGTTATTGTATATCATTATTCCCATGTTGTTTGTGGTTTTTATGGTATACAAAAAACGGTTTGAATCCATTCATTTGTCAAGTGTAAAAGAGCGCAAAATTGCAGTACCTTTTGCATTGCTGTCTGCCATGCTCATGATGTTTTACTCACATGAATTGTTGAATACAAAAGAAAATCTCATTACATACAATAAAGTATTAAACCTACATCCCTTATTTGAATGGGAACAGTTGGTGATTTTATCTCTAATTGTACAAACAATTTTTGTATTTCTCAATTTTAAAATCTCCATTCACATGCTTTCAATAACCGCATTTACCACATTTGCTTTTGGGGAATTTAATAGAATCAAAAACTTCGTTCAAGGAGATTGTTTGGTGGGTGAAAACTTTTATCATTGGCCATCAGCGATGTTAGTCCCTCAAAATATCAACCTTATTTTAACCACTTTGGTAATATTAACAGCCTTGGTATTCATTGCAAGAAAAATATTAAAAGCACATACCTACCAAGAATTAATCATTGGGAGCATCGTTGGAATTTCTATTACATTTGTAAACTCAATTTTATTGTACACAATATGGAATTAACTTGCGTTTTATACGAGAAAAAAGGCAACATTGCCTATGTTACCTTGAACCGTCCTGATGTTTTTAATGCATTTAACGATGAACAAAGCTATGACATGCAAGCGGTGTTTAAAGAGATTAAGAAAGACAACGAAGTTCGCGTTGTGGTGCTTACCGGTGCAGGAAAAGCATTTTGTAGTGGCCAAGATTTAAAAGCCATTGCGGGTTCTAAAAATCGCTCACTTTCCGACAGTTTATACAAACGTTATAATCCAATTATCAAAGCCATGCGCGAATTGCCAAAGCCAATCATTTGTAGAATGAATGGCGTAGCAGCAGGTGCTGGCGCCTCTTTGGCCCTTGCATGTGATTTTATCATTGCATCTGAAAAAGCGTCCCTCATTGAAGTTTTCGTAAACGTAGGCTTGGTTCCAGACTCTGGAAGCAGTTACTTCCTTCCAAAAGCAATAAGTCCTGCAAGAGCATTTGAAATGGCTACAATGGCTCCCAAAGTAAGCGCTCAGCAAGCTTTAGAGTGGGGATTGATTAACCGTGTTGCTTCTGAAGAAGAATTGGATGCGACGGTACAACAAATTGCTGATTACTACGCCCAAGCACCTACCCTGTCAATTGGAATGATCAAAGCCATGCTGAACAAAGCTGCCCATTCCGATCTTGACACCATGCTTCAATATGAGGCTTATTGCCAAGAGATTGCAGGCCGCTCAGAAGACTACAAAGAAGGCGTAACCGCTTTCAACGAGAAGCGCAAAGCTGAGTTCAAAGGGAAGTAATCTTTAAGATTACCCAAACATCCCTTCCCTATCCAAACTTCTGAAATGGATGGCTTCGGCTAAGTGCGCTATTTCTATCTTTTCAGCTCCAGCCAAATCGGCAATGGTTCTGCTCAATTTCAAAATTTTATCGTAAGCCCGCGCACTCAAATTCAACTTCTGCATGGCCGCCTTTAACAAAATTTGTCCTGCAGCTGGTATTTCACAATATTCATGAACCCTATTGCTTGGTAACATCGCATTGTTAAAAATTCCAGCCTCATCTTTGTATCTCGCTTCTTGGATTTTCCTTGCCTCAATCACTCTTGCACGAATATCAGCACTCGTTTCACCATCTTTCTTTCTAAAAGCCAACTCATCATACGAAACCGGCGATACCTCAATATGAATGTCAATCCTATCTAACAATGGACCACTGATTTTACTTAAATATCGATTCACCGCTCCCGGAGCACAAGTACACGCTTTTGAGGGATGATTGTGGTATCCACATGGACAAGGATTCATACTTGCAACCAACATAAAAGAAGCAGGATAGTCAACCGACCATCGCGAACGCGATATCGTAACCTTCCTCTCCTCCAAGGGTTGACGCATGACCTCCAATACCGAACGCTTAAACTCTGGCAACTCATCTAAAAACAATACACCATGGTGAGCCAGTGAAATTTCTCCAGGCTGAGGGTTATTGCCCCCGCCAACCAAAGCAACATCAGAAATTGTATGGTGCGGCGACCGAAAAGGTCTCACAGCCATCAACGACGCATTTGTTCCTAGTTTACCAGCTACAGAATGTATTTTGGTGGTTTCCAATGCCTCATGCAAATTCATAGGCGGCATGATCGATGGCAATCGTTTTGCCAACATGGTTTTACCCGCACCGGGAGGTCCAAATAAAATCAAATTATGTCCTCCAGCCGCAGCAATTTCCATTGCCCTTTTGATGTTGTCTTGACCTTGAACATCCAAAAAGTCAACATCATACCCATTCATTGCAGATTCAAAATCGCCACGAGGATCAACAACAACCCTTTCTAATGTTCGCTCGCCAGCCAAAAACTCAACTACCTCTCGTAAATTTTCAACTCCATAAACCTCCAAATCTTTTACAATTGCTGCTTCCTTCGCATTTTCCTTGGGTAAAATAAAACCCTTGAACTTGTCTTTAAAAGCTTGAATTGCAATAGGCAAAGCTCCCTTGATAGGCAAAATATTCCCATCCAAACCCAATTCCCCCATAATGATATAATCACCAAGGTTATCGTCAGTTAATTGGAAACTTGCCGCCAACATGGTTACCGCAATTGGCAAATCATACGCACTTCCCTCCTTTCGGATATCGGCAGGTGCCAAATTGATTACGATTTTTTGCCGCAATGGCTCAAAACCAGAGTTCTTAATCGCTGCATCGCAGCGAAATAAACTTTCACGAACTGCCACATCGGGCAATCCAATGATAAAAGTTGCAAAATCGGGCGTTGTTGTGGCATTGGCCTCAACAATTACTTTTGTAGCATTCACCCCATGCAACGCCGATGCATATCCCTTCACTACCATTCTCTTCGCTACTTAATTTTTACAATATCAACTGCCCCCGAATCACCTGAAGACCAATATTATTAACGTCTTTCAGTTTTTCATCGCGCATGTTTTGATTAAATTCAATGGTGTAAACCCCTTTTTCAAGTTTCTGTTGTCCCATAAATGGAACCTGAAAACTGATTAAATTCGATACCCCTTGTCCATTCCATTTACCCAAATTGTCAGACAAAACCATTTGGAATTGCTCTTTGTGCATAAACTTCTTAGGACCCTTGATTGTATAAATCAACCAAATATTACTGTATGCATAATTTGCAGAAATTCGCAACTCACAATTCAATCCGTAATAATGTTGATCATCGTCAATTTTGAATACAAACTTCTTCTTCTCCTTCCAATCCCATCCTCCAGGATCAACAGAAGTGAACTCTTCAAATGCAATATTTTTTGAAGGACTACAACTAGGCAACAAACTTGTTGACAGCGCTATGATAATTCCAAAAATAAAAATTCTTATGTGTTTCATATTAAATTAATTAAACTATTTTTAAATTGTTTTTCTTGATTAAATAAAATAACTACTTCCGTGTGAATTTCATAAAATGAAATACCCAATTTATCAATGCCATTCAGTTTTATTATTTGATGAATTTTGACAGCATCCTTTCTGGTAACAACAATATTATGAACATTTAAAAGCATACATTCACCAATCCATTCTTTGATGTTACTTGCATCAAAAGCTTTGTGATCCGCATAATCAAAATGCTTCTCAACCGCATACCCTTTTAATTGCTTTTTAACCGCCTTGCCATTTGCAACACCCGTTACCAAAATCGCCTTTTCACCTTGCGCCAAATTAAAAGTATCATCATATATATGAACTGGTGTGCTCATTTGATACGACGCAAAAAATACATTCGCACTGTACTTTTCCAATCTGGCTTTTATGGCATTCGCTTCAGCTTCTTTTAATTCTGAAGGACATTTACTCACCACTATAATATCGGTATTTTTCGCCGAAAAAGCAAATTCCCTCAAACGGCCCGCTGGCATTACCCAATCCGAATAAAAAGGATCATTGTAATTACATAGTAATAAATATGCTTTGGCTTTTAGCGGCAAATGCTGAAATCCATCATCCAACAAAACCAAATTAACCTCTTTGAAATTATTTGATATGTTTTCGATTCCCTGCAATCTGTTTTCACAAACTACCACTGGCACAGATTCCAAATTTTCAAATATTTCAAATGGCTCATCACCCACTTCAGTAACCTCTGAGAACTGATTTATTTCCAAATACCCTTTGGTATTTCTCCCATAACCCCTGCTCAAAACCGCCATAGAAAATGTATCTCTCAATAAATTGGCAACAAACATGACCATGGGCGTTTTTCCCGTTCCTCCAACCGTAAGGTTTCCTATCACCAAACTCGGCAATTTACCTTCCTTACGCAATCCAAAAACTTCGTAAAACAAACGCCTTAATAAAGCAATTGATCCATATAAAACAGACAACGGCCAAAGCAATATGTTTACTGAAATTCTCAATTCAACTCAAACTGTTGTCCCCGCATTGGTGTAACCACTTCAACCCCTTTGATATCGTTTGCCAAAATATCCATCTGAGTTGGATCGCCGTGTACCAAGAACAATTTCTTTAAATTACCATCATTTGAACGCTCAAAATAATCCAACAACTGCGGATGATCTGGATGCGCACTAAATACATCCGTTCTTTTGATCACTGCCCTAACTGGACGTTTTCTGTGTTCAATTTCTACGAAATCTTGTCCCTTCAAAAGCCTATCGCCCAAAGTTCCCTCAGCACAGAAACCTGCTATCAAAATGGTGTTTTCATCATGACCCACATTGTTTCTTACGTGCATTTGAATTCTTCCACCTTCAACCATTCCAGCTGCAGAAATAATGACACAAGGTTCAGGAATCACACTCAAAATTTCACTTTGACGCTCATCTTCAATTACATGCAACAAAGGAAAATCAAACAAACTACCATGCTTCGCTTGGAATTGCTTCGCCTCATCGTTCAAATACTGCAAATTGTATTGGTAAACCTTGGTGCTTTTAATTGCCAAAGGACTATCTGTAAATATTTTAATATTGGGAAGTTTTCCTTCTCTGTATAACTGATGTAAAGTGAAAATAATGGCTTGCGTTCTACCTACACTAAACGCAGGAATAACAACTTTACCACCTCTTTTTACACAGGCATCCAAAACTTCTTCTAAAATAAACTCTTCAGCCAAACGACTATCTGTAATATGACGGCGGCCACCATAAGTACTTTCTGAAATCAAATAATCCAAACCTTTCATAGGAATCGGATCTGGCACCAACTTAGATCTGTAATTACCCAAATCACCCGTGAAACCTATGGTTTTGGTTTTGCCATCTTCCTGAATTGCCAACCTCACACTCACAGCTCCTAAAATATGTCCCGACGTATGAAAACTAATTGAAACGTCATCGCTGTAGGAATAGTTTTCACCAATTTCAAGCAAACGGGCCATCGACAACATATCCATGATATGCTTCTTCGCATACAATGGTTGTGGAACATTGCCAAACTTGATACCGCCCTTTTTGCGAGAACCCATTTTCCGTTTCTTATGAATTTCCATTCTCTGAATGTTTAAACTATCGTGCAATAAAAAATCACTCAATTCTAAAGTTGCCCCAGTGCAAAGTATTTGACCAGCAAATCCCTGCTTAATTAAATTAGGAACATTACCAGTGTGGTCAATATGTGCATGTGTAACAATCAATAAATCAATTTCTGAAGCTTGAAAAGGGAAATTTGCATTCTTATTTTCAAACTCCTTTCTGTTTTCGTAATCCAATCCGCAATCTATCAATATACGTGTGCCGCTAGATAACTCAAGCAAATGCATGCTTCCAGTAACTTGCCTAGCGGCACCCCAAAATGTCAATCTCATTTTACAAAATTAACGCTATCTAGTTGATTCATTAGTAAATGTATATAAATGTTTACCCCCACCTATTCAACAACAAGAAACTTTGAGTTTCGCATATCAATCAATTATTTATATATCAATTTGTTACAAATATTTTCTTTGAAGAAATACCTTCGGTATTTTGTGCCTGTATAAAATAAATTCCGGTCGATAATCTAAAGAAATTCGTTCCAACCTCCTTTGTAACAGATTTTAGAACCAATTGACCACTTACATTAAACACATTTACAGCCACATTTTCTCCCTCAATTTCAAAACCATCTGCTATAGGTTTAATCAAATCCAAATTAATTTTTTCTATCAAATCATCTTTTCCGTGAGTACTTGATTTTAAACCATGACCAAAATCAATATTTTTAGTAGGGTCAACGCAATCCAAAAACTGATTTCTGCTCACTACATTTCCAGATAATTTCAAAGGAATATTTGCTCCGCCAGAAATATATGAAACATCTACACAGTTTGCATCTACAGAGTCAATATTGTACTTTTTGTTGTTGTTAATCCAATAATTGCCATTCACGTTAAACTTGGTATATGTATTGTCCCAATAAGGCAAGTTATAGTCCATCACAATGGTTCCGTAAATTTGCAACTTGTTTTCTGTCTGCGTTTTGGTGTACATAAAATTATTCCCTCCGTCTAAAAATGGCATCGCCTCTTGCAAATAAATGGATGCAGCTTTTTGATTTAAAAAGGCATTATTCCCAGCTACCACAGACGCTTCCAAATAATCGCTGTATTTGTAAAACTTGTTTCCCAAATATAACTTCGCATTGCGAATATCAATGCCAATCTGATTCAATGAAAACACATTGCACTTCGACAATAACGATTGATTTTCCATTTTAACAGAAACGTAGTTTTTATAAAAACTTGTACCTGTAACAAAAGCAAACGAAGAGTTCAAATATGCATTTTTAACAGTCAAACCCACTTTGATGTTGTTGCTGATATCACAGTCCTTTATAATCAACTCCTCAGTTAAATTTTCAAATACTGCCCCTATTTCATTATTCGTAAATTGAGAAGTGTTTATTTCTATGCCGCGACCTCTCGAAATCAAGCCAACCGCACAGTCTTCAAATACATTGTTATTTAATTCATTATGCATAGATGTTTGCTTAGTAAACATACTTAAGCCAGTATCCAAACTGCTAAAATTGCATTTGTTTACAACAATTTCATCGCCCAAATAACACACTCCTTTTCCAGAACCATTTGCCCAACTTACCGATTCAAATTTGCTATTGTTCAACAAAACATTGTTTCCACAAATCAACTGACCCGATCCATCAAATAAAATATGACTTGAATCTAAATTCAACAAATCCAAAGGATATGAAATTAACGATTTCTGGTAAGGAAAGGTAAATTTACCTTCAATCTGCAAATTGGTATTTCCATTTTTGCCACTACCAATAAATTTCATCGAAACGTTTCTTCCCAAAGCTTTAATTGTTGCATCACCATATCCGTAACCAACATTGGTGAACTTAATCATTCCCATTTTGGTCATTGATTTTGGTTCAAATTTTACCCCAGAATCTAAAACCAAATCGCCCTTAACATGAAACATCGCATTTTCTCCATTCAAAAAGATTTTACTTCCTCTTTTTAAATAAATCTTAGCTCCACTTTCAATGCGCAACTGCGATTTGTCATCCAATACCAAACTGCAATTCTCACCAATATTCAATTCCGCACCTTCGTTCAAAACCAATTTGCTACCAGCGCGGACACGCAATTTGCTTCCTGAACTTAATTTGAAAATACCACCACTATTGATTGTAAATCCAGTATAATTCTTGTAATTACCTATACTAAAAGTAGAATTATTGATAACATTATAGGTTGAATTCATACATGTAGATGAGTAATAATTATGAACTTCCAAACTGCGCTCCAACATTGAATCTTCACTCGCTATTTTTGGAAATGCACCCAAGCCATTCAATTCGAATACTGCCCCATTTAACACCTCCATCGATTTTACTTTCACCGCATTTGAACCTCTATAATTGTAATTTTTATCAACCACAGTGATGTGGTTTGCATCTGAAATTTTATTCAATTCCGACAATAACCACATGGTATTTCCACCAGCAGAACTATCCAAATATGCATGCTCCTGGTTTTTTTGAGGGACAAAAATGCGCTCAAACGGAGTTGAAAATTCAGAACCCAATGGCATCAATAATGACTTTGAATTCACCGTCAATGGCATGTCATGGATGTCTTGTTTGCTGTTTGCTTGTTTTGCAAATTTCAAATCCAATGCACTTACGGTATTCACAAACGTAGTTTTGTCTGTAAATCGAACGGCCTTCAAAAACAAATTCCCCAGTCTTCCAAAATCATTTACCCTGCCAATGGCATTGTTCCAACTTCCATTAATATGATCATGCTGTACGTTGCTTTTGTGACTATGGAAATTAGATTTCGATCCGAAATACCCAAACATTTTTGCAACAAAATAACTTGAACCCGCTGATTTATGCGCCGCATAAAGCGTAGCTATATTCGTTGATGATATACAATTCCAGCCTTTAAATTTAGGTCTTTTGAATTCAATTTCAACCAATACATCAGCTGGTTTTAAAAAGTTTCCATCCAATTTTTTAATATATCCCTTGCTTCCCAATCCAGAACCATTGGTAATGGCCAACAACTTCATGTTACTTGGATAACCACCGATTAATGTATCTGTCCTTACCAATTTATTGCGCTCATTGTCACAACCCGCATCTACTGATTCATGAAGTTCCAACAATTGCCTAGCAGCCGGTCTTCTCAACATTTTTTCCAATACATACTTCGAATCATCGCTCACATCACTCATATAACTTACAAACCTTTGCAATCCCAAAGGAATATTTGCCCCTTGGTGAGGACCATCAAAGCTGGTATAACTGGCAACACAACTATTTAATTTTCTGCGCTCCATCTTCTTCAACGCCATTTTTGCTACAATGCTTCCCATACTCACTCCAACTACATGAATCTTTTCACCACACATCTGCGATTGTATACTTTGTATCACCTTAATCACCGTTTCTGAGTTAAAATCCATGTCGTTTGCCCCGTCATAAAAATCAACATAAAGAATGTCGTAACCAGCAGCTTTGTAGCGCTTTAATATTTCTGGTGCTTGGGAAATTGATTCACAACTTTCATGTTTCTGTGTTTCAACATTCCATTGTTTTCCAGCAACCATGTCTCTATAACCCATAGTGCCACATTTGTAATCTCTTTCTCCAAATCCATAAGACTTGTAACCAAAATCAATTCCCTCAATAAAAACAACAGGTTTCTTGATACACGTATGAATTTTATTATTGTCTGATCCGTAATCTAACGTCACCAATGCCTTCAAATCAGGCAAGCCCGGAAACCCATCAATCGTTTCTACCCAAATTCTTTGCGCTGGCACATACACAAAATTCCCACTCACAGGGTAGTGACCAAATCCATCATTAGGAATATCATAGCCACTGCTGCTACCGCTGCCACTTCCTCCGTTAGAACCGGCAGTACTATTCTCGTTTTTTGGCATTTCAGCCCTCCCCATAATTTTGGTTTTTCCACCTGAAACGGGCCAAGGATTTTCAATTAAACTTACCCTTACGTCCGCTTCCGGAACCACATATCCAATTTCAACTTTTAAAAGCGTATCGTTTATAAATGGAATATCCATGGGCACATTGAGCTGCATGTCGGCCTGGAAACTTCCGATTTTCAATTTCCAAACCCCTGAAGGATTCAATGCAATATTCGACAACATCAATCTTTCGTCAATCACTATTCTATTGAAATCAGTTCTGATTCTTTCCAAAGGAAAAGAAACGCCAAACGCATATTTATCTTCATACAAACTTCCATGATAACCAGTACCCGTTTTAAACTCATATAAACTGTCTTTGGCATTGATTGTAATTCCATTGATTTTTTCAATCGAGTCATGAATGGATTGATACTTATAATCAACCAAGGTAATTGGAATGATATTTTGTTTTATATAAGACTCTTCAATGTCGCCACGAACACTATCAATTTCATGCAATTCGTTTTCATCATTCGTGTTCAACCATAATATTTGTCGAACCAAATCCTTGCCATTTAAAAAATCCAAAGTGTCTGCATCCATTCCACCATTTGTTCTGCTGGAATTATAAAAGGGCATCGTACTTTCAATAATTTTTGAATTTGGCGGTTGAATCTTTCTGAATTTTTCAACCCACTCGCTGCGCAAACTCTGCGCATTTAAGCCAAACGACATCAACCCGAAAGCCATCAAGAAAAAAGTATTCCTTTTCATAATGCACCTCCCTTCTGTGAAACTAAATTAAATGTAAACCCAAGAAGATTTAAAAACATCATCGCTGTTTTTTGAGTAAACCCCGTTACCATAACAAGCTGCTTTTTAAGTAAAATAAGTATTTTCATAAGTGTATCAATTTTGATAAAACAAAGTTGGGACATGCCAACTGCTTATCCTTGGCATTTTTGCCCAAAAAACTTCCCCCCTAATTTTATTTTTTGCATTTTTCGCAAAACGATTGGGTGTAAACTCATATTTAATTGTATAAGTCATCGAAACACTTTAAATCTCAAAACTTATGATCGACACTTTTACAGAAATTTTAACCCAAAAAACTAAAAAAATGGGTTTACGCACAGCAGCAATGATGGCTGACTTATTAAACATCTCTGAAGATTCTGCATACAGAAGAATTAAAAACCCGCAAAGTTTAAAAGCCGACGAACTCATGAAATTAGCGAAAGAGTTCGATATAGATTTAAATACTTTGGCTCAAACAAATCTCAATTGGTTAAGCGGACAATACAAACCATTAAATTTTGAAACTTACACTTCTACAGATTTCTATAAAGAACTTGAAGTGAAACTTGACCGCTGCATTCATTTGCCTCATTCTCAAATTACTTACGGAGCAAAAGAAATTCCATTCTTCTATTATATGTGGTTTCCAGCACTCAGCGCTTTCAAAACTTTCATCTGGAACAAAGAATTTATTAAAAATCCTAAGTTCCACTCAGGACCGTTTACTTTTAACAACGGACAAGAAAGCTTCCACATTAAATTGGCAGAAAAATACCTGAAAGTAGCATCACACGAAATTTGGAGCTACGAAACACTTTACTCAACGCTATACCAAATTCAACATTATAAAGAATGTGGGATGTTCGAAAACGAAGACATTTATAAAAAAGTACTGCACGAATACGACATGCTCGTTGAACTCATTCACAACCAAGCCGAAGCCGGCGTGAAACTCAATCCCTATGTTCCCAATTTAAGAGGCGCTAAGTACAAACTCTACTTTACCCCTATGATCAATTCCGACAATAGCATGATTTTTCATACAATGAAAGACAAAGTAGCCATTGTTTGCTCACAAATGAGTGGCGTTGTTATTAGCGAATGCTCAAAATGGGTTTGCTCAACCGAACATTGGTTACAAACTTGTAAAGAAAATGGAACTCTATTAAGTCAAACAGGACAAGGAGCCCGAAATAAATTTTTGGTTCAAGATTACAAAACCAAAAAGAAAATGCTAGATCTTTAATCTCTTAATTATGCACTTGCGACAGTGGCCCTTTGCGCATTGCGTGAAGGGTCATTTACGTATAATACGTCTATTAACTGCTTCTGCAAACCACTAACCATCGATGTAAATACATCTTTAGATGCACGGGTTTTGGCAATTGCATAACATCCATGTAATTGACCAATTAACAAGTACGACATCGATCTTGAATCAACACCAGATTTGATTTCATTACAGTTTTTACCAGCCAATATTGCTTTTTGTAATATTTTAACCTGCAACTCCAATACCTCCTCTAGTTTCTGACGGAATTTAGCATCTACTCCGCTCATTTCTAACATCAAATTATACAACACATCACCGCGAAGAATCTTCTTCTCCGTAGCATTGCGCTTCTCCGTTTCAATTAATTCATAAATACTATTCGCTATGCCTTCGGTACGATCATTCAAATCTGACCATTTCTTCTCATACATAGGTTTGATAATTTCATCAACCATTGCATAACCAATGTCTAATTTAGAAGGAAAGTAATGATACAAGGCACCTTTTGAAATATTCAAATTCAAAACTTCTTTATCAGCGCGCAACGCTTCAAACCCAACAACTTCCATCGCCTCAAAACAACGTTGTAATATTTTTTCGCGTGTAGTATTTTTTGACATAACACAGCAAATATACCAACTAGTCTGTAAAAATGTTAATAAAAATGTGGAAAAGGTGTGAAATAAAAATTAAACAATTACAATTTATTGTATATCAACATTTTAAAAATGTGTATATCGTAAAAATTATTGCGTGCAATTTCTGTTTCACGAAAAATTCAACAGAAAACATTACGAAATAAAAGAAATAATAACTATTTCTTCTGCTTTAACATCGCTTCTTTGCGCAATCGCTTTATCCTGAAATACATCATGAGGCTAAACGCAAATACGAAAACCATCAGCCAAAATTGAACCGACGTAAAATCGCCTTTGGTGGTGTAATAAACAGCTAAAAGCTCAATCAGGCTAATACCTGCCGCGACCAGGCACAACAGAGCGAGGATGTGGTATTTTATCATGGGGTACATTTAATGTGCCAATTACATCTAAAATTTCCCAATCTGTAAAAGATTGGTTACTCTCTAATCCTTGGCCTGTAATTATTTGATCTTTCGTGGTAATCTCAACAAACTTATTGGTGTATATTCTACCCGTTGCTTGATCCCACATTAATTCTTCTGTATTCAATCGCTCACCCTTCACATTCAAAATCTCTACATCCCTGCGAACAACCACTTTTTTATCATCGGGATAACTTATGCCGTATTCCGCAGTTAAATAACTTTGAATATCGCCATCAGCCTCGTAAAAATCTACTTTCAAACCTTTCGGCATTTCCATGTAAGGCTTTCTTACTTGTTTCACTGCCACCAAGAGCGGACTAAATACTCGGGCCCTAATTCTCCCAGAATCGGTATAATCAATGCTAATTTTCTCAGCAAACTCCTTAGTTACAATAGAATCTCTGCGCTTATTTCTATAAGCCGCTGTGTCCAGTTCTGTACAACCCAAAAGTCCCACAAAAGCAAACAAAAATAGAATTCTACCCAACATCGTTTAATCGTATTTACGCTTCGCAAACCAAATGTCGCCAAGCTGTAATCCCAATCCCAACACCAAATATTGCTCACTTGGCATGCCCGAAGCCTTAAATCCACGGGTTAAATATTGAATGTTTACATTCACCATATTGGTAATTACAGAATTATCGTAGTAACGCTGCACAAACGGCAAGCCAAATCCTACCGACATTCGTTGCTCAATCACCTGATGCTCAGCACCCGAATAATTGTAAATGTTCTGTGTTGTAGAATAAACGTAACCCAAACGAATTGGCATCTTCATTTTGCGCTCATTCGGCGATTTTTCATCAACCGGATTCAACACCAACGACACGCCATAATCCATTCTGTCTTTGTGCTTTGTTTTGTCGAAGAAGGTATTCACATTTCCCCAAACCTGTTTTCTCAAGTCGAAATTCAAAGAAAATGCCCTCCTAAATTGAAAACTATAACCAACCCCAATCGCCGTAGGCATTGTGAAATCTTGCTTTACACCATCATTCGAATAAATGGTATCCATGATCGAAGTATATCCTCCAGAAACCTCTAGATTTCTAATCAAACGACTTTGGGTTCCACTCAAACCGGTATACATTTCGTACGACAAACCAATTTTATGGTAAGTACTATCTAATTTGAAATTCGCCAACAAACCAAATTGTTGTTGCACGCCCCGAATTACATTTACCTTGGCATCTTCAACAACTCCCAAAGACAAACTATCCGGTATCGAAAACAAAGAATTCTCTTTCAACGAACCAAAAACATAGCCCAAACCATATCCAATATTTAGCTTATTAGCCAATCTGAATCCCAAATTCCATTGGAAAACATCAATACCACCAGTTCCCCTGTAAGAAGTTCTCGTTGGCAAAGCGCCTTTATCATTGTCTAAAAAATAAGAGTATCCCACAGTAGTCAAAGGCTTCAAAACCAAAGAAGATGCCGCACCATAAGGAACGTATTTGAACTTCTTCATTTTCTTGGCACTGTCATACCCAATCACATTCTTCTTCAAATATTTCCAAACAGGAAATGCCAAACTCACATAATTCAAACCACCACCCGTAAATGACTGTTGCTGGCTGCCAGAAGTTACCAATCCCTCTTTATATCCCCCCGATAAATCCAAAGTAGTGAAACGAACGCTTCCCAAAGTTGCAGGATTACATAAACTGTAAGAATAATACCCAGAGTGGGTATTCATTGAAGTATTGGCCTGTAAAAAGTTAGAACCAGTCCATTCTCCCAACCCATAACTACTAAATGGAGAACCCGTAAAGTTCTGACCACTTGTGCCTTGGGCATTCAATTGAACACCTAATATTCCAAGAAATATGATACTGAATAAAGCCTTAAGCTGTTTGAATTGCATGATATAAACCGTAATGTACCAATAATGGTTCTACAAATATCTCGTATTTAATGTGTTTCGCCAAGAAGTTGGCATCTCCACCCGTGAAAATAACGATAGAATTATCATATTTTGCCTTGAATCTGTCTATTCGGGCATTCACTTCATCGAAAAATCCTATGCAAACCCCACTGTGAATTGCCTCTGCAGTATGCCCACCAATATCGTCAATTTCGCCTTCCCCTTCTTCTTTATTGAGGGACGGTAGTTTGCTGGTGAACTCATTCAACGCCCTGTATCTCATGCCAATACCCATTGAAATTGCACCCCCCAAATAATCGCCATTCCCCAAAAGATAGTCGTAAGTAATGCAAGTTCCTGCATCAATAACAAGGCAGTTTTTATCTCCAAAAAGAAACTTTGCACCCATCACCGCCGCCAACCTATCTTTTCCTAAAGTTTCTGTATTTTTTACCAAAATCTGAATGTCCCTACAAAGAGAAACAGAAAAAGCCGTTTTGTCTGTTAAATGATCATTCACTTCTTTCAGCACTGTAGAGTAAATTACCTTAGCCCCATCATGTTGATTCAAAACATTAGCAATTTCGCAATCAGCACCAAAATCTATCAAAGACCCATCGGCACTAAAAACCGCAAACTTGGTTCTGGTATTCCCAATATCGAAGGTAATTACAGAACCCATCACAATCATTATCTACGAATTACAGCACCAGACTGCTCAAAAGCAGTCATCAATTTCTGCATCACCGCATCCGCATCTTTGTCTGTCAACGAAGCATCAGACTTATTCAAATGGAACGACAATGCAATGGCCTTCTTCCCTTCGTCTAAAGGTTTTCCCTCAAAAACAGAAAATACACGGGTTTCAGTTAATATATTTATCTTTTGTGACTTCACGATTTTCTGCAAGTCGCCAAAAGTAACTTTGGTATCTACCACCAAACTCAAATCCCTGCGCATTGAAGGGAATTTTGGTGGAGCCACATATTTCAACGCTTTCTTGCCAGACTTCAAAAGCTTTTTCAAAGGTATCTCAACCGAAAAAACCGTTCCCGATAAATCTGCCTTTTTGATCCAGTTTGGCTTAACAACGCCAATTTCAATATCGTCTGGATTCATGCCGCTATCAATGCTTTTCAAAGCGCCCATAATCAAACGTTTGATATCAAAAAAGTCCATTGCCCTTTGCGGCGATTCCCAACTTTCAACGCTGTTCTTTCCCCAAAAAACCATAGTCAAAACTGGCGTTTCTTTGAAAGATTGCTCTGTTTTTTCATAGGTGCGGCCAATTTCAAACAAGGCCACTTTGTCGGCCTGACGGTTTTTATTAAACGCCACCGATTGCAACAAACCAGGAACAATGCTCTTGCGCATCACGCCCATGTCTGAACTCAAAGGATTGCTCAATTGAACCAAATCTTCGTCACCATCCCACCAAGAGGAAGTGGTTAAGCTGTTTGTAGAAGCTTCGAAAACTCCTTGCGACACCAAATAAGTACGCAACTTGTTTTCAATCTTGCGCTTACGCATTCCCTCAAAACTCCCCAATGAAACCTGCATTTTGCCGCTCATCGGAATTTTGTCGAACCCGTAAATGCGCATCACCTCTTCATAGATATCTACCAATTCGGTAACATCGTTTCTCCAAGATGGAACCGTTACGGAAATCTCACTTCCATTTTCAACGATACCAAATCCCAAGTGCTTCAAAATTGAAGCCACTTCACTTTGAGGGATTTCAATGCCACTGAACGCATTTAACGCCCCAATGTTCAAAGAAATGGTTTGTGCTTCATGTTTAACTGGATAAACATCATCGTGCGCAATGATCTTTCCTCCAGCAATTTGCACAATCAAATCTGCCAAAGCACGACCGTAAAGATCAACATTTGCTTTGTCAATGCCCCTTTCAAATCTGAAAGACGCGTCGGTATTGATAACATGTCGTTTTGCAGTTTTTCTAACCAACCCAGGATGAAAATGCGCGATTTCTAAGAACAAATTCGTTGTATTCTCAGAAACGGCCGAATTTTTACCACCCATCACACCCGCAATTGCCAAAGGCAAAGCGCTGTCGGCAATGATGATATCGTCGGCATGTAATTCCTTTTCGTTGCCATCGAGCAACAGAATTTTTTCGCCTGCAACTGCTTTTCTTATAGTTACTTTGCCATTGATTTGATCTGCATCAAATGCATGAACCGGTTGACCAACTGAATGCAAAATATAATTGGTTGCATCAACCACATTGTTTTTTGGCTCGATATCAATGGCACGCAAACGGTTTTGCAACCACTGCGGAGACGGTGCAATTTTCACCCCCTCAATTTTAATGCCATAATAACGTTCGCACAATGCTGTATCTGCAATTTCAATCGACAATTTTTCAGCAGAATTTTCTATCTGAGGGATATTCTTTTGAGGGATAGACAATCCCAAAAGTCCCGCCAAATCGCGGGCAACTCCCAAATGCGACGCTGCGTCACCGCGGTTCGCAGTTAATCCTATTTCAATAACGGTATCCACTTCAACGCCGAAGTAGTCGGCAGCAGAAGTACCCACTTCAACATCATTTGGCAACACCAAAATGCCATCGTGGTTGGTTCCCATTCCCATTTCGTCTTCGGCACAGATCATTCCTTCACTGGCTTCACCACGAATTTTCGATTTGGCAATTACGAAAGGTTCTTTCCCCTTCATGTTAATTTCTGTTCCAACGGTTGCAACAATCACTTTTTGTCCTGCCGCCACATTCGGGGCACCACAAACTATATGCAAAGGTTCAGCTTGTCCAATGTTAACCGTGGTTAGCCTCAAACGATCTGCATTTGGATGTTGATCACAAGTAAGCACTTCACCAATTACAAAGCCTTTCAAACCGCCTGGCAAACTCTGCCATTCTTCAATGTGCTCAACCTCTAAACCACTCACCGACAAACGATCCGCAATTTCATTTGCCTCCACATTTGTAGGAAGAATATCTCGCAACCAATTGATTGAAATTTTCATTGCCACAAAGATAGGAAATTTCAGGCACTTCGTGCCTTCAGTTGACGGCTGCGCCTGTTGACATCGCTTCGCGTTGCTCAGCGAGTTTATGCCTTCGGCAATTTACGCTATGCTGTTTACCGCTGCGCGGGTTTACCGCTGCGCGGGTTTACGCCTTTCGGCAGTTGACGCTACGCTGTTGACGCCTGCGGCTGTTTAATTTAGCAACCACCTAAAATAAACCTTTCAACTCCCGAAAGCTTTCGGGATAAACCCAATCCGTCTAATCCCTTTTTGGTTTAGAAGCACTTCGTGCGTTTAGGGTTTAGAAGCATTGCCATGCGTTTAGACCGCTTCGCGGTTATGTTAGAAATCTAATTAAAACATTTGCTCAACGACCGGCAGGTCTTCTAAACGGCGCAGCCATCTAAACGCCGGAGGCTTCTAAACTTTTATAAACTCCCTAAACGCACGAAGTGCTTATAAACCTTTGAATTCCCAACAAAAAGGGCCACACTTTCGTGCAGCCCCATTTGTATTACTAAGATTCTTATGTGGTTTAAACCTTTAGATTTTTAATCTGTCTAATCCTTTTTTGGTTTAGGGTTTAGAAGCATTGCCATGAGTTTAGTTTTTAGTAAGGATTTTAAATAACCCTTAAACCCGCCTAAACCCAATCTGTCTAATCTGTCTAACCCTCCCGAAAGCTTTTGGGATAATCCGTCTAATCCCGAATTATCCGTCTAATCCGTCTAATCTGTCTAACCTGCCTAATCTTTACTTAAGATCTAACTCCGCAATAATATTGCTAGCGCCACCCAATTTATCTACGATAAACAATGTGTAACGAATATCAACACTGATTGTGCGTTGAACAGATGGCATAAAGCCAAAGTCACTCGCAATTGCTTCCCAGTTACCGTCGAAAGCAGTACCAATCAATTCACCGTTTCCGTTGATTACAGGACTACCTGAGTTACCACCAGTAATGTCGTTGTTGCTCAAGAAACAAGTGTGAAGTTCGCCGTCCGCATCTGCATAACGACCGAAGTCTTTCTTTTTGATGATATTGATCAATGCATCAGGTGCATCAAATTCGAAATCACCAGCAATGTATTTCTCAAGCACACCGCGTGACGTGGTGAAATAGTTATAATCAACAGCATCGCGGGCTTTGTAACTTTCAATAGTTCCATAGCTCAAACGCATTGTACCATTCGCATCTGGTGCAAATACTTTGTCTTTCTCCATTTCAAATTGTGCTGCCATATACAAACGATTTGCACGGGCCAATTTGTTTGAAATTTCATCAAGAACTGGTTTTAAGTCAACATTCATCATGTTTACATAACCCGCAATAATGGTATACAAAGGATCTTTTTCAATATTTTTTGCTTTGAAATTCGCCATGGCTTTTTTCAATTTCACTGTATCGCAGAAAATTGAACTGCTCCATAATGAATTTGCCATTTCGGTGAAGTTATGTTTGAACTTTTCGTCCATTTTCAACATAGATGCTGGCAAAGACGCATGGTCTAAGTCCATCAAAATATGTTTCAATACTACTGCAATTACTTGTTTTTCAATGTTTCCGTTGAATTCATGGTAGGCCTCAGAAATTCCCTCATTATAACCCGCAATCATTTTTACAACTGCTGCATTCATTTTGCGAATTTTCGCAGAATCCTTCACTACATCCATTGCAGCGATGTCTTTTTGGGTTTTGATAATGCCATAAACTTGGCTCACGTTCGACATTGGAACGCTGTTAGAAACACCATCTTGGAAGTACACAGAGTACAAACCGTATTTGTTCAAGCCGGCATAAGCTTCGTCGTAAAGACTGGTTACGTCGCCGTAAACGTCTTGTTTGTTATTGGCTCTTACCCATTGCTCGAATGCCATTTCAGCACTTTTACGCTTTTGGTAGAACTCAGGTTTTGATAATTCTTTCGCTTCGCCATTGAATTTATTCCAGTAGTTACCCAATCCAGCCAATTTAGAACTGTACATCAAACGTACGTTTTTATCGGCTTTCATGTAAGTTTCGTACACATCCATGATGTCACGACGAACCTGCACACGCATTGGGCGCTCTTTACCTGAAAGGTAACGAATTCCCTCAGAATAAGTATAACGGGTAGTTCTACCTGGATATCCCATGGTCATTGCAAAATCACCTTCTTTAACTCCTTTGAGGGATATTGGGAAGTGGTGATAAGGGGCGAACGCTTTGTTTGCTGCGTTATAATCGGCAGGCTTGTTATTTGCGTTTGTGTAAATGCGGAACATAGAGAAGTCGCAAGTGTGGCGAGGCCATCTCCAGTTGTCGGTTTCACCGCCAAATTTACCTACGTTTTCTGGTGGCGCACCAACCAAACGAATGTCGCGGAAAACTTCGTAGTACATTGCAAGGAACTGATTTCCATTATAGAAAGGAGTTACTTCAATGATATAGTTTGCAGCTTCATCGCCAAGGGCTTTTAACAAATTGCCTCTTACAACATTCACCTGAGCGGCAATTTTTGCAACCCTTTCGGTTTCTGGAGCGTTGATGGCAACACCGTTAAATACTTGGGTAGTTACATCTTCAATTTTGCGAAGCAAACCAATGTTAAAACCAGCACGACGCTCTTCTTGCATTGATTTTGCCCAAAATCCGTTTGCTAGGATATTGTCTTGAGGAGTCGCAATTTCTTGAATTGCATCATAACCACAGTGGTGATTCGTAAGGAACAAACCTTTGCTAGAAATAATTTCACCAGAGCAGAACATTCTCCCTTGTTTAGACATAAGTCTAACAACAGCATCTTTGGCAGAAGATTTATTAATTGCATAAATATCTTCAGCAGAAAGTTTCAAACCGCGGGCCTGCATTTTGTCTTGAATTTTGCTAAGCAAATTCAAAGGCCACATACCTTCGTCGGCGCGCAACGCAAGCACACTGCAAGCAGCCAACAATAAACTTAAAATTCTTTGTTTCATAAAAAAGCAAAAGTAATAAAAAGATTAGACAGATTAGACGGGTTAGACAGATTAGACAGATTTTATTTAGATTAGACGGGTTAGACTGATTAGACAGATTAGACAGATTGAGTTTAGATGGTTTGACAGGGTTATTTTTAAGTTGTTACCTATAATTAAACAGCGAAGCGTAAACAGCTCAGAATGAGCGTAAACTGCGTAGCGTAAACCTGCGAAGCAGTAAACCCGCTGAGCGCAGCGAAGCGATGTCAACAGCCGACAGGCGTCAACTGAAGGCACGAAGTGCCTGAAATTTTGTATCTTTGTAACAATGAAAATTACGTTGATTGCAGGTGCTAGGCCGAATTTTATGAAAATAGCCCCTATCATTAGGGAAATTGAAAATGCCAAAAACTCTGGCAAAAACATCGATTTTCGCTTGGTGCACACCGGTCAGCATTACGACAAAGCCATGTCGGGTAATTTTTTTGAGCAATTAAATATTCCTGAACCCCACGTGAACCTCGAATGTGGTGGTGGTTCTCAAGCCGAACAAACCGCAGCCATTATGGTTGCCTTTGAAAAGGAATTAATAGCAAATCCTTGCGATTATGTTTTGGTGGTTGGCGATGTTACCAGCACCATGGCCTGCGCCATCGTTGCAAAAAAACTACATACCAAAGTTGCCCATGTTGAGGGAGGAATTAGAAGTTGGGACATTGAAATGCCCGAGGAAATCAATCGCTTGGTTACAGACAGTATCACCGATATCTTTTTTACAACCTCTGAAACTGCAAATACCAATTTAAGAAATGCAGGCGTTTCCGACGATAAAATCAAATTCGTAGGAAATACCATGATTGATACCTTATTGTATCACGACAAAGATTTGGTTGCGCCCTCACTTTGGCAAACCGAAAATTTGAGCGAAAAACAATATTATGTGATGACGCTTCACCGTCCCTCAAATGTAGATCACGCCGAACAAATGCGCAGCATTTTTGAGGTGATTGAAAAATCATTGTCGGGAAGCAAAGTCATTTTCCCGGTTCATCCCCGAACCCGCAAAAACATGGAACTGTTTGGAATCAAACCAAACAATGTAATCATGGCCGATCCGATGTCGTACTTCGAATTCAATTATTTGGTGAAACATGCCAAAGGTGTGGTAACCGATTCTGGGGGAATAACGGAAGAAACCACTGTCATGGGAGTGCCTTGCATCACCATGAGAACCAGCACCGAACGTCCAGAAACCTGCGACATTGGCACCAACGAATTGGTAGGTACAAAACCTGAAGACTTGGCCAAAGCCCTAGATAAACTTCAATCTGGCAATTGGAAAACTGGCGCCATTCCACCTATGTGGGATGGTAAAACCGCGGGGAGGATTATTTTGGGGTTAGACGGGTTATCCCGAAAGCTTTCGGGAAGGTTAGACTGATTAGACAGATTTTATCTGGATTAGACGGGTTAGACAGGTTAGACTGATTAGACAGATAGGGTTTATCCCGAAAGCTTTCGGGAGTTGAAAAGGTTTATTTCAGGTAACTACATATAATTAAACAGGCGCTGCCGTCAACAGCTCAGAATGAGCGTCAACTCGCTGAGCAATGCGAAGCGATGTCAACAGGCCTTTAGGCCGTCAACTCGCGATAGCGATGTCAACCTGCGAAGCAGTAAACGCGCTGAGCAACGCGAAGCGATGTCAACGCACGAAGTGCTCTAAACGAACCTTAAATTTACCCGCTATTTTTACTGCGAAAGATTTACTAATTGCCCTTTTGTTCGATAAAACTTCACTTATAACGCTTTTGCTAATTTCAAATTCTTTTGCCAAATCATTGGCAGTCAGTTTATGTTCTTTCAATAAAAGTTTTAACAATTCTGAGGGACTCGATCCTTTCGTTGTAATATATTTCTCTTCGTAATCTTCTACTAAGAGTTGCAACAAATCAATCTCCTCTTCCAATTCCGTGGTATGATTTTCTAATAGCAATCCATCCAATTCTTCCATTCGATTCACATAATCGTTGTATTGAACTTCAGTTTTGATCCTTTTGTATATTAATGTTGTTTCCATTTCTCAGTTATTAATTATTCCATGTTTTTAAATACTTATAAAATACTGTTTACTCTGTTTGCAGAGTTCATCGTATTCACTGTGTGTTCCAATCCACTTGATATAAAATCGCACATTCTTACTGCCAAAATAATAAGAAGCGATTAATCTAAATTTATTCCCTCCAATATTAAAAATGACCCTGTTGAAACCATTACCCAATAAATCCGCACCAGCGAATAATTTGGGGATATCACTAGGTTCATTTAAATCAGCAATCAAAACCAATTTCAACCACTTATCAAAATCACTTTTCCCATTTGAATGACTTTCTACAAAATCAGAAACGGTTTTCTTCTTTATCAAATGCACTTTCATCTCTTCACAATTCAAATATAAATAAAAGTTCGCAAAAAGTGAACTATTATTTTCATTATTTCACAAAATTAATTCATAACTATTTGCTTATCCGTTGTTTAAACGTTTATAAATGGGTAAAAAGGAATAAAAGGTTTAGAAGAGCTTCGCTCGTTTAAAAGCCTTCGGCATTTAAAAGGTTTATAAGCGTTTAGGGCGTTTATCCCGAAAGCTTTCGGGAGTTGAAAAGGTTTATTTCAGGTAACTACATAAAATTAAACAGGCGAAGCCGTAAACAGCATAGCGTAAACTGCCGAAGGCGTAAACCCGCTGAGCAACGCGAAGCATTCTAAACATATATAAACGTTTATCAAACGAATCACTTAAAATTATTACAGAACTTTGTAATTATTCTTTGGAAAAAAGTTAATTATAATTTACTTTTGTATGAAATATTCGGAAGCTAAAAAGATCACGGATCTAAGGAATTAGCAAAAGGAACTGAAAAGTCATTATTCAAGCAAGCCCAAATTAAAAGGTAACTTATGAAAAAACTAAAAAGCAAATTCGATGTAAATGTTGAAATTACCGACACCGGTTACTCCGCTTATCTGGAATATAAACCAGCTGAGTCTCTCTATTCAACGGGAAGCAATATTTCAGAATTGAACTGTAATTTGGTTGAAGCTTTTAATTTGCTACTCGAAGATAAAGACAAGTTTATAGAAACAGATAATTTATGCTTGTCAATAGATTTGCAACAATTTTTTGAGTATTACAAAGTAATCAATAGCAGATATGTTGCAAACAGGATAGGCATGAATCCGTCGTTATTATCGCAATACACAACTGGAAAGAAAAAGCCATCCAAAAAGCAGAAAATGAAAATCATGGATGGACTAAATACTATTGGCGCTGAGCTAATGGGGCTCAAGGAGTTTTATCTGGATTAGACGGGTTAGACAGGTTTTATTTAGATTAGACTGATTAGACGGGTTAGACGGATTAGACGGATTGGGTTTAGATGAGTTGAAATGGCTTATTTTAAGTAGTTGCAAATTTAAACAGGCGAAGCCGTAAACCGCCGACAGGCGTAAACTCGCTGAGCAACGCGAAGCGAATAGCCAAAAATTGTCGCATTTTTTTATTATATTTGCGACATAATATGAACAAATATATGTACTTAAGTACTGAATATAAAACCCTTATAAAAATAAAAAAAGCCAAGAGAGGCACGCTATTTTTTGTGGAAAATTTCGTGAAAATTGCAAATGCCAAAACAGTAAATAAAGCATTAGAGCGAATGGTAAAAACCGGTGAATTGCAAAGGCTTTCTAAAGGTATTTATTATAGACCCGCTAATAGCAAACTCATTGGAGAATTAACTCCTAATATCGAAACGGTTGTACTCGCAATTGCAAAAAGAGATAAAGCTAGAATTGTACCAACTGGCTCGTATGCGCTAAACCAATTAGGCCTTTCAACACAAGTGCCCACTAATTTTATATATCTTACCGATGGGTCAGCCCGCAAATTAATTATTGGAAATAGCCGTATCACTTTTAAAAAAACATCCCCCAAAAATGTATCAGCAGTTGGTGAAATTAGTGGCTTGGTAATTCAAGCGCTAAAAACTATTGGAAAAGACAATGTAAAATTTAACGAAATTCAACATATTCAAAATCTATTAAAAAAAGAAAAACATACCCGGCTTGAACACGATATAAGACTCGCTCCAGCTTGGATTAGAGAAATCATGATTCCCGTTTTAAAACAACTTAAAAATGAACAATCTTAGATGCACTGCGTGCGTTTAGAAGAGCTTCGCTCGTTTAGAAGCCTACGGCGTTTAGATGGCTTCGCCGTTTAGAAAACCTACCGGTCGTTGAGCAAATCTTTTAAATCAGATTTCCAACATAACCGCGCAGCGGTCTAAACGCATGGCAATGCTTCTAAACCCTAAACGCACGAAGTGCTTCTAAACGGAAAAGGTTTAGAAGGGTTTATCCCGAAAGCTTTCGGGAGTTGAAATGGTTTATTTTAGGTGGTTGCTAAATTAAATAGGCGCAGCCGTCAACAGCGTAGCGTCAACAGGCCTTTAGGCCGTCAACACCGCGAAGCGGTCAGTCCAATCCCTCGTAAATAGAATTCTGACTCTTGTACTCGGGAATTAAATCCTTTAGCAATTTTACGATTTCCCAGTCAGTGGCGCCATTAAAGGCAGCGTAATTCAAATTGCTGTAAATAGGTAGAATCTGATCATCTTCGTATTGGCGCACCTTGGCAATCAATATCTTCGGGTGATGCGTTGGCAACGTGTTTTCAGCATTGCTCAACAATTCCTCATATAACTTCTCACCAGATCTCAATCCGGTTTCAACAATCTTAATATCAGTATCAAGTGTCAATCCACTCAGCTTGATCATCTTTACTGCCAAGTCATAAATCTTAACGGGTTCTCCCATGTCGAACACGAAAATCTCCCCACCATTCCCCATGGTTGCCGCCTGGAATACCAACTGACAAGCCTCAGGAATCGTCATGAAATAACGTGTAATGTCTTTGTGCGTTACAGTCACATTTTCGCGGTTCTCAATCTGACGGCGGAACAATGGAATAACCGATCCGTTCGATCCCAACACATTTCCAAATCGCGTGGTAATGAACTCCGTTTCAGATTTCCCACTCATGTTTTGAACCAAAATCTCAGCAGCACGCTTCGAAGCTCCCATCACATTCGTAGGATTCACAGCCTTGTCTGTTGAAATCATCACAAACTTCTTAGTGCCATATTTCACGCTAGCCTCGGCAACGATTCTCGTTCCCTCAACATTCACACGAACAGCCTCTTTGGCATTCACTTCCATCATCGGCACATGCTTATAAGCAGCAGCATGAAACACCAATTCAGGTTTGTAAGTTTCAAATATTTCAGAAACCCTATTCTCACGGGTTACATCACCAATGATACAAGTAACATTGTTGGCGAATTTCGAATGCTTGTTTAATTCCAATATAAAATCATTCAAAGCCGTTTCACCATTGTCGAAAATAACCAACTGCTTCGGTTTGTAATACAAAATCTGCCTACACAATTCACTGCCTATGCTTCCCGCTGCACCAGTTACCAAAACACACTTATTCGAAATAAACTCATTCAACAATTTATTTTCTAACGATATAGATGTGCGGTTCAACAAATCTTCGATCTTTACCCTGCGCAATTGCTTGCGACTCAACGAGCCTCCTATCCAATCTTTGATATTTGGTACCTTGTGGAAGGACAAATTATTTGCCAAACACGAATCTCCCACCTTGTGAAAGGAAGTTCCCGCCTCAGATTGTATCGACCAAATTACCTCTCGTACTTTATTCTTTAATATAAACTCGCGGTTAAAAACTTCATCAAACGAATAAACTTTCACCCCGTCAATGCGCTTTCCTACGAACTTATCGTTATCGTCAATGAAACCAACCACAACCAATCCCGAATTACGGTCTTGCTTCACCGCGTTTCTCACAGTAACACCTGTTGTTCCAGCCCCATAAATCAAAATACCCACTTCATTCTTGTTGTTGGTATTCAATACATAACGGCTATACATCAATTTCACAAACAATCGAATTCCCAACACACCCAAAGTGAAAGAAAATCCCTGCAAAATCAAAAACGACAATGTAATGTTCTTTACTTCAAAATAGCCCGAAGCACCAGCCAATCTGGTAACAGCAAAAGAAAGAAACAATGCAAGTAGCGTTGCCAAAAACAGACGCATCAAATCTCGAACTCCTGTATGTCTGAAAGCACCTTCGTACGACTTAAACAATACAAACGATACACCATAGGTCAATTCCAAAAGACCCCAAACCTGCAAACGAGAATTCGAATAAATTTTATAAAATGAAAAATCAGTAAGTAACAACAGTGCAAAAACAAACGATGCACCAACAATTGCCAGATCTAAAATGAGAATCAACCACGTTGGCAAATACCTTTTACCAAGCAGTTTTAACACCCAATTTTCTAACAATGTATTCATTAATTACTAAATTTAATCCCTCAAAAATATTTTGTTATATTTTATGATAGAATTTCTTCTACAATTGGCAAATTTCGAGCCAAACTTGTCAAAATACACCATCATCCACTAAAAAAATGGGTGGTTCACTAAAAAATGACAATTTAAACAGACAAAAAACCATCGCCATCAACACACAAATCTCTTTTTACAGCCCTTTGTAGTATTCAACCGCCTCTGTCAAGGCACGTTTCAAATCACTTTCAGGCTTATAACCCAAAATTTCTTTGGCAAAAGACACATCCGCCAAACTAAATAAAATATCTCCTTTTCGAACAGGGCCGTGAACCGCATTCACATTGCTCTTCGCAATTTCCTTCACCATTTTCCAAATGCTCAACAAATCGGTGGTGTTTCCACACGCCACATTAAATACGTAGTGTTTGCTTCCCTCAAGATAACCCAAAAGTGCCAAAATATTAATATTCACAACATTGGCAACTGGAGTGAAATCGCGGGTAATGCTTCCATCGCCGTTAATGGTTGGAGGGACATTGTTCAACGCACTCTTCACAAACAACGGAATAACAGCCGCGTACGGGCCGTTCGGATCTTGCTTGGGACCAAAAACATTGAAATATCTGAACCCCGCAATGCTCAAATTGTAGTTTTTGGCATACGCCTCGGCATACAATTCATTCGTCATTTTGGTAGCAGCATAAGGACTCAGTACTTTTCCCACCCTCTTTTCTATTTTGGGGGACTCATTCAAGTCGCCATAAACGGATGAACTAGAGGCATATACAAAGCGTTGGATGCCTTTTTCACGCACCGCCTCAAGCATATTCAAAAAGCCATTTACATTTACATTGTGCGATGTAATTGGATCGGCAATGCTCCGCGGAACCGATCCCAATGCAGCTTGGTGACTCACCGCATCGATGCCGTTGCAGGCTTTCAGGCAATCTTCAGGATTGCGAATATCGCCTTCCACCAACTCAAAACGCGGATTATCCAAAAATTCTTCGATGTTACTCAAATGCCCCGTTGCAAAGTTATCGAGCACCCTAACCAGATGAATATCATCTCTATCTAACAAAGCTTTAACAAGGTTCGACCCAATAAAACCAGCCCCACCTGTAACGAGAATTTTCATAGGGCAAATATACTAAACGTTTTAGGAAGTTCTGAGGGTTTGGAAATAAACTATAAACCTTAAACTAAAAAAAAGGGATTAGACGGGTTAGACAGATTAGACGGATTAGACGGATTGGTTTAGATGGGTTGAAAGGGTTATTTTAGGTTTCTTATTCAAATATCCAACTTAACCGCGCAGCGGTCTAAACGCATGGCAATGCTTCTAAACGGCGTAGCCATCTAAACCTCTAAACCAAATTAAACAGCCGAAGGCGTAAACAGCGTAGCGTAAACTGGTGAAGCCTTAAACTCGCGCAGCGATGTCAACAGCCGTTAGGCGTCAACCTGCGAAGCAGAGTCAACTCCCGAAGGGATGTCAACTCCCGAAGGGATATTAGCTAATGCTCTATAATTCTTTTTTAGGTTTCCTTTTTTAGTCATTACACCAATGTCAACCAAGAATTTTTTTGAAGCAGCTTTACTTTTAGTTAATTCCAACGTATAAGATTTAAGAATTGTGATGAATGGATCTTCTTCTTTTTCCTTCAAATTATCATCAACCTTTTTCATACATTCAAATTTAATTAATTCTTGGTTAAAATACAATTGGAATTCTTGCTTTGCAAGAATTCAGATTAGACAGATTATCCCGAAAGCTTTCGGGAGGGTTAGAAAGATTAGACAGATTGGGATTATTGGGTTGAAAGGGTTATTTTAGGTTTCTTATTCAAATTACCAACTTAACCGCGCAGCGGTCTAAACGCATGGCAATGCTTCTAAACGGCGTAGCCATCTAAACCTCTAAACTAAATTAAACAGCGAAGCGTAAACTGGCAAAGCCGTAAACGCACGTAGTGCTGTCAACAGCGAAGCGTCAACCTGCGAAGCAGCGTCAACTCCCGTAGGGATGTCAACTCGCGAAGCGATCGCACGAAGTGCTCGCGAAGCAATAATCCGTTTACAAAGAAAAATATATCATTTACTAAGAAATTAATCCATTTATTCCTACTTCGAAATAATACTACAAATTATTCAATAACAATGTAATACTTTTGTCAAAATTTTAATATTCATTGTGAAATTTAAAATTTACAAAAAATAAATTTACAAAGAAAATATGTGCGGTATTGCCGGTATAATTAATAGAAACCAAGCTCCTATTAACGAAGAGAAACTCATTGCTATGAGGGATTCTATGGTTCACAGAGGACCTGATGCTGCCGGAATTTACATTGATAACCATATTGGATTTGCTCACCGAAGGTTAAGTATTATTGATCTATCAAGTAATGGAAATCAACCATTTCATTCATCATGCAAACGCTATACCCTTACTTTTAACGGTGAGATTTTTAACTACCAAGAAATAAAAGCAGCACTTGTTCAAGAAGGTTTCAATTTTCAAACAGAAACCGATACCGAAGTTCTACTGCAACTCCTCATCAATGAAGGAGTGAACTGCCTGCATAAATTAATTGGTTTTTGGGCGTTTGCTTTTTACGACCACCAAAATAAAACCACACTCCTAGTGAGAGATAGAATGGGTATTAAACCCCTATTCTATGCTCAAACAAATACCGAGTTTGCTTTTGCCTCAGAACCCAAAGCATTTTTTGCTTACGGTATGGAGAAAGCCGTTGATGAATCCCACATTGATGAATTGTTATTTTACCGACATGTAAGTGGTGAAAATACAATTTTCAAAGGAATCAAAAGAATTCTGCCCGGTTATTTTATGGCCGTTAATTCGGAGGGACAAATTACCCAAACTTCCCGTTGGTACCATCTCGGGGAGGAAGCGAAAAAATATCCCTCAATAGAAAAACCTTACCAATGGTTTGAAGAAACATTTTTAAGTAGTGTAAACTACCGAATGGTATCTGATGTCAAAGTAGGAACCATGCTAAGCGGTGGTTTAGACTCAAGCTCAGTTATTTATGCCCAAAGTCAATTGGGATATAAGAATATAAGTACCTGGAATATTGCTTTTTCTGATTCAAAACACGACGAATCAAAAATTGCCGCTAGATATACCAAAGAATTAGGCCTCGATTTTCATAGTTTCGAATTTACTGACAATCAATTGGCAGCACTTACAGAAGAGGCCATCTACAATTCAGATGAACCGTTCATGCATGTGCAAGAGCCTCATTTACTCGGCTTGTCTAAAGAAGCCAAAAAAGATGTTTCCGTTTTGCTCAGTGGTGAAGCAGCCGATGAAATTTTTGGAGGATATGTCCGATACAAAGTGCACGGCAATCAATTTCGGCACAAATTGTTGCAGCTGCTAAACTACGTACCAACAAAATACATAAAAGATGATCGTTGGCGTAAAATGCAAAAATATGTGTATACCAAAAATGAATCATCTCAAATCATGATGAATGCAAATATCATGTATATCAAAGATTTGGAAGAAAATAATATTGGTGGTCTCAACCTTTTGCCTAGTTACAGATTGGAAATACTTAAAGAAGCTAAAACCTATTTTCCTAATAGCCCACTCCGTCAATTAATGTATTTGGAGCAATTTACGCATATTCCAACGTTGAACGACAGAAATGACAGAGTCAGTATGGGTGCGTCAATTGAAAATAGAGAACCCTTTGAAGATTATCGAATTGTAGCTGGTGCATTTAGCCTTCCCGATGAATATTTCTCAACAAAAGGAAAAGGGAAACAAGTTTTGATGAATTCCATTGGAAAAAAATTACCTCAATATATCACAAACCATAGAAAAATCGGTTTAAGTATTCCTTGGGATTATATCATGCTCTATCAACCTTATTTTAAGGAACATTTCGATAAAATGCATTTATCGGATTTTTTCAAAATAGGAAGTATGAGCCAAATAAATGTTACCCAATTAAAAAATGATTTCCAAAATGGCAAAAAAGAAAACTACGCTTTTGTTAGACAAATTTTCTTTTTGAGCCTTTGGTATGAAAAATATTTTTCAACAACACATTAAACTTCACGAAGAGTCAAGCATATTTTGTAAGTGAATGTGATGATAACCACATTTATTGTATTTTTGTGTGTATGAAAATTCTATTTCTCGGTGAAACCTACAGGGCCGATGCCCAAACTTGGATTCAAGGGATTCAAAAAGAATCAGGTATTGTCATTGACACCGACGAAATTAAAACGATTAAAAATAGATTCATTAGAGCACTACAATCCATTTTCTTTATTTTTCGTTTAATTTGGGGGAAGTATTTTGGGCCCAAATACGACATTGTTCTTGCTGAAAGGAGCACCAGCTACGGTTTCTTCGCTCTATTTACAAATGCCAAAGTTAAAATAGTTGCCCAACAAGGCATTTCTGATATTTATCCAATAACTGGAATTTCTCAATATTACAAAAGTATTCTACAAAGATTGGTATATACAAGGGTTGACCTAATTCATGCTTGGGGACATGCCATGGTTCCGGCTATGCTAAAATCAGGAGCCAATCCAAATAACATTATGGTTTTGGCCAAAGGTTTAGACTTAAGCGGATATACATTAATAAATCAATTGCCGCAAAATCCTTTGCCATTAAAGGCTATTGTTACACGCTCTCTAGAAGAAGATTATCAGCATTGGAACATCATTGATGCCGTCGCCATTTTGAAATCAAAAGGCATTCTTTTGGAGGTAGATATTGTGGGGGGGGGGTCTTTGCTTGAAATACTTCAACAAAGAGCGAATGACAAAGGCGTGTCTGAATTGATTCACTTTTTAGGAAGAATTCAAAATGATGAATTGCCTAAATTACTTACCCAATGTCCTTTGTATCTTTCAGTGCCAACTACAGAAGGAGTATCATCATCGTTGTTTGAAGCAATGGCATCAGGTTGCTTTCCAATTGTAACAGACTTACCTGGCAATAGGGCATTTATTCATCCTAATCAAAATGGAAATTTGGTTCCTGTTAACAACGCCGAAGCATTGGCAAATGCCATTGAGAAATTTTTAGAAAATCCGCATCACTACGAACAGGCCATTATCAATAATAGAAAATTGATTGATGAAACTGTAGACCGCGAAAAAAACATGAAGGTATTTTGGGCTAAATACCAAGAGTTGGTAAAAGCCAAGGGTTAATCTAAACCCAATTTTAGCCTCACTGCCAAGTAGATTACCAAGGCAATTCCAAATGCAATTAACGCATTTGCGAAATTCCCAGTAATTACCACACAACTCAACAAAGCTTGCGCAACTGAGTAAATGAGCGAAACCGATACGTGGCTCATACCCTTTTCATTGGCCAAATATTGATACAAGTGGGTTCTGTGGGGTTTGAAAATGTTCTCTTTGCGCTTCAACCGATACAAAATGGTAACAATGCTGTCGATACCATAAATGCCCAACAAGAAAATCCATTTGATTTCTTGGGTATTCACCATCAATTTGGATATGCAAAACGCAATGATATAGGCCAAACTCACCGAACCCACATCTCCACTGAAACAAACCGCTTTTTTCCGCACATTGTAAATAGCAAACACAATGATGGCAACCAACAAATACTGCAACCTCATTTCGGGTAACAAATAGGTTAAACTACCCACAACCACCAACGAATACAATGCCGTTATGCCATTGATTCCATCCATGAAGTTATAGGCGTTGATGCTTCCAATAATGAGAATGATGGACAACAACACAATCAAAAATCCATATTCATAGATACCCGTTTGCCAGATCAAAATGGCTACAGACAACAAATGTACAATTACCCGAATCTTTGGCGACAACGTGGCTACATCATCCCAAAAACTGATTGTTGCAATCAAGAAAATACCCAACACAAACCAAAACGAAATATCTTGATACCCAAAATAAACACCTGTAATTCCAACCAACATGTACATCAAAGGAAACAAAATACCCCCACCCCTCAATGTGGGCACCACATGCGAACTTCGGTCGCTGGGTTTGTCAATGATGCCAAAACGTTTGGCAACAATAAAATACAATTGGATGATGAGAATGCCAATTCCAAACGATATTATTTCTTTAAATAACATTTACTTCAAATATCTCCATTCCTTTGTTCTCAACAAAGCCATTCGGCAAAATAAATCCCATCCCCACAAAAATCATTTCCAATCCAATTCCTGCCTTGCCTTGTCGTCGTTAAACGTTAAAGATTGCTCCAACTTTCCCAATCGGTATGAATTCAATGGAAATCTAGGTATAAAATCACCCACTTTGGCAATCAATTTTCCCATCCAAACGGGTATTTTTTTAATGTTCTTTCCATGTTTTTGCGCCAAAAAAGTGTCCATTTCAGCAAAACTTCGGTGCAACCCATCGGTGATGTTGTAAATTCCATTTTTATCTATCAAACTCGGTATCAATTTGGCTACATCAACGGCATTTACCATGCTTCTTCGGGCATTTCCTGTTCCCAATCTAAAGTAGTATCCCTTTTTGATGGCACGTTCCATTGCACCCAAATTACCCGGTGCATTTTCACCAACCACCAAAGGCAATCGCAAAATCACACAATTCACATGGTTTTCTAAACACCAATCTCGCACCAATTTCTCGGCTTCAATTTTACTCAACGCATAAGGCGTATTGCCGTTCAACGGATGCGTTTCATTGATATTCTCACCAGATTCCAATCCATACACCGCCACCGTAGACACAAAAACAAAGCACTTGGGTTTATTCTTGAGGGCCATTAACGATTCCAATAATTTTTCGGTTCCACCCACATTCACATCATAGAACACCTTTCCCTCCGCTTCATTTTGAGGGACAAGATGCGCCTTCCCCGCATTGTGAACCACCATGTCGCATAAGGCATCGCATGGCAACTCAAAATTGTCTTTGGCCAAATCACATTGAAAGGTATTTTCAACATTTCTTCCGACAGTATCAACTTGTATGACCTGTGCATCAAGCTCAGAAAGCAAATACTTACCTAAAAAACCTGTTGCACCCGTAAGAAGAACTTTCATGGTTCAAATATAATTAATCGGTTTAATTAAAATTTTTATCAATTAGTAAATTATATAAAATAACATGGTAGAATTTAATAACTTCGTATGACTTTTGAATCCAATAAACATACATATTCTCAATAGATTTGGATTTGGGCCTAAATTAGAATGGCTTGAACATCCAGATTTAAAAGAATTGCTTTCTGATACTGCAAAACTTCAACATTGGATTATTGAAACTGCACCTGAATACTCTGAGTCTACCAAGTATTTTAGTGAAAAACTGAAACATAGGGTTGAAAAATCAACAGATCAATGGCGGAAAAATTGGGAATATGCAGCCTCCAGGGTTGATTGGATAGACACAATGGTGGAATTGGATAATCCAATTAGAGAAAAAGCTGCCTTATTTTGGAACCACCATATTCCCATAAGTGTAGGAATTTGGCCATTTGCACAAACTTTGCTCTTAGATTGTTATAGAAAACATGCTTTAGGTAATTTTGGTGATTTGCTAAAAGCCATTTCTTCTACACCTTGTGCCATGAAATTTTTAAATGCTTATCATTCTTCTAAAAATTCACCAAACCAAAACTTTCCAAGAGAATTACTCGAAATATTCACTCTAGGTATTGGAAATTATAACCAAAAAGAAATAAACGAAATAGCAAGGGCATTCACGGGTAGAAGAACAGTAATTCCAGATGTTTGGAATTTACCTTATCCTTACAAAATGTACATCGATGAAAATCATTTTGATGCTTCACCAAAAACCATATTCAATGAAACAGGGAACTGGAACGGAGAAGACGTAATTGATATTATTTTAAAACAGAAACAAACTGCAAACCATATTGCCAAGTCCGTATTAAAATTCTATTTAACTGAAAATCCTTCAGAAAAACACATTCAAGAAACAGCAGATTTTTATTATCATCATAATTATAATTTTTTAGATTTAATAAATTTCCTAATTAGACAGCCATGGTTCTGTAGTAAAGAATTAATAAACACCAAAGTAAAAACACCCATTGAACTTTGGGTGCAATTTCAAAGGCAATTGGAATTAAGGCCACTCACTTCTGAAACTACCAATTTTATTACCCGAGAATTTGGGCAAATTCCATTGCATCCAAAAAACGTAGGGGGATGGCCCAATGGGCAAGCATGGCTAAAAGGCAATAAGTTAAGCAACAGGTTGTTTTTGCCTTCTGTTATGATAGCTATATCTAAAACAGAAAAAAACCACAGCGAGAAATCCTTTGGAGAAAAAATAAAAAATCACTTAATCAACAGGAATTTGCTTGGATATAAATTCGACCATGAAATTTCTTTCAACCAAAATCATTTTGAAGAAACAATTGAAGCTAATCAAATATCCACTCAAAATTGGCTACAAATAACCAACAATCAAACTGAGTTAAGTAAATTAATTACCCACCCTAGCTATCAATTCAATTGAATAGAAAAGAATTCATAAAACAATCTGCGCTTGTTTCTTCATTAGGGATTTTAGCTCCGCAAATTATACAAAGTTGTAAAGACAATTCATATGTACAATTTAATGGCAAAAAAATTATCATTGTACAACTAAAAGGTGGAATGGACGGCTACCACATGCTTTCCCAAAAAGAAAATGATCTATTAAATAAACTCAGACCAAATTTACAAGCACCATTTAAAAAACAAGGCATCTTTTGGAAAGAAAATTGGTACATAAATCCTAACTTTCAAATTTTATCAGAACTTATTCAAAAAAATTGGTTTTTACCTATCACCAATATTGGTTACCCCGACTACAATAAACTTTCACATTTCGCCGCAAGCGATATGTGGGAAACAGCATCAGTTGTTGGAGATCAAACTATGCACAAAACAGGTTGGGTTGGTAGACTCATGGATGCCAAAAAACTAAAACCAGCATGGAATCCAAATCCGGTTTTATTAATAAATGATGATGACACAATTTTTGACAAGGGAGATGTATTTGATGGACAAAGTTGGAAAAGTCACAATGAATTTGCCAATTTTGATAAAATCCAAGAAGCATGGTTAAACCAAAACAACAACAATTTATTAGAAGAGTACAACCATATTTATCAAACAATTTCTAATAATCAGAACATTTCAAAAATACTAAAGGGCCTGGAAGCTTCTAAAAAAGACATCGCAGCCAAAGACATGAATGGTCAATTTGAAATTGTAACTGAATGTATACAAAAGGAATTACCCTTTCAAATATACAATATCACGCAATCTGGTTATGACACACATCACAAACAGGTTATTCGATTGGAACCACTTGCTTTGGAATTGTTTAAGGCAATAAAAAAATTGGGAGAAAAACTAACCGAAAGCAATCATTGGAATGATACGTTAGTTTTTGTTTACACAGAATTTGGTAGAACAATTGCAGAGAATGCTAACCTTGGCACTGACCATGGTACAGCAAATCATGCTTATTTGTTTGGAGGAAATTTGAAAGAATTTACAAACTTCAATCAAGATGTTTTTGAAACTACAAAAATTGCGAATAACGAATATATCAAACATCAAATTGATTTTAGAGATGTTTATGAAGCAATTACAAAGTTTATCATTTAGCTGGGTAAGTGGTTACTTTTTTTGACAGGTTGGAAATATAGTTTAATTACTTGAATTTTGAAAAGTTCAATTGAAACGGAAATGAGCTCTACTTGGAAGCAACTCATTAGGGATCAATTGTTCCGACGAAAATAATAGGGAGGCGCAAGATATTGTGTCTCTCTTTTTGTTAATTTTCCGAGTGTTATGCCTTTAATAAAACCCATCACGCTACATATTCATCAGGTGTACAAAAATTCAGGGATTGATGAGGCCTCTCGGTATTATAATCATTGATTCAAGGCTCAGTTACTTAATTGGCATGTTCTAATGAAAAAAATACATTTGCATCTAATATATCTTCGCGATATGTTCGATTGAAGCGTTCTATTATTGCATTTTGTTGTGGTTTTCTATAATACTCCCTAAAAATTGGACCAAAAGTTTAGTTAAAAAATCACTTAATTTGACTAAACAATATGACCAAACAAACCCGCCGCAAATTTACGCCTGAATTTAAGGCTAAAGTTGCCCTAGAAGCCGCTAAAGAACAACTAACCTTGGCACAATTATCTCAAAAATTTGAAGTGAATGCAGTAACCATTTCTAAATGGAAAACAGAGTTCTTGACCAACATGTCTGCCGCATTTTCTAATGCAAAGGAAACGCAAAGCGATGATCAAGATGTTCCTGTGGAGAAGCTTTACGCCCAAATTGGCAAGCTAAAAGTTGAACTCGACTTTTTAAAAAAAAGTGCAAAGAAATTGGGGATACCCGAGAGCGAATGGAAGCCATCAAATTAAAAAGATGTACATTATCATTGCGCAAACAATGTGAGTTACTGAGTGTTCCCAGGAGCTCTCTTTACTATGCGCCAATACCAGAAAAGCCTGAGAATTTAAAAATGATGTCGCTCATGGACAAACACCTCACAGTGCATCCTACAGAGGGCGTGGTATCAATGGTAGATTGGTTGCAAGAGCAAGGATATCCAGTGGGTCCAAAACGAATTAGAAGGATGTTTAAATTGATGGGTCATGAGACCATATATCGTAGGAAGAACCTAACCAAAGGTGCACTTAGAGAATATATAAAACCCTATTTATTGCGGGGTTTAAAGATTGAACGTGCCAACCAAGTATGGTGTACCGATATTACCTATATCCCTATGGCAAAAGGATTTATGTACATGACAGCAATCATAGATGTATTTAGCCGTAAAATCATGGGCTGGGGAATTAGTAACTCCATGACAAAACAATGGTGCTTGAACGTATTAGAAGCCGCCATAGCTGAAAACGGAGTGCCTGAAATCATAAACACCGACCAAGGAGGACAATATACCAATCCCACATGGATACATTATCTTGAGGAAAAGAAAATCAAAATATCGATGGATGGAAAAGGCAGAGCCACAGATAATATTTGGATTGAAAGGTTCTGGAAAACTATCAAATACAACCATATTTATCTGAACCCTTGCGATACAGGTCTTGAACTATTTGAAGGAGTTCAGACCTATATCGAGTATTATCACAACAAGAAACACCAGACAATTGGAATGAAACCCAATGAAGCATATTCAATATCTTTAAACCAAAATGCTGCATAATTCAAAACAAAATATTAACTTAGCACCACTAAACTTCGGTCCAACAACTGGGGAGTATTATATTCCTCTTTTTAACCGTTCCTAATTTTGGGAGATACTAAAGCTGAACTTTGATATATTTGTAATATTTAAAATATATACAAAAAAATAAAGCGCCGAAGCGCTTTTCAAAAAAATAACAATAAAAAATTCTTAAAAGAATTTAGATTTTAATTTCTGTGGCCAATCTTTATCCATGCAAGGACGTTCAACCAACAAATAAAATAAGGTAGTTACCACCAACATAATTGGAACAGCCACTATAATTTGCAATAAATAATCGATTTTGTAGCCCATTCCGAATTGAATTTTTGAAGTGTAAGGAACCAAAAAATGGAAAAATGCATAATGCAGCAAATAAATGCTGTAGCACATTCCACCAATAATGTAAACCCATGGTCGGGTATAAAAGAAATTGAATAATTTCCCTTTAAAAGTTGCAATCATCATCGCAAAAACAGCCAAGTTAAAAATAACATTGTTATACCATATATGCTGCGGTTTATAAAAGTAAAATATCAAAAATACAGAAACAAAACCAACCAAATCATACAAGTACGATTTCATTTTCAACCAATTATGCTTATCCAAAACAAACAAAAAGGCAAACAAAATTCCAATGCTAAAATTAGCAAAATACGCCAAAATGGTTGCAGCTAATTGCTGATTGCCAGCAATTGTAAAATACCCTTTTAAATAAATAGAAATTAGCGCCAATGCCAATATGCCACTTACTCTTAAACCATTGCTGGTGAATTTAAATATTAACCAAAACAATACAGGTACCAACACATAAAATTGTGCCTCCACTTCCAAACTCCATGTAACCGGATTGATTGGATTGGGCTCTCCATAAATCAATCCATGCAAGTAAAACAATCCTGCCCAAAAATCTTTCTGTATCTCAACCCATGGTTCATTTACAACAAAAACATGAACCATTGCAAATATTAACAAGGAAACCACAAAAGGCGGCTCCAAACGGGTTAATCTTCTCACAAAATAAGATTTGATGTTGATTGGTTTTCCTTCCCCCAACAATCCAACTCTCAAAAAAGGCAACGCCAATACAAATCCGCTGATTGCAAAAAATACCTTTACTCCCAAATCCAATCGAATCACCCACCAACCGAATTGAAACAAATCATATTTGCCACCTAAGGCGTTTATACCATCGCTTGCACTCAAACCCATGCTTTTGGATAAAGATGTATTCAAATGAAACAAAACCACGGTAATAATGGCAAAAAAACGCAAGCCATCTATTTCAGGAATGAAATGGGTAGAATTGGTTTTACGTTTAAGTGAAAGATTCATTTAATTTCTTTAAATATGTTAAGCCCAAAGTATTTCGGTTATACTTTTCCTCAGCAATTTGCTTTACATTCAGACTATATCTAAAAAGTAAATCCTTATTTTCGATGGAATCACTTATTGCCATCATCATTGATAGTGGATTATTTGATTCTACATTGAAGCCCAATTGAAAGTTATTTACAATATCAGATATCCAACCCTTCGTATTTTGAATAATAGGAACCCCTGCAGCAAAGCTATCAAACATTTTATTCGGAGAACTGGTATTCAAAATTGGATAATTTTTAAATACAACAAATGAAATCAAAGCCCTTTTATACCATTGCACAACTTCAGTTTTAGGAATCAAACCTAGAAAAAAAACGGTATTTTCTAATTTGTAACTAGACACCAATTCTTCTAATTGCTTTCTCTCAGTTCCATCGCCAATAAATACCAATTTCACATTGATTTTATTTTGCAATAAATTAAATCCATGTATTATTTCATCACAAGCATCCATCAATCCCAAAGATCCCGTGTATAAGAGTATTTTATCATTTTGATTTAACCAATTAGGAAATTGAAAATCTGTATCAATCTTTGAAAATAATTCAATATCGCAAGCATTGGGTATAACCAATGTTTCCAATTTGGGAAAACGATTTCTAATGTTCATTTCCATTCCCTCACTACATGGTACCACGAATGCGCTTTTGCTATAACAGACAGATTCAAACCAAAGAAATGCCTTTTTTAATATTTTCGATTTAATTAAACCCAGTTCTATTGCCCCTGATGGCCATAAATCTCGTACTTCAAATACCAACTTTTTCTTAGAAAAAAAAGTAGACAATAATCCAGGAATGCCTATAGTTATTGGCCCAGAACTGGCAATAACTGTTTCACTTTTTACACGAATTGCATAATAAGTGGCTATAGTGGCAAATAACAACGCCTTGTAAGCTCTCTTTGCAATACTATATCGATTAGAATCACCTGCATTGATAATAATTAAGTTGATACCATCAATTTCTCTTTTTGTAATCAGTTTATCCACTTGAATATCTGATTTATCATATGGAGATGTGATGACAGTTACTTTCGCTCCTTGGTCTACCCATATTTTACATAATTCATAAACCCTAGTACTCCAACTTCCTTTAGGTGTTCCAAAATATTGATAGAGGTAGGTTATCTTCAATTCTAAAAAAATGAACCCATATATAAATCTGATTCATATGAATCAAATGGCTCTACTCCTCCACCAGGATGAAACGTAAGTTCACCTAAATAAATAACATTCCTATTTAAATAAAAATCAACGCGTAAGTAATTATCAAAAATAGCCAGATTAGAAATCTTTTCTGCTAATTGAAGCATTTCATCCAAATTTTCAGGCTTATCTATTTCATAATATGTTTTAGCATAATTAAGTTCAAAATTTTGCAAATTCCAATTTCGATCGTAAATATTTCTCCTGTGTTCGATAAACCGATCAACGTCTATTTGAATGAATTCAACCTTTCCATTATAACAATGAAATTTGTAATCTTGAATATTTGAATCTAATAATTCTTCAATAAATACTTTCTTTGCAATCAAGTTGTAATGTGTTTCTCTGCTATTAATTGAAGAATCATATGTAAACCATGAATTAATTTTGGAAATTTCCCTTATAGATGGTGAATTACCCGAATTGAAAATCATATTTAAACCACTACCATGATTCGCTTTTATCACAAAACCCATCGGTTCTAATTGTTTAAAATTAAAATCTAAAAGTTCTTTTTCAGTATTTAATATTGCCAAAACCTTAGGTGTTTTTATTTCTATATTATACTTAGAAAGTACAAGCGGCAAATTAAGTTTATCAGCAAAAAATGATTTGTTTAGCCTATTAATATTAATTGTACTAATTATTTTTTCATTAAAAGTTATAGGATTACGAATATCCAAAAAATAATATTTCTTTTTTAATCTAATGCAATTTACAAAAAACAAAAAATTAAAGTACACAAAATTGCTAAAGTAGCAAAATATATATTTATTTAATATATTATAAACTTTTTTCAAATGGTCAAAAATTAGGCTGAATTAAAAACCTTATTAATACTTAAAATATATTTTGATCGAATATAGGCGAAAGCAATTAATAAAGGCGATAAAAATGTTCTTGTCGCTGCATGAAAAGTTGTTAATAATCCAATAACAAATAATATTAATAATATAGAATTATCGCCTTTCAAATAATGCCATTTTTCATATAAAAAATATAGTAATATTAAAAAAATAATTAACCCTAAAAGACCATGTTCGGCTAAAAGACGACTAAATTCCACATGAGCTACAACCCCCTCTGAATAGTTTCTAATTTTCCTAGATTGATTAACACCCACACCCAATATTGGATTTTCCATAAAAATTTCTAAATCACCAACCAAGATATCAAATCTCCCTGATGTCATATGATTAATATTTTTTACTTTAGAACCAATTAATGTGCCTTCACTCTCTCCTTGATATCTTAATAATAGCTTTCCATTAGTTAAAGAATTAGCTATAAACAACGACAAAAAAATTATTGGAATACCCAGAAATAAGGTTTTAACAATTCTGCCTTTAAGTCCTTTAGATAATAAAACCATTAAAACCCCTATTATTCCAACAATAATTCCACCTCTAGAAAATGTTAAAAGACCCTGAAATAAAAATAAACTCATTACGAGTAAATCTAAAAATTTGGAAACTCCAGTAAATTGCTTACCCTTATACCAGATATAAAATAATACAAATACAGCAAATCCAAATGCAGTAGAAACTTGATTTGATCCAAAACCACCAGATACAATTGAATTTGCTTCAAAACTGAATTCAAACTCATCATATTTCGGTGTTTTAATTATTGCACAAATCAATGAAGACAAAATTGGTAATACTGATAATGTCAAAATGTTTTCAATTATTAATGAGGAATTAGCCAAACGTAGACCTTTAATAAATATCAAACCAAGGGCTATATTAATCATTCCTAATACGTTAAATATTAAATATTGAATATTTGTTTCAACTAAATAACCCATTAAAATTCCAGGTAACAAAAGCACTAAAATAATCAATCCAATACTATTTTTTTGATTTTTATTTATTAATATTCCTAAAATAAAAATAAATGAAGTCAAATATTTCCCCATTTCATATGGTATAATTGGTGATGTTTTTGTCATTCTAGCAATAATTTCAAATGGTAACAAATAAAAAAGCAAGTTTAGTATGTTTGCATTTTTATAATCTATATTTTTAGATCTTAATATTTTTATTAAAGAAATAAATAAAATAAAATAAAACCAAATCATAATAAAAAGATTAGTATACGTTGCTAATATACCAAGTAATAAATGAAATAGAAACCAAATAAATTTACTTTTATTATTAAATAAACTATTTAACATATATTTTTTAATTTATTTACATAAGCATTAAACGAAAATTTCAAAGCTATCTTTGTTAAGCGTTTAGATTTAACCACCAATGTTAATTCATCTTGACTAAAAATTTTGTTGAGCTTCATAATATTGAATTCAAAACCATTGGTTTCGTTTATATATTGGCCAATGCTTCCAACATTTGTCACAATTGGAATTGTCCCATAGCATGCGGCTTCTGCAATAACTTTAGGAAATCCTTCTGCTTTACTTGCTAATAATAAAAAATGAGCTTTTTGAAGCCTTTCATGAACTTTTTCAGAATTCAAAAACCCATGAAAATGTACTTTATCTTCCAAAAATAAAGATTCCTTAACATAATGATTAAACTTTGGACCATCTCCAATAAAATCTATAGATTCAACATCTCCTAATTCTATTGATCTAAAAGCATCAATTATTCTTTGAACTCCTTTATCATCGTCTAATCTACCAACAAACACAAATCTATAAGGTTTTTTAAATTCCTTTTTTGCAGCTACCTCTTGGCCATAAGCTATTTGGGAATCTAATAAACAAGGATTTTCAAAAGTGATACAATGTTTAAGCTGATTAGGCCAAAAGCCATTGATAGTGACTTTACATTTTGCATAATTTTTTTCTAAAAACCATCTTTGGAACCTATACCCAAATGGCGGATGCTCTTCTACCCAATTTCCCGCATACTTCACCCAAAATTTAAATGTTCTCTTTTTAAACCATGAAAAATAAGGCAACAAAAAAACTCCAATTCCTGTTGGCAAGCGTAACTGAACATGTGTTGCAAATTCAATATTTTCAGAGATTGTTTTTAAAATTATTGGCATTTTTCTAATTATACCTAGTTTATCAATAAAGCTTCCTCCACCAAATGGAGGTATGGGAAAAAATTTTATATTGTTTTTAGTATAACTATTAGAACTCAATGGTGCTTTATCGTTCAATAAACAGGCAATATGAATAATTTCTTCAAAATAATCTGCCAAATAGTTTATCTCATTAATTGTTGGGCCCCAGCCAACAACTATACCCCCATCATTCAAATAATGCTCTGTATGAGAAATAATGACTAATTTTTTAAATTTCATTTCAATAAGGATTCATATTGTTCAATTACACTTGCCCATCTGAATTTTTTACTCCATTCAATTGCGTTTGCTGAATATTGCGGATAATTGAGTCGAATTTCATTTACCGCATTTTTAATTTCCTCAATATTTGAGTGATTCACCAAAACTCCCGAATAATGATTGGAAATTGCATCTTCAATTCCTGAATTTTTTGATCCTATTGCTGGCAAACCCATTGACATTGATTCCAAAATTGCAATTCCAAATCCCTCAAAATCACCATTTTCTAACTTCTCAGATAACATAATAAAGATATCAGAATCTTCTATTAATTGAACTAATTCATCATTAGATGGGCTAATAATAAATCGCACATTATTGATTACATTTAAACGAATAGCTAATTCTTTTAGACGATCAATTTCTTGAGGTATTCCTGCAATTGTATATAATATTTTACCAAATTCAGAAATTAGTTGAGGTAAAGCATAAATAAAATTCTGTTGACCCTTTCTCTTATGCATTCCTCCAATTGTAATAAATTTCAAAGTTGACTTGATTTCTTTACAGTCATCAAATTCCTTTGTATCAAAATTAAAGCCATTATTAATGACGACGCATTTTTCATTGTTTAATTCATAATTTTCAATAAGAATTTTATTTGTAAAATTAGAAACAGAAATTACATTATTAACTTTTTGAAGACCTTTTTGAAATACAAACTTTAAAATACCGACACATTTAATTTCACTGCCGTGCACAATTGCAAAGGATCTCTTGTTTGAGGGATTAAAAGCTGCCAACCAAATTGAAAATTTTCCGGAAAAAATTGTAACCGGTTGCAATTTTATTGAAAGATAAAAAAAGTAAAAAATCCGTTTTAAATAGGTATAAAAAATTAACTTATTTCGCGGAATTCCCACAATTTTAAAATTAGATGAATCACAGAATTCAGACCATTCATTGCGAGTATTTGATCTTTCTTCAGTTAAAACAATTATTTTTCGATTATTATTACACAATTCATTTGCCAAATGAAAAGCATGATTTCCGATTCCACCTGGCAATGGGGGGAACTCCGTTGAAACAATTAAAATCGTTTCATCAATTTTTTTATAAATATTCAATTCTGTCTCCCTGTTCAAGTTTAATTGTCGCCAATCGCCAACTTCTGATAACAGATATCAATAAAAAAGGACTAAACAAAATGCCAATAAATACACCAAAAAGAACTAACTTATTGTTTCGTTTAAAACGGTATGGAACAACTGAAGTAAATACGGAGACTATAATGTCAAACACCGCCGCTTTTGTTCCAAAGTACTTTCGAGTTAGATATAAAACACTTGGTATAGGCCTCGGAGCAAAAATGTTCTTTGGACGCCATGCATCCCATGAACCCATCTGCCTAAGGCCACCTTCTGAAACTTTAAGATGTACTCTCTTTGATAAAGGATTACTAATATTCTTAAATCCTGACAAATACGCTCGCATTCCAAATTCGCCATCACCCATTCTTTGCCCTTCAAACTGTCTATCAAACAAACCAATTCTCTCAAAAACCTCTCTTTTTAGCATAACATTACCTGTATCTATTTGGTCACTCCATCTAAAATAAGAATAATGCTTAGGTACTTGTGCTCCAACAACAGAAATGCTAACACCACTCGAAATTTCACAATTAAAGTAATCCAGGCATTTAATATGATTTAAAATCCAATCTTTTTCAACTAAAGAATCATCGTCATAAAGCAAAATAAGTTGGCCTTTTGAGATTTTTATTGCAGAATTACGTGCAAGCCAAAGAGCCTTTTCTTTTTGTTTAACTATCCTTAAATTAAAATTCCAATTTTCATAAAATTCCTGCCTAAATGGTTCACTTTGATCAAAAACAATCACTTCAAAATTTTTATAACTTTGCTTGTCTAAATCCTTCATTACATCTATTAGGTATTGATATCTATTTAATGTTGGAATAATTACGCTGACCAAAGGGTTTTCAAATTTCAAATTGCTCAATCCTTTATTTATTTCATAATTAAAATTGAAGTTAGTTATAATCCGTTTCGTTTTTCTAGCTTGAATAAATGCAATCATTTCATTTAAAGGATTATTCAACTCTAAAATACGTAAAAATAAAACAACTAAAGTCCAATGTTTTTTATAAAAACGACTTATAAAAATATATTTATCTTTTAATTTAAAATCACTTTGAACCCAAAATAATTTTTTACTTGAATCAGTTGTAATGTATCCTTGTGTCCAAAGTTGAAATGCTATATCCATCTTCTTGGCAATGTCATTTGAATATCCCACAAAAAAATCGCAATGCTCAAATTCAGATTCTTTTAAAAAAGTATAATCTACAAAATATGGTATACTATATTTTATGTTTTTGTTAAAATACCATGAGGGACTTATGAATTTTATAAAATCTAACATTGATAAAAATCTAAGAACTTTTGTTTTTGCACATTAATATTGTAGATTGCTTCAACTCGTTTCATACTTCTAGAAGTAATATCAAATTTACATTTCTCATCTAAATTCATTACTTCTATTAATTTATTCGCTAATAAATCTGATTTACACTTTTCTACAATAAAACCAGTTTCATTGTTTATTATGTTTTCCGTTAAACCTTCCGCATCACTAACAATACATATACAACCCATAGATTGTGCTTCTAAAACAGAATTCCCAAAACCTTCGTGAACGCTATACTGAATATAAATATCAGTCAATTTAAGAATATCAATAATATCATCTTGACTTTTTTTCCCAGCAAAAATAACTTGATTGAATATATCAACTTCTTTTGCCAGTTCAATTAATTCTAATAAATCTTCGCCATCACCGATAATAATATATTCAAATAAGATATCTAGCTTTTTTAAAATACCCAATGCATTAATTACGTATTTTAAACCTTTTACCCAAGTAAGTCTCGCGGTTGTGGCAATCTTTAAAATATTATTATTTCTAGGACCTTGATATTTAAATTTCACAATATCAATCGCCGGCGTAATTCTATGATGTTCAATAATTTTCGAAAATCCATTTGCTATTGCCAAATTTAATAAACTATTGGAAATGTAATGTAATTTATCAATTCGCTTCCAAACGTTATTATAACAACCAGGATTTTTATGAGGAAAAATTGTAATATCGTAACCACGAATACTCACTGCCATTTTAGCTCCAATCACTTGAGAAATATTTTCTCTTCCGACGGCCATTGTGCAAAATCCAAAATGTAACCAATCTAAATTATATTTCAAAATGTGCGCGGAAATAAATATTGAGCGAATGTTCTTTAAAAGACCAAATCCATCTAATCTATTTTTATTAAATAATAAAAACGTTCTAATTGGCGAATTTAAAATTCTTTTAAGCACGATAACAATTTTATAAGAATCTCTTACAAAACCATTACCCATTGAAAAACCAACAATGCAATTCCCATTACAAGAATTATCCATATTATCTACAAATAAATAAATTTCAGAATTTATTTCACTTAATAATTTAAATTTATTCTTAAAAAATGTTTCAGAATAACCAGGTGGGACAGATAACACAAAACCAATCTTCATTTTAACCTAATCAATCGGTTCTAGATACAACCAAAACATTATAGCTTTTCTACCTTCTTTTAAAATTTGAAATTTCTCATTTAAGCTAAATGAAACCAACTCAGGATAATCATAAAAATAGGCCTTAAAAATATCATCAGTACTACTAATTATAGTGTGCTTATGGGTATATTTAGATCTATTTAATAATGTTTCGGTAATATTTAAATTAAAGAGATCATGACATTCAATTAAAAAATAATGCTTACCAAAATTCTGAAATATAGAATCCTGAAATAAATCTAATTCAAAACCCTCACAATCACTTATTATTAAAGATTTATTACTTAAATCCAAATTTAATAATCCATTAGTGTCTATACCCTTAATTAAATTTACATTAACCTCATTCAAATCAGCTAATTCCTTGCATTTCTCAAGAGCTAATGAATCAATATCTATACCATATACAATTGAATTTTTAAATAAACGCGACAAACCAACGGCATAATAACCATCAGCACATCCAATATCAACAATAGTACTAAACTCAATTTTTAGAATATTATTCCATATTTCATTCAATTCTGACTCATAAGAACCAATTAATTTGGGATAAACTGCACTACCAATTACTGTTCTGTTTTTATACAACATTCCCTTAAAAGGACCATTTCTAACAATATCATCTGGAATTAATTGACTCAACTTTTTAGAAATTTCCAAATCCATTTTTAACCTATATTTATAATCATCGCTCCTCCATTTAACAGAATTAGAAAGTTTAAAATTCAAAGATTTCATTGATTCAAACAAATGCATCCATAATAAATGCATTTTAAAAACAAAAAATAGATTAACGAGATATTTTTTTAAGCTTTTCATAAATTTTTTTTAATGAATATTTTAGAATACATTTAATTTGATAAGAAATATAATTTACCAAATAATAAGAAATAACAAAGCCACGAAATTTGAATAATACAAAAAGCGCAGAAATAATCTTGTACATTCTATTATTTAAACTTATTATTTTTCCTAATGAATTATTATCTTCAATTTTACTCAAATATATATTTTCACTATACAAAGTAAAATAAACTCCATTTTTATTTAATAAATTCATTTTAAACTCTGTATCTTCACTGTTTCTTAAAATTTCCCTAAAAGTCAAATTAACATTATCTAAAAAATCTTTACGAAAAATAAACATTGAAATTTGGGAATAAACGGCATTTGAATTTCTTTTTAAATAAAACTCCCGTGCAAAATCTCTAGAATTCCAATTTGCGGAATTAAAAACCAACGCAAATTCCGATTTTCGAAAACGAACTAAAATTTTCTCAAGAATAAGGTAATCAAAATCATCTTTGACTAGATAATTATAATGACTAATAATAAAACGACCAAAATCAAAAATATCATCTGAATCTAAAAAAAAAATCCACTTCCCATTTGCAGATCTTAAACCTACATTTCTGCTAAATGAAACTCCCCTATTTGAAATATTCCTTATTAATCTAACACTTATAAAATCCGAAAATCCTACTCTCAATAAATCATAATCTAAAGGCTGATCAGAAAAATCATCGATAACTAAAATTTCAACAGGACATGATAAATTTTCTAATAATAGTAAAGAACTCCTAAAATAATTAAAATTTTTATACAAAACTTTAGACCTATTATATACCGGAATTATAATAGAAACTAAATTCTTATTCATTTAAATATTCTAACAAAAAACAACATATAATAATATCTTAATTTACCAATTACCGAAAATATATCATTAAAATTAGCTTTTATATAGGTATATGGAGGTGGTATACAAGAAGCTGCGTCATAATGAATCATACTATTCTTATGAACATGAAATGTGATAATATCAAAACAAACATTTAATAATTGATAACCATTTTCACTTAATAAATAGCAAAATTTATTATCACAAGCAGGTTGACCAATAAAAAAATCAAATTCACCAATTAAACTTGGTAGTCTTCCTTTAAACCCAAAGACATCTTGACTATTGCCAATTGTAAATTTTTCAACATAAGGAAAACATTTATATTTCACACTCCAACGCGACAAAGTCAAGACATTATATTCAGTCAAAATAAATTCAGCATAAGTGATTGTTTTAGTGAATTTTATATCACCATTGGAAATAATATTTACAAAATTCGGCTTAAATAAATCTAACATAAAACCAAAAGTAGGTCTTTCGTCATTAATTATATAAATTAAATTAACTGAATTCAAATTCCTATTTAATAAACATTTGGTATTTTCATCGGTGATTAGATAAATATTAGTAAAAACGCCTAAATTTAAATTAAATTTCAACACACTAATAAATTCTCTATTCCTTTGACCATTTTTACTCAGAATAAATGAAGTATATAAATTAATCATTTATTTAAAAGTTCTACAAATTGTTCTACAAATATTTCTTTTTTACTCAATACAATAGACTCTTTCTTTTTTTCAACAACATCAATTAAAAATATAAATTTTTCTAAGTATTGAAATAAATTATATTTATCAATTAAAAATAATTCACTTTTAGCAAATACATTATTAAAATCATCATTAAAACTAATTGCGGGTATACCTAATAAAATTGCTTCCTCAAGAGCCATTTGCCCAAAGTCCATGTTAGAGAAACTAAGGAATATATCTGTTTCAACCATAAGTTTTGAAAATCCAGAATAATCTAATTTGTTTTTAATTAAGCTAAATATAATATTGGCTTTACCAAAGATATCAATTTTATCTGCAAAAAAATCAATTATCTTACTATCAAAAAAAATAAAATTTATTTCATTATTTCCAAATTTAAAACCACTTATTATTCTTTGATTTAATAATTCAATAAATATTACTAGTTCATTCCAACCCTTGCGAAAATCATTAATATTCACAATATCTAACATAATATTTATTTTGTCATGACTAGTTATATTTACTTGATTTAACAAATAAGGATATCTTATATTATGTGAAACAAAACCATTAAATAAGGAATTTTTTATGACTGACAAAACATAAGGATTAGAATAAACTAATTCTAAATTTAGTTCATGAGCAAAATGCAAATTAGTCTTTAAATTAAAATAAGAAATATTTTTGTCTAAACCTGTATCTAAGGGACAATTTAAACACTCTCTTTTGACATAACCATCACAGCCCCTTGGATAATGACAACCACCAGTAAAAATTGCATAGTCAATTACATACCAGAAAACTCTTGGCTTAATTGCATTGTCACGAAGAACATATGCAAATGATTTTAAATTAAAATTACTATTACCTACAAATAAAATCAATACACCATCATAATTAACATTTACTAATTTTGCTTTCAATTTGTTTAAAAAATTCAATTCCTGTGCATTCATTGAAAACGCCGAATATAATATACGTTTATTACCAAATTTGTTTTTAACCTTTTTGTTTTTAAATATTTCATTTAATAAATATTTTGCTTTTATAAAAACTCTTTTTATTAATGGGAATTTTATTTGACTATTTTCATTATCCACTTGATAAGCTTCAAAACTTATTGCACTATTTGAACTTGCAACAATTTTATTGGCCAATATTAAACCTCCACCAGAACCAGTTTTGTAAATAACTAATATTTGTTTCATTTCCTAAATAATTTCCTAAATAATTTAAACATAAAATTGAATCTAGAATTCTTTTTAGCCTTATTTATATAAAATGTATTACTTTGAGAACTCAATTTGAAATAATCATTTACATCAAAATTTTCATTTGTGCGGTTACAAAATTTCAAAATAAAATAGATAAACGGTTGTATAAAATATATATCATTATTTAATTGTAAAGGTTTACTAATACCAGCGTAATGGAAAATTCTAAATTGCGCCTTATAAATAGCATCTAAAAACAAATTAACTTGCTCATTTTTAGAATAATCTAATATTATCTTCTGATAATTGGCTCTACCGATATTTAATTCTTTAAGATATTCCTTTTTATTTGCCAAATAATTTAAAAAACCCATTTCCCCAGGGAAAAAAATTAACTTATCTGAATTTTGAAGTTTGATATAATGTAATAATTCAGCATCTTGAAAAATAAACTTTTTTGAATACCACCAACCACTAACAAATAATCTATCATAATAATAATCCCAATTAAAATCAATACTTTCAACTGATTTTAATTTTTCTAAATCAAAAAAGTACCTTTTGATTTCGTCCTTAGTATATGAATAATCAGATAAATCACAAAAAAAATCAAATTGTTTGAAGGATTCTAATGGAATTTTCCCAGAAATAATAATATCAGCATCAAATATTAAAAAATGCTCAAACGGTGAATGTGAAAATGAAAATAACTTAGTCAAGCCCCATCCTTGCGCATAATTTAATAGTATACTTCCTTCCAATAATCTAACATCAATAAAAATAATACTTCGATCAATTGCAATGAACCAATCAATTGGTATGTCCTTGTCAAACATTACACAAATCGGAACATCTGGATTTGATATTTTTATTGATTCAATTAAACCACCCGCCAATAAATAATCATGACTTGAACAACAAACTATTACTCCGAAATCAATCATAATAAATTTGAAATATTAAAAGGAAAAACTGGTCTTAGATAATTCATAATATAAAAAGCCCTATTCTCTTCATCTAAATTTTGTAAACAAATAAATTCATTATCATTGTTAAGTAATACACTTTTTAACTTCTGTAAATAATCTAACTCTGAATCAAATCCAATGTTTAAATTAAAATTCTTAACAGGATTGTTTTTTAAGCAAATAACTTCAATTCCCATTAAAATTGATTCTAATATTATCGTTCCAGTTAGTGTAAGTATTACCTTAGGTTTTAATATATTCATCAAAAAATCGTTATTAATGAATTCTTCCAAGAATATTATGTTCTCATTATCTTGAACCTCAAGCTTGATTTTAGACAAAGCCTTATCCAAATTATCAGAATTGGGATGTGGTTTAATAATTAGAGTATAATTTGTATTATATGACTTGAAAATACTTAAACAAGACTGAACCCAATTCCAATAATCAACAAAACCTAAATGTCCACAATAGTGAGGAGAATCATAAAAATCGTGTAAAAACAATATAATAAAATTAGGATGCACTATTTTGTTCGTTTTTAGAAAGCTATTTAAGTCAATAAACATATCAAATTTCTTAGTTCTTTCGTAATTTATTGCTAAGTCTATTTTTCCTTTAAATCGATTATTTATTATTGTTTTATTTTTTTCAATAATATTTTGAATATCCATATTGAAGTTCCCTTTGTAATAATCTATCACGTCATTATGTAATATGCCACTACCACATGCAATATCAACTATATTATACTGACCTTCAGCAAAAGTTAAAATTTTTACATTTTCTTTTACTTTGATAGATTCCACAAATATTACATTATTCATATAAACCAAATAGTTTAATATAATTCTATCTATTTCAATTGATTTATTACTGATAAAATTTTTTGATTGCCTCTTTAAGTCAAAAATTCTAAAATTCAAAATATTCAATTGCCAACGATTTATTTTACTTATATCATAAATATTAAAAAACCTTATAGCAGTATTTACAAAATAATAATTTTTAGTGTCTATGTTTTTCAAGCCTATATCAAATTTTGCAAAAACCAAACCAAAAAGAAATATTAAACATTCATTCCAAACACTGTCGTATCGTACAATATCAGCTTCAATTTTTTTTAATCTATTATTTTTTAAAAGCCTACGCCGTATAAATTTTCTTAAATTTCTAAAGAAATTAAACGGTTGTAATATTGATTGATAACCATATTCTTCAAAATATGAATACGGATAAATAAAAATTAGATCGTCATTCTCGAAATCTTTAGTTATTTTATTTAAAAAAGGATCGAAATAACTATCAGTTATAGACGGCAACAAAACTACTGTGTTCATGAAATAAATATTTTAATTAATTTATTCAAAACAAATTTAACATTGTTCTTATTAACGGGATTTTGCATGAAATAAATTAAAGCTGAATTATATTTTTCAGTACTGCCTAATTTTAAATTATCAGAACTGAAATTCTGACTAAACCTGATAAATTTCAATTCATTCCATTTAGAAGATTTCTTTTGATTTTCCCCCGGTCTAAAATTTATTTTTATTAAACCTGGATATATTGATAGACAATAATATTTTTGAAAGTACAATGAGCCATACCACAATGATGCCCATTGATTTGCATTATTATCAATAATTACCCTTAAGTGACCAAAATAATCAAACCCATTATTAAAATTAAATTTGTAAATATCTTTATCGTTCATTTTTGAGAGATAAACATTTAATTCACTCTTGGTTAATAAAATATTCTGAAATTTATTGAACCAACTTCCCCAACCATATGAAATAACTTCTTGGTTAATATAAATTCCTTTTTTCAATCTATTTAAATGATAAGATCCACCGTTAATATGAGCTATTTCACTATTGCTTTTAAATTTATTAAGATAATTTTTCATTGTCACTAAATACATTGGATGCACAATTAAATCATCTTCTAGTAAAACAAAAATACCATTTGGATGATCAATTGAAAGATCATGTATAGCTGCCAATATATTTTTTCCAACTCCATAATTTTCTGTCCTTAAAATTATTGTTATTCTTTCATTATATAACTGGTTTAAAGCAATTTTGATTTTTATCTGACTACTGTCAGAGTCAATTTCTTTATCAACAAAAATTATAATTCTCCATTCCTCATTGTCTTTGCATTTTAATATAGAGTCAATTAAATTTATAATATTATCTAGATATTTATAACCTACAATAATTACAATTTGATCATTTATTTCAAAATGGTTTACATTTTTATTCATAATAGAAATCTTTGACCTTTACTTTGTGAATTAATTGCTCTTTTCCCAATCAAATTCTTGAGTTCTTTCGGATGCATACCATACCCAGGTCTAATACTACGAACATTTTTTTCGGTAATTAATTCACCTTCTTGAATATCTTCCACTACATATAATGATCTACAAAAAACCCTGCCGTCAATTTGCTTTTGTGTTAAACTATAGTCAACTACACCAATTGCTTTTTCTGCTAATCTAACTGCTTTTACCATTTCCGTAAATTCAAGTTCATTCATTGAAAATGAAGCGTCAGGTCCTCCAATTGACCTATCCAAAATAAAGTGCTTTTCAATGATTTTGGCCCCAAAACATGTAGCTACAACGGGTGCAATTTGACCCATGGTATGGTCTGATAACCCAGTAATAACATCATATTTATGTGCCATATCTTGTATCATTATCAGATTGGCTTCTTCAATTGGCGCAGGATAACTTGATGTACACTTGAGTAAAGCTATTTGATTGTTTCCCATTCTTCTGCATGCATACAATGCCAATTCAATATCATCTTCAGTGGCTATTCCAGTTGATATGATAATTGGTTTTCCTTTTGATGCAACCAATTCAATTAATGGTATATCTGTAATTTCGAAACTTGCAATCTTATATACTGGACAATTAAGTCCTTCCAAAAAATCAACCGAAGTTGGATCAAATGGTGAAGAAAAACAAATTAATCCTTCTTCTTTAGCTACTCGGAATAATTCTTCATGCCATTCCCAAGGAGTATAAGCTTCTTTATATAATTGATAAAGGTTTTTACCTTCCCAAATTGTACCCTTAATAATAAAATCATCCTTATCTGAATCAATAGTAATTGTATCAGCTGTATAAGTTTGCAGTTTTATCGCATCAGCACCAGCTCTTTTAGCAGCTCTAATAGTTTCAATGGCGGTTTGAATATTGCCATTATGATTTGCAGATAATTCAGCAATTATAAAAACGGAGGATAGATTCTTGAAATTCATTATTTAATTTCTAAATTCAATGAGAATTCACTTATCAAACTCATATGCACTTTACTAAAATTTAGATTTTGGAATATTTTTAACGATGCGATATTCTCATTCATTACTTCGGCTTTTAGTGTTCTAAGATCCTTATCAATTTTTCTTATCAAATCAATACCTTCAGAAACCATTTTATAACCAATTCCATTGCCATGATATTTTGGATTAACTAAAAAACTAATTAACCCTGTTTGGTTATCCATTTTATTAATTCTAAATAATCCCACAGGCATTTTGTTCAAAGCGTAAAAGAAATAATGAACATTATTATCTGTTAACGTTTTATAGAACCAATTTTTATGGGTTTCAAAATCAATTTCGGTTTTATTGAATGAGTATTGACGAAGTTTATTGTTTGTTGCCCAATCAAAAGTTAATAATAAATCGTTTTCTTCTATTTTTCGAAATTCAAAGCCAAATTTTGAATGTATGAATACATTTTTAAATTCATTTTGAAAAATACAATGGTCTATGAGTTTTGCCTCTTGGCTAAATCCGGCAATTTCCAAAATATCGTATAACTTTGGTCTCAAATCAAAAGCATAAGTAAATATTTTGTGAAAAGAGAGTTGTTGAAATGCAATTTTTTCAATCAATCCGAGATAAATCAACCAATATTCTTCAAAATGATCACTTTCTAATTCTGTATTCATTATAAATGAAATTTCAGCATGTTTATCGATCCAATTAATATGGACAAGTCCGCCATAACCAATCAATTCGCCATCCTTTAAAAAAGAAAATAAGATTTGTGCTGGCTCTTCTTTTGAAAATAATACTGACACGACATTTTCAAAATAAGAATCTTGATCTTCTTCATTAAGTTTTTTATTTTGACGTAAATGATACATTTGCTCATTGCGCCATTTCATGATTAAATATCGATCTTCATTTCGAATTGGAATTAACTTAAAATCTCCAGATTCGAATTCTTGAATATTTAATGGCTTGTAATTTCTCAATTTAATCTTTTAAATCCTGAATGGCATACTGGACCGTCCAATAATTGGTCAATATTTAATTCTTGAGTTTCACATTTTTGAATTGTATTGAAAATAGGATCTAATGCCTCAAAATATGAATCGAAATGTAAATCTTTGTGTGCCATTGACGCGTAAAAATTGGTACTCGCTAAAAAACCTTTCTTGAGCATTTCTTGCGTAATCAAAGTCTTATATTTTAGCCCATTATCGCTGTTGAAACTGTAAGTAGATAAAGACGGAATTCCCGCTATATTAATTTGCATACTGTTATTGTCTGCTATTTTTTGCCAACCATTGCGCATTTGATTGCCTTTTTCAGTAATTATATCCCAAGATTTTTCTCTTTCCATAACCTCAAGAGTTTTTAGCGCCGCTGTAGGACCAATTCTCTCAGTCCAAAATGTGCTACTGATAAAAGTTTTTTGAGCGGCTTCCATAACTTCTCGCTTACCAACAACAGCAGTTAGGGCATATCCATTACCAATTGTTTTACCAAACATTGTTAAATCTGGTTCTACATTATACTTTTTGAATATCCCTCCGAATGTTTCACGAAATCCCGAAGTACATTCATCAAATACCAATACAATATTTCTTTCCGTTGCCAAGTCCCTCACCTTTTGCAAAAAATTATCTTCTGGACCAAAGTTTCGAACAACTTCCATTTTAATTACACCAATATCATAACTATTGACAATTTGTAAAAGTTCTTCAAAATTGTTGTATAGGAATGGATGCACGGTATTTTTTAAATTTTTAGGGACTCCATTTGGTTCTAATCCTGGCAATAAATGATTTGACAGGCCATCACCATCATTGTGATTTGTAGATAAATACCAATCATGCCAACCATGGTAACCACAAATTGCAACTTCATCTTTTCCGGAAGCAGCTCGTGCTATTCTTATTGCAATTGCATTGGCTTCTCCTCCGCTTCTTGCAAAACGCACCATATGAGCCCAAGGGTTAATTTCAATTAATTTCTCAGCTAAATAAACTTCTTCTGGGCAATTTAATGTACTCATGTTTCCAGCGATTACAGTTTGCATAACAGCCTGATCAACTTCTTCATGACCATATCCTAAAGTGTTTGTTCCAATGCCCATAATTGACATATCAACAAATTTATTGCCATCCAAATCCCATACTTCACAGCCCTTAGCTTTTGAATAATAAGATGGCCAATTTTCAGGCAAAAACATTTCTGGTCTTTTAGAAAGCAACATCGTTCCTCCTGGAATCAATGATTTCGCTTTTTCATATAACTTTTGTCCAGTACGATTATAATTCATTTGTGTCGTCTTTCAAAGATTTGACATACCCTTCGTTCCTTATAATATTTTGATTCTGAAATTCATTTGGATGTTCCAAAATATAATTACAATAAGTTTGCCATGTTTTATTCGTTCCCAATTGTTGAATTAATGTTTCAACACAATCAAAATCTGCTTGCTCATCTACAGTCAAGCGAATTTGTGCAAATTCACTTTCCTCAGGCCTAATTTCAAATTTATTCGAGCAATTTTTACGAATGAACGGAGTAACATGTTCTTTATCAGAAGTTAATGTTGCATTTTCCCATGCTGATTTTAATTGCTTAAATATAAATGCTTCCACATCAACACCGTCAGGATAATCCAAGGAAGTAGATACATAATCAAATCCTGCATTCATGACTTTTTCAATCGCCTCATCAATTATTTGTCCTTGTGTAAAAGGACAATCAGAAGTAATTCGAACTATAATATCTGGATTTAAATCAACCACTGCCTGATAAAATCTGTCTAATACATTATCAATAGATCCATTATAGACATTCCAGCCTTCTTGAACTGCTATTTCATTTATAAACTTTGATTCTGACTCAGTGGTTGTTGCAACAATATAATTTGTAGGTAATTTGGCCCTTTTTGCATTTTTTAAATGTATTTCTAGCAGGGATTCATTGTTGATTTCTTTCAAAACCTTGCCAAGTAATCGAGTCGAATTATATCTTGCCTGTGTTACAACAACAATATTCATTATATTTTCCAATTTGAAGGATAAATTAAAGTTTCATCACTTATCGCTAAATCAATAAAATCCATTTCACGTTTAGGTATTTCCGAAATTTCAGTCAATTCACTTGAAGATAATACGCCAACAATAATTTTATCAATTTGTTTGTATTGATCTACAAAATTCCAACATGCCTCAATTGCAGTTAAATTATTAACGTTTAACTGTTGATGCCATTTTACCCAAATCTCTGAATAATCAGGGAATTTCAATATTTGATCTTCAAGAGACATTAATAACAATCCCTGCAAAAAAATAGATCGAACATGAATCTCAACGTTATCTTCCTTTAATCTATCCAACCATCCAGACTTTAAAAATTCACAATCTAGAACATTCATTGGTAATTGTACCAAATCAGGTTTATATTGGGAGTATAATTGCTCTAAATCATTTGGAGTATAAACTGAAAATCCTATTTTAGATGTTTTTCCAGATTCTTTTAACTTTTCTAAACTGTCAAAATACTTTAAGTCATTATATTTAAGTAAATCTAATGGTCTATGTAATAGATAGGCATATAATTGATTACAATTCAACTTCTGTAACGAAGTATTTATTTCTTTTTCTAACCAATCATTTAAACTTTCAGCTGACCAATTCTGATTTTCAGGCACTTCTTTAATTTTTGATATTAAATTAAATCTACCTTCCACAAACTTACCAAGTAATTCTTCTGAATTACCATATAAGGAAGCAGTATCTAAAACTGAAATTCCTGATTCGCATGCAAGATCTAATATTTCAGTAATTTCAGATTCAGAAACTTGTCCATGTACATTTGAAATTCCATAAGGAATTCCGAATTGAACTGTGCCTAGAGTTAATTTATTCAAGGTAAAAAATCCAAAATAAGACTAATTACCATATCCTGCTCAATTTTACTTAATGTTGGATACATTGGCAAACTTATACATTGTGAGTAATATTTTTCAGCATTCAAGAAATCGCCTTCTTTCCAACCAAATTGTTGATAATATGGCATTAAATGTGTTGGTATATAATGAATTTGCGCAAAAATATTATTTGACTTTAAATAATTATATAAACCCAATCTATCTTCAACCTCTATGATATATAAATGATAAGCATGACCATCAACTATACCCGATTGACCTTTTATTTTAGATGTTTTGGAGAATGCATCGTTGTAGATTGTAGCTATTTCTCTCCTTCTTTCTATTCCTCTATCTGCTCTTTTCAACTGACTCAATCCCAGTGCTGCTTGAAAATCGGTTAATCTGTAATTATAGCCAAGCATTTGCATTTCCATGTACCATCCAGGATATTCATCTATCCCTCCAGCCAATTCAATTGAATTTGTATAGTTTTGAGTATCTTTTACAATACCATGTGTTCTTAACTTTAATAGGTTTTTGTAAAGTTCCTCATTGTTGGTCGTAATCATACCCCCTTCACCAGACGCTATGTGCTTGACAGGATGAAATGAAAATATAGCCAAATTAGCATAATTACCGTTACCACAATTTTGCTTTTCACCTTTTGAATCAATAAAATAACCACCCGGAGCATGACAAGCATCTTCAATAATCCAAAGATTATATTCATCTGCTAAGCCTTTTACTTCCTCTAAATTTACAGCCCTTCCCGAAAAATCTACTGGAATTATTCCAGAATAGGTTCCCTTAGGTGAAGATTCTAATAATTTCTTGACTTTTTCTATGTCAATTAAATAAGTTGCAGGATCAATATCTACAAATTCAACATCACCACCACAATATCTAATGCAATTTGCAGAAGCAGCAAATGTAATAGGTGTTGTTATCACTTTTTGACCCTCCTTTACATTCAAAGCCAATGCGCACAAATGCAAAGCAGCAGTACCATTTGAAACAGCAACTGCATACTTAGAACCTATATAATTAGCAAACGCATCTTCAAATAGCTTTATTTGTGGACCCTGTGTTAGGTAATCACCTTTTAATACATCAACCACAGATTGAATATCTTCATCCGTAATATTTTGACGACCATAAGGAATAGGATTTGAATTCATACTATTATAATTTGTTCGAAATCAATTCTCTCAAACTCTCAACACTCTCCCATTCAGTATTTTCTCCAGAGTTATATGTAAATCCTTCAGTCACTTTTTCAGCTTTAAAATGATTTACAAATTCATCTAAATTCCATTTGTGTGTTGCCGGTAAAATAGTATAATATTTACCTAAATCCCAAGTATAGTAGGAATCAGAAGACGTTATCATTTCTTCATGAATTTTTTCACCCGGACGAATACCCACTATTGGTTTTTCACATTCTGGGCCAATTGCATTTGCAACATCCAGAATATTGTATGATGGAATTTTAGGAATAAATATTTCTCCGCCCCAAGCATTATCTAAAGCATGCATCACCATATTCACGCCTCCTTCCAAACTAATATTAAAACGAGTCATTTTGGGATCAGTGATAGGCAAAACGCCTTCTTCCTTTTTCTTTAAGAAATAAGGAATGACTGAACCATTTGATCCCATTACATTTCCATATCTAACAACAGAAAAGGTTATTGGATTCCAACCTGTGATGTTATTTGCAGCGACAAATAATTTATCCGAAGCAAGTTTTGTAGCACCATATAAATTAATTGGTGCGCAAGCCTTATCTGTTGAAAGAGCAACTACTTTTTTTACACCTGCTTCAAGTGCGGCATTAATCACATTTTCAGCTCCATTGATGTTTGTTTTAATACACTCCATTGGATTGTATTCTGCTATAGGCACATGCTTCATTGCAGCTGCATGAATCACATAATCAACTCCTTTCATTGCCATTTTTAATCTAGACAAATCCCTTACATCACCAATAAAAAAACGCATTTGAGGGAATTTATTCTCAGGAAACTCCAAAGACATTTGATATTGCTTTTGTTCATCACGTGAAAAAACAATAATTTTAGAAAACTCTTCGCTTCTGGTTTCTAAAATATGTTTTACTAGCGCTTGACCTAACGAACCTGTTCCGCCTGTAATTAAAATTGATTTATTCATGGTAATCTAATTTAATATTCAAATTTAAATATGAATTTGGGTCTTGAAAATCATAACCTAATTCATTAATTCCTAAATCGCTCACAAAATTTAAATGCATTAAGGAGTCTATTATATCATATGAATAATTATCTCCTAACAAACCTCCCTTTTTTCCAACCCACAAATACATTGGGAAAATGCCAGTTCTAAAAAAATTGGCATCAATTTGCAATTGGAAATTTAGTAAATTTTGATTTGTAAAATTTGCAATATTGACTTCTAATAAGTTGGTATCTAACAAAACTAAATTACCCTCAACATTCTTTATTTGTAAACAAAAATATATTTGATCAATTTCTTTAAATTTCTTGAGTTGAATTTTAATAATTGTTTTCTTATTTGGTTCCTGGAATTCTTCACCATTATTTATAGTTATTTTGGAAAATTGAATTTCTCCATTTCCTCGGCGAACTTTTTTATCCAATTTCAAATATTCCAGGTTTTTTAAACCCAAGTTATTTTGAGTGAGATAAGAATCAATTATCTTACGTGTAGAACCAATTTCGCTAATTAAACCATTTTCTAATAAAATCGAATTAGAACATAGTTCTTTAATTGCACCCATATTATGACTCACAAACAGTACCGTTCTTCCTTCTCCTTTGCTTACCTCTCCCATTTTGCCCAAGCATTTCTTTTGAAACTCTGCATCACCTACTGCTAAAACCTCATCTACAATTAATATTTCAGATTCTAAATGAGCTGCTACCGCAAATGCCAAACGCACATACATTCCCGAACTGTATCTTTTAACTGGTGTATCTATATATCGCTCAACCCCGCTAAAGGCAACAATTTCATCAAATTTACGGGTAATCTCTTTTTTGCGCATACCCAAAATGGCACCGTTCAAATATATGTTTTCGCGGCCTGTTAACTCTGGATGAAATCCAGTACCAACTTCAAGAAGTGAAGCAATGCGCCCCTTTACTTTAATATTACCAGTTGTTGGTGCTGTTACCCTGCTTAAGAGCTTCAATAAGGTACTTTTGCCTGCACCATTGCGACCTATAATACCAACCGCATCGCCTTGTTCAATCTCAAAGTTAATATCTTGCAAACTCCAAACAATATCAGATTCTCCCTTCACCGTGCGGTCATTGGTTTGTCCAATTTTTAAAAATGGATCTTCTTTCCCTCGGATTTTTGTTGTCCAAAATCGTTCTAAATCACGACTTATCGTACCAGTTCCAATTTGACCCAATTGATAAGCCTTAGACAGATTTTCAACTTTTATTGCAATGTTCTTTCCCATTAAATTGTATCGACGAAACTTCGCTCTGTTTTATTAAAAATGATGATTCCAATCATTGTTATGACGGCCGTAAAAATTGCAGAATACCCCAAACTCCAGGCTGTAAAATATCCCTTCCCTAAAAATGCATAACGGAAGGCCTCTATGATACCTGTCATTGGATTAAGTTCTATCAATTTTCTGTATCTTTCTGGTGCAGCGCTGAGGGGATAAATCACTGTTGTGCCATACATGAGCAGTTGTACTCCGAATGTAACCAAGAAACTTAGATCTCTGTACTTGGTTGTCATTGCAGTGATGATTAATCCAAGTCCTAAGCCCATAAGTGCCATCAACAGCACCAAAACTGGAAACAATGCAATGGCCCAAGTTACATGGAAATTTGCACCTTGAAATCCAAAATACACCATCATGGCAACAAACAATACCAATTGAACGCCAAAACGCACTAAATTGCTCACCACAATGCTCAAAGGCATAATTAATCTTGGAAAATAAACCTTCCCAAAAATATTGGCATTGTCTTTAAAAACGGTACTCGTTTTTGTTAAACAATCCGAAAAATAATTCCATGCTGTAATACCTGCCAAATAAAACAAATATTGAGGCAAACCATCGGTACTAATTCTAGCCAAATTGCCAAACACAAAAGTAAATACGATGGTTGTAAAAATTGGCTGTATAAAGAACCACAAAGGTCCTAAAATTGTCTGTTTGTAAAAGCTCACAAAGTCACGCTTCACAAACATTAAAAGCAAATCCCTGTATCGCCATATATCCGCAAATTTTAAGTCAAAAAGGGATGTTTTTCCTTCTATAACCAAATCCCAATGTTCTTCTTTATTGTTTTCTAGATTCATTTAATTTTAAAATAATTTTTAAACCCATTCACAAAGTTGCCAATACCTTCAGCCATTGATATAGTAATTTTGTAATTTATATATGCCAAGAACTTTGCACATCCGAAAACGCTTTTTCAACAACACCTGCTTGAATTGGCATATATTGCTTTATGGCCGATTTCTGAGTAACTCTTTAAATTTGTTCAATAAAATCTGTTAACTTCTCTGACTTATTGTTCCCAATGTTAAATAAATTTATCGGAAAATTTTCTACATTTATTATTGTGGCCATAAGAGTGTAAATTATACTTTACTATTAAACTCAATCAAATTTGAGTTTAGATTCTGACAATAATCAATATTTTTTATTATACTAAAAATAATTTTATAATTCTTATTTATATTCAATTTTTTAATATTAATTTATAAATTTCCGTATTATATAATTTTGCCACATGATTATAATTGTAGACTTCAAGGTATTGAGCTACTTGTTTAGAATAATCACGATTGTTTGACTCGATAAGAATGAATTTTGGTAAATATTTTTTCAAATTCAAACCTTTTAAAACTTCAAAATCATTACCCTCTACATCTATAGTAATAAAAGATATATCCAAACTATTTAATTCAGGAAAACTATCCAAAATTTCTGTTAATGTTTTTACTTCTATCCGGCTTTCTTTAATTGGCCAACATTCATTTCCAGAAAGAAATTTATACCTTTCAAAACTAAATGTATTTAGAGCTGTTTCAGAATATTCATAATAATTTAAAAAACCCGAACTAGAAGAAACGCCGCAATTAACAAATTTATCCCTAGGTCTAAATTTTCTAAATAATAATTCGCAATTTGTCATCGGTTCAATATTAATTCCTCTCCATCCTAACTTATAAAACTTATACGTATTTGAGAATCTAAAGGGGTGATGAGCACCGACGTCAATATAAAAACCATCTTTTTCGTTTTCAAAAAATCTGGCCAATAGAATATCTTCACCCTCCTGTGACCAAGATCTATTTTGAAATTTATTTTCATTAAAAGCAGTATCGTTTTTCCATTTTATTATTATACCGCATTTATAAGCAATTTTCTGTATTAAACTAGTTAGTTTCATACTATTTATTTAGTAATTATATTTACGATGATATCAATATATTTATTTTTTAAATCAAAGAATAATGGCAACCTAACCAAACAGTCAGTAAAATAATCACTGTTAATTAAATCTCGATTATTATGATTAATTAAAAAATAAGGACTCTTATGTAAACTTTGATAATGGAACACTGCCAAAACATTGCATTTTTTGAGTTTTTCTATCAAATTATTTCTAAATTCTAAATTAGGGCAAGCCAAATAAAACATATGGGCATTATTAGTCGCATATTCCGGTATTTTAGGTAAGTGAACTTGGTTGTTTTGTGCCCAAACTTTTAATTCACAGTAATAATGATTCCAAAGTTCAAGTCTTCGAGTTTGGATTTGTTCAATATTCTCAAACTGAGCCCATAGAAATGCTGCAGTAATTTCTGATGGAAGAAATGAACTTCCAATATCAACCCAACCATATTTGTCAATTTCTCCTCTAAAAAAAGAAGATCTATTTGTACCCTTTTCCCAAATAATTTCAGCCCTCGCTACATATTTACTTTCGTTTACAACAAGCATACCTCCTTCACCAGAAATAATATTTTTAGTTTCATGGAATGAAAATGCCGCAAAATGACCAATTGAACCTAAAGCTTTCTTTTCACCTTTAGCATTTAAGTAAAAGCTATCAATTGCTTGGGCAGCATCCTCTACTACAAATAAATTATATCTATTTGCCAACTCCATAATTTTGTCCATATTACAAGCAACCCCTGCATAATGTACTGGAACAATGGCCTTTGTTTTTTCTGTTATTAGGGACTCTATCTTATCTGCGTCAATATTTGGGTTATCAGAATAAGAATCGGCAAAAACAATTTTTGCACCCCTTAATACAAATGCATTCGCAGTACTTACAAAAGTATATGAAGGCATAATGACTTCATCACCTAGTTGAATATCGCATAGAATTGCTGCCATTTCCAAAGCATCGGTGCAGGATGATGTTAGCAAACATTTGCCAAACCCATAAGTGGATTCAAAATAAGATTGGCATTTTTTTGTAAAATCCCCATTCCCTGAAATTTTACCAGATTGAACAGCTTGTTCAATATATATTATTTCGTTACCTGTAAAATAAGGTTTGTTAAATGTGATCATTGTATGTCCCAAAAATTAAAAATATAAATTACTCTCAAGATATCTCTTATAATCAATTATCATAATTTTCATATTATAATCTCGAATCTACAAAATCTTCTAAAATACAGCCTTTGACATCGTAAAATACTGCATTATCATTTAATAAACTTTTTAATTCCATATTCAAAAACTCTTTGTGCGAAACAGCTAAAATAACAGAATCAAATTTCCCAAATGGAATCTCTTTCTGCGAAACCACATTATATTCATGAATAACTTCTTCCGGATTTGCCCAAGGATCGAAAATGGTTACATTCACATCATACGTTTTTAATTCATTTACAATATCAATAACTTTTGTATTCCTCACATCTGGACAATCCTCCTTGAAGGTAAAACCGAGTACCAAAACATTTGAATTTTTTACTTTGATGTCTTTTTTCAACATCAATTTGATAACTTCCGTAGCAACATATTTGCCCATTTCGTCATTCAACCTGCGACCTGCCAAGATGATTTCTGGATGGTAACCCAATTCCTGTGCTTTCTGTGCCAAATAATAAGGATCAACACCAATGCAGTGTCCACCTACCAAACCAGGTTTAAATTTTAAGAAATTCCATTTGGTACCCGCTGCTTCCAATACATCATGTGTATCTATGCCCATCAAGTTGAAAATCTTTGCAAGTTCGTTTACGAAAGCAATATTAATATCGCGCTGACTATTTTCAATCACTTTCGCAGCTTCTGCAACTTTAATGCTCGGTGCCTTGTGAGTTCCCGCTGTAATAACACTGTTATAAACTGCATCAATTTCAGTCGCAATTTCAGGAGTACTTCCGCTTGTTACTTTTAAAATTTTGGTAACCGTATGTTCTTTGTCGCCTGGATTAATCCTCTCAGGGGAATATCCCACAAAGAAATCTGTATTGAATTTCAATCCACTCACTTTTTCTAAAACAGGCACGCACTCGTCTTCCGTAACACCAGGGTAAACAGTACTTTCGTATACTACAATATCTCCTACTTTTAAAGCCTTTCCTAACGTTTCACTCGCTTTTATTAAGGGAGTTAGAACAGGTCGATTATATTTATCAGTAGGCGTAGGAACAGTAACAATGAAAAAATTACAATCTCGTAAATCAGAAGCATTCATGGTTGTGTATAATCCATTTGGAAAATTATTGTTTACATAATTCTCATCTGAAACAATTACATTTTTCAATTGTCTAGCAGAAATTTCCAATGTACGGTCATTGAATTTTTTCAATTCACCAATACGTTGCAAATTGATATCAAAACCAACCACTTTATACTTTTCAGCAAAAGCAACTGCAAGCGGTAATCCTACGTAACCAAGTCCTATAATTGCAATTTTATACTCTTTTTGCATTTTTATTTGTATCAAATTAATTTAATGAATGGAACTCCTATTAATTCTGATTCATCAAAATCGGAATCGTAAACTGCCACTCTGATTTTCTTTAGGATTACTTTTTCAGCATGTTCGATTAGACGATTCATATAGGATTTATTGACATTACCCACTACCACCAAATCAACAAAATTCGTTTCTTTCCCTTCCGCCCAATCATTGGTGATATATACACTATCAACATCGCCCAATTTTTGAAAAACTTGTTCAATTAGCGATTCAAATCCATATTGTTTTAAAATAAAATTCCTTAATGGATTAAACATGGGGTGTAAGATATTAGCTTTATATTGCTTTTGTGCCGTCACAGTTTCATCTACCTCAATTAATTTCAAATCGCTTAACTTGTTCAATTCAACCCTTACCGTATTGGAACTCACTCCAAAGTCTTTCTCCAGCCCACGCAAGTAAACCCTACTTGCCGGATTTAACAGCAATCGGGTAAGAAGCTTTACGCGTATTTTTCCGTGAAGGAGGGTGTCTATTGTCATTTCTTCCTAAGTTTACGACTAAAGCCTGTTTATGCTGCGCAGTTTAAGGCTAACGCTAGATTTCAAAATTACCAACTGTGTTTACACAGCTTCGCCACTTCAGTTACATGTGATTTTTGTAACTGATACAATTTTGAGTAACAAATTTACAGCAAAAATCGTTCCGTTTATAAACGTTTAGTAAACGGATGTATTTTTTAGTAAACGAGCAAAAATGCGAAGCATTTTTGCAGTTTAAGGGCTAAGCCCAGTTTACGCCTTCGGCTGTTTACACTTCGTAGTTTACACCTTCGGTGGTTTTTGAAGTTTTTGCAAAATTTATAACTAGAAAATTAATAATGGAATAGGGCAGATAGTCAATAAATATTGTATCAATTAATATGAAAAGAAAACTCCACAATTTCGAAAAATTACAAGCTTGGCAAACAGCCGCCAGAATAGATAAATCTATTTATACTTTAACCAAAACATTCCCAAACAAAGAACAATTTATTCTAATCTCACAAATTCAACGTGCGTCGATATCATTTTGTTCAAATATCGCAGAGGGATCTGGACGAAGAATTGGAAAAGAACAAGGTCAATTTTACAAAATTGCATATTCAAGTTTACTTGAAGTAATCAACCAACTGCTACTAGCGATTAATAGAGATTACTTAACTGAAGAAGAATTTATTCAAACTTTTGAAAACGATATCTTTCTTTTGAAACATCAATTACGCTCACTGTATAAGTTCACTACAAACGGTCAGAACGCAATTCCAACTTAATAAACCCACAGTAGGTGTAAACTACGAAGTGTAAACCCAGCGCAGGTGTAAACCGCGCAGCGTAAACACTCGCAACGCGAGTTATTTGCGTCTTCCAAAAAACGCCAAAAACGGCACTACAACCAAATTGTAAGCGAGTTGAAGAATATTCTTGGAATCTTTTTTCTCACTGCCGTAGTAACCGTAGCCGCCACCGCCGTAAGTTCCATAGCCATAGCCATAGCCGTAGCCATATTTCTTGCCGTAAGAGTATCCATAGCCATAACCGGAGATACCACCTTTTAAGCCGTTGAAAACGAGACCCATTTGTTTGAATTTTTTGTCTTCTCTGAGCTTTTCGATGAGCTGTTCAACTGCTTGTTTTGGAGTGTATTGATGGCGTACTACTAAAATTGCGGCATCTACCCATTGGCCTATTACTTGGGCATCTGTTACCAAACCAATTGGAGGACAGTCAATAATGATATGGTCGTATTCACGGCCTAATTCTTCAATAAGTTTTTGATAACGACCATTCAATATCAATTCAACTGGATTTGGAGGAATTGGACCCGATGGAATTACGAATAAGTTCTCGAATTCCGTGGTGAAAATTACGTCGTCTTTGCCCGTATTGCCTGTTAAATAAACTGATAAACCCGTTCTGCGGGCGATTTTAAAATGTTTTGCAACGTTTGGTTTACGCAAATCTGATTCAATCAAAACAGTGCGTTTTCCAGCCAAGGCATAACCAATAGCTATATTCGATGCCAAAAATGATTTTCCTTCCCCCGGAATACTTGAAGATACCAATAACTTTGATTTTCCCTCAGAATCTAAAAAGTAACTCAAATTAGTTCTCAATCCACGAATTTGTTCGGCAATCAAACTTCTGTTGCCTTCCTTCATAATTAAAGGATTATCGCTTTCAACCTGCACTATTTCCGCCAAAACAGGCACTTTGGTCCTGCTTTCAATGTCTGTGCGTCCTGAAATCTTATTGTTTAGCCAACTCTTAATAAATAATACTATGAGTACGAATATTAAAAATCCCAAAGTAAATTGGGATTGCACATTGAACGTTTTGGGGCTAACGATACCCACATAGGTAGGCGCTTGAACAATGCGCACATCGCTCAATTGACCCGCTTGTTGAATGGCAGACTCTTCCCTTTTTTCTAAGAGAAAGGTATAAAGGGCATTCTTGATATTCTGTTGTCGCGTAATATTCAATAATTTGCGTTCCTTATTCGGAATAGAACGCATCATATCATCATATTCGCCATTGTATTTTGTAAAATCTTGTTCTGCCTTACGCTTCAATAAATTCAAATTATTGCGCGTATTGGCAATAATTTCTAATAATGCATCTTTGTATGTTTGAATTTGTTTTTTGAGGGACTTTACCGCGTCATTTTCTACCCCATTTTGATCAATCAACTGTTCCAATTTGATTTCCGCTTCATTCAATTTTTCAAAGTACGAAGTCAAATTGGCTCCACCCAAACCTATCATACTTGGAACCATACCCGGTTTTTTGATGCGGCCTTGCACATACTTTTCAATTTCCCCCAATACTAACAGTTGCAAATCTGATTCCGCGGCCAATTTATCACCAGACTTTACTTTATCCAAATATAAGCCAGCTTCTGCTGAAACCCTTTGAATATCGTTCTGCTTTTTGAAATTCTCTAAATTACTCTCAACAGAATCCAAATCTTGACCCACATAGGCCAAACGATCGTCAATAAAATCCATGGTAAATTTTGCGCGCTTGCGTTTTTCATTCTGGGTTTCAACTTGATAACTTTCTATAATTGCACCCAACCACTCCTGGCATCTTTCAGGTTTATCACCATTAATAGTTAATTCAATTGTAGATGTCTTTTTGCTTTGCTGAATGCTAAAATTAGATTTGATTTTGTTTGCGGCCTCATCCAAAGAATAAAAATGCATGGTTGCTTTTTTTGTATTGATTAATCCCTTCGCCCATTTTTCATTGCCTAAAATTTTCTTAAAAATAACTTTGTTCCCACCGAGCTCAACTTCTTGGTTGAAGGGACAAATTTGTTTTCCATTGGCAACAATATAACCTTCCATATTTAAATGAATTGGAAAAGAATAAGAATTCACAGTTTCTTTATTCATGAACTCCACTTCAAATGACATTGTATTCTTATGGTCCAAATAATTATTAAACTGACCCGCCCATTCCATCGCATATTGTGAGTTTGAAAAAATAGCCGCACGCTGCATCACATTTGAACCCTTTAAAATTTCAAGTTCATCTTCAATTTTGGTTTCTTGTTTACCTACCGCTTGTTTCAATAGGCTTTCGGTACTTTCACTTTCGCTCTTTAATAAAATTCCTGCAACAGATTGATGAATAGGACGTTGATAACGTAAATATACTTTAGATGATATAAATCCAATAATGGCTGCTGCAAAAATCACTGGCCAATAAGGTATAAAATCCCGCAAAAGGGCTTCCATAATATTTGGGTTACCGCCGTTATTATCTTCTAAATCGTTGTTAAAATCACTCATATTAATTTCTAAAAATTATTTTGTCAAACCATTTATATACAACAACAGAATACTCACAGTACTCGCTATGGTAGTTACATAACTCAACAACTGAATATTGGTTTCCAAAAACTTACGTTTGTTTGGTTCTACATAAATAATGTCATTGGGTTGTAAGTAATAAGCAGGGCTCTGAAAAATAGAAGCATCTGTTAAATTTACCCTCAAGATTTGACGTTTACTATCAATTTGACGAATCACCACAATGTTGTCGCGTTTGTCCATCCAAGAAATTCCCCCAACAGAACCTAAGAACTGCAAAATATTTGTTTTATTATTTGTTACTATGGTAGTATTTGCGTGATCTGAAGTAATGAATGTCACCCTAAAGTTCAGTAATCGTACATTAATAATGGGTTCTTTGATGTAAATTGCCAATCTATTTTTTAAAGAATCTCTCAATTCTTGTTGGGTATAACCCAAAACCTTGATTGTTCCCAATTTAGGAAATTCTATGTTGCCGTATTCATCAACCAAATATCCCATTATTCCACCACCTTGTCCTCCTTGCATCATCATACCCATTCCACCACCTTGTCCTCCACCCATAGGCTGATTAAAAAATTGAGCATTTACCTGGTCGAGCGCATAAATCATAATAGCAAGTTGGTCGCCACGTTGAATGATTGGATCGGGCTGCTTCATACTTGAGGCATAAGTGGTATCATGCAATCCTTGGAAAAATATTTGTTTTTTGTAACTCACACAAGAGTTAAACATAAATACAAATAATAAGGCAAGAATTATTTTATATGATTTCAACTGAAATTTGTTTATTGACATGCTATTTTTTTAAAATAATTTATATTGAATTTTGACCACTATTTCTTTTTTGCTCGGCAATTGAACTTGAGCGCATTTTCGGAAAATTGGATTTTACATTCATTTTATCGAAATTTTTTGTGGTTCCATAAGAGTATGCGGTTGTTTGAAAATTTTTACGCGGCAAAGCAAATAAAAATAAACCTATGAGAATTATAAAATATGGACCGTTGTCGGTATTCATTACAACCCCAGGCATAACAGTTTCAGCCATAAATGCACCTCCAACAAAACTAAAAATAAGTCCATTTACAGATTTAAATCCGCTGAGCACCCACCACAGAAATCCCCCACCCATCCAGAGAGCCCAAAATACCGGCCAGAAAGATAAGATTTTTTGTAAGGTAATTCCTGAAGAACCATCGTCGGTAAATTGAAAAAACTTCCAAACTAGTCCAGCGAACAAGAAAATTAAACCTGTAAAAAAACGCTGCACACCGACACGTTGCACCGACTTTCGAATTTTCTTGTTTATTTCGAGATTAGTCATTTACGCTAACAAAGGTAGTGTTAAAATCCTAAAATAAAATCAACTAGGATTATAAGGATGTTAATTTTTGTGAATAGATCCAAAATTAGTATAGAGGTGTAAACGCGTTTAGAGTTGCTATGCGCGTTTAGAAGACCTCCCGATAGCTATCGGGAGGTCGTTTAGCAAAAAGGGATTAGACTGATTATCCCGATAGATATCGTGAGGGTTATCCCGAAAAGCTTTCGGGAAGTTTAGACAGATTTTTTAAGGTAATTACCTATAATTAAATAGCGCAGCGTAAATAGCGTAGCGTAAACTAGTTTAGCCTTAAACGCACGTAGTGCTGTCAACTTGCGAAGCAATATCAACGCACGTAGTGCTTATGCTCACCACCAGATCCTTATTCATCGGAAAGATAATTCTCAGGAAATCAAAAACCGTAGTAAGTCCAAACAGTAGTTTATACTCCCAGCCCTCGATGCGAATGGATGGGGCTTTTTTACCCGCATTGGCAATACCAATAAATTAATTATCAGTTCTTTTGCAACTGCACATCCCCTAAATAACAGAAAGTAAAATGAAAATTTATATTAGAGACAATTTTAAATTTCAAATACATTTGCTTATTCAATTTCATTTATAAGATGTAAATAATTTTTTTCGCGCATCAACTAAATCTCCATCTTTGGTGGTTTCAAAATAATTAATAAAAGAACATTTTCTAGTTTTCAAACCCATTGTTTCTGCAATTTTATAGTATACCAATGCTCCGCCATGAAATCCGTCGATATACATTTGATCAGTTGAATTAAAGAATGTATAGTCAAAGAAACTCACATTGTTAAATTTTGCAATTTGACAAATTTTATTAGATGCATCAACAATATATTTAAAATTATTTCCTTTAAGTAAATTTTGTATAGTTGGAGCAAAAGGTGGAAAAAAGTAAATTACCTTGTTACCCTGTTTTAAATTAAATTTAACTAGTTCTTCAAAATCAATAAGTGCCAAAAAATCCGATTGTTGACCATGCTGAAAAAGTCTATCTCCTTTTTTTATTCTATTTTTTGTATCAACGAATTCATAATCTTCAACGATTAATTTTTTATCATTTGTTAATAACCCTTGATAAATTTTACCATAATAGTAAGAGCCGTCATTAGTAATTCCGTCTAAGGCAATGTTTGCAGCCGCACCAATTTTTAATATATTATTTTTAGATGAATTTAAAAGAGGTAATAATTTTAATTTTATTATGTCTTCTAATCTAGCAGCAGATAAACTTGAATTAAAAAAATTAGGTTTCGATGGCTTATTAAATGAACTTTGATTTCTCAACCACTCCGAATTAAATGCCCATTGATCTAAGGAAATAATTAGTGTTTTATTCTTTATTTGTTTTTCCTTAATTAGTTGTAAGGTTTGTTTTGGAGTTCCTACGAGGTATCCCATATTAAAAAAGGTGGTTGTGAAAAATTCAGCCTTAAATTGTAATATACGTGAAGAACCAATTGCGATTAAGTTAATGTTATCTAATTTTTTTTGCCATTTATACCATTTTATGTAATTTTCACTATATGGTTCACCGATTAGAAATCTGTGTGTTAGATATCTTGTTACATGTAAATTATGAATAAAACCTATGTAAATCACATATCCCAATAAAACTAAAGGTATACAAAAGTGAACTAATAATTTTTTTATAAACGTCCTCATTAAAATTGAAAATAAATAAATGATGAACCTTGATTAAAAATAAATTTTAATAGAATAATAATTGAAAGTAAGGAGAAGAAAATAAAACGAATTCTTGAATTGTCAATATTTAAATTTAAGATTCTCTCATCCTTTCTTAAAATCCAGTCTCCAAAAATCAATGGTATTATATATATAAATACCATCTTCCCTCCAGGCAATGATAAAAACTGCTTTGGATTTTCATAAATACTAGTACCGATATTTTGAATATACCCCATAGCTTCACCCATATCCTTCGCTCTAAAAAACACCCAAGCAAACGTTACAAAAACAAATGTGGTTGCCATTTGCCACAATTCTTTTAGGTTGAGAAACTTTCGATCTTGTGCTACTACATCGGTTACATGTTTTCGATTACGATTCAATATTAGCAATGGCAAGAAACCACAGGCATGAATGAAACCCCATGCGATGAAATTCCAACTGGCACCATGCCAAAAACCACTGACTAAGAAAATAATAAACGTATTTCGAATGGCTTTGAATTTACCATTCTTAGACCCTCCCAACGGAATGTATAAATAATCCCGAAACCAACTTGATAATGAAATATGCCAACGTCGCCAAAACTCTGCTACATCCCTCGAAAAATATGGAAACTTGAAATTGCTTAATAATTCGAATCCGAACAATTTGGCTGTTCCTAAGGCAATGTCTGAATATCCACTGAAGTCCCCATAGATCTGAAAACTAAAAGCAATGGCACCAATGATTAAGGTAACGCCATTTTCATGTTGGTAATTGTTGAAAATTGCATCGACAGTTCCTGCCAATGAATCAGCAATTACCACTTTCTTGAACATCCCCCAAAGAATCAACCTGCATCCCTCAACAGCCTGGGTATAGTTAAAGTCTCGTCTTTTTTGAACCTGTGGCAACAAGTGACTAGCTCTTTCAATAGGACCTGCAACCAACAACGGAAAGAAACTCACAAAAACAGCATAATCGATAAAGCTTTTTACTGGTTTTTGATTTCCACGGTAGATGTCAAAAACATACGACATTCCATGGAAGGTATAAAATGAAATACCAATTGGCAATGCCACATTCAATAAAACCGCATGGGTATGTAACCCCAAGATTTCAAAACCTTTTTGAAATTGGAGCGCAAAAAAGTTGTAATATTTAAATATTCCAAGGATACCTAGGTTGTTAATTATACTCAACCACAGAAATAATTTGGCTTTTTTTCGTTTCGATGATGCTACCCAAAATCCATACAAATAATCTAATAGTGTACTGAGCATCAACAAGCCCATGAACTTCCAACTCCACCATCCATAGAAGAAATAGCTGGCAATAAGCACCAATGCATTTTGCCACTTCAATGATTTGTTAAACACAAACCAATAAAGTATAAATACTATGGGCAGAAAAAGTAAGAATTCAAATGAGTTGAATAACACAGAGCGAAGTTAAATAAATGGTTTTGGATATTTGGAAAAATTTTGTGAATAGACTTGAATTTGGTTTAGAAGCTTAAACGCGTTTAGAGTCGCTAAGCGCGTTTAGGAGAGCTGCCAATCGTTTAGCAAATGGTGTTTCTAATTTCGATTCCATCCTAAACGCATGGCAATGCATGTAAGCCAACTCATAAATAGAATCGGTGCTCGTACTGACCATCAAATCCTCACTCACACCGGAAAAGGAATTCGGTGAAAATCAAAATGACCAATGATGATCACCAAAAGTAACAAAAAACAGCCTTCCATGCAAATTGAATAATTAGGTCAGAAATCAACGAACTGATTTATGTAGAATTAGATTTATATGTTTTATACGATATCACTAGTGTCCCGTTAACTTTTTTTCAATCCTTGTAAACCCCAATAAATACTGATGTTTACAGCGATTTTTAGTTTTTTCGATTTGAATGTCTCAAAAAATGTGATTAAACTAGAAAATAAATCTTGGAAAGACAGTTTTTTCGCAGTTGATGTCTCTCATATCTGATTACGAATTCAGTAAATGTGTGGACAGATATAATGGTGATTATCGAGTTAAGGAATCTAGTTGTAAAGAGCATTTTTTGGTGATGTCATTCGTACAGTTAACCTACAGATATAGTTTGAGATACATCGAATCTTGACTTCAGGCCATGAGTAAAAAGTTGTATCACAGCGGCATCAAAAAGCCCGTGGTTAGGAATACACTTGCCAAAGCCAACGAGCGCAGGAATTGGCGAATCTATGCTGATTTTGCGCAAGTTTTGATTACTCAGACACGCAAGCTGTATGCACAAGAAAATACTTTTTTGATCGATATTGATCATATGGCTTATGCACTAGATAGTACCACAATCGACCTTTGTTTACAGATGTTTCCGTGGGCGAAATTTCGGCAAAATAAGGGCGCAGTTAAAATGCACACATTGCATGATTTACAAGGTTCTATCCCTACTTTTATCAAAATAACGCCTGGTTCGGTGCATGATGTGAATATTTTCGATCAGTTACCAATAGAAGCTGGAGCTTTCTATATTATGGATATGGGATATATTGATTATCAAAGATTATTTCGTATTCAACAAGCGGGTGCCTTTTTCGTTATAAGGGCGAAAGAGAACATGGCTTTCGACCGAGTTTATAGCCATTCAGCCAAGAAAGCAGTTGATATTCAGGTAGATCAAACGATAAAATTCATCCATCCACAATCTCAGGCAAAATATCCATCGCACCTTAGAAGAATTAAATTTCACGACCTAGAAAAAAACAAAACATTTATATTTTTAACCAATCATTTCGATATTGAGGCTACAACAATTGCTGGCCCTTACAAAGAAAAATGGAAAATCGAACTCTTTTTCAAATGGATTAAACAACACTTGAAAATCAAATCATTTTATGGAACAACAGAAAATGCAATTCATTGTTAAATATGGATAGCCATTTGTTCATATTTAATAGTTGCAATAGCCAAGAAAAAGCTCAAAATCCAACAAACTCTCTACAGTTTTTTACGGGTTATTAGTATATCCATATTCGAAAAAGAACCAATAAATCAATTAGTTAGCAATGGATAATCTCATTTTAAAGATTCTGATTTTCCCAACCAATTGAATATCTTTTAATTACAACGGGACACTAGTGATACGATATAAAAAAAATCCTTCATAATCCAATCTACAATCACCATTTTCTATACTGTTATTTTAATCTGATTATTAAACAATAATATATTCAAAATAAAATAGAAAATACATTCATCCAATCTTTCAATCCAAATACTTACACAACTATTATCATGTCTTAAAGAAAATTAATTTGAGCCTCTAATAGTATTAGTTGATTTAAAAGAGTTAATGTATTTCGACAATTTCAATTTTTCAGCGAGTTTTTTAGTATATTCCACCGAGCCTTTACCATGCATGTGATGATCATCATAAAACAAATCATTCCTATGATTGAAATCATCATTAACTATTACTTTATCATAATCAATTTCGTAAATTTGTTTTCTACCTATAATCGGCGAAATATTAATAATTACAATAATAGACTTTTTATCACAATAATTAATTATATATCTTAACTCTTTATTTATTTTGATTCTCGAAAATTTTAGCTTGTCATTTTTGTCAATTTCAAATCTCTTATATGGCGTAAATGTAGAACCTCCTTTGATATATTTTCCATTTGATTTCTTCTTCCTTATGAAAAGATTCCCTTTAATCTTTTCATGCAAATAACGATAAATTAATATTTGTAATGAATGATAATTTGGAACTAAAGTGAATAATTTCAATTTTAATGACAAAGGGAATGTAGAATTGTTTATTAAATCATATGCAGATTCTCGACCGTTATTTTCATATACACCACCGTATATATCTATTATTATGTAGTCCGGGTTTGTTTTTTCAATTAGATTTTTAAATAAGATAAGACTAACTGGAGGAGATTGTGCGTTACTTCCTAAAATAAACCAATTTATATTTGTTTGCTGAGTTAAAATTGTTGAGTTGATGTTCCTATAGGCAGTTGAGCTACCCAAGATAACTCCCTTTGGTTTGTTAGACAATTTATTCCAATTCTTAAAATCCAAACTTCTCTCATAAGTATTACCCCAATTACTAATGTGGCCAAATGTTAAATTTTCAATTTTGGGAGTCCAATATGTGGTTATCGCAACAAAAAGAGACAGTGTCAAAGATGACAAAACAAAAATTATTAATAATTTTGTTAGATTAAATAGAAAAAATTTCATTAAAATTGAAAGTAAATAAAATTAGAAGAGTTTCGTTCAAATTTCATAAGAACTAGGTATAAAACTACAAAGTAAATTATATTCGTTATAGATGCTCTCTTACTTACTCTTAAACTTCGCTCATAACGTCTAAACCACCAATCGCCCATTATTAAAGGGGTAATATAAATAATTGCCATTTTCCCTCCAGGAAAACTAAAAAACTGCTTTGGATTATTAATTATACTTGAGCATATTCTTTCTATGTAATTCAAAGCCTCACCCATATCTTTCGCCCTAAAGAAAATCCAAGTAAATGTAACAAAAGCAAAAGTGCTTATCATTTGCCAGAGTTCTTTTAGGTTTGGCAATTTACGATTTTGAGCAACCACATCTGTAACGTGTTTTCGATTGCGATTGAGTAATAGCAATGGCAAGAAACCACACGCGTGAATAAATCCCCAAGCAATGAAATTCCAACTTGCACCATGCCAAAATCCACTTACCAAAAAGATGATGAACGTATTTCGGATGGCTTTGTATTTGCCATTTTTAGAACCTCCTAACGGGATGTATAAATAATCTCTGAACCAACTTGATAATGAAATATGCCATCGTCTCCAAAACTCAGCTACGTCCCTCGAAAAATATGGAAATTTGAAATTGCTTAACAATTCAAAACCAAATAACTTGGCAGTCCCTAATGCGATGTCTGAATAACCGCTAAAGTCCCCATAAATCTGAAAACTAAATGCAATTGCCCCTATGATTAAGGTGACACCATTTTCGTGTTGGTAGTTGTTGAAAATTGCATCAACCGTTCCCGCCAATGAATCAGCAATTACCACTTTTTTAAACATCCCCCACAGAATCAACCTACATCCCTCAACTGCTTGGGTATAGTTAAAGTCACGTCTTTTTTGAACCTGAGGCAACAAGTGACTTGCCCTTTCAATAGGCCCCGCAACCAACAATGGAAAGAAACTCACAAAAACCGCATAATCTACAAAACTTTTGACTGGCTTTTGGTTTCCCCAGTAAATATCAAAAACATAAGACATCCCATGGAAGGTATAAAATGAAATACCAATTGGCAATGCCACATTTAACAAAACAGGATGGGTATGTAATCCCAACAATTCAAATCCTTTTTGAAATTGTAAGGCAAAAAAATTGTAATATTTAAATACTCCTAGTATTCCAAGATTGTTTATTATACTCAAATAGAGAAAAAACTTTGCTTTCTTTCGATTGGGTGAAGCCACCCAAAATCCATACAAATAATCTAATAGTGTGCTGAGCATCAACAAACCCATGAACTTCCAACTCCACCAACCATAGAAGAAATAGCTGGCTACCAATATCAAAGCATTTTGCCACTTCAGTGATTTGTTGAACACAAACCAATAAAGTATAAAAACAATTGGCAGAAAAAGTAAGAATTCAAATGAGTTGAATAACACGGGTCGAAATTAAATAAATAGATTTGGATATTCAGAAAAATTTTGTGAGTAGACAATAAATTAGATTAGACAGATTGAAGTTGCTTTGCAAGTTGACGCTCATTCTGAGCTGTTGACGCTACGCTGTTGAATTTGCATCGTTTCACTCGCAAGTTTCCAAACGATAATTCTTTGCAATTAATTAAACAGGCGCAGCCGTCAACAGCGCAGCGTCAACTTGCGTAGCAATGTAAACGCACGAAGTGCTCGTGCTGACCACCAAATCCTTACTCACCGGAAAGGGAATTCTAAGGAAATCAAAAACCGATGTAAGTCCAAACAGCAGCTTAAACACCCAGCCTTCAATGCGAATGGATGGGGCTTTTTTGCCCGCAAGTTTGGCAACGTTGTTAAACAACGACGTATATTTTAGGTTGTGCGTCACGCCCAGTATGCGCTTTCCAAACACCGCATTATCCACCATTTCAATCATTTGCGAACACAAATCGTCTACCCAAACGAAGCCATTTCCCCCAATAGGAACAAAAGGATTGCCTGCATTCACAATGCCAATAAACTGATTCTGAGGTGTGTTGCCACTGCCTACGCCCAATATGATACCAGGATTAATCACTGCCACATTGAGGCCCTCTTCCTTGCCCCTCCATGCTTCCAACTCCGAATAATACTTGCTTTTTGCGTAATCGGTGTTGTATTTCGAATCCTCCCATTCAGAATCGGCCGTAATCAAATCACTGCCGGCTTTCCGCGACAGCGCCGCCACCGAACTCACATGAAGCAGCGTAGTAATTCCCAACTTAATACAAGTGTTCACCACATTGGCAGTGCCTTGTATGTTGTTCTCCATCATTGCATTCCTATCTTTTCTCTTGAAGGACACCATAGCCGCACAATGAAATACCGCATCTATCTCCCCAGAAAACGCCTCAACCAAGGCATCGGTATCGCGTATATCGGCGGTAGCCCAGCTCAACCGCTGATCAATTCCCTCCTGCAGCTTCTGCAGATCCAACTTCACAGCCTCTCCCCCAAACAACCCCTTCAGCACATCCGTCTCCTGATTCAAATAATGGTTTTTCACGGAATCAAACAATTTCATGCTGCTGTGGGCGCGCTTGATTCCCACTACGTGGTAACCCATAGTTAGCAAATGGCAAGTTAGGTGGGAGCCTACTAGGCCTGTTGAGCCGGTAATTATTACTTTGTTTGTCATAATGTTTAGGGCTTAGAAGAGCTTCGCTCGTTTAGGGTTTAGGGGCACTTCGTGGGTTTAGAGTTTAGATGGCTACGCCGTTTAGGGTTTAGAGTTTTCGTTGATAGTTTCACTAAACGCTCAACCCTAAACTCAAAAAATAATACATTGCCAAGGTATAACTTTCACGCCCTAACCCCAAAATACAGCCGCTCGCGTTGGCGACTAATAAATCCGTATGTCTTTCAGGTTCCCTAGCATAAATGTTGCTGAGGTGTACCAAAATCACTTTTTTGGACATGGCTTTGAGGGTATCTGCAAGGGCGATGCTGGTATGGGTATATCCGCCGGCGTTGAAAATGATTCCATCTATGGAATTGTCTTCTTCGGCTTCCTGCAAATGATTGATCAATTCCCCCTCCACATTCGATTGAATGGCTTTAATTTCCACCTGTGGAAACTGCAATTTTAAAGAATCCAATAATTGATTTAAACTTTGGTTACCATATACTTCTGGTTCCCTTTTCCCTAACCAATTCAAATTGGGTCCATTGAGGATTAGTATTTTTTTCATTACATTCAAAAAATAAAAATGATTAGACAGATTAGACGGGTTAGACAGATTAGACAGATTCTATATTTTTAATCTTCTTGCCTTTCTGGTCTTTGTGAATAATCTTTTTAATCTATTTATTTGTTTACGCTTCGCTGTTTATTTTATCCGTCTAAACATATAATCTTTCTAATCAAAAAATCTGTCTAATCGGTCTAACCCGTCTAATCCGTCTAATCTCTAATATTTAGAGACTCTCAAAAATATATTTGCCGTCTGCATTGAGCAGATACTCTGCTGCGCACCTCTCCGGATGCGGCATCATACCAAATACATTTCTACCTGCGTTGGTGATACCTGCGATGTTGTTGATTGATCCGTTTGGATTGGATTCGTCGGTAAGGTTTCCCTCAGAATCACAATAGCGGAAAATAACCTGGTTGTTGGCTTCAATTTGTGCCAAGGTTTCTTGGTCGCAATAGAAACGTCCCTCACCGTGTGCAATGGGAACCTGAATCACTTGATTGTCAGCCAATTTATTGGTTACCATGCTATTGGTGGTTCCAGGAGTTAGGAACACATTTTTACAATTAAATTTGATATTGGTGTTGCGCAATAGGGCGCCTGGCAACAAGCCACTTTCGGTTAGAATTTGGAAACCGTTACAGATCCCCATGACAAAACCGCCGTTGGCAGCATGCTGAGAAACAGCGTCCATAATGGGACTCAATTTTGCAATGGCACCAGAGCGAAGGTAATCGCCGTAGCTGAATCCCCCCGGAATAAAAATATGGGTACATCCCTTCAAATCACTTGATTTGTGCCAAAGTTTTTCAACAGCTTCACTCGAATACCCCGACAAAACATCAATTAGATCTTGGTCACAATTTGAACCTGGAAAAATTACCACACCGAATTTCATTGTGCAAATATAATATATTTAGATTAGACGGGTTAGACCGTTTAGACAGATTTTATCTAGATTAGACGGATTAGACAGATTAGACAGATTAGACAGATTCCTTATTCTTAACCATCTAAACATTTTGGTTTAAGATTCAAATATTTTTAATCTATTTATTATCAATTATTTATTAAATCTCAGCGAATTGTCGTTTTGCTCCAAACCTAACTTTTTTGTTGAGACGGTTTAATCTACTAACCATAAAATCTTTCTAATCAAAAAATCTGTCTAATCTGTCTAACCCGTCTAACCTGTCTAACCCCGAATTGTCTAATCCGCCAAATTTTAGGGCTTAAGCCCTAAAATTTGGCTTTCTTTTCTCCAAAAACGCCTCAGTTCCCTCTTTAAAATCTGGGGTTTCGAATGCGCTGCCGAATTCGTAGATTTCGCGCTGCATGCCGTTTACGTTAGGACGGTAGAAGTCGCTTACGCATTTGAGTACTTTGTGCACGGCAGACGGGCTTTTAGATGCAATTTTTTGCAACAATTGCATGCAATATTCCATCAATTGGTCTTGTTCTACCACGTGGTTTACTAGTCCCAATTGAAGGGCGGTTTGTGCGTCGATGGCATCGCCGGTTAGTAAAAGTTCAAGGGCTTTCCCTTTTCCTATGAGTTGTATGAGTCGTTGGGTACCGCCGTAACCTGGAGGCACGCCGAGGTTCACTTCTGGTTGACCAAATTTGGCGTTTCCACTGGCAATTCTCAGGTGACAAGCCATTGCGAGCTCACATCCCCCACCCAAAGCAAAGCCATTGACAGCAGCGATGCATATTTTATTTCCATCTTCAATGGTGTTCATCACATCGTGACCATCGGCGCTCATTCTGGTAGCTTGCTCTTCGTTGAAATGGGCAAACTCAGAGATATCGGCACCGGCAGCGAAGGCTTTTTGTCCAGCGCCAGTAATGATCATTCCGTACACGGAATCATCGGCATTGGCAATGGTAACTGCCTCTTTGATTTCGCGCAGGGTATCGATTGTGAGTGCATTCAATTTGCTTTCACGGTTGATGGTAATGATGGTAATGTTATTTTCGGTATGGGTTGTGATGTTCATTTTTTTTCTTACAAAAGTAAGAAAAAAAGATTAGACAGATTAGACGGGTTAGACAGATTAGACAGATTTTTTGATTATAAAGATTTTAGGGTTAAAAGATTAAAAATTTTCAAACGTAAAGTAAAATTCGAACCTTTTTGCAATATTTTCAAACGTAAAGTAAAATACGCTTCGCGCATTTAAAGATTAGACGGGTTAGACAGATTAGACAGATTAGACAGATTTTTTGATTATAAAGATTTTAGGGTTGTTTTTGTTTCCCTAAACCCTAAACGAGCGAAGCTCTTCTAAACGGCGAAGCCATCTAAACTTTTATAAACTTTCTAATTCCCTTTTTTCTTTTTGCAAAAATCGCGGAAACAATTGATGGGTAAACTAAAATTAATTAATTTTGATTGGTGTAAATTTAAAAACACATTGGTTATGGCATTGAAGGAAAAATTAGAAAAACTAAAAAACAATACTAAACCCGAAAACAATTGGGAAAACTATAAAATTGAATGGCAAAATGCAATTTCAACTTTAATCAATACAATTATTTACAAATGGTTTGATGAATATGATAAAAACGGTCTGATGAATTTTGAAATCATACCAATAAAACGCTTTGAACCATTTATCGGAGAGTATTCAACAACCAATCTAGAAATTACCTTATCAGAAAGTAAGTATTTAGTCATTGAACCTATTGCTGCTTTAACGTCTGAGTATGATGGAAAATTGGAATTTTACATGCGCGGAAAGATTGATAAAAAAGTGAGTATTTTTCGGAAATTACATAATGATAAATCTTACGATTGGTACCTAGCAAAATCAATCAACAAAGAAGATCATTTTGAATTAAACAAGGATATTGTAGAAAAAATTATTGAAGAATGGTTGTATTGAGGAATAAGAAAAAGGTTTATAAAAGTTTAGATATAGTTGACGCTCATTCATAGCTGTTAACATCGCTAACGCATTTAAAGATTAGACGGGTTAGACAGATTAGACAGATTAGACAGATTTTTTGATTAGAAAGATTCTAGGGTTAGAAGATTAAATAAATAGCGTCGCGTAAACAAATTAGATTAAATAGCGATAATAAATAGATTAAAAAGATTAGACACAAAGACCAGAATGGTTAGATGTTCAAGAATAAGGAATCCGTCTAACCTGTCTAACCCGTCTAACCTGTCTAACCCAGTTTGTAAGTGAATGACAAAATAGATAGATTATCAGGTATTATCAAATTATTCGATGGTCTAATTTCTCCAAGCCAACTAAAAAACCTCAAAATAATTAAAGATCATAGAAACTATATTGCTCACGGCAAAAGGGATGTTACACCACCAATAATCGAATTCAAACTTTTTGAAGTTGCTGAAATTTTAGACAATATTATCTCCGAAATTGAAAGTCACCCAAGTTGTTGACGACTAAACCCTAAACCCAATTTATCATTCAAACAGTCTTTGAATCTTTAAAGACGAACAGAATGCCCTTTCTGAATTTGTCATTTGGTCTACAGGGGGCAAGATCAATAAATCGAGTCGTTCATCCAATATTTTTTGAAACTGAATTGTGAGCTCCATTTCTTTTTTAAGGGTTCTATTTTCTTTGATATCTGTGATCCAAAGTATATCAATATCACCACCCTTTCGGTTCATATCAACGCGCGATCCAAATAAAAAAACTTCACCAGGAAGATTTCCAAAAACCTGTTTCAAAGCATTTTGTTGACTGACGTTTAAGCGCATAGGTAGGGTTTAATACTAAACTTTGCAATTGATTCAAAATTAAATAATATTAATCTAACAATCAATCTTTGTGTGTTTAGGGTTGTTTTATGGTTTCCCTCCTAAACACTAAACACTGGAAGTTGATGGTTACCCTAAACTCTAAACCCTAAACGAGCGAAGCTCTTCTAAACGGCGAAGCCATCTAAACGCTTATAAACCTTTATAAACCATAATATTACAAAATTTCTCCAAATTTTGTAATATTATTAGACTTTTGTCCTATATTTGTGTACAAGTGTCCGAATATGAGTAAGGGGTATAAGTCAATCGAAGAAAATCTGGAGAATGAAATCAATAGGTTCGTGAGCGAATCTAAAGTTGAGTATATACCCGTTGGCTTGAATAAAAAGTTGACATACTCGGAGTTTCTAGCTGATAAAATACTGATAATTAGTGCTATAAGAAAAGGAATTCCTTATTCACTCTTTCATGCAATTCAAGATTACACTCCATTTTCAGAGAGTGACTGGGCCAAATTATTAAATATTTCAACCAAATCATTACAGCGCTATAAAATGAGTGAAACCCATGCTTTTAAATCATTGCAATCTGAAAAAATCATTGCAATGGCTGAGGTTACAAAAATTGGTTTAGATATTTTTGATGATTTAGCACAATTCAAGCTTTGGTTAAATACGCCAAATTTTGCTTTGGGAAACAATAAGCCCATTGAATTACTCACAGATTCATATGGCAAAGAATTGGTGGTATCGGAATTGATACGAGTACAACACGGAATTATGGTGTAAAAAATGGAAGTCTTTAGATTGACAAGCCAGCAATTTGCCAATTCATTATCGGGAAAAGGAGCTGCAATATATGGAGCTCGCTGGAATTCCATTGGTGTTGAGGTGATTTATGCGGCAGCCAATCGCTCATTGGCAATGGCAGAAGTTGCGGTCCATTTCACACTTGCAACATTGCCAAAAAATTTCATGATGGTCACAATTCATATCCCAGATGAAATTGAAATCTTCAAAATAGACAATTCCATTTTACTAGCAAATTGGAATACCTTTCCACACCCACAATCCACACAGCAAATTGGTGATCAATTTATTGCAGAAAACAAATATTGTGTGATGCAAATTCCATCTGTTGTCACCAAAGGCGATTATAATTTGCTAATCAATCCCAAGCATCCACTATTTGATAGTATCCAAATTATTGAAGTTGAGAGGTTTCCTTTTGATAGTAGGGTTTTTATTCGAGATTAGACGGGTTAGACTGATTAGACAGATTAGACAGATTTTTTGATTAGATTGATTTAGGGTTTAAAGATTAAACCGTTTAAACAAATTAAATAGCAAACAATTAATAGGATAATTTATTACAAAAAAGCAAATCAGGGATAATAATCGAATAATATAAAAAAGATTAAATACAAATAACAGAATGATTGATAAGGTTAGAAATATAGAATCTGTCTAATCCGTCTAACCCGTCTAATCTGTCTAATCCCGTATTGTCTAATCTGTCTAATCCCGTATTGTCTAATCTGTCTAACCCCGAATTGTCTAACCCCGAATAAATTATCACAAAAGTCATATGACAAATGTGGGAAATATCACAAAAGTCATACGACTTTTGTGTAAAAAATCACATTTTCCATAGCACTTTTTAGAATATAACATGTAGAAAGACTATATTTGCATTGTAAATAAACAACTTACCATTCTATGAGCATTGTTTTTGAAAGATCAGCACAGAGCAAATTATTGCAATGGAAAAATGCCGCCGACCATCCCCCATTAATTTTAAATGGAGCCAGACAAGTAGGAAAAACCTATTTAATGAAATGGTTAGGTAAAAATCATTTTCAAAACATTGCCTATTTTAACTTCGATGAAAATCCCGAGTTGAATCAACTTTTTGAATCAACGAAAGATGTAAATCGCATTCTATCGAACTTAACCTTCGTGCATGGTAGTAAAATTACTGCCGATACACTCATTGTTTTTGATGAAATTCAAGCATGTAAAGCAGCCTTAGGCAGTTTAAAGTACTTCAATGAAAATCTACCCGAACTTTATATCATTTGTGCGGGCTCTTTGCTAGGCATTGCCTTGGGAAATGGTATTTCTTTTCCTGTTGGCAAGGTAACCTTTACCGAAATTAAACCACTGTCATTTTTTGAATATTTGGCTGTAGCAAATCCAACGTTATATACATATGTCAATCAAATCAATGTCATCGAACCCATTCCAGATATTTTCTTTCATCCACTGTTAGAGCAATTTAGAAACTATTTTGTTTCTGGGGGACTTCCCAAAGTGGCCAAAACTTATCTCGAAAACAAAGACATTGTTTTGGTTGAGAATTTATTAAACGATTTATTGATGTCATACACCAATGATTTTAGTAAACATGCCGTTGGAAAAGACGTTCAAAAAATTGGTTATGTATGGAATTCTCTCCCATCGCAATTGGCGAGAGAAAACAAGAAATTTATATACCAGCTAGTGAAAGAAGGTGCTCGCGCTAGAGAATACGAAGATTCTTTGACCTGGTTAATCAATGCGGGATTGGTTTACCGTGTTAACCTCTGCAAATCACCAAAATTACCACTAAGCGGTTATGATGATCTAAGTGCTTATAAATTATATTGTTTCGATGTGGGAATTTTGCGCCGATTGTCAAAGTTAGATCCTTCCATATTTGCCGAAAACAGCAATATTTTTGTTGAATTTAAAGGAGCTTTTACCGAGAATTATATTTTACAAAGTATTATCAATCAGTTTGATGTTACACCGAGATATTGGACATCTGGTAATTCAGCAGAAGTAGATTTACTCATTCAATACAAGAATGAGTTGATTCCAGTTGAAATCAAGTCTGACATGAACATTCAAAGTAAAAGTTTGGGCGTTTATCGCAAATCTTTTGAACCCAATTTAAGCATTCGTTATTCGTTAAAGAATTTAGAACTGAATAATGGAATTTTAAATATACCCTTGTTTTTAGCCGATAGAACTTTGGAATTAGTGCAACTAACTAAAAAATCTGTTTAGACAGATTTTTTAGAGATTAGACGGATTATTTTAGAGATTAGACGGATTAGACAGATTAGACGGATTAGACAGATTCTATATTTCTAACCTTAACAATCATTCTATTATAGATATGTAATTTTTTTAAACTAGTTTTTTATTATTTAACTTTCTTTTAGTGAAATATCTTATTAATATTTTTTATCTTATTTGCTGAGACGGTTTAATCTATTAACCCTAAAATCTTTATAACCAAAAAATCCGTCTAACCTGTCTAATCTTTCTAATCTGTCTAATCCCGAATTGTCTAATCTGTCTAACCCCGAATTGTCTAATCCTCCCGAAAGCTTTCGGGATAACCTGTCTAACCTGTCTAATCTTTCTAATCCGTCTAATCTGTCTAATCCGAATTAGTTCAGATGATAATAAACAACCACTAAGGATTTCATACCGTAACAACCCCCTTATAGGTATTGAATTGCAAACAAACTTCCAAATCAGATTCGATGTGGAGCGATTTAAACCGTTGTACGTGTGAAGCATCTGCGAGGAAAGCGGCGAGGTTTGGTTTGGCAAGGTTCCAAAGGGAGCAAGCCATTCTGGTGGCGTCGTCATTGGTGGTAAAGCCGTTATCGAGCAATTGCTGGGCCAAGGCACCTGCAAAAACCGTGTCTTCCAGGTTGAATTTGTCTTTCCAACCGGCACAAAAAAGAAGCACGTCGAGGTTGTTTTCAATGATGGTTTTTGCCATGGCATCGATATTTCGAAACGACGAAATATAACGAAACTTGGCAGCACTACAGGCATTGATGGCCTTGGTTCCATTGGTGGTTGAAAGGACAATATTTCGTCCCTCAACAATATCTTTTGTAAATTCTTGGGGGGAATTTCCCATATCGAAACCTTCAACCTTCACGCCATTGCGTTCTCCTGCAATGAGATAACCTTGTTCACGGTAAACCAGTGCATCTTCCAAATGTTCAACGGGAATCACATTGTTGGCACCATTTTCATACGCAACCACCATGGTGGTTGTAGCCCTAAGTATATCAATAACAACAACTTGTTTGTTTTCAATATCCTTGCTGTGAAGATGAAACAAGGCCGGGGTGAGAATGGTTTCTATTTTCATTTTTCAAATGGGTTAGACAGGTTAGACGGATTAGACAGATTAGACAGATAAATTAGGATTAGACTGGTTAGACAGATTAGACAGATAAATTAGGATTAGACGGATTAGACAGATTTTTTGGTTATACAGATTAAAAGATTAGAAAGATAGGTGGTTACATTCAATAACTCTAAACACTAAACGAGTGAAGCTCTTCTAAACCCTAAACGGCGTAGCCAACTAAACTCTGTTCTCTTTTACCCAGTTTTGGATATAGGCAACAATTTCGGCCATTTCGGTACCAGGTGCGAATAAACGAGCTACACCGAGTTGGTTGAGTTCTGTCATATCGGCATCGGGAATGATTCCTCCGCCGGTTAAAAGAACGTCGTTGATGTCGTTGTCTTTCAACAGGTTCAAAATTCTTGGAAAAACTGTGTTGTGGGCACCACTGAGGATACTTACACCAATGGCGTCAACATCTTCTTGGATAGCGGTTTGAACCACCATTTCAGGCGTTTGGCGCAAACCGGTGTAAATTACTTCCATTCCGGCATCACGCAAAGCAGAAGCAATCACTTTTGCTCCACGGTCGTGACCATCCAATCCAACTTTCGCAATCAACACCCTAATCGGTCTGTTTTCAGAAATTTCCATAAGGAAAGCAAAGATAATGAATTTTTTATTGTTTAGGGTTTAGATGGCTGCGCCGTTGACATCGCTTCGCGAGTTGACATCGCTTCGCGAGTTGACGCCTTCGGCTGTTTACGCTGCGCTGTTTAGAAGAGCTTCGCTCGTTTAGGGTTTAGTGTTTAGTGTTTAGGGATTACCAACCCCAACCCTTATAAACCTTATATTTCTCTCTGCGCTACAAATGCCAGACAAGCATTAATCATTTCGATTGTAAGTTCAGGGAAATCAGAAATAATCTCGTTTTTTTTTTGGCCATCAGATAACCAACCAATAACATCACCCACAGAAATTCTGGTGTTTTTTAATATTGGTTTACCAAAACGAATATTAGGATCAATCACTATAAACTCTTGATAGTTTTTCATTTGGCTTTTATCAAAGATACAAAAAATAAATTGAAAATAGTTTATGGTTTAATCTAAATTAGTTATGCTTTACTCAACGACCGGAAGGTCTTCTAAACGAGCGAAGCTCTCCTAAACGCACAAAGTGCATCTAAACGCGGTTACGCTTCTAAACTATTTAATTGGGCTGCGCTCGTTTAGGGTTTAGATGGCTGCGCCGTTTAGGGTTTAGCGTTTAGTGTTTAGTGTTTCCAATCAGTCTAACCCTCCCGATAACTATCGGGAAAAACCGCCTAACCAAAAATCTGTCTAATCTGTCTAATCCCGAATTATCTGTCTAATCGGTCTAACCCGTCTAATCCGTCTAATCCCGAATTATCTGTCTAATCTGTCTAACCTGTCTAATCCGTCTAACCATTAAGACTAGTCATTGCCCGGCCAAACCCTTGCCAAACCAATTCTTCGATGCCGGCAACGGCGCGTTTGGTAGAAGCATCAATCACAGGTTGTTCTTCGGCCGTCCATTTGCCCAGAACGAAATCGACTTGCCTTCCCTTGGCAAAATCACTGCCGATGCCAAAGCGCAATCGGGCATAATTTTGGGTATTTAACGATGCGTCAATGCTTTTCAAACCGTTGTGACCGCCATCGCTGCCCTTGGTTTTCAAACGAAGTTTACCCACAGGCAATGCCAAATCGTCGGTTACTACGATCACATTTTCCAAGGCAATTTTCTCTTGCTGCATCCAATACGAAACCGCTTTTCCCGACAAATTCATGTAAGTATTTGGCTTCAACAAAATCAACTTTTTGCCCTTGTGCGACACCTCAGCCTTCCAGCCGTGTTTCACAGATTCCCAAGTTCCACCCTTTGTTTCACAAAGCAAATCCAATACGTCGAACCCAATGTTATGGCGGGTTTGCGCATATTCATCACCGGGATTACCTAAACCAACAAATAAAAATTTCAACTTAACTTATTTTTGAGGGATTTAAAAATCGATTGCCCAATACCACGCTCTGCTTGGCCAAAAACGATGTAAACAAAGCCAAAAATGTATTCAATGCCATTACCAAGAAAATGTCCCCCATAGCCAATTTCACCGGATAAGCCATTGCAAAAGTAGATTGCGTAGTTACGAAGCCATATTTCTGTTGCAACAACACCAACCCCACTCCCATTCCAATACCTAAAATACTGCCTATTACGGCCACCAAAAATCCCTCAAATAAAAACACCCTGTGAATGTGGTTCAAGCGCATTCCGAGGGCGTTGAGCATGGCCAAATCCGACGATTTGTCAATCATCATCATGCGTATTGCCCCAAACAAATTGAAGGAAATAAGCAGCAAAATGAAGGCTAGTAACGCAAACGACACCCATTTTTCGGTGTTGAACATTTTATACATGGTTTTGTGCTGCTCCTTTCTGTTGAGAAAGGAGAATTTAGGTCCCAGCAATGCTTGAATTTCAGCATTACAGCGATCAAATTGGGCAGCGTTAATATTGATTTCGAGGGAACTCATTTCGCCATCGCGCGAAAACAAACTTTCTGCCACCGACAATGGAACATAGAGTGTTGCATCATTGTGATCTTCACCCAAATGTATCATTGCCGACACATTTACCTGCTCCTGGTTGAGAACGGTTTGAGAAACCCCAGACGATGTTCTGTCGGGCTCCATCAATTCAATTTCGGCGTTTTCTTGGGCAATGTTGAGCTTATAAATCAACCCTTCCGACAACCAAGCCAAATTGCGTTCGCTTTTAGGATCAAATAAAATCTTACGTCCGTCAATAATCAAACTATCTACGTTTAAGGTTTTTAGGATTCCCTCATCTACCCCACGAACCAATGCAACAGTTTGTTGGTCATTGTATTTAACAATGGCCTTGTCTTCGAGGCATTTGAAATACGACGTAACGCCCTTAATTTTCGACAGTTTTTCTAGGGTATCTTTTCCAATGGTAAAGACCTTGCCTTTGGTTGCAACCACTTTTAGGTCTGCATCGCCGTGGGTGTATCCCCCAAAAATAGTGGACTCAAACCCATTGAGGGCCGACAATAAAATAATGAGGGCCAAAGCGCCAACAGCGTAACCGGCCATCGAAATTCCCGTAATGATATTGATGGCAGAGGGATTTTTTCGAGAGAAAAAATATTTACGCGCTATTAGCCAAATTAACTTCAAGAATCTTTGTTTTCGTTATTGATTTTGGTAAACAATTCGTCCATTTTGCTCACATAATCCAAAGTATCGTCTTCGTAGAAACGAATTTCTGGAATCTTCTTCACGTTATTTTTAATCTTTTTCGCTATTTCATGGCGTATTTCTTTGTCAACCACTGTATTCAAATGCTTCAACACATCTTTCCTGTTTACAATGTTAAACAAACTTAAATATACCTTCACGTAGCTCAAATCTGGACTCACCAACACATTCGACATGGTAACAAAGGTTCCACCCAACCACTCGTTTCGGTGTAATGTCATTAAATCAGCCAAATCTCGCTGAATCTGTTTTGCAAACTTATCTTGTCTTAATCCCATGTTCTTTTTTTTTAACCCTTTATTTTAATCCTATAAACCCAATCCGTCTAATCTGTCTAACCCGTCTAATCCGTCTAATCCGGCAAGATTAAGAAAATTAAAGTAATTTTCTTAATCTTGCCACCGGAATATTCAATTGCTCTCTATACTTCGCCACAGTTCTCCTCGCAATGATATACCCTTTTTCCTTCAGCAATTCCATCAAAGCTTCATCGGTAAGCGGTTTGGCTTTGTTTTCGGCATTGATGGCATTTTCCAATATCTTTTTAATTTCCCTGTTGCTAATTTCTTCTCCGTCTTCGTTAGAAAGTCCCTCCGAAAAGAAGTGTTTCAACGGAAAAATACCAAAATCAGTTTCCACATATTTTGAATTGGCAACCCTAGAAATGGTACTAATATCCAATCCCACTTCGGTGGCTATGTCCTTCAATATCATAGGCTTCAAGTAGGTGTCATCTCCCTCTAAAAAGAATTCACTTTGGCGTTTCACAATCGCTTCCATGGTACTCAAAAGGGTGTGGTGACGTTGTTTCACGCTGTCGATAAACCATCGAGCGCCATCCAATTTTTGTTTGATATACTGAACAGCATCTTTCAATTGCTGATCTTTCACATTTGCTTCTTCGTACGTTTTTAGAGTATCGGAATAGGCTGCACTCAACTTTAATTCGGGGGCATTACGGGAATTTAGGGTAACTGTCAAAATTCCATCGTCGGCCACCACGGTAAAATCTGGAACAATATACTGCGTTTTCACACTGCCACTGTTCGACTCACCGGGTTTCGGATTCAACCTAATAATTTCACTGATGGCACCACGAAGTTGCTCGTCTGTGATTTTGAGGGACTTGGTAATCTTTTCGTAATGTTTTTTACTGAATGCCTCCATTTGCTCAGAAATAATTTTTTCTGCCAACGTAATGGATAGATTATCACCATAATCCTTTTTATATAATTGCAATAACAAGCACTCCTGAAGGTCTCTTGCGCCAATTCCTGGAGGATCAAAGTTCTGAATTTTGATCAAAATTCGCTCAAGTTTATCCTCGGTAGTTTGAATGTTTTCGTTGAAAGCCAAGTCGTTTACTATGCTCCTTAACTCTCTGCGCAAATAGCCATCTTCCTCAATCGAATTGATTAAGTGGAAGGCTAGCATGAAGTCTAGCTCATCAAAAAACGTTGCCCTAGCCTGCTCCAATAAAAACTCCTGAAACGACGATTGCGATGCCATTGGCATTTCTTTTTGGTCTTCGTTTGAGTAGTCTTCACCCATGGTAAATGTTGAATATTCATCATCATTTCCACTGGCTCTCATGATTTCTTCTACGTCGATATCGCTTTGATATTCAGAATCCCAATCATCAGATTTTCTTTCGGTTAGGTCGGCTGTATTGTCTGAATAATCCATTTCGGTATCGCTTTTTTCGAGCGCTGGATTATCGAGTAATTCCTCATCAAGTTTTTCCTCGAAATCCAACGTACTCATCTGCAGCAGTTTTATAAACTGTATCTGCTGAGGCGACAACCGTTGCTGTTGCGAGAGTATTTGAGATTGACTTAACGCCATATTACATTTCAAAGATACGAAAAATTATCATGTGTTTAGGGTTTAGAAGAGCTCTGCTCGTTTAGGGTTTAGATGCATTACCATGCGTTTAGAATAACTATCGAAATTAGAAACCCTTGCTAAACGACCGGCAGGTCTCCTAAACGCGTTTACACTTCTAAACACTAAACGGCGCAGCCCCTAAACGCACAAAGTGCCAAAATATCCGTCTAATCTTCCCGATAGCTATCGGGATAACCCGTCTAATCTGTCTAATCCCAAAAAAAACCCTTAATTTTGCCCCAATGCTTTCAAAACTCGAAGCGGTTCACGCACATTACAAAGAAATCGAATTGCTACTCAGCAGCCCTGAGGTTTCTTCTGATATGAAACGGTTTACCAAGTTGAATAAGGAATACAAAGACTTGGAAGAAATTGTAGAATCGTATTTCGAATATAAAAGAATTACTGAAGGAATTGCCGAAGCCCGCGACATTCTCAAAAATGAGAAAGACAAAGAAATGCGCGATATGGCCAAGGAAGAATTGGAATCTTTGGAAGAGAAAATAGGACCGCTCGAAGAAAAAATTCGCTTCCAAATGCTGCCTAAAGATCCCGAAGATGCTAAAAATTGTGTCATCGAAATCCGCTCTGGAACCGGTGGCGACGAAGCTTCGATCTTTGCCGGCGACCTTTATAGAATGTACCAAAGATATTGCGATAAAAAAGGTTGGAAAACCGAAATCGCTGAAGAAATGGAAGGTTCTATGGGAGGTTACTCCAAAATTGTAATGGAAGTAACTGAGCCAGGTGCCTATGGTGCACTCAAATACGAAAGTGGTGTTCACCGCGTTCAACGTGTTCCAGCTACCGAAAGCCAAGGGCGTATTCATACCTCGGCTGCCACGGTTGTGGTAATGCCAGAAGCGGAAGAAGTTGACTTCCAACTACGCGATGCCGACGTTAAAATGGAAACTTCTCGAAGCGGTGGTGCCGGTGGTCAAAATGTAAACAAAGTTGAAACGAAAGTAATGCTAACCCACATTCCATCTGGAATGGTGGTGATCTGTCAAACCGAAAGAAATCAGTTAGGTAACAGAGAAAAAGCAATGAAAATGCTTAGAAATAAGCTTTACGAAATTGAATTAAATAAACACCTCGAGGCCATTTCTTCACGCAGAAAAACCCTTGTTTCAACGGGCGACAGAAGTGCAAAAGTGAGGACATATAACTATCCCCAAGGTAGGGTTACCGATCATCGTATTGGGTTAACATTGTATAATTTACCCGCAATTATGAACGGCGATATCGACGAAATTATGCAAGCCTTAATGGTTGCAGAAAACGCAGAAAGATTAAAAGCAGAAAATCAAAATTAACCTAAATTCCTGCTGCTTTCTGAATAAAACCGTTGCCACTTTTTCTGTTTGGCTTTGAAACTGGTGCCTGTTTTTCTTGTGCGATTTGTTTTGCCTTGTTTTTCATAACGGTTCTCCTTTCATTTTATATTTCAACAATTGTACCAATTCGTTCAATACAACTGCTTAAACACTTTCCATACAACATAGACGTATCTATCCCCCAAAATATTTTTCTTAAACCCCCTATTTCATCGGTTTTTTATCGCATTTGTCGATGAATCCATTTTTCTTTCTTGTTTTTGAGGGACATTTTATGTTTTAAAAAATTTTAAACAATTACAAATCAATCATATATACCAAATTTTACGTACCATTTTTAGTAATGTAAGTTTATTGTCAATAATGTATATTTGTAAAAAAGAAACCATGAAAACAATCAAAAATATTTTATTAATGACCGCAGTAGCCGGTACATTATTCGTTGCAAGCTGTACAAAAGACCCTGTTGCAACTACCAACACAACTTCTACTAAAGGCGTTTTAACATGTAAAGTAAACGGTACCGCTTGGCAAAGTGAATCAGCTAGCAAAATGTACATTACTCCATCTGATACTAGTTATGGTACTGCTGCTGCAATTGTAAATGGCGAGTTAAGCGTTCAAGGTCTTAAAATTACAGGCAATGACACTTCTAGAGTAGTTATGCAATTGGTGTTGACTCCAGCAAAAACAGGTACTTATTCTGGTACTTTCAGTTTACAAGCAGCTGATGGTGCTTTGTATTTCCCAAAAAGCGATAACAATACTTTGTTATCTATTGTAATGGGCTACACTTGTACTTACTCTGTAACTTTGACCAAAGTAGACGAAGCGAATCATTTGTTATCTGGTGTTTATACAATCACAATGCTTGCTCCATCAGGACAAGGTTTGCCTGATTACAAAATCACTGAAGGTGCATTTAATGATTTGAAATTAATGTAATTTTAGAAATTTAAAAATATTCAAAAAGGTCTGTTCAATGAACAGACCTTTTTTTATGAAGAATTTTTCAAGAAGTTTTTTATCCCTCAAAATAAAAAACGTGAAACTTTTACAAATCGTAAAAAAATAATTGGTCTCCGTCAAATTTTGCATACCCTCCACCCGAAAACCACTCTCCGAGGTTCATATACCGTGATTTTTCATGAGAATCGTTTTGAGTGAGTGGATTAGAATTTTCTAATTCTACATTGATTTTCAAATGTCTATGGCCAAAAATAAAAAAATCAACGGCCTGAGATTTTAATATTTCTAAGCAATGCTGTGTTAGGTACTCATTATTGTCGCCCTGATAGCTACTTTCAGCCTCTGGTTGAGCCAATCTGCTTTTTTTACTAAAAGCAGTTGCCAACTTAAAACCAAAATTCGGATGCAACTTTGCAAATAAAAATTGATTGATGGGAGAGAGGAAAATCTTTTTGAGAAATTTGTAACCGTTATCACCAGGACCCAATCCATCGCCATGATGGATATAAAAATTCTTAGTGCCGAATTTTTTAATTAAAGGATCTCTAAAAATTTTAACACCACACTCTTCTTCTAAATATTCACGCATCCACAAATCGTGATTTCCAACGCAAACAAAAATTTTAATTCCCTTATCTGTGAGTTCTGCTAATTTTCCTAAAAAGCGGACATAACCACGTGGAACTACAGTTTTGTATTCAAACCAAAAATCGAATAAATCGCCCAGCAAATAAATTTCACTCGCATCAGATGAAATTGATTCTAACCAATCACAAATCTTTTTTTCTCTCAATTTAGAAACCTCCCCTTGAGGCATCCCTAAATGAAAATCACTTGCAAAATATATCATGTCAGTTAAAATCTTTTATTGGTAATAAATTTAAAAAATGTCTCTTATTATTAAAAACGTCTATTGGTATGCATAACACTAATTTTAATCCAAACTAAATCTAAACGTTTATAAACGCTCATAAACTCTTATAAACCTTAGTATTACACCCTTTATAAACCTTCTAATTACACCCCCTTAAACTGCGATAACATCCTCGTATCATTCACAAACAGATCTCGAATATCGTTTATTCCGTATTTCAACATGGTAATTCTATCCATACCCATACCAAAAGCGAAGCCTGTATATACTTCAGGATCGATATTACACGCTTTAAGTACATTTGGGTGAACCATACCACAACCTAAAACTTCAAGCCATCCAGTGCCTTTTGTAAGTCTTTTATTTTCTTCAGTTTCAGTACCAGCCCAAATATCCATTTCGGCACTTGGTTCTGTAAATGGGAAATAACTTGATCTAAATCTTATTTTGGTTCCCTCACCAAAAAATTGTTGTACAAAATAGTACAAGGTCTGTTTTAAGTCGGCAAAGGTTACGCCTTTGTCTACATACAATCCTTCAATTTGATGGAAAAAACAATTGCTTCTTGAACTCACAGCTTCGTTTCTATAAACCCTACCTGGCATAATCAAACGAAATGGAGGTTCGTGTCTTTCCATTTCTCTAATTTGAACACTGCTGGTATGCGTTCTCAAAACATTTTCTCCAATGAAGAAAGTATCTTGCATATCTCTCGCAGGATGATCTTCTGCAAAATTCAATGCTCCAAAATTATGGTGGTCGTCTTCAATTTCTGGACCTTCGCTTAAATCGAATCCCAAAGAATTGAAAATATCTACCAATTCATTTTCTACAATTTTTAATGGATGAAAACTTCCCAACTCATTTTGATAAACGGGAAGGGTAGTGTCAACCATTGCCGAAAGATCAACCGCAGTATTTTCAAATTGCTCTTTGTGAGAGTTGAATTTTTCTTCAGCCAAACTTTTTAAAATATTCAAAGGTTTGCCAATGTCGCGTTTTTCAATCCCAGGCAATTCTTTAAACACTTCGAACAATTCAGAAATACTTCCCTTACGACTTAAGAATTTCAAACGATACAATTCCAATGCCTCTGCATTTTCGATTATAAAATCATTTACTTCTTGGGTTATTGTTTCAATATTCTGAATCATGGTACAAATCTAATATTCACTTTTGATGATTGTAAATTTTTCTATTATTGGTTTTCCCCAGCCCAAAGTATTAATTAATACCTTTCATTTAAAGAGTATTATGTATTATATATTATAGCTGTGTGGATATCGGGATAATTCTTTTGTGTTGATTTTTTTAGTGTGTTTTTTACTTTTTAAATGATTATTATATAATATTTTATGATTTTATTTTTATATTTTTCTCAATTTTTTATAGCTGTTTATTAGTGATACTTTTTTACATTGACTATAGACAATGTGGTCTATAGGATTGATTAAATTCACACGATTGAATTTGGTGTTTTTCCGTTTTGGTATTATCTAAGTTAAATTAATATTATCCTAAACTTAATTTAAGTATTTCACTGTTATTCCACAGTGATTGTGTTCTCTAATTTACCATTTACAGCAGTTTCCTTATTATATACCTTTACTTTTTCTGCATATAATGCATCATTTTCATTGTATATATCCATTTCGTTGTTGTTGTTGCTGTCTTCCCATATATAATAATGGTAGGTATCTTGGTCTAAAAGGATATTAATGTCCTCGTGTATACTGAATACTTGAACGTAATTATTACTATTGATTAGTTTAATCTTTAAGTTGCCTGTATTTTTATCTTTTAATTTGATATTTAACTGTCCAATTTTATATTTTATATTCTTATAAAAGGTGTCTTTTTTAGAATTGATATATTTTTGAATGGATATTTCTATGATTCTTTCGCTTGGATTACTGTATATACTTGGATATTGTAATTTATTGTATGATTTATATTGTTGTATCTCTTCTTTGGTATAGAAATGATATTTACTGTGTCTTCGTTTATTTAGAATATATCCAATGGTTTTCTGTTTTTGGATTAGAGTATCCTTTTCGATGATTGCAATTTTGTATTTTATATCTCCAGTTATTGGTAAATCAATTTTACTTTGATTTATTTTAAAGTTGAGATTGGATCCTTGAAATAGTTTTTCAATGTCGGATGTATCTTGAATATTGATTACTGTGGTATCAATGTGATTCACGATATATATTTTTTCTTGGGTAAATATTGTATCAATAATTGATTTTGGTATACCTATATATAGAGCAACTGAATCTTGTTTACTTAAACCTCTTTTTATCTCCCTTTTCAATGGGGGATATAAGATTATTGAAGTGGTATCTTTAACTGAATCTTTATATAATTGATTCGATTTTATTTGTTGGATATAATAACCTTCTTCGTTATCGTATTGATTATTATTATTGATATCATTGAACAAAGTGATCTGATTATCTATGTTTTTTAATCCTCCAAACTTGATGATTCCCTTTTGGCTATTGTCACCGGGATAGTAAAAACTATCTACTTTAAAATAACCTTTAATTTTCTCTTTTGTAGGATTAGGACTTTCGTATTTAATGATATAATTTAAACTATCTGTACCTAAAATGATAAAAGGATATTTTCCTGCGTTATTTTCATTTACATCTGTAATTACATCATTTAGACTAATGGAATTGGTATTTTGTGGTACAGTAAAATTTAATGTGTTTCTATATTTATTGAGGGATATATTTTGTTTGTGGGTGTAAGGACTAATTGATATTTCTCCCTTGGTATTAATATTTTCGTCAAAAATGATACTTATGTTTTTTTCTTGTTTTTTTGATTCAATTTTTACTTTTGTTATCACAGGAGATTTTTCATCCTTGTCTCCTCCGGTTGGACCAACAGGATTTGCACATCTTGTAAAAAGAAGGGCAATAAATAATATTGGACTAATAGACTTGATCATCTTCCAAAATGAATTAAAAGTACAGAAATATCAGAAGGAGAAACACCACTAATGCGTTTTGCTTGAGCAATTGTGCTTGGTTGTATTTTCTTTAGTTTTTCTCGAGCTTCCATACTCATTGATTGTAATTTAGAATAATCGAAGTTTTCCGGTATTTTAATATTTTCTAACCGAATGAGTTTATCTGCTTGTTCTTGCTCTCTTTCTATATACGTTGAATACTTAATATTAATTTCTGCTCTTTGAATTGCTTCAGTGTCAAAAGATTGTATGATATTGAATTGCGGTATTTTTTGTATATCTGATAAATTTATTTCAGGTCGCAATAATATTTTACGGGCTTTAGTTTTTTCGTTTATTTCTGATGTAAGCTGTGGGAGATATATTTTGCCATCTTCCAATCCGATGCTTTCCTTTTGAAGTATTTCTGTTATTTCGTTTGCTTCTCTATTTACAACTTCTAATCTCTCCATTCTTCCGTTTGAAGCCAAACCAATTTTATGTCCTATTGGCGTCAGCCTTAAATCTGCATTGTCTTGTCGTAAAGAGATTCGGTATTCTGCTCTTGAAGTGAACATTCTATATGGTTCTTCTGTTCCCTTATTTATAAGGTCGTCAATGAGTACTCCTATATATGCTTCGTTTCTACCAAGTACTAAGGTTTCTTTTTCTTGTGCATGTGCATGTGCGTTGATACCTGCCATCAAACCCTGGGCTGCTGCTTCTTCATATCCGGTAGTACCATTTATTTGTCCTGCAAAAAATAAATTATGTATCGCTTTTGTTTCAAGTGTATCTTTTAATTGTGTTGGTTGGAAAAAGTCGTATTCAATTGCATAGCCGGGTCTAAATATTTTTACATTTTCGAATCCAGGTATTTCTCTCATTGCCCTTACTTGTATTTCATCGGGTAGGGATGTACTGAATCCGTTTACATATATTTCAATGGTATTCCAACCTTCTGGTTCTACAAATATTTGATGTCGCTCTCTTTCTGCAAATCTATTTATTTTGTCTTCTATACTCGGACAATATCTTGGTCCCAATCCTTGTATGCTTCCATTGTACATTGGGCTGTCTTCGAAACCTTCTCTAAGAATATTGTGTACGTTTTCGTTTGTATAGGTTATGTGACAACTACGTTGATGTTCAAGCGATTGCGTTTGATTGGTGTAAGAGAATTTTGAGGGATTTTCGTCGCCAGCTTGTTCTTCCATCTTGCTGTAATCTAACGATCTGCCATCTACCCTTGGAGGAGTACCTGTTTTCATTCTGCCAGAAACGAGTCCCAATGATTCTAATTGGGCTGTTATTCCGGTTGAACTTTTCTCTGCCATTCTACCACCGCCAAACTGTTTTCTGCCTATATGAATGATTCCATTTAAAAATGTTCCTGCTGTTAGCACAACTGTTTTGGATTGGAATGTCATTCCCATTCCACATTTTACTCCGGTTACTTTATTGTTTTCTGTTGTAATCTCAGTAACCGAATCTTGGAAGAAATCTACATTTAAGTTTCTTTCTAAGGCCAATCTCCATTCTTCTGAGAAGCGCATTCTGTCACTTTGTGCCCTTGGGCTCCACATGGCAATGCCTTTGCTGCGGTTGAGCATGCGGAATTGGATCATTGTTTTGTCTGTTATGATACCCGACATTCCTCCGAGTGCATCAATTTCGCGGATAATTTGTCCTTTCGCTACGCCTCCCATAGCGGGATTGCAGCTCATTTTTGCTATGGTTTCCATATTCATGGTAATAAGGAGAACCTTACTTCCCATAGATGCGGCTGCGTTTGCTGCTTCACATCCGGCATGTCCGGCACCTACTACTATGACGTCGTATAGATTATTTTTCATATTGTTTCACGTGAAACGGTATTGTTTTTACAAAGTTAAAGGGGTAGAGGCCTGATAAAAAAGTTCTAAAAATGCACATTTGTTTATTGTGAAATAAGGGTATATCTGGTCAAACATTCGGCTTCTTTCTCTCTCATTTTCTGAATATCTACTTCGGATTTGTCTTTATATCCGAGCAGATGCAATAGGCCATGCGATAATACCCTGATGATTTCTTGTTCGTTGCTGCAATTATATTTGATTGCATTTTCTTTGATGCGGTCAATGGATACATATATCTCTCCATCTACAGATGCTTCTATGTCGGATAAATCAAAAGTAATGATGTCGGTATAATCGTCATGCTGTAAATGTTGCTGATTTATCTCGAGCAATTCATCGTCGGACATAAATATATAGGTGATATTTTCGATATCGTACCCCTCATTATTTGCTGTTTCGTTCAATAATTGTCGAATATCTTTTCGGTTTTTGCCGTTTAAGAATTTGCTTTTCCCTAAAAATTGTATGTTTTCTGGCATTGAATTATCGGATTAAATTGATTGTTCCACGTGAAACTTCACGTTTATTTCTGTATTTTGCTTCTATGATGTAGATGTATAATCCCTCTTGAACAGGTTGGTCTTGCGATTTGCCATCCCATCCAGTGAGTGCATCTCCTTTGAAAATGAGTTCACCCCAGCGATTATAGATCTGCATGATGGCTTCGCCTGGAGAGATGGCGGGATTGGACATTTTGAAAATGGGATTGATTCCATCTGGAGTGAATCCCGATGGAATTAATGTGGTGTCGTATGCGCTTGAATCGTACCCCAAATCTACCTGGATTTCATTGGAATGACTCCATTCTGTTTTCGATGGATTGTTTGGTTTTGCTGTTACCCTATATTTTGTAACTCCATAGCCAGTGCCGTTTAAGGGAAATGTTTGAGCAGTTGTATTGCCAATGGTATTCCATGTAGAACCGTTCCATTTTTCAATATTGTAAGTGTATGGAATGCCTTCTTTCGTCCAACCGTTATATGTATTCCAATTGATTTTCTTGTTTGCGCCTTCTGTGAGAAGGATGTTGTTATGCAAAGCGCTACTGTCGGCGGCATTGCCACATGAATTGTAGCGTACCAATAAAAATTCGGCTATTGTATAGTCTGAATTATGGGTTATATCGTTGTATGTAAATGAGTTGAGTGCCTTATTGTAAGAAATAATGTTAGACCAAATGCCTGCTCCTTGTTGTCGAACATATAACGTGGCACTGTCGCCAGTTTCCCAATTTCCTATGGCTTGTATCTGAGAGGGAAATTCAACACTTACTTGTGATAGGGTGGTTTTTGTAATTGGCTTAGGGAAATCAGGCACATAGCTACTTACTATATTCGATGAAGATGTAATGTTTTTCCCTGTTCTTTTTGAACGAACCATAAATGCAAATGTTGTATTCAGATAAGGTAAACTATAGGTATAATTGATTGTTGATCCAGATAAGCGGACACATTGAATGCATTTATTCAAGGTTAAGTCAAAGATGAATAAATAGTTGGAATCTGTATTCCATCCTACGTAAGGTGTCCAATTTAGGTTGATTTTCTTTTGGCATCTGTAATTTGTTGGGGTTGAAACCGATAATAATATAGGTGAATGATAAGCACTGATGATACCTCCGTTTCGGCAGCTATCAAAAGCGGCTATGGCCAATTTGTTTCCCGATGTTGTTGAATTAAAAGTAGTTGTAACAAAGGTGTAGGTTAAAACATTTTTCTCATCGATTACAGAATTGCTTCCACTTACTGGATCAACTTTGAATAAACTGTAACCCATAATGTCTGCATCACTTGGTGTTGTCCATCCCCCAAAAATCAACTGAGTGAGCATATTTACAGAAACACTATCTGGCTCAATTGCCGACGGTGCAACGTCATCAATCCAAATTTTATTTGAATTCAAAGTGTCAATTCCGTTGCAAGAATAAAACGACGAAATATACAATTGCCATTTTTTCTTGTTTGGCAACGATACATTTATTGTATTTGTGTTAAGTGTGCTTGTTTGACCTAATTGTTGAAACAAATTGAAGGAATCATCGCGACCAAAAATGCGGTAAAATTTAAATGAATTACAAGGGTCTGAACTTGGTTTTATGTAAAGCGTAACAACTCCCGTAACCTTGTCGAGGCAAGCCCTTTGAAGGATAACAGGATTGGTTAGCGCCAATAAAGAAAAACTCAATGAAATTGATAAACAAAATACAATGATATTTTTCTTTAAGGTATTCATTTATTGAATTTTACCTGCCATCACCTTAATAAACGATTTTGGATCTAAATAATTTTGTGCAGCAGTTTTAATTTGTTCTGGTGTGATGTTCCAAATGTGTTCTAGGGTATCGGTGAAGAATTGATCGCTGTAGTTGCGGAGTATTTTTTGTTGAACCTTTGCTGCAATGGAGAATGGTCCATCAAAGCCTGATCTGAACTGCCCGCTGTAGTAGCGTTTGGCTTTTTCTAATTCTTCTTCCGAAACCAATTCGGTTCTTAGTTTTTCCATAATTTCTAAGGTGCAATCCAATGCCAATTGTGCATTAGCGCTGTTCATTTCGCCACTGATAATCCAAGTTCTTCCTTGCATTGCCGGTCTGAAGTATGAACCAATTCCATAGGTTAGTCCCTTTTCTTCCCTGATTTCTTGCATCAATCGGCTGCCAAAATATCCCCCCAAAATCATATTCAACAAGGTGAATTTATGTAATTCAGTTTCATGCAATTGTGCTACATGCTTAATCAGTTGCAAACTAACTTGAGAACTATTGGGCAAATCATGATAAATAATTTCTGGGTAATTTCTGTCGTTATTTATTTCCTCCTCATCAATAGTGATTTGAAATTTTGATTGGAAATATTTGTTATGTAATGATTTAAGTTCGTTGTGTAATTCACTGTTGCAATCACCAGCTACAAGTAACATGCAATTTCCGGGGTGAATAAACTGATCGCGGTAAGCGAGAATATCTGATTTGGTTAGTGTTTCAATCTCTTCGAGATGTCCGTGTTTTCCAAGTAAATGGTTTGCGCCGTAATAATTTTCTGATGCCAATCGACCTGCCCAATACTGAGGGGTTTGCATTTTTCTTTCGATAGATGCTTTTTTGATGAGCTTGTAATTTTCAAATTCACGGTCTGGATATTCTGCCTTAATCATATGATTGACAACCCATTCTAACACAGAAACTGCACATTCTTTGGCGCAACGAATGGTAGCAGTAGCGCCAAAAATTTCACAATCTATATTGATACTCGCTCCCAAATGGTCGAGGTAGTCTATGATTTCTTTTTCGCTTTTTCCATCGCCACCAGATAGTATCAAACTATATGCAGCATCTGCTATGAACGAAGATTTTTGTTTAGACTTTCCATGTGGAAACCACAGCATCATTTTTACTACTCCTAAATTTTCGGTGTGAGAAACGAATAACCTTTGTTTTTCACTTGTCTGTTCTTGAATTTCAGGAACCGGAAAACTTTTTATTGTGCGGGTATTGGGTGGGTTTTTTCTAAATGCTTGGTTCATGACATGACATTGGTGAATAGTAAATTACAGACATATTATTTTGCTCAAACGTGGTAGCAGCTTGTTGGAGTACATCGGTTAAATTTAGGTTTTTAACCAATTCTGCTTCTTTATTTATTCCCTCAACATTTCCGAGATTCTCGAAATATGCCAATTTTTGAGCCCGGTTCATAGGGTTGATTTGTTCGAAAAGTATGTTGGTGTAAGCCTTATTCTTGATTCCTTCAAACGTTTTTTCGTTATTGTTTCCTTTTGAAATAAAAGTTTTCATTGTGTTAAATAATTCTAATTCAACTGTTTCGTGAGTTTGACCTTCGTTGAGAATTCCGTAAAGAATAAAAATACCCTCATCAATTCCCCTGATATAAAAACATTCAGCGGCGTTGCAAATTTGTTTTTCTTTTACAAGAACTTGTTGCAAATCTGAAACTTCAGAACCACCGAGCATGTCAGAGAAAATATCCAATTCCAAACTTCCCATCTCTTTGTACGATGGACCTCTCCAAACCAAGAAAACTGCAGGATTTGGTGATAGATCTGTGGTTTCTAAAAATTTTCTTTCCGTTTGAGGGATGTCTTTTACGTAGGTGTTTTTATTGGTTTCACCTGGTTTTTCTATGTTTTCAAACCATTTTTCACAAAGTGTTTTTGTTTCATCAAGTGATAAATTTCCAACTATTGAAACAATGGCATTTTGAGGGATATAATGTTTGTTGTAAAACGATTGTACATCCTGCAAGTTTGCAGTTTCCACGTGTAAAATTTCTTGTCCAATTGTTGGCCAACGGTAAGGACTGTTTGTATACAGCAGATTTCTAATATGGTGCCAAAGTTGTCCGAAAGGAGCATTGTAACAACGTTGTTTAAATTCTTCAATAACAACACCTTGCTGAACAGAAAGTGATTTTTCATTGATATTCAAAGCCAACATTCTATCGCTTTCTAACCAAAAAGCGGTTTCAATGTTTTCTAAGGGAACATTGATGTAATAATTGGTGATTTCGTTGGTGGTAAAAGCGTTGTTTTGACCTCCAGCATTTTCTATGGCTTCATCAAAAGATGGAACGTTTTCACTTCCTCCAAACATCAAGTGCTCAAAGAGATGGGCAAAACCAGTTCTGTTTGAATCTTCATCTCTGGCGCCAACATTGTACAGGGTATTCAATACAACATTGCTTTCGGTAGGATCGAATTGATGAACTACGCGCAATCCGTTTTTTAATGTAAAGCGATTATATACTATCACAATACAAATTTACCTTCGAACTAAGCTGACAAAGGTTTATGTTTTGAACATAAAGTGTAGATGGGTGTTGATTTGTACAGTTTTTAGAAAACGATACTTTTTGGTTGCATTTCGCTGCGAATTCTCCAACCAACCGGCCATAAATTATTGAGGCCATTTTTGACGCTGTTTGCTGTTCCAAGGTGCAGGTTGTTCCAACGTAAGCCTACTGTGCCTTTATTGTCGGAAATCACGTTTAAAAACTCTCTGCGGTAATATTTGAACGCTTGTTCTATATCCAATTCTAGTGTGGGATATAGATTCAGTTCGCCACAGCCCAAATCAAAAGCAGGCTCAACCTTCCAATCTCCATTGAAAATTTTACCTATTGCCACTCCAGGATGCACAATAGATGGTATGGTGTTCAATAAAGTGGGATTGTTTTCAAACCAAGCTCCTGTTTTCAATGCGTAAGTGCCTTCAGCTCCAGAAAATGCATCCCAATCATTTGCTTCAAAAGGCAATGTTAAAATTTCTTTTTTGTTCTTTTGCTTATTTCCAGACTTGCTCGCTTGGTTCTTTTTGTACTGTGCGAAGTCTTTTTTTGATTGATTTTCAATCACATCTGATTGGTCGCTTTCAAAGTTATCGCCGTTTTTTTGAATTACTGCAAAAAAGAAACCTTCGCCTAAAGTTCTATGGGGCATGCACCTATACATGTTTTCTTCGAGGCAATAAAGGTTTTCATGTCCCTCCAAAACAACCGGAATTGTTTTGGCATTGAGTTCTTTACAAAAGCGATTCACATTGTCTTCATTTTCTGAACGATTGAATGTGCAAGTGCTGTAAATCAAATACCCATTGGGTTTTAGCGATTTCCAAATATCGTGAACAATGCGTTGCTGACGTTCGGCACAGAGTTGAACATTTTGCATGGACCATTCTCTGATTGCCGTTTCATCTTTGCGAAACATTCCTTCTCCAGAACATGGTGCATCGCAAACAATGATGTCGAAAACTTCATTCAATAGACCAAACTGTTTGGCGTCGGCCCTTGTAACTACTGCATTTGAGTTCCCCCATTTGCACAAATTTTCGTACAAAATGGCATTCCTGCTCTGAATAACTTCGTTGGCAATTAACAAATCACCTTGGCGTAAAACCGAAGAAATATGGGTGCTTTTTCCACCGGGAGCCCCGCACAAATCCAATACAACAGAACCCGCAGCGTTTTTGTTATTCAAATGTTTTACCAATTCTCCAACCCACATACTGTTAGATTCTTGCACATAATATGCACCCGCGTGCAACGCAGGATCGGCCGTAAACAATGGCCTTTCTTTTAACAAAAATCCATCTGAACAATGAGGAATTTTACTGTGTTCTACGTGAATATTTTGAATCTTATTTCTGTTAATTCGAATGGAAGTACCAACCGGTTCAAGCATAGAATCAAGTAGAAGCTTCACTTCCGATTCTGGAAGTGTTTTGTTAATGAGGGATATAAAATCTTGATTCACAATGTTCTGTTAAGTGTAATTACGAGATATAAAATAAATGTTCTTTGATTGTTTTTGTTTTTGGAGGGAAATTTTTGACAAACAAAGATCCTGTGCCAAGACCTTGCGGCATGGATAATTTATACGTTGAAACCCATTGGGCAATATCAGACAATCCAATATTTCCTTCTAATGCGGAAGTGCTCCACCAACCTATATTTTGTTTAAAAGCTTCTGTAATCCATTGATCGCAAATATCAAACCCTCCCAAAAGTGTAGGTTTTAAAATGATATATTTTGGAGAAATCACTGAAAGCAATGATGCCGCATTATTAATATTTACACCAATAAGTTCTTCGTCTAGCGCAATGTCTATTTTGCTTTTGGCACAAATTTCTCCTATGATTTCAGGTTGGTAGGCTTTTATGGGTTGTTCCAACGAGTGGATTTCAAATCGAGAAAGTTCTTTTAGTTGAAAAAGTGCGTCATCGGTTGAAAAACCTCCGTTTGCATCCAATCTGAGTTCAATTTTAAATGCATTGAATTGCTTTCGAATTTTTTCAATTAACCTGCATTCTGCGTCAAAATCGAGCGCACCCACCTTGATTTTGATACAGGTAAATCCTGCATGTATTTTCTCAATAGCTTCTTTGTACATGGAATCAATGTCGTTCATCCAAACCAAACCATTGATTTTGATTCCTTCTTGCCCAGATGAAAAAGTGTTATCAACCCAAATATTTTTGGTTTCACTTTGAATTTTGAGTTTTTCTAAGCAACAGAATAAAGCGAATCTCAATGATGGATAAGCTTTCCAAGAGTCAAGGATTTCTAATAAATATTGAGGTGTTAATTTTTGATTTTCAAAGGGTTTGACAATTTCGAGTAAATCTATTTTGCCATCAATGCTTAAGTCGTGTAGGGGAGAAGCTTCTCCACAAACGGAAGTATTTCCATCTTTGATCCACAACAGATAAGCGGGTTTTTCGGCGTATTCGCCTCTACTGGTTTTTGCAGGTTTTATAAATTCGAGAATATGTTTTTCAATTGAAATATACATATTGTTATTTTGGTAAACCAATGATATTTAACAAATACCAAACAAAAGAACTGTAAATCATGATGAGCAAAAGAATGGTAAGCGATAGTTTTTTCAATTGCGGATTGATCTTTTCTCTATCACCTGGTTCCAAACGACGCAAATCTGTAAAATGTGAACTCAATAAAATGGCAGCGGGTGAAAATATTCCGAAAACCATAAACATTTCCAGTGAAGTATTTGACTCGCTTAATTTAAATACTTCATTGAGGTAATTTAGCATTGAAAAAAAGATGGTAGAAAATCCCAAAATCAGTAAAATTCTGTGATAAAATAGGGTCCATTTTCTTCCCAATCTAACGGCAATTGTGATTTTGTTGCTCAATTTATCTGATTCAATATCTCTGTAGTTATTGGTGTTGAGAACCGCCATGCTTAACATTCCCATACCAATTGCGGCTAAGCCAAAGTTTAGGTTTAATTCACATCCCAACAATTTTGAAATCCCCAGCACTGGAGCCAAACCAAAAAATACAAAAACGAAAATATCGCCTAAGCCCAAATACGCATAGGCCTTTTTGCCAATGGTGTAGGTTATTGCACTGATGATTGAGAGAATTCCCAATCCAATGAAAAAGTATATGTTGTTTTGATTGATTAGTTTGAATTGGAATGATAAATAGATCATGTACAAACCGAATAGAAAAACGATGCCTGACAAAATAAAAAGTGCATTTTTCATGGCTGTCTCAGAAATACTGCCTGTTGTTAACATACGGTCTGTTCTGCCAGCAAGGCTATCTGTCCCTTTTTTGAAATCGCCATAATCATTGGCAAAATTTGAGAGAATCTGAAGCAAAATGGCGGTAATTAAAGCCAAGGTTGAAATTTGCCAATTTGCGTGTCCATGCAATTTTGAAATTGCCGAACCCAATAATATTCCTGCAATTGCCAATGGCAAAGTGCGCAATCGGGCTGATTGAATCCAAGGTTTGATCATAAATTAGAGAACAAAGTTCGTTGAATTATGTAAAATGGCTCATTAACAGGGCCAAATTTTTTGTAGAATTGCGCAACTGAGGGTATGGAAGATCCTTCAAAATCAATTTCGTGGTTCGGAAATTGTATCGCAACATGGTTGATAATGCCGTGCATGATTCCAATTTCCTTGCCAGCTTCCGTTGGGCCAGCGCAGACATAGTGAATCCTTTTCGGTGAAATTAGAAAGATAGCTCCTCCAAGATTGGTTCCATCATTTGATTTAGCCAAAATGGGATAAATCAGGTCTTGTTTTTCCAAATTCAAACAAGCGGCTTCAAATCCTTCGTAGTCGTTAAACCAAACCATTGAATTTAAACTCGCCCAAGCGTCGTCGTAAATTTTGAGGATGTCAACTATTTTGTAAGGTTTTTTGTAATAAACCTCAGCTTCTTCGGTGCGCTTGATGTTTTTCAGCGCATCTTTATTGAAGCAATCCTTAGGTAAATGTGGACATTTTAAAATGAAATTGGTTTTCTCCTTGGCATTTTTGGGTTGACCAAAGAAAGGATGAATTTGTAAGTGAATTTTAAGAAATTTTCTTGGAATTGCCCTTAGAAAATCTTCGCTCGTTAAAATCCCCGGATTTCCGAAAAGTCCGAGTTGCTGACAAAAGCTGGGTTGAAAAACATAATGAATTCTATATTTCTTTCTCCATGGTAGTGGGAAAACAGCTTCGTAATCATTCAATATCAAAGCACCCCATTGTCCATAAAGTTCAGAATCGTTTTCGTTTTCAAATTCAATATTTGAATAGTCTGTGATGGGATCGCAAACTCCGTCGAGATAACCCGACAATGCATAGCTCAGTGAATGTGTGCTTGACAAAATACATTGATCCCATTTTTGGGTGTCAATTTGCCAGCGTTCTAAATAGGTGATGCCCATGATATAATTGTGTTTTTCCATCCTTCCCAACCGTCGGTTTCAGATGCTGATTCGTTGTGAAAAATGAAACAAAAATTTCCTTTGTATTGTTTAATAGATTGTTTAAATAATGTTCCTAATTGATTGGCTTGAAATGAATTTATTTTTAAATAGTTTTTAAAACTCACATCCATGAGAACAAAAGGATTGATGATTAAATTTGTTTTTTCGTTTGTAGAAATGTCGAACCAATAGTAGGGTAAACTGGTTCCGGTTCTATAGCCAATGTTGTCATTAAATCCCATACTCCAATCATTTTCAATATTCATTTGTTCTAAAATTTGATAGGTTTTTGGAAGGGTTAAATGGATATAATGTTGTCGGCTATTTGATATTTTGTGCTGAGAAATATTTGCTAACCAATTCTTTTCTTCACTGTAAATTTCTATTTCCTTACTGAACTGGTAAGAAGGGTGAATGCCAATTTCGGAGTATTTCACACTTTGGAGAATTTCATTTTGAAATTCGACGTTGCTTCTTTTTGCCTGTTTGTTTAATTTACTTTGTTTGCGATTGCAAAGCCAAAATATTTTGGAATTGGGATTTTGTGATAAAATGGATTGAACCGTTTCGCTTGGGGTAAACGAATCTGTTTTTGAAAAAAGTGACAAAAATCTCGATACAATTGTTTTTGGGTTTTTAATGGCACCCCCTAAAATTTTATAAATTGGTTTTCCCTTAAATCTAAAACATTGATCAATGTCGGCAGTTGGAATAATTTGAAATTCTCTTTTTTCTATATCTTCAAGTTTTAAAAAATCTTTGAGTCTTTCAATTGCTATTTCCACCATTGGCAAAAGATGCATTTGGTTTTTCACGAATGAAAGTTTATTTGATTTGATTCTTTTGTACTTGTCCAAGTTTTCCGAATCTTTTGAAAGGATAATTTCTTCAATGTTCGACAATAACACAAAAACATGTGAAAATACATCAAATCCCATTTCTGATTTCATTGGAAAATATACCGGCCTAAGTGAATAATTTTCGTGCAATTTGAAATTTTCATTTGATAAATTCAGCAAATTGAGCAATTCAATGAAAGTTGAATCGATGATTTCAACTTTTTTCATAGGTATCCAGTTAATTTTTGAAAATAAATTTACATCATTTATTTCATTTAAATTTCTGTTTAGAAATTCTGAATTTGGAATCCACAAACCTTCTAATTCTGAGTCATTTAGCGGTGTATACTTTATTTTTAAAGTGTTTGTGGCAGATTGATAGTGTTCTTGATTGTTGGTGATTTCGAATTTCACGTGAAAATGCCTTGAAAATATTTCTTCCAAAACATATTGAAGTGCATGTGAAACTTTGTGAGTGAATACCAAAATCATAAAAAAGGTTTTATTTTTGTGCAAAATAATGAAAGTTGCATTAATCACGGGTATCACAGGTCAAGATGGAGCGTATTTGGCCGAATTTTTATTAAAAAAGGGCTATATGGTGCATGGAATCAAGCGTCGTAGTTCACTTTTTAATACGGAACGTATTGAACATATTTACCAAGATCCGCATATTGACGGAGCCAGAATGAAACTTCATTATGGTGATTTGACAGATAGCACCAATTTAATTCGTATCATTCAAGAGGTTCAACCTGATGAAATTTACAATTTGGGTGCAATGAGTCACGTTCATGTGAGTTTTGAAACTCCAGAATATACTGCAAACTGTGATGCAATGGGTACTTTGCGTTTGTTAGAAGCAATTCGTATTTTGGGTTTAACTAAGAAAACCAGAATTTACCAGGCTTCAACTTCGGAACTTTATGGTTTGGTGCAAGAAGTCCCTCAGAAAGAAACAACTCCATTTTATCCGCGTTCGCCATATGCTGTGGCAAAAATGTATGGATTTTGGATAACAGTGAATTATAGAGAAGCTTATGACATGTTTGCTTGTTCAGGAATTTTGTTTAACCACGAAAGTCCTATTCGTGGCGAGACTTTTGTAACTAGAAAAATTACGCGTGCTGCAGCTAGAATTGCATTGGGATTACAAGATAAATTACATTTGGGAAATTTGAATTCTAAACGTGATTGGGGACATGCCAAAGATTATATCGAGGCAATGTGGTTAATTTTACAACAGGAGAAAGCGGAAGATTTTGTTATTGCAACTGGAACTACCACAGAAATTCGTGAATTTGTGCGAATGGCTTTTGGTTATTTGGGTGTGAAATTAAAATTCGATGGTGAAGGTGTTGATGAAATTGGTTCAGTTGAATCTGTTGATCATGAATTGTTTGAAAAAATGGTTGGCGCATCTTGTAAGTTAAGCATTGGTGAAGAACTTATTTTTGTTGATCCTAAATATTTTCGCCCAACTGAGGTTGATTTATTGATTGGAGATGCAACGAAGGCAAGAACAAAATTGGGTTGGACTCCGAAATATGATTTGCCGGCTTTGGTTGATGATATGATGCAATCTGATATCCGTTTGATGCAAAAAGAGAATTATTTGCGTGATGGCGGTTTTGAAGCCAAAAATTATTTCGAATAAGCATGGAGAAATCCGCTAAAATATACGTTGCCGGCCATAGGGGAATGGTGGGAAGTGCCATTGTTAGAGAACTAAATAAACTTGGTTTTAATAACATTGTAACGAGAACCTCTGCCGAGTTAGACTTGAGAAATCAAGCTCAGGTTGAAGCTTTCTATCAAAGTGAAAAGCCAGAATATGTATTTATTAGTGCAGCAAAAGTTGGTGGAATTTTAGCCAACAATACGTATCGTGCGGAATTTTTGTACGATAACCTGAGCATTCAAAATAATTTAATCCATTTTGCGCATGTTTATGGGGTTAAAAAGCTTTTGTTCCTAGGGTCGAGTTGTATTTATCCGAAATTGGCTCCACAGCCCTTAAAAGAGGATTATTTGCTATCTGGATTATTGGAACCTACCAACGAACCTTATGCAATTGCCAAAATTACGGGAATCAAGATGTGCGAAGCATATTGGGACCAGTATGGAAGCAAATTCATATCGGCTATGCCAACAAATATGTACGGTCCAAATGACAATTATCACCCAGATAATTCTCATGTATTGCCTGCATTGATTCGTAAGTTTCACGAAGCCAAAGAGAATGGAAGTGATTCTGTTACGGTTTGGGGAGATGGCTCGCCGTTTAGGGAGTTTTTATATGCCGATGATTTGGCAAATGCATTGGTGTATTTGATGTTGAATTACAATGAAAAGGAATTCGTGAACGTTGGATATGGCAATGAAATTACCATCAAAGATTTGGCTTTATTAATTAAGAAAATTATTGGTTTTGAGGGACATTTGGAGTTTGACACATCGAAGCCGAATGGCACACCAAGAAAGTTGATGGATTCTTCTAGGTTGTTTGCTACTGGTTGGACACCAAAAACTGATTTAGAAGAGGGTATTGCTTTGGCGTATCAGGATTTTTTGAATAGAAAATTATAATTTTTGTAAAAGATTTTATTTATATTACTTGCACAATTTGCAAAAAAAAAGACGCCCAAGGGCGTCTTTTTTGATAAATACACTTAATAGATTAACGTAAAACGTCGCGAGAAATTACTACTCGCTGCACTTCACTAGTACCTTCGTAGATTTGAGTGATTTTTGCATCTCTCATTAATCTTTCTACATGATACTCTTTCACATATCCATATCCACCATGAATTTGAACTGCTTCTACAGTAGTTTTCATAGCAACTTCAGAAGCAAACAATTTTGCCATTGAACTTGCTCTATCATAATTTAAATGTTGATCTTTTAACCAAGCTGATTTCAAACATAATAAACGGGCTGCTTCAATTTCAGTAGCCATATCTGCCAATTTGAATGCGATTGCTTGGTGGTGCATGATTTCTTTTCCAAACGCTTTGCGTTCTTTCGAATATTTCAATGAAAGCTCGTAAGCGCCACTTGCAATACCTAAAGCTTGAGCTGCAATACCAATACGGCCACCGCTCAATACTTTCATAGCGAAAGTAAAACCAAAACCATCTTCACCAATTCTATTTTCTTTTGGAACTTTTACATCTTGGAACATGATACTGTGTGTATCACTTCCGCGAATTCCCAATTTGTCTTCTTTTTTACCTACAACAACGCCTTCCCAAGATTTTTCAACGATAAAAGCGTTGATACCTTTGTGTTTTTTCTCGATATCGGTTTGTGCAATTACCAAATAGTATGATGCGCTATTTCCGTTTGTAATCCAGTTTTTTGTACCGTTCAATATGTAGTGATCACCCATATCTATTGCGGTAGTTCTTTGGCTTGTGGCATCTGAACCCGCTTCTGGTTCACTTAATAAAAATGCACCAATTGCTTGTCCTGTTGCCAACGGCACCAAGTATTTTTGTTTTTGTTCTTCGTTTCCGTATTCTTCAATTCCCCAACAAACCAAGCTATTGTTAACACTCATACAAACTGATGCAGATGCATCAATTTTAGAAATTTCTTCCATTGCCAAAACATAGCTTATGGCATCCATTCCGCCACCACCGTATTGAGGACTTACCATCATTCCCATGAAGCCAAGTTCACCCATTTTTTTGATTTGTTCGGCAGGAAATTCTTGTTTGGTATCTCTTTCAATAACTCCTGGTAATAACTCAGTTTGAGCAAAATCTCTTGCAGCTTGTTGTACTGCCAAATGTTCTTCAGATAGTTCGAAATGCATAATTTTTGTTACCGCAAAAATAAGTCTAAAACTTTGATATTACTAACAAATTGAAAATCGCAGTAAGTGTCAAAAAGACACCAACAATTCTACAATTTGATTGTTATCTTTGTGAAATAATTATGGCAACAATTACATTTAAGTTTGAAGAAAAAGGCAAACAACCTGAAACGCATGAGATATTTCAAGGTGAGTCAATATTAGACGTAGCATTAGACAATAACATTCCGTTAAATCACAATTGTGGCGGAGTTTGTGGATGTAGTACTTGTCATGTATACGTAGAAACCGGTGAAGAATTATTTCCGGAAATGAGCGATAGAGAAGAGGAATATGTAGACAGAGCACGCGACCCTAAGTTTAATAGTCGCTTGGCTTGTCAGTGCAAACTTTCTAAAGAAGGCGATATGGTTGTAGTTATTCCTGACCAATCTGGTATCATTGGACACTAAACCAATTCATACAATAAACCCTAAACCCTAAACATTGATTATGGAATTACCTATACACTGGAACGATTATGAAGATATTGCCATGAAATTGTACGAACGATTTGGCGATGAATTTGGCGAAAAACAAATTTATAGAATTCGTTTTACTGAATTATTAGAATGGATTTTGGAAATCCCTGAATTTGTTGGAAAAAGAGAGGAAAGCAACGAAGGACATTTAGAAATGATACAATCTCAGTGGGTTTACGAATGGCGTGACAATCAGAATTAATTGTATAAGATTTGTCAAAAAATAATCATATTCATATATAAAAAACAAAATCTTATCAAACTATCATAAATGGGTTGTTAATTGCAACTTCATAATTTATGCGCAAATTATTACTTTTTACTTTTTCGTTTTTTGTTTCAATAGTTGCTTTTTCGCAAGTAAATGGAACTGAACCATGCGGTCAACGCGAATTAATGGATCAATTAGAAAATCAATATCCTGGATTCAAAAAGCAAATGGATATTGATTACTTGAAAACTGTACATCCTAAAGTTTCAATTGAGCCAAGAAGAGTAAAAATTACAGATACCATTTACTATTACGATACGATTTATACAATTCCTGTTGTTTTTCACGTTTTGTATAATGTAGCTGCAGAAAATATTCACGATAGTTTGCTTCAGAATCAGATTGAAGTTTTGAACCGTGACTTTCGCAGAAATAATGCAGATTCAGTAAATACGAGGGCTATTTTTAAGCCAAGAGCGGGTGATGTAAGAATTCAATTTGAATTGGCAAAAATTGATCCGACTGGAAAAGCCACAACCGGAATCGTGAGAAAGCCAACTTCTGTTGCATCTTGGGGTACCAATGGAGGTATCAACAATAATATGAAGTATTCAAATACCAATGGCGACGACAATTGGAATCCGTTGAAATATTTGAATATTTGGGTTTGTGATTTGACATTTAAAAATCAAGATGGTTTATTAGGTTTTGCTTACCCGCCTTATGGTCATCCAAGTTGGGGAAGTACATCATGGGTTGGAGGACCAGATCAAGGTGTTGTTTTACATTACAAAGTTGTAGGTAGAAACAATCCATTGGCCAATACAACTTTATTGGCTTCCGCAAATAAAGGTAGGGTTGCGGTACATGAGGTAGGTCATTTTTTTGGTCTTCGCCATATTTGGGCCGATGATCAATATTCGTTCAATAAATGCAATGTTGACGATTATATTGATGACACGCCATTGCAAGGAATAGGTTCAAATTTTGATTGTAATAAAAATTTGAATTCTTGTATTGAGCCAACAAATGACATGCCTGATATGGTTGAAAATTACATGGATTACAGTACACACGAGTGTCAGAATCTGTTTACCAAACACCAGGCAATTACAATGAGAAATGCAATCACTGATTTCAGAAAAGATTTACCAATTAAAACTGAAATTATTGTTAAGTCCCGCATTTATGATACACTCGTTTACAACGAAGTGCTCATTTATCCAGTTGCTGCTCAAAGCAAACTGGTTATTGAATTGCGCAATCAAGATTTACTCGATAATTTGAGTGTTGAAATTTATAACATGATTGGTCAACCAGTATTGGAAAATCAAACCATCGTTAAGAATTTTACGGAACTTTCAACCATGAGATTTCCCCCTGCAACTTACATTGTAGTATTGAGAAACCCCGAGGGTAAAGTTGTTCGCAATAAGAAAGTTGTGATTGACAGGGTAGATTAACTTATTCTCTCTATTGCAATTTCTAATCTCGACATCAAGTCTTTCAGTTGAATTTCGAAGTGTAAGTATTCTTCCTTGGTAATTTCACTTCTGTGAAATGCTTGAATGATATAAGCCATTAATCGGTTACATTTTACAAATGCTTTTAGTATGTCTTGTGAAAGATCATGTTTGTTTTCACTGTGGGTTTGATGTAAATGTGAATTCACTTCAATGGCTGTTTTCAAAATATTAGCACCCAAATTATAGTTCGAATGGATGTCGTTTTTATTTTGATTTAACGCCATTAAGCTAATGTTTAAAGCTATATTGTTTAGCTCCGGAATATTTGATAAGTTCATATTACAACTTTAGCAAATCATTTTTACCTTAGTCGTGTATTAAACGTTTATAATCGTTTTTAAGCGTTAATGATTAAAAATAACTATCTTTGCACAAAATTACGTTCTGATGATTTCAAGAAGATTAGTGAGAATAAAAACGTTACAAACGTTGTATTCGTGGAAGCAAAGCAATATTGACGATGAGTATCAATTTATTGAAAATTTAAAGGGGAGCATTCACCAAAGTCATGCATTTTATTTATTTCTTCTCGATTTCCCTTATCAACTTCAGCAATTTTTAAATGAAAAATTAGCGCTTGAACGTACTTTGTTCTATCCAGATGCTAAAAAAATTCAACTTTATAGCATCTTAAATAACACCCCATTAATCCAAAAAATACATCAAGAAGTATTATTAACTGAAGAAAAAATAAAATTTTCTTGGGATGAAATGGTGATTCATTTTGAAACTTGGTTTCAAAATATGTTAACATGGGATTTTGTTAATGATTATTCAATTTTTGAAGAGCCGGATTTTCAGTTACAAAAGGAATTTTTAGATAATCTATTCTTTTCATTTATTGACTCACACGAGCATTTTAATGAGATTTTAGAAGACATTAATCACACTTGGCCTGATGATGCTTCAATGACGTTGCGTGAGATAAACAAAACGATAATGGTATCAAAGCAAACATCAGATTTGGCTATTTCTGATTCTATACCGTTAAACGATGAAGATTTGATTTTTGGATTAAATATGCTGAAATATACCATCCGCAATTCTGAAAAATTCGAAGCAATGGTATCTGAAGTTACCGATAATTGGGATCCTTCACGAATTGCAGTAATTGATTTGTTAATTATAAAATTAACGCTTTCCGAATTTCTTTATTTCTCAGAAATCCCTGTGAAAGTTACAATTAACGAATATTTAGAAATTACTAAAAATTACAGTACGCCAAATAGTTCCAAGTTTGTAAACGGTATTTTAGATAAATTACGCATACAATTAGAAAAAACTGGCCAGATTCAAAAAACTGGTAGAGGATTGAGAGAAAAATAAATACATTTGTAATATGACAATAAGGAAGTTTTATTTTATTCTTGTGATTGCAGCCTCTGTTATGGCTTGTGGTCCTACGTCTAAGGAAATGGATGCTGAAGACATTGAAAAAAGCAATCGTGAAAATAAACCGCAGGGTCCTAAGGGTGAAGCCATATTTAAAGACACTGTAGTCAATTTTGGTAAAATTACTGATGGTGAAGTTGTAGAACACACCTATACTTTTACAAATGTGGGTAAAGCGCCAATTTCAATTGCAAAAGTGGAAGCATCATGCGGTTGTACAACTCCTGAATACTCCAAAGAAATAATTCAACCTGGAGGCACGGGTAAAATCAAAGCCACGTTCAATAGCTCAGGAAAAGGTGGACCAGAAAATCCGTTGGTTGAAAAGAGCATTTCGGTTTACTTTGATGATTGTATCAATGATCTTGTAGTATTGAAATTTGTTGCCAATATCTATGCTGCTCCAACTGAGGAGGCTCAACCAAATAACAATCATAGTCACTAATATATGCAAACAACTAATATAATTTTACAAGCAGCTGCCGCACCAGGTGGCATGAACCCAGTGGTTTTAATGTTAATCATGGGCGTGATGTTCTTTTTCATGGTTTGGCCTCAAATGCGCCGTCAAAAGAAAGCGAAAGCTTTTGTTGAGTCTTTGAAAAAGGGTGATAGCATTGTTACAACCGGAGGTGTTTATGGTAAAATTTCTGTAGAAACAGAAAAGCATTATATCATTGACATTGAAGAAGGTAAAATGAAAATTGACAAAACTGGTGTGAGCATGGAGATGACCCAAGCTGCTTATCCAGTTGCAAAAGATTAATCATTTTTTATGCTGAAAGTGGGTATTACTGGTGGCATAGGCAGTGGCAAATCAACAGTTTGTCAAGTCTTTGCAGAACTAGGAATACCCATTTATAATGCAGACTTCGAAGCGAAGCAATTGTATTTTACAGATTTTGACTTAAAATCTGAATTAATTGAAAATTTTGGCGAATCTATATATTTGTCAGATAATGAATTGAATAAGCCGGCGATAAGAGATATCATTGCTCAAGAAAAATCCAGGCACGTATTAAATTCAATCGTCCATCCCAAGGTATTTAAGCAATTTGAAAATTGGGTAAAGGCCCAGAATTCACCTTATGTTTTAAAAGAAGCGGCCATCTTATTTGAAAGTGGTGCCGATAAAACAGTAGATATTGTAATTGGTGTTTTGGCAGATGAAATAACTCGGATAAGACGTGTTGCTCACCGCGATAATTTGCCCATTGAAACCATAAAAAATATTATTGAGTCTCAAATCCCTCAAGAAGAATTGAGAAAAAAATGCAATTACATCATTCACAACAATGGAGATGAATCAATTGTAGAGCAAGTGATGAAAATACATCAAGATTTACTGAATCAAAGCGCTCATTTCTAAAGCTAATTTTTTAGCTTCAACTCCTGCTCTTTCTGCGTAATCTTCTTCATTGCTTGCATAAATAATTCCGCGTGAACTATTTACTAGCAAACCGACTTCCTTGTTTGCCGCAGCTTTAGTGATTTCGCTTAATGATCCACCTTGTGCTCCAACACCTGGAACCAAAAGGAAGTGGTCTGGAACCATGGTTCTAATTTCACCTACCAAATTTGCTCTGGTAGCTCCCACAACAAACATCAAATTATCTGGATTTCCCCATTTGCAAACGGAATTGATAACCCTTTCGTAAAGCTTTAATTCGCCCGTTTGTTGCAGTTGAAAATCTGCATGACCTGCATTGCTGGTTAAGGCCAAACAAATCACATATTTGTCTTTGAATTCTAAAAAGGGACGTAAACTATCTTCTCCCATATAAGGAGCAACGGTTATAGCGTCGAAATTCATGGTTTCAAAGAAAGCTTTTGCGTACATGCTGCTCGTGTTGCCAATGTCGCCGCGTTTTGCATCTGCAATATTGAAAGTGTTCTGAGGCAAATAGCTCAGTGTTTCTTCCATCCACTGCCAACCTTGGCTCCCGTATTGCTCATAAAATGCGGTATTTATTTTGTAGGCAACGCTAAACTCTTTGGTAGCTTCAACTATGTTTTTATTGAATTCAAGCAATCCTTTTCCATTTTTTTCGAGGGAAATAGGGAGTTTTCCAATTTCAGAATCTAAGCCAGTACACAAGTAGCTTTTCTTCTGAAAAATTTGTTCTATAATTTCTGATTTTTTCACTTTCACTGCAAATAACGGAAATCATTTTTGTATTGGTTACATTTGTATTATGCGGAAATGTTTCTTTTGGTTATTTTTTATATTTTTCATGTTCAATTTGAACGGGCAAATTGTTCAAATTGGTACCGGAAGCTACCTTGGAAATTATGCGGGACCCATGCGCACATCGGCGGTTAACCGTTATTATTACAGCCGATTTGCTTATATTTTTCCAAAATCGGAATTGGGTAATTTAATGCATGGTGATACAATCGAATCATTGGAGTTTTTTAGAACAGACGGACCCGCATTTGACACTTCTAGCAGGTTAAAAATGTGGATTACAACCACTTCTCGGTCTGATTTTGGTAAGAATAAAGTCTCTTTTTTGTCAGAAATTGCAAATGCCCAACAAATTTATAATCAAAATCCGAAGCAACACATTGGTACAGTTGAGGCGTTTTATAAATTGCCATTTTCTAAAAAGTTCCGTTATGACAGCTCAAAAGGCGAAAATTTGGTTTTAATGGTAGAATTCAACCAGAAGGATACTTTGAAAGGAGCATATAATTTTTATTTTGAAAGTAGTTCATCCGTTTCCGGTTATGCGCCAAACCAAGTAAAATTTACATCTGGTGCTACCTTGGCTGATAGTTTGAATTTTAGCACAGAATACCATCCCACAATTATTTTTAATTATCCAAGAATTGCAAAAGATTGTGATGTGAAAGGAGTTTATACTTTGGGAAAAATTCCATTGCCTTTGGGTAATCCCGATAGCGTAAAAGTTTTGCTTAAAAATGTAGGTAAAAATGATCTTAAAGGATTTAAATGCTATACATATTCAATAGGAAATAACAAGCAAAAAGATAGTTTCACCATTGATTTGCCTAGGGGTGAACAAAGGTTTTTCAATGTTCCTTCATTGAACCCAATTAAAAAAGGAACCGATACAATTTATGTTTCATGTGTTGATCTAAATACATCAAATAATTTGGAATCTTCTATCCGATTGGGTAACGAAAATACCTATAGCTATAGAGATATAACCCAAAGTCCTGCCCCAGGCGGAATTGGTTTTAGTGGAACTCAAGGAGATTTTGTAGCAAGATTTCAAAGCAATACATCAAAAGCCATCAATCAAGTTTCAGTGATGTTTTCAAGTACTGGCTTATTATTTAAAATTGGAATTTGGAGTTACGATAGCATCAAAGCCCGTCCAGGAAAGTTAATTTATCAGAGTGATTCTTTGAAAACTGTAAATGGAACCTACATTCTAGATTTGAAGAATCCAGTTAAGGTAAAAGGATCCTTTTTTGTAGGAGTTAGACAATTAGATAAAAACAATATTGGTTTTGGATTTCAATATGAAGATCCAATTAGGCCTCAGACTTTCTTCTTTGCTGAGCCTTTGGGCGACACAAACTGGATAGATTTCAATCCTGGAGCGCCTTATAAATTTATTATTGAACCGAGATTACAAGCTGATTATGACATTGCGGCGATTTCGGCCGATTACCCTAAGGATTCTTTCAACAGATATGTTGCAGACACAATGGCGCCAATTGGAACCGTTGGCAATATTGGCTCTTATAAGCCCAAAGATAGTATTAACATTATCTGTGAAATTTGGGGTCCCAATTCTAGACTTTATAGAAAGGTGTTAAGAGATACCATCTCACCAAATATCAAGAGAAAATATACTTTTCCTAAAACCTTTTATCCTACCGAACTTGGTGAATACAGGTTGTTCATCATTTCTAGGCTTGTGAATGATCAAATTAAGGACAATGACACTGCAATAAGGAGATTTTATGTGGGGTTAAAACAAGATGTAATGGTAAAAACCATGCATGAACCGGTGGCTGATTTTACTACCTATGAATATCTTAAAGATACATTGCAACCTTTGGCAACGATTATGAATATGGGATATGACAATACCCCCACTTTCAATACCCGATGCATTATTTTGAAAGGTAAAAATGTAATTTATAATAAAATCAATACGGTTGCATTGCCGAAGTTTCAGTCAAAAATAATGTATTGGCCAACTTATAAATGTACTGATACAGGCAAATTAGAATTGTTAATTATTACTGAAATGGCAACCGATAAGTATCGGTATAATGATACTCAGCGTAGATGGTTAATTGTTTACAAGAAAACTGACTTTGGTTTAGATTCATTGAAATCGCCATTGGCAAACGGTTATTATGACCAAGGGGTTTCGATTCCAATTAAATTTCAGGCTTACAACCAAGGTATTTTGTCGTTATTTAAAATTCCAGTTATAATAACTGTATTTGACCCAACAAATAAAGTGGTTTATTTCGACAGTGTGAAAACCGATATCGATGGTTACACTGTTTTGGCTATTGCGATGCCAAAGTCCCTCAAATGCTTTAAAAAGGGCATTTATAAAGTTTTCATTACTTCTAGGGGTAAGTTTGACATCTATCCTAAAAATGATACATTGATTTCTACTTTTAATATTGGTTTGCCCAATGATTATTTGCCAACCAAAATTTTGGTTGTTGACACAATGAGCATGGGTACTGGAGGATATACAATTGGTGCAACAGTTAAGAACAATGGGTTTATCAAATCTGGAAATAATTGTCCGGTTGTTTGTGAAATTGAATATGCTGGAAAGCAAGTTTATTATGCAATTTCAAATGTAAATTTAGATACCGCTGCCCAAACATCTATTTCGTTTTTCAAGAAATTTAACCCAATGTTTGTGGGCAAATACAAAATAAGAATCAGAACCAATTACAATGGCGATATGAACGTTAAGAACGATACCATTGAAAGAACGTTTATGGCAGATATTGGAAAAGATGCTTTGCCAATGGAAATAATTGGATTAAAGGCCAAATACTATTTTGGTCAAACATTGAATAAATTAGAAGTTGCGATTAAAAATCAAGGCCGCGATAGTTTGGTTGGTGTGCAATCGAAATTGTTGATTAAAAACAAAAACAAAGTTGTTTATGCTTCTACAATTTTTATAGATACTTTTTCACCACGACAAGCGAAAGGTCGTTTTGTAAATATTGGTTTAAAATTGAATCAAATTGGTTTTTACGAAGTCTATTTGGTTACCTTCCATCCACAAGATAACAATGTTTTGAATGATACGTTAATCAATATTTTTGAAGTTGGTATAGACAAAGACATCATGATTGACTATGTTGATTCGCCACAAGCAAATAAAATATATCAAACCAAACAAGGTATGTATCCAAGGGTTTTGCTTAGAAATATTGGGCAAGATTCTGTGAATTCGGCTGGAAATATTATCTATACGATTTCCAATGGATTCCCTCAAAAAGTGTGGTATCGTGATACTGTTCAATTTACTTCTATTGTTCCTAAAGACAGTTCTTGGATTACCTTTAAAAAGAGAGTAGAATTAATGGATGTTGGCGTTCAATATGTAACAACCTACCTGTCGAGTAGGGTTGATTCAATTGCTATTAATGATACTTTTAACTGCGTATTTGCGGTTGAATTGAATAGTTTGAATGAAATTAGAAACGAACTTTTAACTATTTCTCCTAACCCTGTTAAAAATAGATTTACGATAATTTCGACAAGTGCAATTTTGAACTTTATTCTTTATGATAATTTGGGAAGAAAAATAGATTGTAAAATTATTGATGGTCAATTAAATAATTGCACTTTAGAATGTGAATTACCTAAGAATCTTAGTTCTGCTGTTTACTTTTTAAAGGTAATGACAAACAAAGGTTTACTTAGTTATCCTATTTTTGTAGAATAATGAAAATGCATAAATTTTATATATTTTTAGCTGGAGTTGTTTCGGTTGTTTCGTCGTGTGGAATCATTAAGCCACAGCCGCCAATGGATATGAATGCGGTGGTTGAAGTGAAACCTTTGCCTGTGGTTGTGTCGCAAGTGAATATTCCTTTGGAAATTGACTTGATGCCTTTTTTCAAAATGGCAGATGACAAAGTAGACAAAGCTTTTTCTGGACAAGATAAACCTTGTCAAGGCTTGAGATATGAGTATAAATTAAATAGATCTCCTTTTATTATCGAGGGACGTGGAATTGGTCAAATATCATTGGCGTTGGATTTGCAATATGGAGCCAAAGGCGAATATTGTCCTTTGTGTATCATGGACCAATGTGCTACTCCACCAGTTGGATTTCAAATTGGAATGGATGAGCCAATGAAACGAGCAAGAATTGCCATTGAAAGCAAGTTTAAGTTATTGCCAACATACAAAATTCAGTCAGTTACTACCATACAAGAACTTAAACCAATTGATCCAATCAAAGTAATTTTCGGATTTGATGTTACGAACCTATTGTTAAATAGGGTAAAACCTTATTTTGGTGAGCTTTCTAAAATGGTAGATAAAGAAATTTCAAAAGTTGACTTGAAGCCTTTTATTAAGCCAGTATTTGATCAATTACAAAAAGATATTTATGTACCTAATGTTGGTTTTTTGAAAATTCAACCGAAGGAATTGTCGTTGAGCGATTTGGCATTTAACAAGAGTAAATTGAGTTTTTCTATAGGTTTGAAAGCTACCCCAGCGATTCAATCTACAAAGTGGACAACACCTTTGGTTCCTTTGCCTAATTTAGCCCCTTACAAGGCTTCAGATGGATTTCAAGTATTCACAGACGTTAGCATGAATTACGATACCTTGTCGAAGCAAATAATGGGTTATTTGAAAACACAGAAGTTTGTGGTTGGTAAAGATTTTATTATTATTCAGAATATTCGACTTTTCGCAGCAAAAGATAAGTTGGGTGTTGAAGTGGCATTTATAGGAAGCAAATCAGGTACGTTGTATTTATTGGGAAATCCAGCATTCGATTCTGAAAAGAAAACAGTGAGCGTGAAGAATGTTCAATATGATTTATCTACACAGAATTTATTATTAAAGTCTGCAAAATGGTTGTTAAATGAAACCATTCGTAAAAAAATGGAGGAAGCCATGGTAGTGGATATTACTTCTAGTTTAAATGCGGCTGAGAAGGGCATCAATGAATCTTTGAATAAGAAGCTCGACGGTGGAATTACATTGAAAGGCAATTTGAAAAAACTGAACATTACAGATATTTCACCAAGAGAAAAAGAAATATTGGTAAGGGTAAGTTTATCTGGAAACGTTGGAGTAACAATGAATCAATAACAGTGAATTTACCAAATAAAAAAGGCGATCGTTAGATCGCCTTTTTTGTTAATATGTATTTTAGGTATTAACCAATTTTAGCAATTAGGTCAGCAACTCTCGCACTGTAACCAGTTTCGTTGTCGTACCAACCTACAACTTTTGCAGTATTTCCAATAACTTGAGTTAAGTCAGCATCGAAAATACAGCTATGTTTGTTTCCAACGATATCAATACTCACAATAGGATCTGTATTATACTCAAGAATTCCTTTTAAAGAAGTTTCAGAAGCAGCTTTCATTGCAGCATTAATTTCTTCTACAGTAGCCGCTTTTTTCAAAACAACTGTAAAATCAGTAACTGAACCATCTGGAATAGGAACACGCATAGCGTTACCATTTAATTTTCCTTTTAAATGAGGCAAAACCAAACCTACAGCTTTAGCAGCACCTGTGCTTGTTGGTACAATGCTGTAAGCAGCGGCACGCGCTCTACGCAAATCTTTGTGAGGTGAATCTTGAAGATTTTGATCTGAAGTATATGCGTGAATGGTAGTCATAAAACCGCTTTCAAGTCCGAATGCTTCGTCTAAAACTTTTACCATTGGCGCTAAGCAGTTTGTGGTACAAGATGCGTTACTCAAAATAGTTTCAGAACCATCAATGATATTGTCATTTACACCCAAAACAACTGTTTTACAGTCGCCGGTTGCTGGAGCAGAAATGACTACTTTTTTAGCACCTGCTTCAATATGCGCATTAGCCTTAGCAGCATCAGTAAAGAAACCTGTGCTTTCTAATACAACATCAACGCCCATAGCAGCCCAAGGAAGATTTTTTGGATCTCTTTCAGCTAAAGCTTTGATTTGTTTACCATTTATAATCAAATGTTGATCGTCGTGAGAAACAGTTCCGTTGAATTTACCGTGTACTGAATCATATTTTAACAAATGTGCAAGAGTTGCATTATCTGTCAAATCGTTGATTGCTACAACTTCAACTCCTGGTTTTTCAATTAAAAATTTAAATGCATGACGCCCAATACGTCCAAATCCATTAATGGCTACTTTCATGATTATTGTTGTTATTTTAGTGGTGCAAAAATACGTTAATTATTTATATAATGTTTAACCTCGTGGTTTTAATGGTCTTATTTCTATGTTCACGTGGTGGAAATTGTTAGGAGATTTTAATGCATATACAATTTGACTTGCAACATCTTCAGGCATCAACATGTTGTCATGTGCTTTGATGTTTTCTGAATGTCTAAAGAAATCCGTTTTTACAGAACCCGGGTAAACACAAGTAACCTTCACACCAAAATCTCTCACTTCTTTATATAGTGCATCGCTGAATCCCCTCACTGCAAATTTTGTAGCGTTATATCCTGAAACCTGAGGATATCCTTCAAGTCCAGCAATTGAAGAAATATTGATAATATGTCCCAAACCTTGTTTTTTCATTGAGGGAAGCGCCAATTTGGTTGCATAGAAAAGCCCATTCACATTCGTATTAAACATGGTATGCCATTGGTCTAAAGACAATTCTTCGCAAAACCCAAAATAACCTAGACCTGCGTTGTTGATAAGGATATCAACTTTTTCATGTTTCGATAAAATGGTGTTAAAAGCAGTCGATAATTGATCAAAGTGTTGAACATCAGCTATCAAACAATGATAATTTTCATGTTGGGTTGTACATCCACTTCTGCAAATGCCATAGACAATTGCGCCTTCAGCCAAAAGTTGCTCAACGCAACACAATCCAATTCCTTTGTTTGCACCCGTAATTACGGCAATTTTATTTTTTAAATCCATGAGTTATATTTTTGATATGATTGTATTTATGCAATTATTTTTGTCTGCCCATTGAAAATCAACGTAGGTAGATCTATCTATATTTTTTTCAACCGAATATTGGTAGGTTTTATCGTAATACACCAATAACTTTTCAATCCATTTTGCAAAGTTTCCTTCGTGTAAAAATTGTATAGCTTCTTGAGCATGTTGTCCACCTAGTTTTTTTTGTAAAATGCGTGTTTTTTCTTCTAAATGAACGGTATTGAAATGGGCATATTCATGAATCAATCGATTTACACGGGTAAAACTGTCAACATTTATTTCAATTATTGGTGCATTTTGCATTTGTAACCAAAGTTTTAAAGGCAAACAACATTGTCCAATTAATCTGCTCTCATTTTCAATGATTACAGGTTGGTTTTCATTGATCTCACTTAATTGCAGCGCCAAATTGTTTTCGAACATTTCAGTTGATGGTTGTGGTGGCAAACCCAATCCTCCAAATGCACTTCCCTTGTGTGAAGCCAGTCCTTCCAAATCAATAATTTGGATGCCTTTTTCTTTTAATAAATATAAAATTTCTGTTTTTCCACTACCGGTTTTTCCACCTAATATTTTAACAGACAGTTGTCTTTCGAATTGTTTGTGTGCCCATGTTCTAAAGGACTTATATCCCCCAACCAAAATAGTAGGATGAAATCCACCCCAACCGTAAATGGTGGAACTGATTTGGCTGCGAAGCCCGCCTCTCCAACAGTAAAAAAGAATGGGTTTGCCTAAATTTTCAATTTCGCGGTATTGTCTAAAAAGCGATTGCATTTTAGAACCAACCAATTCTAAACCAAGTGCAACAGCTTCTTCTCTGCCTTGCTGTTTATAGCAAGTACCAACAAGAATACGGTGCTCATTAGAAAGTAATGGAATGTTTATTGCTCCTGGAAAATGAGCCTTTTGAAATTCAGATTCGCTGCGAACATCAACCCATTGAAAATTTGACTTATTGCTGAGTGCATTTTCAATTTGAATGGGTTTGACTGACATTGTTATTCTATAATTTCGAGAACTGAGCGATATGCCAGAACCTTATTGCCATATTTTTCGAGTGTTTTGGCTTGTAATCCAGGACCAAATTCACTTCTATAGCGTTCTAAGGTTTCAATGCTATTGCAAGTATACTGAATGGCATAATTGATACCTTCATCGTCGGTTTCGGGATTATGCAATTTCAATATTTTATTTTCAACAAAGCAACCTGTAGCCATTACCTCTGGAATGTGAACAGTTTTCATCCATTCAAGCCATTCATTGGCCATAGGGTTTTCTACATTACAAGTTACGTTGTAAACAATCATATTGCTTTTACTCGGATATTAAAGCTTTCCATAATTAGGTTAGCCAATAATTTTTTGCTAGCAGTTTCTGCAGTTGCAGTTGCTTCGCCTTCGTTTGCAGCTTCAATTTCCATTGTAATGAATTTTCCAACACAAACTTCGTTTACATTGTTTAATCCAATTGATGGCATACTGTGTGTTACCGCTTTACCTTGAGGGTCTAAAAGACCTTTTTTTGGAAGAATTTCGATTTCTGCTAAGAATTTCACAATGCAAAAATACCTAAAATTCGCCGTTTCAATGTAATTTAGCGAAAATTTATGAAACGATTTTCAAATGTTTTTTTAATTGTATTGGGTTTAATAGCCCTGTTAATCTTTTTTGGATGGTTTTTTTATCAAAAAACTGCCAGTTCTGAAACCAAATTGAATGCAACAGACACCACCAAAGTTTTAAAAACCGAAGGATTGGTTTTGTCCGATTCTAATTTTGTTTTAAAACAAACCGAAAAGCCCAATATGCAAGTATTAGGAAAACGCTATAAAGCAAAATATGAAGATTTGGCTAAATTGATTGCGCAAACAGCTGCTCCATTAATGAATTATATTGCTCAGAATAAATTGATAATTACAGGATCAATTTTGAGTATCTACGATGAGATCCCTACGAATGACCATGAGATGGATATATTTATTGGAATTCCTATTAACAAAGCAGTGATGTCATCTGAGTTTTTATATCGAAATATTGCCGGTGGTAAATTTCATAAGGTCACGGCCAATGTTGAATTGGGTAAAGGTGCTCAAATTTGGAACGCTGTTACATCTAAATTACTATCGAATGGAAATAAAATTACTTTTCCAATATTCGAATACCCGTCAGATGCGCGAAATAGCGAAATGACAACAGCAATTACCCAAGTAAATTTGCTCATTCCTGTTAAATAATGAATATGGTTGTTCCCTCATATCTAATAAAAGGAGATACCATAGCAATCATTGCTCCCGCAAGATTTATTGAAGTATCAGAAATAAAAGCTTTTCAATTATGGGCCAATACAAATGGTTGGAACGTTGTTACAGCGCCGAATTTATTTGGAAAATATCATCAGTTTTCTGGTACCATTGATGAAAGAGTTTCAGATATTGAGTGGGCATTAAAAAATGATGATATCAAAGCTGTTTTCTGTGCCAGAGGTGGTTATGGATGCACCCAATTACTAGAGCACATTCAAAAATTTGATTTTGCCAAAAAACCCAAATGGTGGATTGGATTTTCAGATATTACAACACTTCATTTGACATTGCAAAATCAAGGCCTCGCTTCCATTCATGCTCCAATGGTGATGCAATTCAATTTACAGAATGAGTTCAATGAAACCAACCAAAGATATTTATTTAATGCATTAACAGGAAATACTATAAACATTGGCTTGAGAGATAATGAAATCTTAAATAAATCAAATTTTGAAGGACAACTAATAGGCGGTAATTTATCGTTAATTTTTGCCCATGCTGGCATTTCAAAAATGAACAATCTTGGTAAAGTGCTTTTTGTAGAAGATTTAGATGAGTATTTGTATCATATAGATAGGATGATTTGTTCAATGAAAATGGGTGGTGTTTTTGAGGGACTCAAAGCGTTGGTGGTAGGTTCAATGATTGAAATGAATGACAATGCCATTCCATTTGGAAAGAATGCAAAAGAAATTATTTTGGAGCACCTTGGGAATGAGGGATTTCCAATAATTTTTGATTTTCCTTCAGGGCATGATAAGGAAAATATAGCAATGAAGTTAGGATTGTATTGTACCTTTGAAGGCAATACATTTTCTCAAATTTAATTATTTTGATTACTAGTAAAACATATATCGCATTAACCAAGTTTGGTATAGTAGGTGGATTGTCTTTTGTCATTGATATTTCTGTATATTATTTTTTAAGTCAGTTTTTACCAACTCCCATTGCCAAAAGTATAGGAATTTTGGTTGCAACTTATGTGAATTATCAACTCAATAAATATTGGACTTGGGGTCAAAAAGATAATGACAAAGGAAGATTGGTAAAATATTTGGCTTTATATGCAGTAAGTGGTATTACGAATGTTGGAACCAACGAATTACTCTTGCATTATCTTCCGAATGCAGAATTCTCGATGAATTTAATATTCCCTTCGCATGATGTAAAGCATTTGTTAAGTTTTAAAGTTGATAAAATTGCCGCAGTTTTAGGGGCTACCTTAATGGGTATGGTGATTAACTTTTTAGGACAGAAGCTTTGGGTGTTTACAGAAAAAGATAAATAATAGCATTTTCTCTCTTTTCTAGCCTTAAATTTGTAACATTGTAAAACAACTGCTTTGGCAGTTTTAAAATATATATATGTCTTGTTCATCATGTGGTACTAAAAGTGGCGGTTGCGCACCCTCGGGGTGTCAGAGCAACGGAACTTGTGGAACAAGCGGCTGTAATGCATTAAACGTCTATGACTGGTTTAAAGACATGGACCTTCCAGATGGTTATAAACCATTTGATATTGTTGAAGTTAGATTCAAAGGCAGTCGCAAAGAGTTCTACAGGAACACTCATAATTTAGATTTATTCACCGGCGATTACGTTGTTTGTGAAGGTAGCTTGGGCTACGATATTGGAACTGTATCTGCAACAGGCGAAATTGTTCGTTTGCAGTTAAAGAAATATCGTGTTCGTGAAGATTCAGAAGAAATAGCTCCAATTCTTCGTGTAGCGAATGAAAAAGAAATGGAGAAATATGAACTTGCTAAGGCAAAAGAAAATGCAACGCTTGAAAAAGCACGCACAATTTCTTTTGAATTGAACTTGGCAATGAAAATTTCTGATATCGAATTTCAAGGAGATGGCAGAAAAGTAATATTCTTCTACACCGCGGAAACTCGTGTAGATTTTAGAGAACTTATCAAGCGTTACGCCGATGAGTTTAAAGTAAAAATTGAAATGCGCCATATCAGTTATCGTGAAGAAGCTTCACGTTTGGGGGGTATTGGTGTTTGTGGTAGAGAATTATGTTGCTCTAGTTGGTTAACCGACTATAAGCAAGTAAATACAGGTGCTGCTCGTTCTCAGAATTTAAGTATTAATATGGAAAAATTGGCCGGTCAGTGTGGTCGTTTGAAATGTTGTTTAAATTTCGAATTAGATATGTATTTAGAAGCAACTGAAGCTTTTCCAAAAGCCAAGATTGTTAAAATTGATACTGTTACCGGTGTAGCTTATGCAAAGAAAACAGATATCCTAAAACAGCTTATTTGGTTCTCTTACGATGATAATCCTACTTGGGTTCCATTGCCAGTTGCCTTGGTAAATGAGTGCATGGAGTCTAACAAAAATGGGATTCAAAGTGCTACATTAACCGATTTGGCTCCAGCAAATGAAATTTTAGACAAAATAATTGCTGATGAAAAGGCTAATGGCTTTATTGATAATGCTGAATTATTGAAGGATAATGAATTTGAAGGATTAAAGAAGTTGGATTTAAAAGGTCCTAGAAACAACAATAATCGCAACAGAAATAACAACAACAAGAGGGAAGGGGGCAATTCACCTCAAAATCGACCAAATAATAACAGGCCTGGATTTAACAATAACAAACCAAATAACAATCGTCCGGTAAGTAACAATGCTGCGCCGAATGCTGAAGGTGCTGTTGTTAATACGCCTAAACCAAATGTAAATCCTCAAAATCCTAATCAACCGAATAGGAATCCTAATAATAAATTCAAGAAACCTTATAATAAAAACAAGGGTCCTAGGAAAAATGAAGGTGGCAATAATGCTGGTGGAAATACACCACCAAGTGCTCCACCACAATCATAATTGGAAAAGATGAATAACAAAAAAGGCGCCATTGGCGCCTTTTTTGTTATTCTTTCATTTTGTGTTTCCTCTTCTTTTCTCTCTTTTCCATTTTTTCAGAAACTTTTTTGAATTGTTCTGGTGTTAAAATAGATTGAAGATTTGCTTTGTGAGATTCCCTCATTTGTTTGCTTTTTTGTTGAACCTCTAATTGCATATTTTCTCTTTCTCTAACAAAATTGAGATTTGCTTCTTTTACTTTTAATTCTTGTTCATTGGTTAAATTCAATGATTTTTTCATTTTAGCAGTCATTTTATCTGCTTTTTGTTCTGTAGTTAAACCATCTTTCTTTTTCTCTGTTTGCGCGTTAACCATTCCAGTTAAACCAACTAACGCAATTAAAATCATTAATTTTTTCATATATATAACATTAGTTATTGGTATAACGGAAATAGTATGAAAAAGTTACAATGGATCAATAATAAAAGGGTATACAAAAAAAATAGCCCTGTAAACAGGGCTATTTTTTTAATATGACAAATACATGCTTTTTTGCTTGTAGAGCTCTCTAAATTGAGGATCTTTTAAGTCCTTAATGAACAATATGGATTCTCCAGTACTCTTCATTTCAGGGCCTAATTCTCTATTTACATTAGGGAATTTATCAAAGCTAAATACCGGTTGTTTAATTGCCCAACCCGCTGGTCTTTCCGATATTTTGAAATCGGTTACTTTGTTTACACCCAACATTACTTTCATTGCCATGTTTACATATGGAACGTCGTAAGCCTTGCAAATGAATGGAACCGTTCTAGAAGCCCTAGGATTTGCTTCAATCACATATACCTTTTCTTCTTTGATGGCAAATTGAATGTTTAATAAACCCACTACGTTCAAAGATTTTGCAATTTTTTCGGTGTACTCTGTCATTTGGTTTAGCACATTTTCGCTCAAATTGAACGGAGGTAAAACCGCGCTGCTGTCACCACTATGAATTCCTGCAGGTTCAATGTGTTCCATCATTCCAATGATATGAACATTTTCACCATCGCAAATACAATCTGACTCCGCTTCTTCTGCCCTATCTAAGAAATGGTCAATTAAAACCCTGTTTCCTGGTAAATCACCTAAAAGTTTAACAACTGCCTTTTCTAAATCTTCATCATTGATTACAATAACCATTCCCTGTCCGCCTAAAACATAACTAGGTCTAACAAGTACAGGATATCCAACTTTATTAGCAATTACAATGGCTTCTTCAGCGTCTAATGCAACGCCATATTTTGGATATGGGATGCTTAATTCAGCCAATAAATCACTAAAACGACCTCTATCTTCGGCAATATCCATGCTGTCGTATGAGGTACCAATTATTTTGATTCCTCTTTCGTGTAGTTTTTCTGCCAATTTTAAGGCTGTTTGGCCACCTAATTGAACAACCACACCTTCTGGTTTCTCGTTTTCAATGAGTTCCCACAAATGCTCCCAATAAACAGGTTCAAAGTATAGTTTGTCGGCCATATCGAAATCCGTACTCACTGTTTCAGGATTACAGTTAATCATGATTGCTTCGTAACCAGATTCTCTGGCTGCCAAAATTCCATGTACGCAACTATAATCAAATTCAATGCCTTGACCAATTCTATTTGGTCCACTTCCCAAAACAAAAACTTTCTTTTTGTCGGAAAATACACTTTCGTTTTCAGCTTCAAATGTTGAGTAAAAATAGTTTGTAGGACTCGGGAATTCCGCGCTACAAGTATCTACCATTTTGTATACTCTTTTGATTCCTAAAGCTTTGCGTTTTTCATATACTTCATCAGCCGTAGTGTTGCCACCCATTAACCAAGCAATTTGTTCGTCTGAATAACCTTTTTCCTTAGCCGATTTTAGAATCAATTGAGGGATATTGTCAAGGTTAAACCTTCTAATTTCTGTATCTGTTTTTACCAAATCAGCTATTTGCTCAAGAAACCACCTGTCAATTCTTGTGATTTTTTGAACAGATGAAATAGGAACTCCCAATGATAGCGCATCTTTAATTTGGAAAATTCTATTCCAACTTGCGTGTTCTAATCCATCAATGAGTTCTTCTAAATTTCTACTTCCTTTTCCATCTGCACCCAAACCGTGACGGCCAATTTCTAAACTTTGACATGCTTTTTGGAGTGCTTCTTGAAAGCTACGACCAATTGCCATAACCTCACCTACACTCTTCATTTGCAATCCAAGCGTTTTGTCTGATCCATGGAATTTGTCGAAGTTCCAACGAGGAATTTTTACAATTACATAGTCAATTGCAGGTTCAAAAAAGGCACTTGTTGTTTTTGTAACTGGATTTTTTAATTCGTCTAAGTAATAACCTATTGCTAATTTGGCAGCAATTTTTGCAATAGGGTAACCTGTTGCTTTTGAAGCCAAGGCAGAACTTCTACTTACCCTAGGATTGATTTCGATTGCGATGATATCTTCGTTTTCAGGATTTACAGAGAATTGAACGTTGCAACCTCCAGCAAATACACCCATTGAACGCATCATTTTGAATGACATGTCGCGCATTTTTTGGAAAGTTGTATCGCTCAATGTCATTGCTGGTGCTACTGTTATGCTATCGCCAGTATGAATTCCCATTGGGTCAAAATTCTCAATGGTACAAATAATTGCAATGTCGTCTTTTGAATCACGCAATAACTCTAATTCGTATTCTTTCCATCCAAGAACTGCTTTTTCAACCAAAACTTCGTGAACAGGACTCGCTTCTAATCCTCTTTGTAAGGCACGATCGAATTCTTCTTTTTTATGAACGAAACTTCCACCAGTTCCACCTAAGGTGTAACTTGGTCTAATTACCAAAGGGAAACCAATTCTTTGTGCAATTTCTTTTCCTTCTAAATAACTATTGGCAACTTGGCTAGGAGCTACTCCAACACCCAATTCAACCATTAACTTACGGAATTTCTCGCGATCTTCCATGTTGTCAATAGCTGCAATATTTACCCCAATAATGCGGCAATTGTATTTCTCCCAAAGGCCAATTTCCTCTGCTTCCTTTGCAAGATTTAATGCTGTTTGCCCTCCCATAGTAGGAAGTACAGCATCAATATTTTGTTCCTGAAGAATTTGTTCAATGCTTTGAACCGTTAATGGCAACAAATAAACGTGGTCTGCGTTTATTTTATCAGTCATAATGGTTGCAGGATTGCTGTTAATTAGTGAGACAGTTATGCCTTCTTCTCTTAGGCTTCGGGCCGCTTGTGAGCCGGCATAATCAAATTCACAGGCTTGGCCAATAATAATTGGACCACTGCCAATTATGAGAACGTGTTTTATAGAGTTATCTTTTGGCATGTTGCAAAAATTAGGCAAAGTTAGACGTCTCTTCCGATATTTCTATCAATGTTGATAAATGTTAATACATAATTACAAATCCTAGGTACTCTAAAAAGAACATAACCCAGTACAACATATAAAATCTTTTTACTGAAGTTTGATCGTCCGTATTTAATTTGATTCCTGTAAAACAAATGATAATCAAGCAGATTGATTGAAAGATTCCGAATGCAATTTTTTTACTTGGAATATTTCTAGGGTCTGGACTTAAATTTAATCCAACTAATTCTGGGTAAAAAGCATAAACAATTGAAATTAAATAGGCAGCTGAAACCATAATTAATCCCAAATGAAGGGTTTTCTTTTTGCTTAGTTTTACAGATAATGTTCTTATATTGAATAATTTGTCTCCTTCATGGTCGGGTATATCCTTAAACCAGGCAATGCCAATGCTAAAGGCTGTGATGATAAAAGTGAGTAAGATTATCTCCGAGTTAAAGGTAATGGGCAATCCATGTGACGTATAGTAAAAATGGATATAGATTCCCAAATTGACTAGGGGTCCCCTAACAATTGAAATGGCAGTTGCCGCCCAAAAATGGTATTTTTTTAGTCGAACCGGTGGAATGGAATACAAACTTCCGATAATGGCAATGCTTGTAATAAGTCCCCCAAAATAAAAATTTTGAATAAATGAGAAGAAGAGTGCAATGGATAAACTTACAATTGCAATTTTTTTAGCATCGGCCGATGATAATTCGCCGCTTGCAATAGGTAAATTGGGTTTGTTTATTTTATCCAATTCAACATCGTAAATTTGGTTTAACCCTGTAATGTATAAATTACAACCTAAGCAACTTATCAATGTGATGATCAGTGTTTCCCAATGGTTAAAATAATTTAAACCTTGAATTTGGTTTGAAATGATAAATAGTGATGTAACACTTACAATTGTACCGATGATAGTGTGTGGTCGGCTAAATTTCCAAAGTATTTTTAAATTTTTCAAAAGGAATTGAATTGTTTAACAAATATGGTTCATTTTTGTGGTTAAATCATGGAATATCTCTCAAATACATATTTGCTTTATTTAGGTTTATCAGTTCTATGCATTGCAATTTGCTTTATTTGGGCAAAAATTCAACCCAAACATGTGTTTTACTCTAGAAAGACCTTGCATATTATTTGCATCGGTATTTTGGCAATTTCTATTCTTTCTGTACACAATAATAATTATTTACAGTTTGTTGGGCTATTGGCATTTATAGAAATATTGCTAATAGTTGCTGTTCTAAAAGGTTTTTTTTATTCGGAGGGACGTCGGAGCTGGGGAATAGTTTATTTCTTGCCCGCGGTTATTTTACTTTTGCTCATATTTCCGTTTGAGAAATTTTATATTTTTCAATCTGTTTTGATATTGGCATTGGCCGATGGTTTTTCAGCACTTTTTGGAAGGATGTTTGAGCGTTATTTGGAATCATCTTCGAATTCAACACTCCAAAAAATAAAGGAAAGGAATACGATTCAGTGGGGTTCGGATAGAAAAACGGTTTTCGGTTCGTTGGTTGGATTCGTTTTTGTTTATCTAATTTGTTATTTGCACTTTACATATAATCGTGACGGTGTTTTGTTGCTGGCATTTTTTATTATTTCATTTATTATAACTGTAACAGAAATTCTTGGAAGTAAGGGGAATGATAATTTTTTTATGCCACTCGTTTCTTTTTTATTATTGAAGATTTTTATTGAACGGGATGTATTAAGGCCAGTTATTGATTTTAACGATATGGCTTTTTGGTTCTACTTGATTTTATTTTTAATAATTGGGTATTTCTTATTGAGAATGAAATGGTTGTCAATTTCTGGGATAGTATTCGCTGGTATAATTGCTTTGTTTTTATTCTTAGCAAATTGGAGTTTGTTTCCAATTATTGCTTTTTTTATCCTAGGGACACTTGCAGGCAAATTGAATAAAAATGTAGAATCTGATAAAAAACATTCCAAACCAAGAGATGCTTTTCAAGTTTTGGCAAATGGGGGTGTAACTCTCGTTTTGTCTGTTTTGTATTTGATTTATAAAGTTTGGTATTTGGAAGTGCTCATGTTGGTTTCAATTTCTGTTGCATCTGCTGATACATTGAGTAGTGAAATTGGTATGAGATTCGGAAAGAAAACTTTTGGTATTTTAAATTTTAGATCTTTGCCAAGGGGTGTTTCTGGGGGTGTATCGTGGTTTGGGTTTTTGGGAGCATTTTTGGGAGCAATAATGATTGGCGTTTTCAGGATAGATTATTTTTGGATTATTGTTTTTGCTGGATTTTTAGGATCAATTATAGACAGTATAATTGGATTGCTGTTTCAAGCGAAATATAAACGTGATGGACAAATCACAGATATTGAAAGTGTTGAATTTATTGGAGGTTATCGTTTTGTTACAAATGATATGGTAAATGTATTGAGTAATGTAATTGTAGTTGGAATTTGTTGGTTTTTCATTTTTGCGTTAACAACTTGAAACTACCATATTAATCGATAAATGATATAAGATCAAGTTTGTCTTCTTTTTCACTATGATTACTAAAATTATAGATTTATGATTATTTTCTAAAAGATGTTCGCAATTTGCACTTGTTTAACTTGCACGTTAATTTAGAAAGTCTATTTTAAAAATTTAAGAATTTGTGTAGTTTCAGAATTGCTTTAATTTCGATTAGGTTAAAGATTTAAATCATAAAACCAATTAGGTATGATTATTGTAGTGAACGAAGAAGTTGAATAAAACGCAAATTTTAGAGATGAATATTTTTTATTTTTTTAGGGGAAATTTCAGATTTGATTGTCTAAAATTCAGTACGATGTATAAAAATGTTTCTAAAGCATAGAAAGAATTATTACCTTCGTTGTGAATTCATTGTGAATAACTAATAAACAAACCATTAAATAATTTAATATCAGAATATGAAATTAATGTACAAAATAAGTCAATTATTGAAATTGGCAAAAACAAAGAAAGGGGCTTGGCTGTTGCTATTCCTCTTAGGATTGCAAGGCTTTGCATGGGGGCAGGCAACTTTTAGTCTCACTACAATTAACCCATCTTGTGTTCCTACAACCAATGGATCAATACAAGTTACCATTACTACTGGAACACCAAATTATACTTATAAATTATATTTAGGTATAGGAACTTCTACATTGATTACTTCTACTAGTGCTATTTCTAATAGTTCGTATACATTTACCGGTTTAACCCCAGGTGATTATACAATTGCAGTAATTGATAATTCAGGCTCACCAGTTACTAAAAATGCTTCAATTGTTTCTTTAGCAAGTTCAATTGGATCTGGCAATAAAACAAATGTTAAATGTAAGAATGGAAGCGATGGAACAGCACAAATCATTGTTAGTGGAGGTACAACCCCTTATACATATTCTTGGACGGGTCCATCATTTTCCGCAACAACTCAAAGTATTTCTGGATTAGTTGCGAATAATTATTCTTGCACAGTAACAGATAATAATGGCTGTACAACTACTTCTTCAGTAACAATCTCAGAACCTGCTGCGGCATTATCAGAAGTTTTGTCAACTACAAATATTACATGTAATACATTAATAAATGGTAAAGCAAGTTTAACCTCATCTGGTGGTACATCTCCATATACGTATTCATGGACAGGTCCAAGTTCTTATTCATCAACATCAGCGAGCTTAACTGGATTGGCTGCAGGCACTTATAATTATGTGGTTACTGATGTAAATAATTGTACAAAATCTGGAAGTGCTACTATAGTAGAACCAACGGCAATTTCTATTTCTTCATCAAAAACTGATGTTGCATGTAAAGGTGGAAATACTGGTGCAATTTCATTAACTGTAAGCGGCGGTACTGTTGGTTCTGGTTATACATATTCATGGACCGGCCCAAGTTCTTATACATCAACAACTAAAAATATCACAGCATTAGTAGCCGGTAGCTATACAGTAACCGTAACAGATGCTAACGGTTGTACAAAATCATCAACCTTTACAATTGCAGAACCTGCAGCAATTTTAGATGCCACTGCCGTTACCACGAATGCAAAATGTAAAAGCTCAGCTGATGGTTCAATTAATTTAACTCCATCAGGTGGAACTACACCATATACATATTCTTGGAGTAATGCTTCAACAAGTCAAAATCAAACAAACTTAGTTGCTGGTACCTATACTGTAACCATAACAGATGCCTATGGTTGTACTTCTTCTAAATCTTATACAATTACAGAACCAACCGCAATAAGCGTAGTGTTGTCAACTACAAACATTACTTGTAATGGCTTAAAAGATGGTAAAACTGGTTTAACAGTTTCGGGAGGAACAACAGGTTATACTTATGCTTGGACAGGTACAGGAAGTGTTTCATGGAGAACTGGAACAAAAGATACCATGATTAATTTACCAGCAGGTACATATAATTATGTGGTTACCGATTCAAAAGGTTGCACAAAATCTGGAAGTGCTACAATTCAAAATCCTGACACAATAGCCATTTCAAACGTAAACACCAATGTTTCTTGTAACGGTGGTAACAATGGTGATATCAAATTAACCTTAACTGGTGGAAGTCCTATTGTATCACCCGTCTATACATATTCATGGACAGGCCCGGGAACATTTACAGCTACAAGCAAAAATATTTCAGGTTTAATAGTCGGTACCTATGTTGTAACAGTAACGGATAATAATTCTTGTACCAAAAATAAAACAATTAAAATATCTGAACCTTCTGCAATTTGGATAAAAGATTCAACTATTCAAGTATCATGTAATGGATTATCCGATGCTAAAATCTTTTTGAAAGATTCTGGTGGTACTGGTGCACATACTTATTCATGGGTTGGCCCGGGTACTTTCACGGCAACAAGTAAAAATATTTCTGGTTTAATTGCTGGTGATTATACAGTTACTGTGAAAGATAATTTAAATTGTACTAAGACATTAAAAGTTAAAGTTACAGAACCAAATAAAATAGCTCTTTCAGCAACTGCTAATAATTTAAAATGTAATGCAGATAAATCTGGTTCGATTGCTTTGACTATTTCTGGTGGTACACCTTCATACAATTATAATTGGAAAGGACCGGGTTCTTACAAAAATACAGTAGATAAAGATCTTACTGGAATTGGTGCAGGAAACTACAAACTAATATTAACAGATAACAATGGTTGTTCCGATTCAATTACCAAAGTGGTAACGGAGCCAACTAAAATGATACTAACCTATGATTCTTCTAATGTGTTGTGCAATGGTAGCAATGAAGGATCAATTGATGTTACTGTTTCAGGTGGTACTGTAACCGGTAGCTATATTTATAATTGGGATGGGCCAAGCGGATTCAATAAATCAACTGAAGACGTAACCAAATTAAAAGCAGGTGATTATATTTATACAGTTTTAGACGACAATAATTGTCAGTTACTAGATACTATCACAATTTTCGAACCAGCAAAATTGCAGTTGAATATTGCAACCGTTGCAGTTTGTAATGGAGATGGAACCTTAACATTTAATGCATATGGTGGTGTTAAGCCTTATATCTACTTTGTAGATTATGTTTTATCAACAAGTCCAATTACCAATTTGCCTGATAAAATATATAATGTATTAACGCAAGATTCTAATTTCTGTTTAGATTCAGTTAAAGTGAATTTGATTCACAACGACGGAATATTACCTACAGTAAATGTAAATAATATTAACGCATTTTTAGATAATGCTGGTAGTGTAACAATTAAAACTTCTGACATTGATAATGCATCATTTGATAATTGTGGTATAGATACCATGTATTTGAATAAATACACCTTTAATTGTTCTGATGTTGGAATTGATACAGTAATATTATCAGTTGTTGATATTAATGGAAATATTAAAACCAAAAAAGCAACGGTAAATGTATTGGATACCATTTCTCCAATTATCACCGTTCAAAATACCATAATTTCAATTGATACTTCATCAAATGCATATTTAAAGCAATCAATGGTTGTATTAACAAGTTCTGATAACTGTTCAGTTGATACAATTGTATTAAGCAAGAATGTTTTTACACTTGCAGATGTGGGAGTGAATTCAGTTTTAATTACCATAACAGACAAATCAGGCAATACAGTTAAAAAATCAGTAAATGTTACCGTAATCATTGGTGATAGTGATAATGACAGTATTCCAGATTATTTGGAGAAAAATTATGATACTGACAAAGACGGTATCTTGGATTATGCGGATGTTGATTCTGATAACGATGGTATTCTAGATGTTGTTGAAAATGAAGGATTAAAAACATTGGTTGATTTCGATGGTGACACCCGTTCAAATTATGTTGATTTAGATGCTGATAATGATGGTATCAATGATGTAATTGAAGCAGATGTTACAGATGCAAATAATGATGGCGTAAAAGATGATCTGACCTATTTCGTATCTACTCCTAACAACCAAGACGGAACAGGCAAGCCAGATTATTTGGATTTAGATGCAGATGATGATGGTATGTTTGATGCTTATGAAAGCAAACAAAAATATACGGATTCAAATAATGATGGAATTATAGACGGCATTGATTTAGATGGTGATGGTATTGTTGAATTTGCAGATGGTTCTGGCGTTTGGGGTGATGCATTTGATGTTAAACCTGTAGATAGCGATTCTGATTTAACAGGTGACTGGAGAGATACAGATTCTGATGGTGATAAAATTCCAGATGCAATTGAACTAATGGCCGACACTGATGGTGATGGAATTTCTAACTATTTAGATTTAGATTCTGATGGCGATAAAATTCCTGATGCAGTTGAAGCAGGTACTACTCCTGGAACACCAGTTGATACAGACGGTGATGGCAAAGCAAACTATTTAGATTTAGATTCTGATGGAGATAAAATTCCAGATTCACTTGAAGCGGGAGCTACACCTAACACACCTGTTGATACAGATGGTAATGGTAAACCAGATTATATTGATCTAGATTCTGATGGTGATACAATTCCTGATGCTGTTGAAGCAGGTTCTAATGGAAACAGCCCAACAGATACTGATGGAGATGGTATTTATGATTTCCGTGAAATTGATTCTGATGGAGATGGAATTAATGATTCAATAGAAGTAGGATCTGATAAAAATAATCCGGTAGACACAGATGGTGATGGTACACCAGATTATCAGGATTTAGATTCTGATGGAGATTCTATTCTAGACAGTATTGAAGGAAATATTGATACAGATGGAGATGGTAAAGCGAATTATATTGATACAGATTCAGATAATGATGAAATATTGGATATTAATGAATTAGTTCCTAACTATATCATAGCTGAAGTTACAATTCCAGAAGGATTCTCGCCAAATGGTGATGCTGACAATGATGTTCTTTACATCAAAGGATTGAAAGTGTTCCCATCTGCCGAAATTACAATAATCAATAGAAATGGTCAGATTGTTTACGAATCAGGTCAAGGATATAAGAATAACTGGGATGGCACAAACAAAGGGTCAAATCCGAGCTTTGGAACCAATCAATTGCCAGAAGGAATTTATTTCTATGTATTCAAATTTAATGGTCAAAACAGACAACCAATTTCAGGTAATATTTACATCAAACCTTAATAATTAAAACGATAATGAAAAAAATGATAAAATATACTTTCTTGTTAAGCCTTTGTATGTTATTGTTTTCGAACAATAAACTAAATGCACAACAAGAACAAATGTATTCGCATTATGATTATAATTCATTTGCATTGAATCCTGCATACGCCGGTTCAAAACGTACATTAGTTGCAAATTCTTTAGTTAGAAAGCAATGGGTTGATTTTCCTGGTGCACCAACTTATTATAATCTTGGTGTTCATGCTCCATTAATTGGTGATTTTGCTGGGGGAATAAACATTCAAACTGGTACTATTGGTAAATTTGCAGTTGCGAGTCCAATTTCAGAAACGCAAATTGCTGCGTCAATTGCTTACAATAAGAAAATTACTAAAGATTTAAGATTGGCCGTTGGTTTAAGAGGTGGTTTGTATAATTATAACTTTAGTTTGTCTAAACTTCAGAATGTTGGAAACGACAATGCGTTTAAAAACAACGATTATAATTTTAACGCTCCAATGATAGGTTTTGGTGCTTACTTATATTCTGAGAAGTTCTTTGTTGGATTGTCTGCACCGAGAATGGTTTTTGTCCCTCAAAATACTGTAAACAATATAAACATTGAATATGCGGCCAAAACACAATTTAATTTCTCTGCAGGCTATGTAATTGATGTAAATGATGATATTAAGTTGAAACCAACCACCCAAGTAAAAGTTGGATCTGGAATTCCAGTTCAAGTTGATTTAAACTTACATGCTATTTACAAAGACAATTATTCAATTGGTGCTTTTTACAGAACGGAAGGTGATATTGGAATTATGGCAACTGCTGCTGTAAGTCCTTCATTTACTTTGGTTTATTCATATGACAGTAAATTAAAACCATTAAATACCTATATACAAGGTTCACATGAATTTGGATTGCAATACATGATTCCATATGTTGCCAATAACAGAGTAAGGGTTCCTAGATATTTCTAATAATTTAAAAATAAGATTCATGAAAATAATAAATAAAAATCTAAAAAGATTTGTTTTAATACTTGTTGTTTTAATTTCTTTTTCTGTTGCTAACGCACAACAAAAAGAAGTTAAAAAATTAGATCAACAGCGTTATCATCAAATAATTAAAGAGAATAGCAATAAAACAACATCGAAGAAGAATGATTATTTGGCTCAACGGGCTTTGGCTTTCTCTTTTGCTCAATCTGAGCTAACGGATAAGGCATTCGATGCCTATGCTGAGTTGTTAGATAAATATCCTTCTCAAGCCGATGCAGTTGATAAACTGAATTATGCTTTGGTGGCACGTAAAATGGAATTATATGGGTTATCAGATAGTTTAATTTTATTAGTGAAATCAACACCTGAGTTTCAAGATAAACCACTTTTTGATGATTTAACTGCCGATTTTTACGCTGAAAATAAAGAAAAGCGAAGTGACTATTGGGCTGATTATGATTTTAACTCAAAGTATACAATCAAACCATTTCCTAATGCTTCTGCTTTAGGAGAATACGGTGTTGTTTCAGATAACAATGGAAATTGTTATTACACATCTCACACTGAAAAAGGATTGAGAAAAGTATTGTCTGCTTGGTTTGAGCAACCTTATTACAATGTTTTTAAGGCGAAATTTTCTGATAGTAGTATTTCTCAGCCAGAGGAACTCTCCAGCAATGCAAAAGCGTTAAATCAACATGTAAGTTTTTATGACGCTAAAAATAGAATGATTTATATTACAAGAAATGCAAAAACGGCCAATACCAAAAAGGAAAAGGTATTGCAAATTTTTGCAATTCAACAAAATATTTTCACTAAAAAATGGAAAGAAACAGCTTTTCCATTAAATAATTTAGATTTCTCTGTGGCTGATTTAATAATTTCGCCAGATGGATCTAAAGTTGTTTTTGTATCTGACATGCCAGGTGGTTATGGTAAATCAGATTTGTATGAAGCTCCTATTTTGCAAAATGATCAAAATGGATTAAAACTTGGTGAAATTAAAAATTTAGGTCCTAAAATCAATACCGCTTTAAGAGATAATTTTCCAAGATTTTCTGATTCTGGAGATTTGTACTTTTCTTCTGAGGGACATTTGGGCTTTGGCGGATTAGATGTATTTACAGTTGATAATAGTTCAGGTTCTGCAATCAATCTTGGTAAACCAGTAAACTCTAATTTAGATGATTTCGCAGCTAGCTTCCATGAAAACTGGGGTACCATGTCTTCTAATAGATCTTCAAATGGTTCTTTGGCAACTGGATACAATGATAATTTATATTACTTTAAATGGACTCAAGAAAAAGATTCAAATGCAACGCCTACTTCAAATGATGTTGTTGTAAAAGTAATAGATAAGGATACAAAACTGCCTGTGGCAAATGCTACTGTAGCTTTGGATAATTTGAATGACAACGAAAAGGCTATACAGGCTGTAACTGATGCTGAAGGAAATTATACTTATGAAGGAATTTCAAAAGATGTAAAAGTTCAAGTTGCTTCTCATCCTTGTGGTTATAGATATGCCGTTGCAGAAAAATATTCTTTAACGAATAAAGGTCAAAAGTTAGTGACCTTAATAGTTGAAAAATATAAAATGGGTGATGATTTGGGAACTCTTTTTGATGTGAAACCAATTTATTACGGATCTAATCTATTTGCATTAAATGATGATAGTGAAAAAGAATTAGACCGTGTGGCTATTGTGTTGAAAGATAACAGTGGTTTGAAAATTGCACTCGGTTCACACACAGATTCTAAAGGTAGTGATGCATTAAATTTAGAGTTGTCTAAGAATCGTGCCAAAGCAGTTTATGATTATTTAGTTTCAAGAGGTATTTCTAAGAAGCGCATGAGTTTTGAGGGATATGGTGAAACAAAAATTAAAAATCGTTGTAAAAATGGTGTAAACTGCAGAGATGAGGAGCACAAAGTAAATAGAAGAACTGAATATTTGGTTAGTGGTATTATTCCATGTGGTCAAATTCAAGTTGAAGAGGATCCAATTATTCCTGCTGTTGATTCTGCAATGATTACCAATGATATTGCTGCAAATACAGAAGTAAAAACTAAAACCAAAACAAAAAAACCAAAGCAAGTTGAAGTTACAGAAGATTTATCAACTGGGCCAATTAAATGCGGCGATGCAGATGGTGATGGTATTCCTGATTATTTAGATAAAGATTCTGATAATGATGGTATTCCTGATGCTGCTGAAGGAAAAGGTGATCCAGACCATGATAATTTGCCAAACTTTATTGACAAAGATTCTGATAATGATGGTATTCCTGATGCAATTGAAAAATCTGTTGATTTTGATAAAGATGGCAAAATTAACTTAGTTGATTTAGATTCAGATAATGATGGAATTCCAGATGAATCTGAAGGTGCTGAAGATGAAGATGGTGACAACAAAGGCAATTTTGTTGACTTAGATTCTGATGATGATGGAATTTTAGATAGAGTTGAAAAAGACAATGATTTTGATAATGACGGAACTCCTAACTTCTTAGACTTAGATTCAGATAATGATGGAATAACAGATAGAGAAGAAGGAAATAAAGATACTGATCGTGATGGGAAGCCTAACTTTATTGATTTAGATTCTGACAACGATGACATTCCGGATAATGTTGAAGGTAAGAAAGATTCTGATAATGATGGTAAGCCAGATTACATTGATACCGATAGTGACGAAGATGGTATTCTTGATAAAATCGAAGCACCTGTTTGTTTGAGTAACAATAAGCAAAAATCAAAATACGAAAGTCCTGCTTCTAAACCTTCTGTGAAAGTTAAAAAAGCGGATCCAATCTTAAATGATGAACCTGTTGTAGTTGATTACAACGAACCGAGCACTAAGGTTTCTGGATCTTCTAAAGTTGAATATCGTGTACAGTTCTTAATGTCTAAGAATAGAGTGAGTTTGCAATCTTTAGAAGATAAAGGTATATCAAATGCATTTGAATACAGAGATGGTGGATATTACAAGTATGCAACCGGTTCCGGATTTGCAACAGAAGATGAAGCACAAAGACAAAAAACGAAAATTCGTGGATTAGGTTATCCTGATGCGTTTGTGGTAACCTTCCAAAACGGAAGACGAGTAAAATAAATTCTATTTAAATAATAAAAAGGGGCGCAAGCCCCTTTTTTGTATCTATGAAAATAAAAAATTTCTTCTTTCAAAATCAACAGTGGTTTTTGCCTTTGTTATTTTTACTTGTTGTGATTTATGCTACATTAAGAAATTATTTTTTACCAACTTCAACCATAGATGGTGTTCATTGTGGCGTTACCCAATACAATAATTATATAATTTTTAAAAACTCATTTTTTCACTTATTAAGCCAATTAAATTTATATTCAACATATTCTAACGAACAGTACGATTTATTCAAGTATACGCCTTCATTTGCCTTGTTTTTTGGATTGTTTACGTTATTGCCCAATGCTCTTGGTTTGTTCATCTGGAATTTGTTAAATGTTGCTTTGCCAATTTTGGGCTTTTCTCAACTTTTGGGTTTGAATAAAAAAACCAAACCTATATGGCTTTTGCTTTTAATTCCAGAAATGCTTACCTCCGTTCTCAATAGCCAAAGCAATGGCTTGATATTGGGATTGATGTTATTAAGCTTGGCTGCAATTCAGCGAGAGAACACATTAAAAGCGGTTGTTTTTATTTGTATTACAGGATTCATTAAAATATTTGGGATAGCTTTATTTGCTGTTTTTCTGTTATACCCAAATCAATTAAAAAAGGCAATTTTACAAGCTTTTGTTGTGTTGCTGATTTTGTTTGGACTGCCATTAATTGTCACATCATTTGATACATTGCGTCAGCAATATTTCAATTATTTTGATTTGTTAAAAAATGATGGAAATACATTTGTAAAGTATTCTGTAATGGCTTGGTTAAATACTTGGTTTAACTTGAATATTGGTAAAAATATCATATTATTAATAGGATTAATTATACAGCTCATTCCGTTGTTTTTCCAAAGTGATTATTTAAGGAAAAATAGAATAATTTATGGTTTCTCTTGGATGATTTGGGTAGTAATATTTAATCACATGGCAGAGTCTGCCACTTATATCATTGCTGTTGGAGCAATAATGGCTTATTTAGCATTGAAAGATAAATTGTCAATCTTTCATTTCATTGCTTTGTTTCTATTGTTCTTCTTTACAGAATTGGGTCCTTCAGACCTATATCCTAAATATTTGCGAATTTGGATTGTTGATACTGCCCAATTGAAAGTTTTTCCTTGTATAGTTGTTTGGTTAATGATCTTTTTTGAAATGATAAAATTTGATAATATTAGATTAAAGTATTAATATATTGTTGTTTATAACTGTTTAATTTGTGCACAATGTGTGAACAACTTGAATTATAGAGTTAATTCTACTATATTTGACATCTTAAAATTGCGAAATTGCGTGATTTTAGACAAAATCTATAAAAAGCTTTGATTAACTTGAGAATCTGCATTAAAAATTTATTGATTGGAATCATCTTTTTGGTTGCAACTAATAATTTATTTGCTCAGTTTTCAGAGGAAATTTCATTTGTTGAAAATGTTGGTCAAATATTAGATCAGAATAATAAACCCAATTCAGATGTTAAGTATTTAGCTCGTAAAAATGACTTTCAAGTTCAGTTGCGCAATAATGGTTTTTCTTATGAATTAATCAAGGATCAAAAATTAAATGAATCCCAGAATTCGACAGAAATTATTAAGACAAAAAGTCATTTCCATCGAATTGATTTTAATTTTATTTATGATGGACATTTAATAAAAAAGGTTAATTCGTTAGAAACAAGAGGTTTATATAGATACATTACAAGTAAAAGTGAACTCAACGCTCAAAGTTACAAGGGTGTCAGTTATTTAGATATTTGGCCTGGTGTAGACATTGATTTTGAGTCAGGTAATAAATCGAAAAATGAGTTTTTTAAATATAATTTTATAATTCAAAATCAGTCTGCTTTTGATAAAATCAGGTTTGAAATAAAAGGGGCAAACAAACATTATATTTTTCATGATACATTATTTATTGAAACATCTGAGGGTATAATAAAAGAAACTATTCCGTTTTCATGGTCGAATCGATTCATGAAAAAGATTAAGATTGAATGGAAATATTTTGGTAATGATATTTTTGGCTTTGAATTAAAATCGGAAAATGTTGAATTTCCAATTGTTTTGGATCCGGTCCCAGTTCCAAATAGGGCATGGGGTACTTATTATGGTGGAATTCTCGACGATAGGATTCATTCAATAGCAACAGATAAATCCGGAAATATTTATTTTGGAGGAGAGACTTTTTCTACATCCTCAATTGCAACTACTGGAGCATATCAGTCAACTCATGCTACTGGAATTGCAGGTGCAAATAATAGTGATGTTATGTTGTCTAAGTTTACTAGGGCTGGTAAACGCTGTTGGACAACATATTACGGTGGAAATAATAATGAGTCTATTACCAAACTTGTTATTGACAATCGTAAATCAATAGTTGTGGTTGGTTGGACTTTGTCAACTAATTTCCCTGTAAGTACAGGATGTAAACAAAGTTCTAATGCAGGAAATAATGATGGTTTTATTGCTAAATTTAGTGATACTGGTAAATTAAAATGGAGTACATATTTTGGTGGCACACAAAATGATTATATTTATGGTGTAGACATAGATCAGAATTATAATATTTATTTCGGTGGAAGTACAGGAAGTAATAATGCTAGTATTGTATCTTCAGGTGTTTGGAAACCGTCAAGAACCACAAATGATGACGAAGGATGGTTGGGTAAATTTGATTCAACTGGTTTTTTTTTATGGGGAAGTTTTTTTGGAGGAACGAGTAAGGATGTTGTTATGGGTGTATCCTATGATAAAAAACAGAATAAGCTAAATTATTGTGGTTATACAGAATCAAGTACTAATTCGTTATCGACAAGTAAGGATAAAATTTATGCAAATGTTTCAATTTCTGGTAAAAAGGATTTTAGAGGCGGAAGTTCCGATGGTTTTGTTGGCCAATTTTCCAATGTTGGAGCATTAATTTGGTCGAGATACAGTGGTGATGTAGATCAAGATTTGTTTAATAGTATTGAAACGGATACTGGTAGCAATATTTATTGTTTTGGTACTACTGAATCAACTAAAAATATTTCTACAAATAAAGGACATCAAATAAATCAGGGTGGTGCAACAGATGCTTATTTAGCAAAGTATAAAACTACAGGTGATTCAATTTGGGTAACATATATTGGCGGAAGCGGTAAGGATTATGGTTGGGATTTAACAATTGATACATTTGGTTATATATATTGCGCAGGAATTACAGAAACTGATAATGATCCTTCAAATCCAATAGATTCATTTGCAATTAGAACTTGGAATACATTTCAAAATTATGTTACAGGTGGTTTTGATGCATATTTAGAGAAATTTCATCCTTCGGGTAAAAGAATATTTGGAACCTATTATGGAGGAAAACAAAATGAGGGGGGTGCTTTGGCTCCTGATGATATGTTGGGTGTAGCAATTGGTGCTAACAATGATTTATTTTTAGGTAGTTATACCAAATCACCCAATTGTGTATCAACTGTATGTAATTATATTTCAACTCCCAGTGCATATCAAACTAATTTTAACTCAGTTTATGATGGTTTTTTAGTAAAGTTTTTTCAATGTAAGAAATTTTTAAAAGTTACAACTAATTCCCCAGCATGTTTAAAGGACACTATTAAGTTCTACGTAAAGGATTCTGCCAATAATACATCCCTCAAGAAAATAAGATATTATTGGACTGGTCCTGGGAATTATACTTCGAATATTCAAAATGCCTATAGAGCACCATCAAAATATGCAGATACTGGAACATATCAATTAATAGCCTTTGATTCTTTGGGTTGTTCTGATACAGTTAAAACTAAAGTGACTCTTCAGAAAGTTGCTTTTTCTATAGATACAGTTCGTAGGGTTTGTTTGGGTGATTCAATTAAATTGAGCGTCACAGTTACAAATGGTGTTAAATATAATTGGACAGGCCCAAGTTCATTTACAAGTAGTATTTATGATCCAGCAATTAAAGCTGCTTTGAAAAAACATGTGGGGCGGTATTATGTCAAATTTTGGAATTCTTCTGGTTGTTGGGATACATCTTCAATTCGAGTGTCAACTGGTATTTCGGGTAATATAGTTGTAAAATCACCATTCTGCAGGGGTGACTCATTGAAATTCTCTACGACAGCAAAAAAAATATCGGGTTATTCATGGTATGGTCCGAATAGGTTTTCTTCGAGTGCTGCCAAACCAGTAATTACAAAGGCAACAAAATCGAATGTAGGTACTTATTATTTGGCGGTTGTTGATTCATCGGGATGCACAGATACTTTTTCTGTAAATGTGAGTATTTTCCCAGATGTAACTATTAAATTTACTACAAATGATTCTGATCAATGTTTAAGAAATAATTCATTTGTATTCACAAGTACATCTACTGTTGCAACTGGTTCATTTACCGCTTATAATTGGACCTATTCTGATGGTTCTTCTACGAATGGTAGTCCGGCCACAAAGTCGTTTTCTAATTTAGGAACTTATTCGGTTAGATTAATAACAACAACAAATAATGGTTGCAAGGATACATTAAGCAAAAATGTAGTTGTGTATCCCCAGGCTACCCCAGGTTTTACTGTAAATACCAGAAATCAGTGTATAACGGGCAATGCTTATGTATTTACAAATACGAGTTCGATATCATCAGGCTCATTAACCTACAGTTGGAATTATGGAGACGCATCAACAGCCACAACAGCTGCAAACGGAAGTAGAACATACACAGCAGCAGGAGTTTACAAAGTAGTATTAACCACGACATCAAATTATGCATGTACTGATACTGTAAGCACATGGGTGCGCGTATACCCTCAATCTACTAGAGTAATTGCATTAAATAATTATAAGCAGTGTTTACGCGGTAATAGCTTTGTAGCAACCAACACAAGTTCAATTGTTGCGCCTGGTGCTCCGTTAAAATGGAGTTGGAATTGGGGAGATGGCACAACACAGGTATCAGATACAGCGAAGAATCCAAGTCATTCATACTCTGCGGCCGGTACGTATAAAGTAATTTTAACAATAACATCTGCCAATGGTTGTACAGATACAATAAGCAAGACATTAATTGTAACACCTCAAGCAACACCAGGCTTTACAGTAAACACTAGGAACCAGTGTTTAACGGGCAATGCGTATACGTTTACCAATACAAGCAGTATAGCAACAGGAACAATTACGTATAATTGGAACTACGGAGATGGCTCAGCAGCAACAACGGCAACAAACGGCAGTAGAACATATACAGCAGCAGGGTTATACAAAGTAGTACTCACAACAACCTCAAACAATAGTTGTATAGATACGGTAAGCACTTGGATTAGGGTATATCCACAGGCAACAAGGGTAATATCTTTAAATAGTTATAAGCAGTGTTTAAGAGGAAATAGCTTTGTAGCAACG